>CP014326.1:260000-895974 GCA_001560895.1 Streptococcus mitis
TTGGAGATAAACTGGTCACAAGCGGTCAAGTATCCATCCAAGGCTTGTCAGTGACGAGTTCTCAGTTAGACTATATTAGAGGTTATCTGCCTCAAGAAAATGTCATCGTTCAGAAATTAAAGGTCAAAGAGTTGATTGCTTTCTTTCAAAGTATTTATCCAAATCCCTTGAGCAACCAGGAGATCGATCAACTATTGCAGTTTGACAAGCAACAAAAAGAGCAATTTGCAGAAAAATTGTCAGGCGGGCAAAAGCGTCTCTTCTCTTTTGCCTTGACCTTGATTGGCCGACCAAAACTTGTCTTTTTAGATGAGCCAACTGCGGCCATGGATACCTCAACACGCCAACGTTTTTGGGAAATTGTTCAGGATCTAAAAGCGCAGGGAGTTACCATTCTCTATTCGTCCCATTACATCGAAGAGGTAGAGCATACAGCGGACCGAATCTTGGTCTTGAATAAGGGAGACTTGATTCGCGATACAACACCTCTAGCCATGCGTAGTGAGGGAATTGAAAAGCATTTTATCCTTCCTCTGGCATACAAGGAAATTGTTGAGCAGTCTAACTTAGTTGAAAACTGGGTACAAAAACAAGATGCTCTGCAAGTAGTCACACGAGAGGCAAATACTTTTTGGGAACTGTTAGTTCAAGCAGGATGTAGCATACAAGAAATCGAAGTTAATAACCGTAGTTTGCTAGATACCATCTTTGAAGAAACACAGAAGGGAGATGACGAAGATGAAACGATGGATCGCATTAAATAAGATAGAATTTCTATTGACCAAACGGCAACTCGTCTATTATTTATTATCAGTAGGGGTGCCGACAGCTTTCTATTTATTCTTTTCAGGAATGTACCAAGAAACACCAGGTGGACCGGCTAATTTTATGCGCGACTACCTCATCTCCATGACGGCTTTTTCCATGATGTCGACAGCTATGTTTTCATTCCCAGTTGTTTTACATACAGACAAAATCAACAACTGGCAGAAAACATTGCGCCATACTCCGGTAAATATGGTAGAATATTATCTATCAAAGATAACAAGTATGATGGTTGATTATCTGGTCTCAATCTTGGTTGTTTTCTCAGTTGGGCACTTGGTCAGAGGTGTGGATATGCCTTTAGGAAGCTGGATTGGGGCTGCGCTCTTGCTGATAGTAGGAAGTGTAGCTTTTGTAGCGCTTGGCTTGACCTTGACACTTTTGCCTTCTAGTCAGCTGATGTCTGTCGTGGGCAATCTTCTCTATCTAGGCTTGGCTGTTTTAGGCGGACTCTGGATGCCCATCTCTTTATTTCCAGACTGGATGCAAGCAATCGGGAAGTGTCTACCAACTTATCAGTTGATGGAGTTGCTCAAGACCTTCTTAAACGAGGGTAGCATCGATCTATCAACCATAGTTTATCTACTTGTTTTTTCAGCAGTTTTGTTTGGTTTGACCATTTACCTTCAAGGTCATAAGGAGAATGCTTAATGCTTGAAAGACTGAAAAGCATACATTATATGTTTTGGGCCAGTTTAATTTTTATGATTTTCCCCATCCTACCTGTAGTGACTGGATGGCTTTCTGCCTGGCATTTATTGATTGATATTCTATTTATAGTGGCATATTTGGGTGTTTTAACAACTAAGAGCCAGCGCCTGTCTTGGCTATATTGGGGTCTCATGCTGACTTATGTAGTTGGGAATACTGCCTTTGTTGCTGTTAATTATATCTGGTTTTTCTTTTTTCTATCCAATCTCTTAAGTTATCATTTCAGCGTAGGTGGTTTAAAGTCTTTACATGTCTGGACTTTTCTTCTTGCTCAAGTCCTTGTTTTGGGCCAACTTTTGATTTTTCAGAGAATCGAAGTTGAGTTTTTATTCTATCTACTTGTAATTCTTGCTTTTGTCGATTTAATGACTTTTGGCTTGGTTCGGATTCGTATTGTGGAGGATTTGAAAGAAGCTCAGGCTAAGCAAAATGCCCAGATAAATCTATTGCTTGCTGAAAATGAACGTAGTCGTATCGGTCAGGATTTGCATGATAGTCTGGGACACACTTTTGCTATGCTGAGTGTCAAGACAGATTTAGCCTTGCAGTTATTCCAGATGGAGGCTTATCCACAGGTGGAAAAGGAATTAAAAGAAATTCACCAGATCAGCAAGGATTCCATGAATGAAGTGCGAACCATTGTGGAAAATCTTAAGTCTAGAACTTTGACATCCGAACTAGAGACTGTAAAAAAGATGTTAGAAATTGCTGGAATTGAAGTGGAAATAGCTAATCAACTAGATACAGCTAGCTTAACTCAGGAATTGGAGTCAACGGCTTCCATGATTTTGCTTGAATTAGTGACCAACATCATCAAACATGCTAAAGCGTCTAAAGTCTACTTAAAATTAGAACGGACAGAGAAAGAACTCATTCTAACAGTGAGAGATGATGGCTGTGGCTTTACTTCTATAAAGGGGGATGAGCTCCATACAGTTCAAGATCGTGTTCTTCCATTTTCGGGAGAAGTAAAGGTAATTAGTTGGAAACAACCGACAGAAGTTCAGGTTCGACTACCTTATAAGGAGAGAAAATAGATGAAAGTATTAGTCGCAGAAGATCAAAGTATGTTGCGGGATGCCATGTGCCAGTTGCTCACGCTTCAACCGGATGTAGAGTCTGTCTTTCAAGCCAATAATGGGCAAGAAGCAATCCAACTATTAGAAAAGGAGTCTGTAGATATCGCCATCCTTGACGTAGAAATGCCTGTTAAGACAGGTCTTGAAGTCTTGGAGTGGATACGAGCAGAAAAGCTTGAAACAAAGGTGGTTGTAGTGACGACCTTCAAGCGCTCAGGGTATTTTGAACGTGCGGTCAAGGCTGGAGTAGATGCTTATGTATTAAAAGAAAGAAACATTGCAGACCTCATGCAAACCTTGCACACCGTCCTAGAGGGACGCAAGGAGTATTCGCCTGAATTGATGGAAGTGGTGATGACGCATCCCAATCCATTAACGGAGCAAGAAATCTCAGTTTTAAAGGGAGTCGCTCAGGGTTTATCTAATCAAGAAATTGCAGACAAACTTTATCTATCCAACGGAACAGTCCGAAACTATGTCACCAATATTCTTTCGAAACTAGATGCTGGTAATCGAACAGAGGCAGCTAATATCGCGAAAGAATCTGGTTGGTTGTGATACTATCATATCTCGAAAACTATTATGTGCTAAAATTGATGGGATTGAATGGAACAATACTAACTTTAGGAGGGAGGGATTCCTCCTTTTTCTTTTTTTAGGGAGCACTACAAAAGAGCTAAAATTAAGAATAAAAAAGAAAAATATCTTGACAACCAAGGGAAAATTTTGTTACAATAATAGACGGTACTTTTTACTTTTGGTCTCTCAAGAGTGTACAGGGACGTGCTGACAAATGTTGCAAAAGTACACACAGATGATAGCTGTCACCAAGTGTATCATCACCAAAAATAAAAAAACACAGGAGAATGTAGATGCCTACAATTAACCAATTGGTTCGCAAACCGCGTAAATCAAAAGTAGAAAAATCTAAATCACCAGCTTTGAACGTTGGTTACAACAGTCATAAAAAAGTTCAAACAAACGTTTCTTCACCACAAAAACGTGGTGTTGCAACTCGTGTTGGAACAATGACACCTAAAAAACCTAACTCAGCCCTTCGTAAATTCGCTCGTGTACGTTTGAGCAACCTTATCGAAGTTACTGCCTACATCCCAGGTATCGGACACAACTTGCAAGAGCACAGCGTGGTGCTTCTTCGTGGTGGACGTGTAAAAGACCTTCCAGGGGTACGTTACCATATCGTCCGTGGTGCACTTGATACTGCAGGTGTTAACGATCGTAAACAAGGCCGTTCTAAATACGGTACTAAACGTCCAAAAGCATAAGGAAAGGGGATAAAGAGAAATGAGTCGTAAAAATAGAGCTCCAAAACGTGACGTATTGCCAGATCCGCTTTACAATTCACAACTAGTTACTCGTCTTATCAACCGCGTTATGCTTGATGGTAAACGTGGTACAGCTGCTTCAATCGTTTACGGTGCCTTTGAGCAAATCAAAGAAGCTACTGGAAACGATGCACTTGAAGTATTTGAAACCGCTATGGAAAACATCATGCCTGTACTTGAAGTACGTGCACGTCGTGTTGGTGGTTCTAACTACCAAGTCCCAGTTGAAGTTCGTCCAGAACGTCGTACAACACTTGGACTTCGTTGGTTGGTAACAATCGCTCGTCTTCGTGGTGAACACACAATGCAAGACCGTCTTGCAAAAGAAATCTTAGATGCTGCTAACAACACTGGTGCAGCTGTTAAGAAACGTGAAGACACTCACCGTATGGCTGAAGCTAACCGTGCATTCGCACACTTCCGTTGGTAAAATCATGATGCTAGGAACGGTAAGGATGCAAGGTGAAAATAGGAAACTGACGCAGTATTCGACGAATACGAATACAAGGAAGTTTATCTTTTTCACACAGCATCCCGTTCTGGCTCAAATCGGCTAATTAACTTTAGCCCGAGTTCAATTCAACTTGTAAATTTACAAGTTGAAACCAACAATAGCATGAAAACATTGAGAACGGGTAGGTCCTGCCTATCCGTTTTTATTAAAATCGTGTTATAATAGAATAGAAATCAAAAATAAATAGGAGAAACAAACCTCATGGCACGCGAATTTTCACTTGAAAAAACTCGTAATATCGGTATCATGGCTCACGTCGATGCTGGTAAAACAACAACTACTGAGCGTATTCTTTACTACACTGGTAAAATCCACAAAATCGGTGAAACTCACGAAGGTGCGTCACAAATGGACTGGATGGAGCAAGAGCAAGAGCGTGGTATCACTATCACATCTGCTGCGACAACAGCTCAATGGAACAACCACCGCGTAAACATCATCGACACACCAGGACACGTGGACTTCACAATCGAAGTACAACGTTCTCTTCGTGTATTGGATGGTGCGGTTACCGTTCTTGACTCACAATCAGGTGTTGAGCCTCAAACTGAAACAGTTTGGCGTCAAGCAACTGAGTATGGAGTTCCACGTATCGTATTTGCCAACAAAATGGACAAAATCGGTGCTGACTTCCTTTACTCTGTAAGCACACTTCACGATCGTCTGCAAGCAAATGCACACCCAATCCAATTGCCAATCGGTTCTGAAGATGACTTCCGTGGTATCATCGACTTGATCAAGATGAAAGCTGAAATCTATACGAACGACCTTGGTACAGATATCCTTGAAGAAGATATTCCAGCTGAATACCTTGACCAAGCTCAAGAATACCGTGAAAAATTGGTTGAAGCAGTTGCTGAAACTGACGAAGAATTGATGATGAAATACCTCGAAGGTGAAGAAATCACTAACGAAGAATTGAAAGCTGGTATCCGTAAAGCGACTATCAACGTTGAATTCTTCCCAGTATTGTGTGGTTCTGCCTTCAAGAACAAAGGTGTTCAATTGATGCTTGATGCAGTTATTGACTACCTTCCAAGCCCACTTGATATCCCAGCTATCAAAGGTATTAACCCAGATACAGACGCTGAAGAAACTCGTCCAGCATCTGACGAAGAGCCATTTGCAGCTCTTGCCTTCAAGATCATGACAGACCCATTCGTAGGTCGTTTGACATTCTTCCGTGTGTACTCAGGTGTTCTTCAATCAGGTTCTTACGTATTGAACACTTCTAAAGGTAAACGTGAACGTATTGGACGTATCCTTCAAATGCACGCTAACAGTCGTCAAGAAATTGATACTGTTTACTCAGGTGATATCGCTGCTGCCGTTGGTTTGAAAGATACTACAACTGGTGACTCATTGACAGATGAAAAAGCTAAAATCATCCTTGAGTCAATCAACGTTCCAGAACCAGTTATCCAATTGATGGTTGAGCCAAAATCTAAAGCTGACCAAGACAAGATGGGTATCGCCCTTCAAAAATTGGCTGAAGAAGATCCAACATTCCGCGTTGAAACAAACGTTGAAACTGGTGAAACAGTTATCTCAGGTATGGGTGAGCTTCACCTTGACGTCCTTGTTGACCGTATGCGTCGTGAGTTCAAAGTTGAAGCGAACGTAGGTGCTCCTCAAGTATCTTACCGTGAAACATTCCGCGCTTCTACTCAAGCACGTGGATTCTTCAAACGTCAGTCTGGTGGTAAAGGTCAATTCGGTGATGTATGGATTGAATTTACTCCAAACGAAGAAGGTAAAGGATTCGAATTCGAAAACGCAATCGTCGGTGGTGTGGTTCCTCGTGAATTTATCCCAGCGGTTGAAAAAGGTTTGGTAGAATCTATGGCTAATGGTGTTCTTGCAGGTTACCCAATGGTTGACGTTAAAGCTAAGCTTTACGATGGTTCATACCACGATGTCGACTCATCTGAAACTGCCTTCAAGATCGCGGCTTCACTTGCCCTTAAAGAAGCTGCTAAATCAGCACAACCAGCCATCCTTGAGCCAATGATGCTTGTAACAATCACTGTTCCAGAAGAAAACCTTGGTGATGTTATGGGTCACGTAACTGCTCGTCGTGGACGTGTTGATGGTATGGAAGCACACGGTAACAGCCAAATCGTTCGTGCTTATGTTCCACTTGCTGAAATGTTCGGTTATGCAACAGTTCTTCGTTCTGCATCTCAAGGACGTGGTACATTCATGATGGTATTTGACCACTACGAAGATGTACCTAAGTCAGTACAAGAAGAAATCATTAAGAAAAATAAAGGTGAAGACTAATCCGTCCTCACTCTAGAAGGAAGTCACTTAGTGGCTTCCTTTTGTCTTTAGAAAATACCTCTAAATATGGTAAAATAGTAGGAGAATAATGTGAGGAAAATGAATGTCAAATAGTTTTGAAATTTTGATGAATCAATTAGGAATACCGTCAGAGATAAGGCAGCATTCTGCTTTAGCTCAGGCTGATATTGAAGGTGTTGTGGTTCATAAAATCAGTAAGTTATGGGAGTTTCACTTTGTATTTTCTAATATTTTACCTATTGAAATCTTTTTAGAATTAAAGAAAGGGCTGAGTGAGGAATTTTCTAAGACAGGCAATAAAGCTGTTTTCGAAATCAAGACTCTGTCTCAAGAATTTTCCAATCATCTCTTGCAGGCCTATTATAGAGAGGCTTTTTCTGAAGGGCCATGTGCTAGTCAAGGTTTTAAGTCCCTTTATCAAAATTTGCAAGTTCGTGCTGAGGGTAATCAACTCTTTATTGAAGGATCTGAGGCGATTGATAAGGAACACTTTAAGAAAAATCACCTTCCTAATTTAGCCAAACAACTTGAAAAGTTTGGTTTTCCAACTTTCAACTGTCAAGTAGAGAAAAATGATGTGTTGACCCAAGAGCAGGAAGAGGCCTTCCATGCTGAAAATGAGCAGATTGTTCAAGCGGCCAATGAGGAAGCGCTCCGTGCTATGGAACAACTAGAACAGATGGCACCTCCTCCAGCGGAAGAGAAACCATCCTTTGATTTTCAAGCTAAAAAAGCTGCAGCTAAACCGAAGCTGGATAAGGCAGAGATTACTCCTATGATCGAAGTGACGACGGAGGAAAATCGTCTGGTCTTTGAAGGTGTTGTGTTTGATGTGGAGCAAAAAGTGACCAGAACAGGGCGTGTTTTGATCAACTTTAAAATGACAGACTACACTTCCAGTTTTTCTATGCAAAAGTGGGTTAAGAACGAGGAAGAGGCTCAGAAATTTGATCTAATTAAGAAAAATTCTTGGCTCCGAGTTCGTGGGAATGTGGAGATGAATAACTTCACACGCGATTTGACTATGAACGTGCAGGATGTGCAGGAAGTTGTTCACTATGAGCGGAAGGATTTGATGCCAGAAGGTGAGCGTCGGGTTGAGTTTCACGCTCATACTAACATGTCGACTATGGATGCTCTACCCGAGGTAGAAGAGATCGTTGCGACAGCTGCTAAGTGGGGACACAAGGCGGTTGCCATAACGGACCATGGGAATGTCCAGTCTTTCCCACATGGCTATAAGGCGGCTAAGAAAGCGGGAATTCAGCTAATCTATGGAATGGAAGCCAATATCGTGGAGGATCGTGTCCCTATCGTCTACAATGAAGTGGAGATGGACTTGTCCGAAGCAACCTATGTGGTCTTTGACGTGGAAACGACGGGGCTTTCAGCTATCTATAATGACTTGATTCAGGTTGCGGCTTCTAAGATGTACAAGGGGAATGTTATTGCTGAATTTGATGAATTTATCAATCCTGGGCATCCCTTGTCAGCTTTTACTACTGAGTTGACTGGAATTACAGATGATCACGTCAAAAATGCCAAACCACTGGAACAAGTGCTACAGGAATTCCAAGAATTCTGCAAGGATACAGTCTTAGTTGCCCATAATGCTACCTTTGACGTTGGCTTTATGAATGCCAATTATGAGCGTCATGGTCTGCCAAAGATTAGTCAGCCAGTTATTGATACACTTGAGTTTGCTAGAAATCTCTATCCTGAGTATAAACGTCATGGTTTGGGGCCTTTAACTAAGCGTTTTGGTGTGGCTTTGGAACATCACCACATGGCCAACTACGATGCGGAAGCTACTGGTCGTCTGCTCTTTATTTTTATCAAAGAAGTAGCAGAAAAACATGGTGTGACCGATCTAGCTAGACTTAACATTGATTTGATTAGTCCAGATTCTTATAAAAAAGCTCGGATCAAGCATGCGACCATCTATGTCAAGAATCAGGTGGGTCTAAAAAATATCTTTAAGCTGGTTTCTTTATCCAATACCAAGTACTTTGAAGGGGTGCCACGGATTCCGAGAACGGTTTTAGATGCCCATCGGGAAGGTTTGATTTTAGGCTCAGCCTGTTCTGAAGGTGAAGTTTTTGATGCAGTCGTTTCCCAAGGTGTGGATGCGGCGGTTGAGGTGGCCAAGTATTATGACTTTATCGAGGTCATGCCACCAGCTATCTACGCTCCCTTGATTGCTAAGGAGCAGGTCAAGGATATGGAAGAACTACAGACCATTATCAAAAGTTTGATAGAGGTTGGAGATCGTCTTGGTAAGCCTGTTCTGGCTACGGGAAATGTCCACTATATCGAACCTGAAGAAGAGATTTACCGTGAAATTATCGTCCGTAGTTTGGGACAGGGGGCAATGATTAACCGAACTATAGGTCATGGGGAACATGCTCAACCTGCTCCTCTTCCAAAAGCTCATTTTAGAACAACTAATGAGATGTTGGATGAATTTGCCTTCTTGGGAGAGGAATTAGCTCGGAAATTGGTTATTGAAAACACCAATGCCTTGGCAGAAATCTTTGAACCCGTTGAGGTTGTTAAGGGTGACTTATACACGCCTTTCATCGACAAGGCTGAAGAAACAGTTGCTGAGTTGACATATAAGAAAGCTTTTGAGATTTATGGAAATCCGCTGCCAGATATTGTTGATTTGCGGATTGAAAAAGAATTAACTTCTATTCTGGGGAATGGATTTGCTGTGATTTATCTGGCTTCCCAGATGCTGGTACAACGTTCCAATGAACGGGGCTACTTAGTTGGTTCTCGTGGGTCTGTTGGATCTAGTTTCGTTGCGACCATGATTGGGATTACAGAGGTCAATCCTCTTTCTCCTCACTATGTCTGTGGTCAGTGTCAGTACAGTGAATTTATCACCGATGGTTCTTACGGTTCAGGATTTGATATGCCCAATAAGGACTGTCCAAACTGTGGTCATAAACTCAGCAAAAACGGACAGGATATTCCTTTCGAGACCTTCCTTGGTTTTGATGGGGATAAGGTTCCTGATATTGACTTGAACTTCTCGGGAGAAGACCAGCCTAGCGCCCACTTGGATGTGCGTGATATCTTTGGTGAGGAATATGCCTTCCGTGCAGGAACGGTTGGTACGGTGGCTGCCAAGACTGCCTATGGCTTTGTCAAGGGTTACGAGCGAGATTATGGGAAGTTTTATCGTGATGCAGAGGTGGAACGTCTTGCTCAAGGCGCTGCCGGTGTCAAGCGTACAACAGGACAACACCCCGGGGGAATCGTTGTTATTCCTAACTACATGGATGTCTATGATTTTACGCCTGTCCAGTATCCAGCAGATGACGTGACGGCTGAATGGCAAACGACCCACTTTAACTTCCACGATATCGATGAGAACGTCCTCAAACTCGATGTACTGGGACATGATGATCCGACCATGATTCGGAAACTGCAGGACTTGTCTGGGATTGACCCTAATGAAATTCCTATGGATGACGAAGGTGTGATGGCCCTCTTTTCAGGGACTGACGTGCTTGGGGTAACACCTGAGCAAATAGGAACGCCGACGGGTATGCTGGGGATTCCAGAGTTTGGGACCAACTTTGTACGTGGAATGGTAGACGAGACCCATCCGACAACTTTTGCAGAGTTGCTTCAGCTCTCAGGTCTATCCCATGGTACCGACGTTTGGCTGGGCAATGCCCAAGATCTGATTAAGCAAGGAATAGCAGACCTATCGACTGTTATCGGTTGTCGGGACGACATCATGGTTTACCTCATGCATGCTGGTCTCGAACCTAAGATGGCCTTTACTATCATGGAGCGAGTACGTAAGGGCTTGTGGCTGAAGATTTCAGAAGAGGAACGCAATGGCTACATCGAAGCCATGAAGGCTAATAAGGTGCCAGAGTGGTATATCGAGTCCTGTGGGAAAATTAAGTACATGTTCCCTAAAGCCCATGCGGCAGCCTACGTTATGATGGCCTTGCGTGTAGCTTACTTCAAGGTTCACCATCCTATTTATTACTACTGTGCTTACTTCTCAATCCGTGCTAAGGCATTTGATATTAAGACCATGGGGGCGGGCTTGGATGCTATCAAGCGCAGAATGGAAGAAATATCTGAAAAACGGAAGAACAATGAGGCCTCTAATGTGGAAATTGACCTCTATACAACTCTTGAGATTGTCAATGAAATGTGGGAACGTGGTTTCAAGTTTGGGAAGTTAGACCTCTACCGTAGTGATGCGACTGAATTCATCATTGACGGAGATACACTGATTCCACCATTTGTCGCTATGGATGGTCTGGGAGAGAACGTTGCCAAGCAGTTAGTGCGAGCGCGTGAAGAGGGAGAATTCCTCTCTAAAACAGAACTTCGTAAGCGTGGCGGGCTCTCATCAACCTTGGTTGAAAAGATGGATGAGATGGGGATTCTCGGCAATATGCCAGAGGATAACCAGTTGAGTTTGTTTGATGAGTTGTTTTAAGGTCTTGGAGGGAAAAAGACGAAACTCAGAATTTTTGCGGAAGACAAGCCGGCTGAGAAGGTGTTTGAGTATCAATTGGAACTTGCTGACCAGACAATGCTTCTATCGACAGTACTATTGCACTAGCAGGACTACTTTCTGCTTTGAAAGAAAAATAAAAATAGAAAAGAGAAAATAACATGGTTTTACCAAATTTTAAAGAAAATCTAGAAAAATATGCGAAATTGTTGGTTGCGAACGGAATTAACGTGCAACCTGGTCACACTTTGGCTCTCTCTATCGATGTGGAACAACGTGAGTTGGCTCACTTAATCGTCAAAGAAGCTTATGCTTTGGGTGCGCATGAGGTTATCGTTCAGTGGACAGATGATGTCATCAACCGTGAGAAATTCCTCCACGCACCGATGGAGCGTCTGGACAATGTGCCAGAATACAAGATTGCTGAGATGAACTATCTTTTAGAGAACAAAGCTAGCCGTCTTGGGGTTCGTTCATCTGATCCAGGTGCCTTGAACGGAGTGGATGCTGACAAGCTCTCAGCTTCTGCCAAAGCTATGGGACTTGCCATGAAGCCAATGCGTATCGCGACTCAATCTAATAAGGTTAGCTGGACTGTAGCAGCCGCTGCTGGACTTGAGTGGGCTAAGAAAGTCTTTCCAAATGCTGCGAGCGATGAAGAAGCAGTCGATCTCCTTTGGGACCAAATTTTCAAAACTTGCCGTGTCTATGAAGAAGATCCTGTTAAGGCTTGGGAAGAGCATGCAGCTATCCTCAAGAGCAAGGCAGATATGCTTAATAAAGAACAATTTTCAGCCCTTCACTACACAGCGCCAGGGACAGATTTGACCCTTGGTTTGCCGAAGAACCACGTTTGGGAATCAGCTGGTGCTATCAATGCACAGGGAGAAGGATTCTTGCCAAATATGCCGACAGAGGAAGTTTTCACAGCGCCTGATTTCCGTCGCGCAGATGGTTATGTCACTTCTACAAAACCGCTTAGCTATAATGGAAATATCATTGAAGGAATTAAAGTAACCTTTAAGGATGGGCAAATCGTAGATATCACTGCTGAGAAGGGTGATCAGGTTATGAAAGACCTCGTCTTTGAAAATGCAGGTGCGCGTGCCTTGGGTGAATGTGCCTTGGTACCAGATCCAAGCCCAATTTCTCAGTCAGGGATTACCTTCTTCAACACCCTTTTCGATGAAAATGCGTCAAATCACTTGGCTATCGGTGCAGCCTATGCGACTAGCGTCGTTGGTGGAGCGGAGATGAGCGAAGAGGAGCTTGAAGCTGCGGGGCTTAACCGTTCAGATGTTCACGTAGACTTTATGATTGGTTCTAACCAAATGGATATCGATGGTATCCGTGAGGATGGGACACGTGTACCACTCTTCCGTAACGGAGATTGGGCAAATTAAGGAGATAATATGTTAGGAAGTATGTTCGTTGGTCTCCTAGTGGGATTTTTAGCAGGTACTCTGACCAATCGTGGAGAGCGAATGGGATGTTTTGGAAAAATGTTTCTCGGCTGGATTGGTGCCTTTATAGGCCACTTGCTTTTTGGGACTTGGGGACCGATAATAGCAGGAACTGCCATTATTCCGGCAGTACTAGGTTCCATGATTGTCTTAGCGATTTTCTGGAGACGAGGAAGTTAATTTCTTAAATCTGATACTCAATGAAAATCAAAGAGCAAACTAGGAAACTAGCCGCAGGTTGCTTAAAGCACTGCTTTGAGGTTGTAGATAGAACTGACGAAGTCAGCTCAAAACACTGTTTTGAGGTTGTAGATAGAACTGACGAAGTCAGTAACATATATACGGCAAGGCGACGTTGACGCGGTTTGAAGAGATTTTTGAAGAGTATGAAACGAAAAGGAGGTTGGTCATTGTACCAGCCTCCTTTTGAGTATGATATAATAGTTCTATGAGATTAGATAAATTTTTAGTTGCCTGCGCTGTGGGGAGCCGGACTGAGGTCAAAAACTTGCTCAAGGCTGGGCGCGTGACGGTAAATGGTAAAAAAGAGAAATCAGCTAAATTGCAGATTGATGAAGAAAGAGATGACATTCGCTTTGATGGGCAAGTGTTGGAGTATGAAGAGTTTGTCTACTACATGATGAACAAGCCCCAAGGAGTTATCTCAGCGACTGAGGATCCTAAGCACAGAACCGTTCTGGACTTGCTGGATGATATTGCTCGGAGCAAGGAAGTTTTCCCAGTAGGACGCTTGGATATTGACACGCATGGTCTTTTGCTCTTGACTAATGACGGCCAGCTGGCCCATGCTCTTCTTTCACCTAAGCGTCATGTGGACAAGACATATCTGGCTCAGGTCAAGGGAATGATGGCCCAAGAAGATGTGGAGATATTTGCTGAGGGTATTCCTCTCAAAGACTTTACCTGTCAGCCCGCTAGACTGGAGATTCTTTCCACAGATGCAGAAAAGAATCAAAGCCAAATCCGTGTGACCATTGCAGAAGGGAAGTTTCATCAGGTCAAGCGTATGGTGGCCTACTGTGGCAAGGAAGTAGTAGACTTGCAACGTTTGACTATGGGAACGCTAGTATTGGATGAGAACTTAGAACGAGGGGAATGGCGTCGCTTGATCAAGGAGGAATTGGAAAATCTTCTTGCTAGTATTGATTAATTTGGTTTATATTCGAAAAAGGTGAGGGAGAATGTCCTTGCCTTTTATGTTTTTCAGTTGCTTACTTTGTGAAAAGAGTTATAATAGACTGTAGAATAAAAGGAGGAATCTATGAACGCGATTCAAGAATCATTTACAGATAAACTATTTGCCAATTATGAAGCAAATGTCAAATACCAAGCGATTGAAAATGCTGCCAGCCACAACGGAATTTTTGCAGCTCTAGAACGTCGTCAGAGCCATGTAGACAATACCCCTGTTTTCTCATTGGATTTGACCAAGGACAAGGTAACCAACCAGAAGGCTTCTGGTCGTTGCTGGATGTTTGCGGCCCTCAACACCTTCCGCCACAAACTCATCTCGCAATACAAATTGGAGAACTTTGAGTTATCACAAGCCCACACTTTCTTCTGGGACAAGTATGAGAAATCAAACTGGTTTTTGGAGCAAGTCATTGCGACTGCAGACCAAGACTTGACGAGCCGTAAGGTTAAATTCCTACTTCAAACTCCACAACAAGATGGCGGTCAATGGGATATGGTCGTTTCTCTCTTTGAGAAATACGGTGTCGTGCCTAAGTCAGTTTACCCTGAGTCTGTTTCATCTAGCAGTAGTCGTGAGTTAAATGCCATCCTTAACAAATTGCTTCGCCAAGATGCTCAAATCTTGCGTGACTTACTAGCTTCTGGCGCAGACCAAGCGACTGTTCAAGCTAAGAAAGAAGACCTCTTGCAAGAGATCTTTAACTTCCTTGCCATGTCACTAGGTCTCCCACCACGTAAATTTGACTTTGCTTATCGCGATAAGGATAATAATTATCAAAGTGAAAAGGGTATTACACCACAAGAGTTTTACAAGAAATATGTCAATCTTCCGCTAGAAGACTATGTTTCTGTTATCAACGCCCCAACTACTGACAAACCTTACGGCCAATCTTACACAGTTGAGATGTTGGGCAATGTGGTTGGTAGCCGTGAGGTTCGTTACATCAACGTGCCTATGGAACGCTTGAAAGAATTGGCGATTGCTCAAATGCAAGCAGGTGAGACTGTTTGGTTTGGATCAGATGTCGGCCAACTCAGCAACCGTAAAGCAGGAATCCTTGCGACAGATGTTTATGACTTTGAATCAAGCATGGATATTAAACTCACTCAAGACAAGGCTGGACGTTTGGACTACAGCGAAAGCTTGATGACCCATGCTATGGTTTTGACAGGTGTTGATTTGGACGAAAATGGCAAATCAATCAAGTGGAAGGTTGAAAACTCATGGGGAGACAAGGTTGGTACAGATGGTTACTTTGTTGCCTCAGACGCTTGGATGGACGAATACACTTACCAAATCGTTGTTCGCAAAGAATTGTTAACAACCGAAGAACAAGCTGCCTATGAAGCAGAACCAATTGTGCTTGCACCATGGGATCCAATGGGAGCCTTGGCAGAATAATACTCTTCGAAAATCTCTTCAAACCACGTCAGCTTCGCCTTGCCGTAGGTATATGTTACTGACTTCGTCAGTTTTATCTGCAACCTCAAAACAGTGTTTTGAGCTGACTTCGTCAGTTCTATTTACAACCTCAAAGCAGTGCTTTGAGCAATCTGCGGCTAGCCTCCTAGTTTGCTCTTTGATTTTCATTGAGTATAAAAACATAGAAAAAAGGAATCAGGTTTAGAACCTGATTCCTTTTAAGTTACTTGATTACATGATGTGAAGAACATGTGCTACAATACCCACTGCGAAGAGTGCAAGGATAATAGTGATTGGAGATACTTTTTTCTTAAGTAAGTACATGCAAAGGAAAGTAAGGAGTAGTCCTGATAGTCCAGGAATCAACATATCCAAGTTTTGTTGGAAAGTAGTAACTTTTTCAGGTGTTTGAGACAATCCTTGTCCTACTTGTGCGAATGCTTCTTGAATACCTTTAGATCCTTCTGGCAATTTATCCCAATGGATATAAGCTTTTTCATCTAGTTGAACTTTGGCAACATCGAAAGCAAATTTAATATTTACCCAACGTTGAACAAGGACAGCAAGAATGAACATACCAAGGATAGAAGCTCCTTTAGTGATGTCTTGAAGGATACCGCCAGACATGTCTTTAGTGATTTCTGATCCAGCCTTGTATCCAATCTCTTGTGTATACCACAAGAATGACATACGAATCAAGTTCCAAAGAACGAAGAAGAGGATTGGACCTAAGATATTACCAGTAAGGGCAAGTGAAGCACCGAGTGATCCAAGGATTGGGCGTACTGTAAACCAGAATACTGGGTCACCGATACCAGCAAGAGGTCCCATCATACCGATTTTAACACCTTGGATAGCAGCGTCATCAATTTCAACACCGTTAGCACGTTCTTCTTCAAGTGCAAGAGTAACCCCCATGATTGGAGCGGCTACGTATGGGTGAGTGTTGAAGAACTCAAGATGGCGTTCAAGAGCAGCGATTTGATCTTCTTTTTTAGTGTAGAGTTTTTTAAGAGCTGGAATTAATGAGTAAGCCCAACCCAAGTTTTGCATACGTTCATAGTTCCAAGAACCTTGTAAGAAAGTTGAACGCCACCAAACTTTTTTACGATCTGATTTAGTTAATTGAAGTTTTTCAGTCATGATGTTTTCAGTCCTTTCTTATCTTAGTAGTCTTCTAGGATATCGCCGATTGGGTCGTTAGAAGTTGCGGCTCCTCCGCCACCATTTCCACCAGTTTTAGAAAGGTGAAGGTAGATAAGAGCGATAGCAACACCGATAGCACCAAATCCGATTAGAGTAATATCTGACACGGCAGCAAGCACAAAACCTATAGCGAAGAATGGCCATACTTCACGAGTTGCCATCATGTTGATAACCATAGCGTAACCAACGGCAACAACCATACCACCACCGATAGCCATACCATCTTTGAGCCAATCAGGCATAGCATTTAGAATGCTTTGTACTGTTTCAGTTGGTACCATTAGAAGGAGTGCTGCAGGGACTGCAATACGAAGACCTTGAAGAAGAAGTGCGACAAAGTGAGCACGTTCAACTGCTTTGAAGTCACCTTTTTTAGCAGAAGCATCAGCAGTGTGAACCAATCCGACAGAGAGTGTACGGACAATCATAGTCAAGAATAGACCAGCAACTGCAAGAGGGATAGCAACCGCTTGGGCAACACCGATACCTGTCTTAGTAAAGTCGCCACCAAGAACCATGATAATGGCAGCAGCAACAGAAGCAAGAGCAGCGTCAGGAGCTACGGCAGCTCCGATGTTAGCCCAACCAAGGGCGATCATTTGAAGAGAACCACCAAGGATAATCCCTGCTTCAAGGTTACCAGTAACAAGACCGATAAGGGTACAAGCTACGATTGGTTGATGGAATTGGAACTGGTCGAGGATACCTTCAAGACCTGCTAGGAAGGCTACAACGACTACTAAAACCATAGAAATAATAGACATCTTTAAAATCCTTTCATAAAATCGATTATTGCACGTTTGCTTTGTTGATCAAGTCAAACAAATCTTTTTTCGTGTCGTTTGGTACTTTACGTACATCAAATTCAACACCAAGGTCACGCATTTTTTCAAATGTAGCAACGTCTTCTTTATCCATAGACAAAACGTTGTTAACCATTGTTTTACCAGTTGAGTGAGCCATTGATCCAACATTAAGAGTTTTGATTGGCACGCCACCTTCGATTGCACGAAGGGCATCTTGAGGTGTTTCAAACAAGATAAGGGCATGTGTTTCTCCGAAGCGAGGATCTTTTGCAACGTCGATTAGTTTTTGGATAGGAACAACGTTTGCTTTCACTTTACCTGGAGCTGCTTGTTTAATCAATTCTTTACGTAATTCGTCTTTAGCTACGTTATCTGAAGCAACGATGATACGGTCTGCTTTTGAATCTGGAGTCCAAGCAGTTGCAACCTGACCGTGAAGTAAACGAGTGTCTAGACGGGCAAGGTTGATTTTGAGTTTACCGTCTCCGATGACAGTTCCTTCTGGAATAGCAGCTTGGGCAACTGGAGCAGCTGTAGCGCTTGCTACCTCCTCAACTGGGTTTAGCTCTTCTGGAAGAGCCTTGATGCCATCTTTGGCTTCTTTGATAATATTCGCAGCGACCTTTTCCACACCTGCAGTAGCATCCATCAGGCGCTCTGTGTAGGCTTGAATTAACATCGGTAAGTTAAGTCCTGTGATGATGGCAAACTTACGATCAGGATTTTCTCCCATCACGCGGCTAGCTTGGTTAAATGGAGATCCACTCCAAAGGTCAGCCAAAACTAGAACCTCATCTTCTGCGTCAAATGCAGCAACAGCGTTATTAAACTTAGCGTATAGATCATCAGGGCCTTCATTTGACATAAAGGTTACAACTTGAACCTTTTCTTGTTCACCAAAGATCATAGTTCCTGACTGATGAATACCCGCAGCAAATTCGCCGTGGCTCGCAATAATGATTCCGATACTCATTATTGTCATTCCTCCTTTTTTGTTTTAGTTTTCGTTTAAGAAAACTTTAAGACTGTTTAAGTATAAACCGTTTTCATATAAAAAGCAACTATTTAACATAAAAAAGGAAAAAGGTTTTCTTTTTAAATGTTGATATATTAAGTTTTTGAGAATTTTTTTTGAATCCCTATTTTAAAATTTAATATAAAAAAGTTGGAAGCGCATTCCAACTTTTAAAATAGGTTTCTATTAAATTATCAGTGTGGCAAACACCACAGTATTCAATTTCTACAAGTGCTTCCCCAGTTTCAAGTGGACGGAGTACTTTTTCTTCAACAGCAACACCAGTGCTTTCTGGATTAACAACAACAGCTTTCATAGCTATCCTCCTTGATATTGACCGAGAACAGGGATAACGGGACTGGATTGATTTTGTGTCAACAGAGTCGAGTATGACGAGCTCTCTTGTATTTATATGTGAATTATATCACAAAAGAAAGCCTTTTCCAAGGTTTTGGAGGTAAAAAATAGAACAATCGATTAACTGGTTGATGAGACTGTGAAAAGAACACAAAGACCAGCTTGCAAGCTGGTCATACTCTTCGAAAATCTATTCAAACCACGTCAGCTTCGCCTTGCCGTATATATATGTTACTGACTTCGTCAGTTCTATCTGCAACCTCAAAACAGTGTTTTGAGCTGACTTCGTCAGTTTCATCTACAACCTCAAAGCAGTGCTTTGAGCAACCTACGGCTAGCTTCCTAGTTTGCTCTTTGATTTTCATTGAGTATCAGTATAGGTTATAAGAATAAATCTTGCAGGGTTTTGGCAACCCCATCTTGGTCATTTGTCAGGGAAATTTGCTCATCTGCATAAGGGAGTAAGTCTGGATTGGCATTTTTCATGGCATAGCCCTTACCAGCAAAAGCTAGCATTTCGGTATCATTGTGTTCATCTCCAAAGGCAATCAAATCCTTTTTGTCACGGTTCATTACCTTGAGCAAGTAGTCCAAAGCAAAGGCCTTATTAACCCCTTTGGGTGTACACTCAAGGATATTGAGCGGACCTCCCCAGGTATTAATAGAAAGTTGATGCTGGTAGAAGGCGTTCATTTCTTTTGCCAAGGCATATTTGTCACTGGCTCTGGTCTGCAACAGGATACAGTTAGGATCCTTGGTTACCAACTCAGGCTGAAATCGATCTTCAGGCTGGAAAGCTTCTACACCAAATAGTTTGGGATTGGCAATTTCTTCATTAGGATTTGTAATGTAGAATTTTTTACGATATTCTCCAGCGATAAAATCGGCTTGAATGTCCTCTGAACGTTGAACCATATCTAGCAGATATTTTTTGTCTACCGTCAAACACTTTTCAAAGTTCCAAACTTGGTCTGGTAAATGAGTAAGGGAGCCGTTGAAATTAATCATAGGAGTGTCTAAGCCTAGTTCACGGTAGAAATCTTTTGACATGCGGTAAGGGCGACCTGTCGTAATAATAACCTGATGCCCTTTTTCAGTAACTTTTTTAATAGTTTCTTTGGTGAAGTCAGAAATCTGACTGTCTGAGTTGAGTAGGGTTCCATCCAGGTCAACTGCAATAATTTTCTTCGTCATATGGACCTTTCTAGTGTCTTTCCAGATAATACTCTTCGAACATCTCTTCAAACCAAGTCGGTTTCCATTTGCAACCTCAAAACACTGTTTTGAAAAGCCTGCAGCTAGTTTCCTAGTTTGCTCTTTGATTTTCATTGAGTATAAGATGTCTTCTATTATAACAAAAAGCAGACAGAAAAGCAGATTCCAAACAAAAATTGGAATTCCATCAATTTCTTAAATAAATTAAACAAAGATATTGAAAAAGTGAATGATAAATGATATAATACAGATATTGTTCGTAAAAATTAAAAGGAGATTGATAATGGACAAATTATTTAAACTAAAAGAGAACGGTACAGACGTTCGTACAGAGGTTCTCGCTGGTTTAACAACTTTCTTTGCAATGAGTTATATTCTCTTTGTAAACCCACAAATTCTTTCGCAAACAGGAATGCCTGCTCAGGGTGTATTCCTCGCAACAATTATCGGTGCAGTTGCTGGTACCCTGATGATGGCCTTCTACGCCAACTTACCTTATGCTCAAGCACCAGGTATGGGTCTTAACGCCTTCTTTACATTTACAGTTGTATTCGGGCTTGGTTATTCATGGCAAGAAGCCTTGGCTATGGTCTTCATCTGTGGAATTATCTCATTGATTATTACCTTGACAAATGTTCGTAAAATGATCATTGAATCGATTCCAAATGCCCTTCGCTCAGCTATTTCAGCTGGTATCGGTGTTTTTCTTGCCTACGTGGGAATTAAGAATGCTGGACTTTTGAAATTTACGATTGATCCAGGAAACTATACTGTTGTAGGAGAAGGGGCTGACAAAGCTCAAGCAACGATTGCAGCAAACTCTTCAGCAGTTCCAGGATTGGTCAGCTTTAATAATCCAGCTGTTTTGGTGGCTCTTGCAGGACTTGTCATTACTATCTTCTTTGTTATCAAAGGGATTAAAGGGGGAATTATTCTCTCTATCTTGACAACAACTGTTCTTGCTATTGCAGTTGGTTTGGTAGATTTGTCTAGTATCGATTTTGCTAACAACCATGTTGGTGCAGCCTTTGAAGACTTGAAGACAGTCTTTGGTGCGGCTCTTGGTTCAGAAGGTTTGGGAGCTTTGATTTCAGATACAGCTCGCTTGCCTGAAACTCTGATGGCTATTCTTGCCTTCTCGTTGACAGATATTTTTGATACAATTGGTACTTTGATCGGTACTGGTGAAAAAGTTGGTATCGTAGCGACAAATGGTGAAAATCACCAATCAGCTAAGTTGGACAAGGCTCTTTACTCTGACTTGATTGGTACTTCAATTGGTGCCATCGCTGGTACTTCGAACGTAACGACTTATGTTGAGTCTGCTGCTGGTATCGGTGCAGGTGGACGTACTGGTTTGACAGCCTTGGTCGTGGCAATCTGTTTTGCGATCTCAAGCTTCTTTAGCCCACTTCTAGCGATTGTACCAACAGCCGCTACAGCTCCAATCTTGATTATCGTTGGAATTATGATGTTGGCTAGCTTGAAAAATATCCATTGGGATGATATGGCTGAAGCGGTTCCTGCCTTCTTCACATCTATCTTTATGGGATTCAGCTACTCTATCACTCAAGGGATTGCAGTTGGTTTCTTGACTTACACTTTGACTAAGCTTGTCAAAGGTCAAGCTAAAGATGTTCATGTAATGATTTGGATTTTGGATGCCTTGTTTATCCTTAACTACATCAGCATGGCCTTATAATAGGATAACCCAGGGGGACTTTCCCCCTTTTTTAATACAAAGGAGATAGGTGATGAAAGAGAAAAGTATCTGGAAAGAATTATTGAATCGTGCAGGTTGGCTGTTAATCTTTCTGCTAGCGACAATTTTATATCAGATTCCTATAGGGGTTACTGCTATTTTAACTTTAAATGCAGTACCATTGTTACAGTCAGGACTGATGGTTGCTGGTATTTCGATTGTGGTTTTGGGACTATTTATTTTTGGAGCTCGTAAAACGCAATTAGCTAGTTTTAATTTTTCTTTTTTTAAAGCTAAGGATCTGGCACGTTTGGGCTTGAGTTATTTAGTTATTTTAGGGTCAAATATACTAGGTTCTATCTTGCTACAACTGTCAAATGAGACGACAACAGCTAACCAGTCTCAGATTAACGATATGGTTCAGAATAGTTCGTTGATTTCTAGCTTTTTCTTGCTGGCCTTGCTGGCTCCGATTTGTGAGGAAATCTTGTGCCGTGGGATTGTCCCTAAAAAGATTTTCCGAGGCAAGGAGAACTTGGGATTTATAGTAGGTACGATTGTGTTTGCTTTATTGCACCAACCAAGTAATTTACCTTCTTTATTGATTTATGGAGGTATGTCAATCGTTCTATCTTGGACAGCTTACAAGACACAACGTTTGGAAATGTCTATCTTGCTTCACATGATTGTTAATGGGGTAGCCTTCTGTTTATTGGCACTTGTGGTGATTTTGAGTCGGACATTAGGGATTTCTGTTTAAGATTTTTGACAATTGCTTACTTGTTTCTACTGGGAAAAAGATGAATGCAATCGTGTCCATCTTTTTCTTTTTATGGTAAAATAGAGAAATAATATGGTGAAAAGCCTTGAGGGAGTGACCGATATGTCAAGTAAAACCAATCATGCAAAGACAGCTATTTGCGGAATTATCAATGTAACCCCAGACTCCTTTTCGGATGGTGGTCAATTTTTTGCTCTTGAGCAGGCGCTCCAGCAGGCTCGTAAATTGATAGCAGAAGGGGCTAGTATGCTAGATATCGGCGGAGAATCGACTCGGCCGCGGCCGGGAAGTAGTTATGTTGAGATAGAAGAGGAAATCCAGCGTGTTGTTCCAGTGATCAAAGCTATTCGCAAGGAAAGTGATGTCCTCATCTCTATTGATACTTGGAAGAGTCAAGTAGCAGAAGCTGCTTTGGCTGCTGGTGCCAATCTAGTCAATGATATCACTGGTCTTATGGGTGATGAGAAAATGGCCCATGAGGTTGCTAAGGCTGGTGCGAAAGTAGTCATTATGTTTAATCCAGTCATGGCACGACCTCAGCACCCTAGCTCGCTCATCTTCCCTCATTTTGGCTTTGGTCAAGCTTTTACAGAAAAAGAGTTAGCTGACTTTGAAAAATTGCCAATCGAAGAGTTGATGGAGACTTTTTTTGAACGAGCACTAGCGAGAGCAGAGGAAGCTGGGATTGCTCAAGAAAACATCCTGCTGGATTCAGGAATTGGCTTTGGTCTGACCAAGAAAGAAAATCTGCTTCTTTTACGGGATCTGGATAAACTACATCAGAAAGGCTATCCAATCTTTCTCGGAGTGTCGCGCAAGCGGTTTGTCATCAATATTCTTGAAGAAAATGGTTTTGAAGTCAATCCTGAGACAGAACTTGGTTTCCGCAATCGAGATACGGCTTCGGCTCATGTAACTAGTATTGCTGCAAGACAGGGGGTAGAAGTGGTACGAGTGCATGACGTAGCTAGTCACAAGATGGCGGTTGAAATTGCCTCCGCTATTCGTCTGGCTGATGAAGCGGAAAATTTAGATTTAAAACAATATAAATAAGATGAAAGAAATTGAAAACAATCAGTGGATTACTAATTATCGGACGGACCAACCGCATTTTGGCTTGGAACGCATGGTGGAACTGTTAGCTTTGCGAGGCAATCCCCATCTCAAACTCAAGGTCATCCATATCGGAGGGACCAATGGCAAGGGTTCGACCATTGCTTTTTTGAAAAATATGCTAGAAAAGATGGGGCTGAGAGTTGGCGTGTTTAGCTCGCCCTATCTCATTCATTACACAGATCAGATTAGCATCAATAGGGAATCTATCCCAGAGGCTAGACTAGAAGCCCTCATGGCAGACTATCAGTCTTTGCTGGAAGGGGAAGCGGCCGCTAATTTACAGGGCACAACCGAGTTTGAGATTATCACAGCCATAGCCTATGACTACTTTGCCTCAGAGCAAGTAGATGTGGCTATTATGGAAGTCGGCATGGGTGGACTTTTAGATAGTACCAATGTCTGTCAGCCCATTTTAACAGGAATTACGACTATTGGACTGGACCATGTAGCCCTACTTGGTGACACCCTGGAAGCCATAGCAGAGCAGAAAGCTGGTATTATCAAACAAGGTATTCCCTTGGTGACAGGTCGTATCGCTCCAGAAGCTTTGGCTATGATTGACCGCATTGCGGAAGGGAAAGATGCGTCGAGACTTGCCTACGGGGCAAATTATCATGTCAGTCATCAAAAGAGTGTGATGACAGGGGAAGTCTTTGATTATACTAGCTCTCTCAGACAAGGTCGCTTCCAGACTGGCCTGCTTGGTTTGCACCAGATAGAGAATGCTGGGATGGCCATAGCTTTACTTGATACTTTTTGTCAAGAGGATGGTCGAGAACTAGCAAGTAATGACTTGCTTGCTCAGGCCTTGGAAGAAACAAGTTGGCCGGGGCGCTTGGAAGTTGTGTCTAGAGACCCCTTGATGATTTTGGATGGGGCCCATAACCCTCATGCCATCAAGGCTTTATTGGCAACCTTGCAAGAACGCTTTGCAGATTATCACAAGGAAATCCTCTTTACTTGTATCAAAACCAAGGCCTTGGAGGATATGTTGGACTTGCTGGGGACCATGTCAGATACTGAGCTTACCCTGACACATTTTGACGATAGTCGGGCGACTGATGGAAGCGTGCTGGAAGAGGCAGCTAAGTCTAGAAATCTCAGCTACAGAGATTGGCAGGATTTTCTAGAGCAGAAATTGATATATAAAAAAGAAGAGAAAAAAACAGTTAGGATTGTCACAGGTTCCTTGTATTTCTTGAGCCAAGTGAGAGCCTATCTGATGGAGAGGAAGAACGAAAATGGATACACAAAAGATTGAAACAGCTGTAAAAATGATTATCGAGGCTGTAGGAGAGGACGCTAATCGCGAGGGTTTGCAGGAGACACCTGCTCGTGTCGCTCGTATGTACCAAGAGATTTTTTCAGGTCTTGGTCAAACAGCGGAGGAACATTTGTCAAAATCCTTTGAGATTATCGACGATAATATGGTGGTAGAAAAGGATATCTTTTTCCATACTATGTGTGAGCACCACTTCTTGCCATTTTATGGTAAAGCGCATATTGCCTACATTCCAGATGGCCGTGTGGCAGGTTTGTCTAAGCTAGCCCGTACGGTTGAAGTTTATTCGAAAAAGCCACAAATTCAAGAACGTTTGAATATCGAAGTGGCCGATGCCTTGATGGACTATCTAGGTGCTAAAGGAGCCTTTGTTGTCATTGAGGCGGAACATATGTGTATGAGCATGCGTGGTGTCAGAAAACCAGGTACTGCAACCTTGACGACAGTAGCTAGGGGTCTATTTGAAACAGATAAGGACCTCCGAGATCAGGCTTATCGTTTAATGGGACTGTAAAAAAGAATCCGCTTTGGGCGGATTTTTCTAGAAAGGACTAGTTATGGATCAACTGCAGATTAAGGATTTGGAAATTTTTGCCTATCATGGTCTTTTTCCCAGTGAGAAGGAATTGGGGCAGAAATTTGTCGTTTCAGCCATCCTATCCTATGATATGACCAAGGCGGCGATAGACTTGGATTTAACGGCCTCTGTCCATTACGGAGAATTGTGTCAGCAGTGGACGACTTGGTTTCAGGAAACAACTGAGGACTTGATTGAAACGGTAGCCTACAAACTGGTAGAACGTACTTTTGAGGCTTATCCTCTGGTTCAAGAGATTGAACTTGAACTCAAAAAACCTTGGGCACCGGTTCATTTGCCACTAGATACTTGTTCGGTGACTATTCATCGTCGTAAGCAACGGGCCTTTATCGCCCTAGGGAGCAATATGGGGGATAAGCAAGCGAACTTGGAGCAAGCCATTGACAAACTGCGAGCTCGTGGCATCCATATTCTCAAAGAATCCAGTGTCTTAGCGACGGAGCCTTGGGGTGGAGTGGAGCAGGATAGCTTTGCCAATCAAGTGGTTGAGGTGGAAACCTGGCTACCAGCACCAGTCTTGTTAGAAACCTTGTTGGCTATTGAGGCAGAGCTGGGACGGGTGAGAGAAATCCATTGGGGACCTCGTTTGATTGATTTGGACTTGCTCTTTGTGGAGGACCAGGTCATTTATACAGACGACCTCATCTTGCCCCATCCTTACATAGCAGAACGCCTTTTTGTTCTTGAGTCTCTACAAGAAATTGCGCCTCATTTTATCCATCCGACATTAAAGCAACCTATTCGCAACTTGTATGATGCTTTGAAAAAATAGAAAAACTCTAGTTTTCAGTCATGTAACTGAAGGCTAGAGTTTTTAAAATAGGTCATTTTCTTCTGGGAGAAGGATAGTTTCTCTACCATCCATGTCTAAAACCAGTACTCTTGGCGGATAAAGAGGGTCAAAAGGATGGTTAAAGTCAAAATCAATGGCTGTAGGGAGGTGTTGGCTTGAAAAGTGGAAGGTAATTTTTCCTTGGTTATTGAGCAATTGAAACTCGAGTTCTTCTTCCAATTCAAAGACATTTTTTAAGAAATGGTCGATGATATACCAAAAAGAATCAATGACATCATCAGGCAAGCTGGTAACAATGCCAAAACTAGCCGATCGCATCTGGGTATTGGTAAAAGCCATATCTCTGCCCCCTTTCTTTTCCCTTATCATACAGCAAATAGGATTAAAAATCAAGAAAAGGCGATTTTTTCTTCATAAACATAGTTTTCTATGAAATTTTTTTCAAACAATCTTCAAAAAATGCTTGAAAGTGTTTACAAATAGTGATAAAATGGAATAAGTAGAATCATGAAAACGAAATTTTCATACCGTCTCTTTTTTGGAGTCTCGTGAGGTATGATATAGAAAGGAAATGGAATGAATACAGACGATACAGTAACGATTTATGATGTCGCCCGTGAAGCAGGGGTTTCAATGGCGACGGTTAGCCGTGTAGTCAATGGCAATAAGAATGTAAAAGAGAACACCCGTAAAAAAGTGCTTGAGGTAATTGATCGTTTGGATTACCGTCCAAATGCCGTGGCGCGTGGTCTTGCAAGCAAAAAGACAACCACTGTCGGTGTTGTGATCCCAAATATTACCAATGGCTACTTCTCAACGCTTGCTAAAGGGATTGATGATATCGCTGAAATGTACAAGTACAATATCGTCCTTGCTAATAGTGATGAGGATGATGATAAGGAAGTTTCAGTTGTCAATACACTGTTTTCTAAGCAAGTGGATGGTATCATCTTTATGGGTTACCACTTGACTGAAAAAATTCGTTCAGAGTTTTCTAGATCTCGGACACCGGTTGTTCTTGCGGGAACAGTGGATGTAGAACACCAACTTCCGAGTGTTAATATTGACTACAAACAAGCTACGATTGACGCAGTGACCTACCTTGCTAAAGAAAACGAACGCATTGCTTTTGTTAGCGGTCCACTAGTAGATGACATCAATGGTAAGGTTCGTTTGGTTGGCTACAAGGAAGCCTTGAAAAAAGCAGGTATTTCTTATAGCGAAGGATTGGTATTTGAGTCTAAATACACTTATGAAGATGGCTATGCCTTGGCAGAGCGTTTAATTTCATCAAACGCAACTGCAGCAGTTGTAACCGGTGATGAATTGGCTGCAGGTGTCTTGAATGGTTTGGCTGACCACGGTGTATCAGTACCGGAAGAGTTTGAAATCATTACTAGTGATGATTCACAAATCTCACGTTTTACCCGTCCAAACTTGACAACTATTGCCCAACCTCTTTATGACCTTGGTGCTATTAGTATGCGTATGTTGACTAAGATTATGCACAAGGAAGAGTTGGAAGAACGTGAAGTTCTCTTGCCTCATGGTTTGACAGAACGTCGTTCAACACGAAAACGGAAATAGAAAAAATCAGGGAATCGTGAAGATTTCCTGATTTTGTTTTCTAGAGAAGGAGTTATACGCAATGAAAATCAAAGAGCAAACCAGGAAGCTAGCCGCAGGTTACTCCAAGCACTGCTTTGAGGTTGTAGATAGAACTGACACAGTTAGTAACCATACATACTGTAAGGCGACGCTGACATGGTTTGAAGAGATTTTCGCAGAGTATTAGCCTTCCATATAGTCTTTTAAGGCTTGCCCTGTTAATCCGGCATTGAGGGCGATGAGGAGTTTCAAGCGGGCTTTTTGGGCATTGAGTTCTTTAACAAAGAAAACGCCTGCCTTTTGCAACTGTACGCCTCCGCCTTGGTAGGCATAAACAGGTTCTGCAATACCGTTAAAGCATCGTGAAACCAGGGCTACTGGGATTCCTCTCTGCAGAAGGCTTTCTAATTTTTGAGCCGTTTCTTTGGGAATATTACCAGCTCCGAAGGCTTGGATAATCAAACCGTCCAATTCTTCCAAATCCAGCATATCAATCAGCTCATCTGTCATACCAGCATAAGCCGAGATGATAGGGACTAAGCCTTGTATGTGATCAAGGTCAAAGCGAACACGGGGTTCAGCTGTTTTAAAGTAGAGTATTTCCTGTTTCATAATCAGACCAAGTGGCCCGTGAGTAGGAGTCTGGAAGGTGCTGACGTTGGTCGTATGTGTTTTAGTAACATATTTGGCAGCGTGGATTTCATCGTTCATAACGACCAAAACACCTTTGTCAGCAGCCCTGTCATCGCTAGCCACCCTTAAAGCACTCAGATAATTATAAACACCGTCACTACCGAGTTCGTTGGAGCTGCGCATGGCCCCTGTTAGTACGATAGGCATGTGGGGAACTTCCATGGTGTCAAGGAAATAGGCTGTTTCCTCTAAAGTATCGGTCCCGTGTGTGATCACCACCCCATCGTAGTTAGCAACTTCCTCTTTGATTTTTTTGTAGAGGGCCAGCATATGCTTGGGTTTGATATGGGGGCTTGGCAGGTTAAAAAAGTCTAAGGCGTGGACTTGGATTCCTTCGAGGGGATTGGTGACATGGTTCATGGGATTATCTGAACTAGTCACAACAGCGCCAGAAGCATCGGCCTGCATGGAAATAGTCCCACCCGTATGTAAAACAAGGATTTTCTTAGGCATGATTTACTCACTCTTTCTGAAATGTGGTATAATCATTGTATCACAAAAGGGGAGATTGGGATAGGATGGAAGTCAAAGCTGTTTTTTTTGATATCGATGGAACCTTGGTCAACGATCGCAAGAGTGTTTTGAAATCCACTAAGGACGCGATTAAAATCGTCAAAGAACAAGGGGTACTTGTCGGCGTAGCGACAGGTCGAGGACCTTTTTTTGTTAAGGAATTGATGGACGATTTGGATCTGGACTTTGCGGTAACCTATAATGGACAGTATATCTTTACTAAAGAAAGAGTCTTATTTACGAGCCCAATTTCCAAGTTACATTTGCGCCAGTTAATTAGCTATGCTAAAAAAGAGGGCAAGGAGATTGCCCTAGGGACCAAGGATGCCATGCTGGGGTCTAAAATCATGTCTTTTGGTCTGGGAACTTTTTCTCAACGAATCAGTCGCTTCGTTCCCTCGGTTTTAACTCGGACAGTGAGTCATTCCTTTAATCGTATGGTCAGCAAGGTTGTTCCCCAAAAGGAAGAAGACCTGCTTCACCTGATGAATCAACCTATCTACCAAGTTTTGATGTTGATGACACCAGAAGAATCTGAGAAGGCGGCAGCAGATTTTCAAGACTTGAAATTGACACGTAGCAATCCATTTGCAGCGGATGTCATTAATCAAGGTAATTCTAAATTGGAAGGCATTCGCCGAGTTGGAAAAGAATATGGCTTTGACCTCAACCAAGTCATGGCCTTTGGTGACTCGGATAACGACCTTGAAATGCTGGCTGGTGTCGGTATGTCCGTTGCTATGGGAAATGGTAGTAGCAGTGTTAAGGAAGTGGCCAAGCATATCACAGCCAGCAATCAGCAGGATGGGATCCACAAGGCCTTGGAACATTTTGGTGTTTTGTCTTCAGAAAAAGTCTTTGTCAGCCGTGACTATCATTTCAATAAGGTCAAGACCTTCCACCACATGATGGATGAACGGACCCAAGAAGAGCCTCGAGCTTGGGATTTAGAAGGTGCAACCCATAGGGCTGGCTTTAAGATAGAAGAATTGGTGGAGTTTGTTCGGGCTGCTAGTCCTTCTGAAGAGGACTTTGGTCAAGCTCTATCGCAACTTCATCAGGCCCTTGATAAGGCAGCAGATAAGGTAGCCAAGAAGACACCTGCTCAGCAAGATTTGGTAGGGCAGGTGGATGCCTTGATTGACACGCTTTACTTTACTTATGGCAGTTTTGTCTTGATGGGGGTGGACCCAGAACGTATTTTTGACATTGTCCATCAGGCTAATATGGGGAAAATTTTCCCAGATGGTAAGGCTCATTTCGATCCAGTGACCCACAAAATCTTAAAACCAGATGATTGGGAAGAAAAATATGCTCCAGAACCTGCTATTAAAAAGGAACTGCAGCGCCAACTCAAGGCTTATGAACGCCATAAAGAGAGAAATAATACTCAATGAAAATCAAAGAGCAAACTAGGAAACTAGCCGCAGGCTGCTCAAAGCACTGCTTTGAGGTTGCAGATGAAACTGACGAAGTCAGTAACATATATACGGCAAGGCGACGTTGACGTGGTTTGAAGAGATTTTCGAAGAGTATAAATAGTAAACAAAAAGGAGCTCTGGGCTCCTTTTCTTCATGATTATAAGGTTTTTTCTTGTTCTCTCACAACCAGCAAATCGACCTTAGCATGGCGGAGAATGTATTCAGATGAAGATCCGACCAAGAGGCGTTCAAAGGCGTTGAGACCGGTTGCGCCAACGAGGATGAGGTCCACTTCCTCAGCATCTGGAATAGTACGTGCCAAGAGGGTCTTTGGATTTCCCATTTCAATGACGATATGAACATCTGTCACACCAGCATCTTTCGCACGTTTTTCGTACTCTTTCATCAGACTTTCAGCGTCGACTTGGAGTTCTTCGTAAACTTCAGCATCAAAGGTGGATACGCTTTGGAGTGCGCGTGTGTCAATGACATGAGCGATGGTGAGTTTAGCGTCGTTTCGTAGAGCAGAATGAACTCCCTTGACAAAAGCCAAGTCCGCTTCCTTAGAACCATCGATTGCGACCATAATATTTTGGTAACGTTGTGCCATAATGAAACCTCCTGAAATTTTCTTACTATAATTGTAAACCTTTTCACTATAGAAGTAAAGCAAAAAAAGTATTTTTCAAAAGAATGTTAGCACTTAAAAACTATATAAATATATGATGAAATAAAAGAAAGGATAGTAGGCAAGAAGTGAAGGGAGGAAGAATGATGAAAAACTCTTTTCAAGAAACAAAAAAAATCAAATTTCCTTTATTATGGAATCATCCTAGCTTCAGTCTTGATAGAAGTGATTATGATATGACAATTAGAGAAGCTAATTCCGCTTCTCTATCCAGGTTTTATTGGCTTTTTAGTCTTTCACCTACTCTACCATCTGATATTATTCCTAGTTGCAAAAAGAAGTGGTCGCTGGGATTACTTGATGATATGGGGGCTTTTCCTCATGTTCAATCTTCTCTATGACTCCTTTCTAGGCTTGCTTTTTCTAGGTTTATCTTTTGGTATGTGATGTTTTTTGGCAAAACACCTGCTATCTCTCCTGTCTTGACTTCGCTTTTAGTGAGGCTTTTCTTCCATCTGAATCTAGTAACACATTTCAGTAAACTTGTCGCATTCTCTTTCTAGTGGTATAATGTTACTATCCTGATGAATTGAGGAAACAAGATGAAAGAATATAACAAGTCTAGTAAGTTAGAGCATGTTGCTTATGATATCCGTGGTCCTGTTTTGGAAGAAGCCATGCGAATGCGAGCAAACGGAGAAAAGATTTTACGTCTGAATACAGGAAATCCAGCAGAGTTTGGCTTTACAGCGCCAGATGAGGTCATTCATGACTTGATTATGAATGCGCGTGATAGTGAAGGGTATTCTGACTCTAAAGGGATTTTTTCAGCCCGTAAGGCCATCATGCAGTATTGCCAATTAAAGAAATTCCCAAACGTAGATATTGATGATATTTACCTTGGAAATGGTGTCAGTGAGCTGATTGTTATGTCCATGCAGGGGCTTTTGGATAATGGAGACGAGGTCTTGGTGCCTATGCCAGACTATCCTCTTTGGACAGCTGCTGTCAGCCTAGCTGGGGGAAATGCTGTTCACTACATCTGTGATGAAGCTGCAGAATGGTACCCAGATATTGACGATATCAAGTCAAAAATCACTTCCAATACCAAGGCAATCGTCCTTATCAATCCAAATAACCCAACTGGAGCCCTTTATCCTAAAGAACTCTTGCTGGAGATTATTGAGATTGCCCGTCAAAACGATTTGATTATCTTTGCGGATGAAATTTACGATCGTATGGTAATGGATGGACATGTGCATACGCCTGTGGCAAGCTTGGCACCAGATGTCTTCTGTGTCAGCATGAACGGTTTGTCAAAATCGCACCGTATCGCTGGTTTCCGTGTGGGTTGGATGGTCTTGTCTGGACCTAAGACTCATGTCAAGGGCTATATCGAAGGGCTCAATATGTTGTCCAATATGCGCCTTTGCTCTAACGTTTTGGCCCAACAAGTCGTACAAACTTCTTTGGGAGGCCACCAATCAGTCGATGAATTACTTCTTCCTGGTGGACGAATCTACGAGCAAAGAAATTTCATCTACAATGCTATTCAAGATATTCCAGGTTTGTCTGCCGTTAAACCCAAGGCTGGACTCTATATCTTCCCTAAAATCGACCGCGATATGTACCGCATTGATGATGATGAACAGTTTGTCCTTGATTTCTTGAAGCAGGAAAAGGTTCTCTTGGTTCATGGTCGTGGTTTTAACTGGAAGGAACCAGACCACTTCCGTATCGTTTACCTTCCTCGTGTTGATGAGCTGGCCCAAATCCAAGAAAAGATGACTCGTTTCTTGAAACAGTATCGTAGATAGGGCTTACATCAGAAAAAGCGTTAAAAAGCTGGAAACATTTGCCTAGAGCTATTGACAAAAGTGAAAGAATCAGATAGAATAGTAAAGTATGTTTAGTAACTGATCACTTTATAGCCGGCTAAACGAATACAAAATCTATGAGGAGGTATTCATCGTGAAACGTACTTATCAACCAAGTAAACTTCGTCGTGCGCGCAAACACGGATTCCGTAACCGTATGTCAACTAAAAACGGTCGTCGCGTATTGGCAGCTCGTCGTCGTAAAGGACGCAAAGTTTTGGCTGCATAATCCAAACGAACTATATCAAAAATCAGTAGGAACTCGAGTCTACTGATTTTTATTTTTGTAAAAATGTTCAAAAGGCTTTATATTTTTGCTCAAATGGTGTATAATATTTCACATACTGTAAAAAATGGAGAATAATCATGAAGAAATCAAAAGTTATGCTGTTTGGAGCTATGGCTTTGACAGCAGGTCTAGCTCTAGCAGCGTGTGGATCATCTCAATCAAGTAATGCTGACAAGACTTACTCTTATATCTTTGTCAATAACCCAGATACCTTGGATTATATTACCTCTACCCGAGACTCTACATCTAGTATCACAACCAACTTGATTGATGGTTTGTTGGAAAACGACCAGTATGGCAATCTCATTCCATCTATGGCTGAGTCATGGACTGTGTCAAAAGATGGTTTAACATACACTTATAAGATCCGTCAGGGGGCAAAATGGTACACTTCTGAAGGAGAAGAGTATGCGGATGTAACGGCTCATGACTTTGTGACTGGTCTTAAGTATGCTGCTGATAAAAAGGCTGAAAACTTGTACTTGGTACAAGACTCTATCAAGGGTCTAGCAGACTATGTTGAAGGGAAATCATCTGATTTTGGAACTGTTGGTGTAAAGGCAGTGGATGATTACACTCTCCAATATACCCTCAACCAACCTGAAACTTATTGGAACTCTAAAACAACAGCAAGTATTCTTAGTCCTGTGAATGAAGCCTTCTTGAAGTCTAAGGGAGATGACTTTGGAAGTGTGACACCATCAAGTATCTTGTCAAATGGTCCTTACTTGTTTAAGTCCTTCACATCAAAATCTTTGATTGAGTTTGACAAAAATCCTAATTACTGGGATAAGGACAATGTGAAAATCGAGAAAGTGAAACTCTCTTTCTTTGACGGATCTGACCAAGACAGCATTGCAAGAGGATTCTTGGAAGGCAACTATACAGATGGTCGTATTTTCCCAACAAGTTCAGTCTTTGCTGAACTCAAGAAGGGAAATGAAGACAAGATTACCTATACACCACAAAACTCAGTTACTTTCTATTATCTTTTCAACGTGAATCGTCAAAGCTACAAGCAGACTATGAAACAGTCTGACAAGGAAAAGACAGATTCACGTGTAGCTATGCAAAATAAGGATTTCCGTCAGGCTATCAACTTTGCCTTTGACCGTCATGCTTATGCAGCACAGACAAATGGTGAAGATGGAGCAGACCGTATCTTGCGTAACACGATTACACCAAGTAACTTTGTCCAAGTTGGCGATAAGAACTTCGGTGATATTGTCAATGAAAAAATTGTCAACTATGGTAAAGATTGGGCAAATATCAACCTAAATGATGGTAAGCAAGCCTTCTTGAACCCTGACAAGGCCAAAGAGAAATTTGCCAAGGCCAAAGAAAGTCTGCAAGCTCAAGGAGTAACCTTCCCAATTCATTTGGATATGCCAGTTGACCAGACTGCTAAGTTGGATGTGCAACAGGCCGGATCTTTCAAACAAACAGTGGAAGAAACTCTTGGTAAGGAGAATGTAGTCATCGATGTTATCCAACTTTCTCCAGATGAAAAAGACCAGGCAACCTACTTTGCAGATACAGCAGAACAAAAAGACTACGACATCGACATCTCAGGATGGGGTGGAGACTACTCAGATCCTAAGACTTACCTAGCGATCCTAGATCCAGAGACAGGTTCTCAGTTGAAAAATATGGGCTTGTCTGAAGGAAAAGACAAGGAAGTTAAGGATAAGATTGGTCTTTCTGACTACAAGAAACTCTTGGATGAGGCCGACGCTGAAATCACAGATACTCAAGCCCGCTATGAAAAATATGCTGAAGCCCAAGCTTGGTTGACAGATAGCGCCTTGTTCCTACCAGTTCAAAGTGGTGGAGCCAACCCAATCTTCCGTAAGACTGTACCGTTTACAGGCCCATTCTCATTTGTGGGCCATAAGGGAAATGCAGACAACTATAAATATGTTGAATTGCAAAAAGAGCCAGTAACTGCTAAACAGTACCAAGAACTCTATGAAAAATGGTTAAAAGAAAAAGCTGAGTCAAATAAAAAAGCTCAAGAAGATTTAGCTAACCACATTCAATGATATTCCTAGTCACGCTTTTCAGTTAATACTCTTCGAAAATCTCTTCAAACCACGTCAGCGTTGCCTTACCGTAGGTATAGTTACTGACTTCGCCAGTTCTATCTGCAACCTCAAAGCAGTGCTTTGAGCAGCCTGCGGCTAGCTTCCTAGTTTGCTCTTTGATTTTCATTGAGTATAAGCATAGTGGATGGATTCAGAAAAAGGCCTTACCAGAGCTTCTTGGTTCTGGTAGGGCCTTTTCTTTATTCTTTTAAGTGATAAGAGTAGCTAGCTACAACGACGTCTTGGTGCCAACGGAGGGCGTATTTGAGTTTGAGACTCATTTGATTGTGCAGGATATTTTGCCAAGGTTTATTAGGGATAAACTGGGGAACGAGGACAGTGACTGTATAGTTCTTTTTCTGGGCATCCTCGGAAATACGTTTGACATACTTGACAGTAGGCGTGATGATGTCACGGTAGCTGGTCTTGATATTTTTCAGAGTAATGGTTGGGAAGTAATCGGCAAATTCTTGGAGAATTTCTTGGTCTTTTTCTGCTGTTTCCTTGGTGGATATATGCATGGCTAAGACTTCGTCACCGATACTTTGAGCGTAGTTAATGGCTCCAACGCTGACTCGGGTGACATTTCCTACTAGGACCAGAACCAGATTGCCGTCGTAAGTACGTTTTTCGATTCCTTCATAGAGACGCAGTTGTTGGGCCGCTTTTTGGTAATGACTGTGAATGGCCAAGAAGAGTAGGGTGAGTGCGAGAATAATCGGGAAGAAAGGCCAGATATCACTGAGACGGAAAAAGAGCAGGATCAGCACGATAGCGTAGCAAATGATAGCTCCGAGGATATTGGCAAGGGCAGGTTTTAAGAAATTTGCCCCCTTTTCTTTTTTCCAATGACGAATCATCCCAGTCTGAGAAAGGGCAAAGGGCACGAAGACACCGATAGTATAAAGAGGAATCAAACGTTCGGTATTGCCATTAAAAATGAGAAGAAGAATCATAGCCCCAAATGCAAGAGTTAAAATTCCATTGGAGTAGCCTAGGCGGTCTCCTTTTTCCATAAAGAGGTGAGGCATGTATTTGTTTTTAGCCATATTGTAAGCCAGCATAGGGAAGGCTGAAAAGCCAGTATTTGCTGCTACGGCCAAAATCAAGGCTGTGGAGAATTGGAAGGTATAATAGCCAAGGTGACCTAAGAAGGAATTTCCAAGGATGCCTTGAGCCATCTGTGAAAGGATGGTTTCTCCGTGTTGAGGCAGAATCCCCATCCAGTAGTTTAGGAAGGTGATACCAGCAAAAAGAAAACCTAAAATCAGTGACATGATGGTCAAGGTCTGAGCAGCATTCTTTTCTTTTGGAGCCTTGAAGAAGGGAACGGCGTTTGAAATAGCTTCAACCCCTGTTAGAGAGGCAGAACCACTGGTAAAGGCTCTTAGAATGAGAACGATAGACAGACTCGGTACAGCATGGCCGATAGGTGAAGTCGCCTGATAGCTAAGAGTACCTATCATTAGTTGAAAGATTCCATAGAGCAAGAGAAAGACAGTACTGATGATAAAGAGATAGACAGGAATCATCAGTGAACTGGCAGATTCTTTCAACCCCCGTAAGTTCAAGAGCATGAGCAAGCAAACTAGAAAAATAGAGATGTGGAGGTTGTAAGGGTGAAGGGCAGGGAGGGCTGCTGTGATAGCGTCAGCTCCAGATGATACAGATACCGCCACAGTCAGCATGTAGTCAACCAGCAGACTACCTCCAGCAATCAAGCCTAGCTCGGGCGATAGATTTTCTCGAGTAACCATATAGGCCCCTCCTCCTTGAGGATAGGCGTGGATGATTTGACGGTAGGAAACAGTCAGACTGGCCAGGAGTAGGAGGACAAAAAGGCCGATAGGGAGGCTCCACCATATAGCAAGTGGAGAGAGGCTAGCCAAGACGAGGACTACTTGCTCAGGTCCATAGGCAAGCGTATTATAGAGATTCTACGAAAAGAATTAAAAAATTTATAATCTCTTCCGAATTCTGTTGAAATTTCTCCTAATAGATAAGGAGGTGTAATTTTAAACGTTGTTATCTGTAATCGTCACAGTGTTTATTTGCTTAAAAGTAGACGATTTACTTTTAAGTTTAGAAAGAAGGTATTGAATTATGGCACTTAAGAACTTAACTTATTTTACAGAGTTTAATACGTCACTTTTCCTTTCTCGCAAAGAACTACGTTTTGTGTCCGCAACAAGGTGGATAGAAAAAAGTGAAACTGGTTCGGAAACGGAGAAAGGTGTAAAAGTTTGCGTGCTGGTCTTTGCGGATGAAAGTGACTATCCCAACGAAAAAAATAATACTGGGGAGCAGCTCACTGTAAAAGTTCCATTTGCATCTATGAAGGATTATGATACGTTTCAACCAATGCTGACATCTGTAGAAATTGTAGACATTGAGAAAGCAATTGTATACGGAGAATATCGTAACCAACTTAGTTTGACTGCAAAAGTCATTGAAGTTGTAGCACTTTAAAGGAGGCAAATATGCCATCGATTATCGAAGAATTACCTATGAAGATTTTTGAAGGTGCTAAGGAAGTTTATCATCTTTTTAGTAGAAAACTTGAGGAGTACCAGATGAAAGTCCAGATAGAAGAAAATCAAAAAAACTGGAATAGATTTCTAGCTTCTACGCAAAATGTATTGGTAGAATTAGTGAAAGAAAATATTCAGGAAAATCAGTTTGCATATAAGCTATCTCCGATTTATGAAGAGCAGGAAGTTGATCAAGCTGATGGGAGTAAGTCAATTCAGAGAGTGCATGTAGCAGATGAAAGAGTTCCTTTATGTGCAATTGATAACCATGGGATTCGAGAATTTGAAGCTAGGTGTGTAGTTTTCCGGTTTCAAGTTTTTGGAGAGCTACCCCCAGAAGTTCTATTACGAATACAGGATACTTGGATTTTTTATTTGCACAAATATGCTCTTCATGGTCTCGCTGATCTATATGTAAAGCATGGGTTACGCTATCTAGTATTCATCATATGTAATGAATCAGATAAACGAACGATTAAAGGGGCGTTGTTCAAGTTGAAACATCCGTGGTCTTAGATGGTTAAATTCTTTATGCCGTGAAAGTTTATTGGCTATAGGTTAAGATAGATTAGACTGGTTGGGGCGGTGCGGTCGAACTTTGTTCGCCGCGCCGACACAATCAGTTTTATAATCTTAGGGTCCCTATTGTCAATAAATCATGGAATAAATCTGAATTTAATCATCGATAGTGCGATGCCTTAACTTGATAAGCGTCAAACAAAAGCACGATAAGTATAAATATATATGTATAAAATAGATTCAACTAAACTTGTTAAAAGTTACTTGTATGGTGATACGATAGAAATGACAACTGCGAATGGACAACAGGAGCAGACCATCAAGGTAATATCTGGAAAACGTTATGTAAATCTGGAGACGGGAGAAATTCATGACATGGATACTTCCAGTAGTACACGACTCGATAATTTGAAGTCTACTAAACAGACTATGAAAAAACTACGCCGTCTAGTAGCTCACAATTTTACGGGAGGTATCAACCAGTTATGGATAACGTTGACTTATCGAGACCATGTTACCGAAACAGCAATAGTTTACATGGATTTCAAAGCGTTCATTCGACGCATTCGTAATCAGTTTGGAAATGTTGATTATATTACGGTCATTGAACCGCAAGCTAGTGGAAGGTGGCATTTGCATGTGTTATTAAAGAACGATTCTGAACTAACAATTCCTAACAATGACCTTGCTAAGATGTGGGGGAAAGGTTTTACAAAGACCAAGAGGTTAAAGAGAGCTGATAAGGTTGGGAATTATTTGATTGCTTATTTATCTAATTTGCAGATAGGTGATGAGGGTTCACAAAACAAAGCAATTATAAAAGGTGCTCGCCTACATATGTATCCCAAGGGTATCAGAATTTATCTAACTAGCAGAGGAATTGAAAAGCCTTTGGAAATTACAACAACAAAGGGTGAGATTATGGAAACTTATAAAATTAACAGTCCTCCGACATTTTCACGTACCACTAAACATGAAACTCCTCATGGTGTGAAAGAATATACTACCGAGTTTTACGATAACATAAAAAGCTTGTCAGACACTTTTGGCGGAGCAACTGACAAGCTAAGTAGGTAATAAAAGAAAATGTCTTTTACCATCCCTATTATATCAAAAATAGGAGAAATTTATGGAAAATATATATATAAGCAAGAAAGGGATTACGGAATTATTTGATGTTCCGTTAAAAACCTTAAACAATGATCTAACAGAAATGCGAAGAAATGAAAAATTCCAAGGATACATTTTGAAGCCTTCTCATAAGAGAGTATATATAAATGTTGAAGGTTATAAGGAATTTCTGCTTTATAAACAAAAGAAATATGAGGAAGCTATGTAGTTATGTTATAATTAAGCTATGCTACATAGCTTTCCTTTGCTTTAAAAGTACAAGGAGAAGAAATGTTTTTTAAAAAATTGGATAATGGTAAATACCGTTATTATGAGAAATTCTATCATGAACGAGAGGGAAAGTGGAAGCAAGTCTCTGTGACTCTAAAATCAAAATCTAGAATTTCTCAAGCAGAAGCAAAACGTCGTTTGGCGCTAAAAATCGAAAAACTTCTAACCGCCCCTACAAAAGAGGAAGTTGAAAAGAAACAGCTAGAAGAAATGATTTTTAGTCAACTATTGGAAGAATGGAAAACGATTCGTTCCAGTGAGATAAAATCTTCTAGTTATAGAAGTGAGATGAAAAGTTTAGAGCTTTTCATGGGAGCAGTAGGAAATTTGAGAATATCAGATTACACCACTCAGATAGTTCAAACATATCTAATGAATTTGAATGTTCAAAATTCAACAAGAAAAAATCGAAAAATATACTTGAATGCTATCTTTGATTATGCTGTAAAGGTCGGATATATTTCTGACTCACCAGTTAAAGGGGTGGTAATTCCGAAGCAGAAAGCGGACTATGAGAAGTTGCAAAAAGCAAAGGATAATTTCATTAGTAGAGAGGAACTAGGACAGGTTTTATCGTATTGTGAAAGTCACAATAAAGATAAGCGTTATGCTTTGGCAATGGAATTTATCTTTTTAACTGGTCTTCGTTTTGCAGAGTTTATAGGGGTTCGCTATCAAGATGTAAACTTCAAAGCGAATCTTTTAACAATTGATCATACAATAGATTATGTTGCTCATGGATATGATGAGAGAATCTTACAGACAACGAAAACAGTAGGTTCTGTCAGGACGATAGTACTAAGTGAACGTTGCTTGGATATTATCGAGTACTTTCGTAGTAACTGTTTTGATGAGGAATTCATCTTTGTGACTGAGCAAGGTAACATTATGAGACAGCCTTTGTTATATAGATTTATCAAAAGTATTTGTGAAGTAGTGTTGGGTGGGCACAGATCCTATAATATTCACATGCTTAGACATTCGCATATTAGTTTATTGGCTGAACTAGGGATACCCATAAAGGCTATTATGGAGCGAGTTGGACATAGAGATGAATCTATCACTTTAAGGATCTATAGTCATGTAACAAAAAATATACAAGATGAATTGAGAGAGAAACTTAATCAAATTCATCTGTAGATGCTAACCATAGAACTAACCAAGTACTAACCAAAGTGAATAGAAACTAGGGGAAATATAGGGAAGTATAGAAGAGAGAAAGTCTTTTCTTTTGGTAGCTAAGGAACATTGAGGAAAGAGAAGGAAATATAGTTTGGATATTTTTGATACACATACACACTTGAATGTAGAAGAATTTGCGGGTCGTGAGGCAGAAGAAATTGCCTTGGCTGCTGAGATGGGTGTGACACAGATGAATATTGTTGGTTTTGATAAACCGACGATTGAGCGTGCTTTGGAGTTAGTAGATGAGTATGACCAGCTCTATGCGACAATCGGTTGGCATCCGACAGAAGCAGGGATTTACACGGAGGAGATTGAAGCCTATTTGCTTGATAAGCTCAAGCATCCCAAGGTTGTGGCTTTAGGTGAAATTGGATTGGACTACCATTGGATGACAGCTCCAAAAGAGGTTCAGGAGCAGGTTTTTCGCCGTCAGATTCAGCTATCTAAGGGCTTGGATTTGCCTTTTGTTGTCCATACCCGTGATGCGCTGGAAGATACCTATGAGATTATCAAGAGCGAGGGAGTTGGACCTCGAGGTGGCATTATGCATTCTTTCTCAGGAACTCTTGAGTGGGCAGAGAAGTTTGTCGAGCTTGGTATGACCATTTCCTTCTCAGGAGTGGTGACTTTTAAGAAGGCAACTGACATCCAAGAGGCTGCTAGAGAACTTCCTCTGGACAAGATTTTGGTGGAGACGGATGCGCCCTACCTAGCTCCTGTTCCTAAACGGGGTCGTGAAAATAAAACAGCCTATACTCGCTATGTAGTGGACTTTATCGCTGACTTGCGTGGCATGACGACAGAAGAGCTAGCAGCAGCAACGACTGCAAATGCAGAGCGAATTTTTGGATTGGACAGCAAGTAATGAAAGAAAAAATTTCTCAAGTCATCGTGGTTGAAGGTCGCGATGATACGGCCAATCTCAAACGTTATTTCGAGGTAGAGACCTATGAGACTAGAGGTTCTGCCATTAATGAGCAGGATCTAGAGCGAATTCAGCGTCTACACCAACGTCATGGAGTCATTGTCTTTACAGACCCAGATTTTAATGGGGAGCGGATTCGTCGTATGATTATGACGACCATTCCAACAGTTCAGCATGCCTTTCTCAAACGAGATGAAGCTGTTCCCAAGTCCAAGACCAAGGGCTGTTCTCTTGGAATTGAGCATGCCAGCTATGAAGACCTGAAAACGGCTCTAGCTCAGATTACAGAACAATTTGAACATGAGAGTCAGTTTGATATCAGTCGTAGCGACTTGATTCGCCTTGGTTTTTTAGCAGGAGCAGATAGTCGTAAGCGACGAGAATATCTAGGAGAGACTCTCCGAATTGGCTATTCCAACGGCAAGCAACTCCTCAAACGCCTAGAGTTGTTTGGAGTCACCTTAGCAGAAGTGGAAGAAGCTATGAAATCTTATGAGAACAGCTAAGTAGACCCCAAAATACAAGGGGAATGTGTTACAATAGTAGTAACAGATAATAGAAAAGAGAATAGATGAGAATTGCAGATTATAGCGTGACCAAGGCAGTGCTGGAGCGTCACGGTTTTACCTTTAAAAAGTCCTTCGGGCAAAATTTCTTGACGGATACCAATATCCTTCAAAAAATCGTGGATACGGCTGAAATTGATGACCAAGTCAATGTTATAGAAATCGGGCCAGGGATTGGCGCCTTGACAGAATTTTTGGCTGAGCGTGCAGCTCAAGTCATGGCCTTTGAGATTGACCACCGTTTGGTACCGATTTTGGCAGATACTCTTCGTGATTTTGATAATGTGACAGTGGTCAACGAGGACATTCTCAAAGTGGATTTAGCGCAACATATCCAGAATTTCAAAAATCCTGAATTGCCGATCAAGGTAGTAGCCAACTTGCCTTACTACATCACGACGCCTATTCTCATGCACTTGATCGAGAGTGGCATTCCTTTTAGTGAGTTTGTGGTCATGATGCAAAAAGAAGTGGCGGATCGGATCTCAGCACAGCCCAATACCAAGGCTTATGGTAGCTTGTCGATTGCGGTGCAGTATTACATGACTGCCAAGGTTGCCTTTATCGTTCCTCGTACGGTCTTTGTGCCAGCGCCAAATGTGGACTCAGCCATTTTAAAAATGGTGCGTCGTCCAGAGCCAGCTGTAGCAGTAGAAGACGAGAACTTCTTCTTTAAGGTTTCCAAGGCTAGTTTTACCCATCGCCGCAAGACCTTGTGGAACAACTTGACAGGTTACTTTGGCAAAACTGAAGAAGTTAAGGATAAATTGACCAAGGCCTTGGATCAAGCGGGCTTGTCACCAAGTGTGCGTGGGGAAGCCCTCAGCTTGGCAGAATTTGCCAGTCTAGCAGACGCACTTAAAGGGCAAGGATTCTAAGATGCAGGGACAAATCATTAAAGCCTTGGCTGGGTTCTACTATGTAGAGAGTGATGGCCAGGTTTATCAAACACGCGCGCGTGGGAATTTCCGTAAAAAAGGCCATACACCCTACGTTGGGGACTGGGTAGACTTTTCTGCCGAGGAAAATTCAGAAGGTTATATCCTTAAGATTCACGAACGGAAAAACAGTCTGGTTCGTCCGCCTATTGTCAATATCGATCAAGCTGTGGTGATTATGTCGGTCAAGGAACCTGATTTTAACAGCAATTTGCTGGATCGTTTCTTGGTTCTTCTGGAGCACAAGGGTATCCATCCCATCGTTTATATTTCCAAAATGGACTTGTTGGAAGATAGAGGAGAACTGGATTTTTACCAACAAACCTATGGAGCTATTGGCTACGATTTTGTGACGAGTAAAGAGGAACTCCTGCCTTTGTTAACAGGCAAAGTGACGGTCTTTATGGGACAGACAGGTGTTGGGAAATCAACCCTTCTCAATAAAATCGCACCGGACCTCAATCTCGAAACAGGAGAAATCTCAGACAGTCTAGGTCGTGGCCGTCATACCACTCGAGCTGTTAGTTTTTACAACCTCAATGGGGGTAAAATCGCAGATACACCAGGCTTTTCATCACTGGATTATGAAGTATCAGCGGCTGAAGACCTCAATCAGGCCTTTCCAGAGCTTGCTTCTGTCAGTCGCGACTGTAAGTTCCGTAGCTGTACCCATACCCATGAGCCGTCTTGTGCTGTCAAGCCAGCTGTAGAAGAGGGGACCATTGCGTCTTTCCGTTTTGACAACTACCTGCAATTTCTTAGCGAAATTGAAAATCGCAGAGAAACCTACAAAAAAGTCAGCAAAAAAATTCCAAAATAAGGAGAAACCTATGTCGCAATACAAGATTGCTCCGTCAATTCTGGCAGCAGATTATGCCAACTTTGAACGTGAAATCAAACGCCTAGAAGCAACTGGGGCAGAGTATGCCCATATCGATATTATGGACGGTCACTTTGTGCCACAAATCAGTTTTGGTGCAGGTGTGGTTGAAGCACTTCGTCCACATAGTAAGATGGTCTTTGACTGTCACTTGATGGTGGCGAATCCAGAGCATCATCTAGAAGACTTTGCTCGTGCAGGAGCAGATATCATCAGTATCCATGTAGAAGCAACGCCTCATATTCATGGTGCTCTCCAAAAGATTCGTTCGTTCGGTGTCAAACCTTCGGTTGTCATCAATCCTGGTACGCCTGTTGAAGCCATTAAGCACGTCCTTCATCTAGTTGACCAAGTCTTAGTCATGACAGTGAACCCTGGCTTCGGTGGGCAAGCTTTTCTACCTGAAACCATGGATAAGATTCGTGAGTTGGTTGCCCTTCGTGATGAAAAAGGCTTGAACTTTGAAATCGAAGTGGATGGTGGGATTGATGACCAAACTATTGCTCAAGCCAAAGAAGCTGGTGCGACTGTTTTTGTAGCAGGTTCTTATGTCTTTAAGGGAGATGTCAATGAGCGAGTACAAACTCTCAGAAAAGAACTGGACTAGGGTTGCCGTTTTTGCAGGCGGAGACCGAGGACACTACAGGACAGATTTTGATTGCTTTGTCGGTGTGGATCGGGGCTCGCTCTGGGTCTTGGAGGAAAAACTTCCTCTCGCCCTAGCAGTTGGGGATTTTGATTCTGTAACGGAAGAAGAGCGACAGGTGATTCAAAAACGTGCTCAGCATTTTGTTCAAGCGCGACCAGAAAAAGATGATACGGATTTGGAATTGGCTCTCTTAACCATCTTTGAACAAAATCCTCAGGCCCAGGTTACTATTTTCGGTGCTTTGGGTGGCCGTATTGACCATATGTTGGCCAATGTCTTTCTGCCTAGCAATCCCAAGTTGGCACCTTATATGCGCCAGATAGCGATTGAGGATGGGCAAAACTTGATTGCCTATTGTCCAGAAGGAACCAGTCAGCTTGAACCGCGTTCAGACTACGACTATCTAGCCTTTATGCCAGTTCGGGATAGCCAGCTGACCATTCTTGGTGCCAAGTATGAGTTGACAGAGGAAAATTTTTTCTTTAAAAAAGTGTACGCTTCTAACGAATATATAGATAGGGAAGTTTCGGTGACTTGCCCAGATGGCTATGTGGTTGTCTTGCATAGCAAGGACAGGAGGTAAGATGGAAAGTTTACTTGTTCTATTATTAATTGCCAACCTAGCTGGTCTCTTTCTGATTTGGCAGAGGCAGGATAAGCAGGAGAAACACCTAAGTAAGAGCTTGGAGGAACAGGCAGATCATTTATCAGATCAGTTGGATTATCGTTTTGAACAAGCCAGACAAGCCAATCAGTTAGATCAAAAAGATTTGGAAGTGGCTGTCAGTGACCGCTTGCAAGAAGTGCGAATGGAATTGCACCAAGGCCTGACTCAGGTCCGTCAAGAAATGACAGATAGTCTCCTCCAAACCAGAGACAAGACCGATCAACGCCTGCAAGCCTTGCAGGAATCAAACGAGCAACGTTTGGAACAAATGCGCCAAACGGTCGAGGAAAAGTTAGAAAAGACCTTGCAGACGCGCTTGCAAGCTTCCTTCGAGACAGTTTCCAAGCAATTGGAGTCGGTCAATCGTGGTCTGGGAGAAATGCAGACAGTTGCCCGTGATGTCGGTGCTCTTAATAAGGTTCTCTCTGGAACCAAGACGCGAGGGATTCTGGGCGAATTGCAACTGGGGCAGATTATTGAAGACATCATGACCCCTGCCCAGTATGAACGAGAATTTGCAACGGTTGAAAATTCTAGTGAGCGAGTAGAGTATGCCATCAAGTTACCTGGCCAAGGCGATCAAGAATATGTCTACTTACCGATTGACTCCAAGTTTCCACTGGCGGATTATTACCGCTTAGAAGAAGCTTATGAAGCAGGCGATAAGGATGAAATCGAACGTTGTCGTAAGTCGCTTTTAGCAAGCGTCAAGCGCTTTGCCAAGGATATCAGGAACAAGTACATAGCACCACCTCGGACAACCAATTTTGGAGTCTTGTTTGTTCCGACAGAGGGACTCTACTCAGAAATCGTCCGCAATCCGATCTTCTTTGATGATTTGAGGCGGGAGGAGCAGATTATTGTCGCTGGACCTAGTACCCTGTCAGCCCTGCTTAATTCCCTATCAGTTGGCTTCAAAACCCTCAATATCCAAAAGAGTGCCGACCATATCAGTAAGACCCTTGCTAGTGTCAAGACCGAGTTTGGCAAGTTTGGTGGCATTCTGGTCAAGGCACAAAAACATCTTCAACATGCCTCTGGCAATATTGATGAATTATTAAACCGTCGCACTACAGCTATCGAGCGAACGCTCCGTCACATTGAGTTATCAGAAGGTGAGCCTGCGCTTGATCTACTCCATTTCCAAGAAGATGAGGAAGAATATGAAGATTAGTCACATGAAAAAAGATGAGCTGTTTGAAGGCTTTTACCTAATCAAGTCAGCTGATTTGAGACAGACACGAGCTGGGAAAAACTACCTGGCCTTTACCTTCCAAGATGATAGTGGCGAGATTGAAGGGAAACTCTGGGATGCCCAACCTCATAACGTTGAGGCCTTTACCGCAGGTAAGGTTGTTCACATGAAAGGGCGCCGAGAAGTTTATAACAACACCCCTCAGGTCAATCAAATCACCCTACGCTTGCCTCAACCTGGCGAACCCAATGATCCAGCTGATTTCAAGGTCAAGTCGCCAGTTGATGTCAAGGAAATCCGTGACTATATGGCGCAAATGATTTTTAAAATTGAAAATCCTGTTTGGCAACGGATTGTCCGAAAGCTCTACACCAAGTATGATAAGGAATTTTACTCCTATCCAGCTGCCAAGACCAACCATCATGCCTTTGAAACGGGTTTAGCCTATCATACGGCGACCATGGTGCGCTTGGCCGATGCCATTAGCGAGATTTATCCTCAGCTCAATAAGAGCCTGCTCTATGCGGGGATTATGTTGCATGACTTGGCCAAAGTCATTGAGTTGACGGGACCAGACCAGACTGAGTATACAGTGCGAGGCAATCTCCTTGGACATATCGCTCTGATTGATAGTGAAATTACCAAGACAGTGATGGAACTCGGCATCGATGACACCAAGGAAGAAGTCGTTCTGCTTCGCCATGTTATTCTCAGCCATCACGGCTTACTAGAATATGGAAGTCCGGTTCGTCCACGTATCATGGAGGCGGAGATTATTCATATGATTGATAATCTGGATGCTAGCATGATGATGATGTCAACAGCTCTGGCTTTGGTGGATAAGGGAGAGATGACCAATAAAATCTTCGCTATGGACAATCGTTCCTTCTATAAACCAGATTTAGATTAATGATTTAAGAAAAATGAGCATTTTTTAGGATAAGAATGTTCGTTTTTTTATGTGAATATGGTATAATGGATAAAATATCAAAATTAAATGAAATGGGAAATAGAAATGAAATTAAGAAGAAGTGATCGGATGGTTGTCATTTCCAACTATTTGATTAATAATCCTTATAAACTAACTAGTCTCAATACTTTTGCTGAAAAGTATGAATCTGCTAAATCATCCATCTCAGAAGATATCGTGATTATCAAACGTGCCTTTGAGGAAATCGAAATCGGCCACATCCAGACAGTTACTGGGGCTGGTGGAGGTGTCATCTTCACACCATCAATCTCAAGCCACGATGCCAAGGAAATGGTTGAGGACTTGCGTGCTAAGTTATCAGAAAGTGACCGTATCTTGCCTGGTGGCTATATCTACTTGTCAGATTTGCTTAGCACACCAGCTATCTTGAAAAATATTGGACGCATTATTGCCAAGAGCTTTATGGACCAAAAAATTGACGCGGTTATGACAGTAGCGACCAAGGGTGTGCCACTTGCAAATGCAGTTGCCAATGTCCTCAATGTTCCTTTTGTCATTGTGCGCCGTGACTTGAAAATTACCGAAGGTTCAACTGTCAGCGTCAACTATGTATCAGGTTCAAGTGGAGACCGTATTGAGAAAATGTTCCTTTCAAAACGCAGTCTCAAGGCAGGCAGCCGTGTCTTGATTGTGGATGACTTCTTGAAAGGCGGAGGGACGGTCAACGGGATGATCAGTCTTTTGCGTGAGTTTGATTCAGAATTAGCTGGTGTAGCCGTCTTTGCAGATAATGCCCAAGAAGAACGTGAAAAGCAATTTGACTACAAGTCACTCTTGAAGGTAACCAATATTGATGTCAAGAACCAAGCCATCGATGTTGAGGTTGGTAATATCTTTGACGAAGATAAATAAGAGATAGAACTAAAGGTTGGAACGATTGTCCCAGCCTTTCTTTGCAAATAGAATAGAAGGAAGCTTATGAAAACACCATTTATCAATAAAGAAGACTTAGAAGCGATTGTTGCCGAGTTCCCAACTCCCTTTCACTTGTATGATGAGAAGGGAATTCGTGAGAAGGCAAGAGCCGTCAATCAAGCCTTTTCGTGGAACAAGGGCTTTAAGGAATATTTTGCAGTTAAGGCTACTCCAACCCCAGCTATTTTGAAAATTCTCCAAGAGGAAGGTTGTGGTGTGGATTGCTCTAGCTATGTAGAGCTTTTGATGAGTCATAAACTGAATTTCCCTGGTTCTGAGATCATGTTCTCTTCAAACAACACGCCAGACAAGGAATATGCCTATGCGCGTGAATTAGGTGCGACCATTAACTTGGATGCCTTTGAAGATATTGAACATCTGGAGCGTGCAGCAGGCATTCCAGGAATCATCTCTTGTCGTTACAATCCAGGCGGTGTTTTTGAATTAGGGACAGACATTATGGACAATCCTGGAGAAGCTAAGTTTGGAATGACTAAGGCGCAGCTCTTTGAAGCCTTTGCCATCTTGAAGGAAAAAGGAGCCAAGACGTTTGGGATTCACTCCTTCCTAGCATCCAATACGGTGACCCATCTCTATTATCCAGAGTTGGCGCGTCAGCTCTTTGAATTGGCTGTTGAAATCAAGGAAAAGTTGGGCATTTCTCTAGACTTTATCAATCTTTCTGGCGGTATTGGTGTCAATTATCGTCCAGACCAGGAACCAAATGATATCGCCTTGATTGGTGAGGGAGTTCGTAAGGTATATGAAGAAGTCCTTACGCCAGCAGGTCTTGGTCAGATTAAGATTTTCACCGAATTGGGTCGTTTTATGTTGGCACCTCACGGTGCTTTGGTTACAAGAGTGACTCATAAGAAGAAAACTTACCGTACCTATCTAGGTGTGGATGCATCAGCAGTCAATCTCATGCGTCCAGCCATGTACGGAGCCTACCACCATATCACCAATCTGACTCACCCAGATGGACCATCTGAATTGGTAGATGTGGTCGGTTCACTCTGTGAAAACAATGATAAATTTGCAGTGAATCGCGAGTTACCTCATACAGAAATCGGTGATTTGCTGGTAATTCATGATACAGGTGCCCACGGTTTTTCAATGGGCTACCAGTACAATGCCAAACTTCGTTCTGCGGAAATCCTCTATACCGAAGAAGGTAAAGCCCGTCAAATCCGCCGTGCAGAGCGCCCTGAGGACTACTTTGCAACCTTGTATGGCTTTGATTTTGAAGAATAAAATGATAAGTCATTGAAAATGAAATTGAAAAACAGATTGCTTTCTAAAAAATAGGCAAAAATCTTGTTTTTCCTTCAAGTCGTGATATAATAAAACTATAAAACGTTTTCAAGGAAGGTAACGATATGTCTGAAGAAACAATTGATTATGGACAAGTGACAGGAATGGTGCATTCGACAGAAAGCTTTGGGTCAGTAGATGGGCCTGGTATTCGCTTTATTGTCTTTTTGCAGGGCTGTCACATGCGTTGCCAGTATTGCCACAATCCGGACACTTGGGCTATGGAGTCCAATAAATCACGTGAACGGACGGTAGATGATGTCTTGACAGAGGCCTTGCGCTACCGCGGTTTCTGGGGAAATAAGGGTGGGATTACAGTCAGTGGAGGAGAAGCCCTCTTGCAGATTGATTTCTTGATTGCCCTCTTTACCAAGGCCAAGGAACAAGGTATCCACTGTACCTTGGATACCTGTGCCCTTCCTTTCCGTAATAAACCACGTTACCTTGAGAAGTTTGACAAACTCATGGCTGTCACTGACTTGGTTCTCTTGGATATCAAGGAAATCAACGAAGAACAGCACAAAATTGTCACTAGCCAAACCAATAAAAACATCCTGGCCTGTGCCCAGTATCTATCAGATATTGGAAAACCTGTCTGGATTCGCCACGTGCTAGTTCCAGGATTGACAGACAGAGATGATGACTTGATTGAACTTGGGAAATTCGTCAAGACCCTTAAAAATGTGGATAAGTTTGAAATTCTGCCTTATCATACTATGGGAGAATTCAAGTGGCGTGAACTGGGAATTCCATATTCACTTGAAGGAGTCAAACCACCAACAGCAGATCGCGTGAAAAACGCTAAAAAGCTCATGGATACCGAAAGTTATCAAGACTATATGAAACGTGTACATGGATAATAAAGAAGCCTGATGGAAACATCGGGCTTTTGATATTACAAAAAGACTTAGCAAACAAGCTAAGCCTTTTTCTTCTTATCTCGAACGTTGTTTTCCAGCGTTGCGATTTTTGTGTTTTTTCTTGCTTGTGATAGCAGTTGGTTGTTCAGGGGTAACGTCTTTTCGTCCACTTGGTGTAGAGAAAGTACGTGCTTTTGGTGGGTTCTTGGCTAGTTCTTCACGGACTTTTTTGCGAAGTTTTGGACGAACGATATAGTTTACGATAAACTGTTGGAGAATCATCATGAAACCACCGACAACCCAGTAAAGTGTGACACTAGCTGGTGAGAAGAGGGAGAAGACGACGATCATGAGTGGGCTCATGTAAATCATTTTCTTGATTTGTTCTCTTTGCATTTCATCTTCTACTCCATGAAGTGAAAGGAGCGATTGAAGATAGTAAAGGACACCAGCACAGGCAACCAAAATCATACTTGGAGAACCTAGAGGAATGCCTAGGTAGCTTGCTTGAGCAACCCCTTCAGTATGTTGGGCAGCAAAGTAGATAGCAGAGAAGAAAGGCATTTGAAGGAGGATAGGGAAACATCCTACACCACCAAACATGCTGATGCCGTGCTCTTTTTGAGCGGCAAAGAGGGCTTGTTGAGCTTCGAGTTTTTCTTCTTGAGTCGTTGCTTCTTTGAGACGAGTTTGATGTGGCTCAAGGACGTGCTTGAGAGCGTTCATCTTTTCAGAGTGAAGCGTTGCCTTCCATGATTGGTAGATACCAAGTGGCAAGATAATCAAGCGCACGATAATGGTTACGATGATGATAGCGACACCGAAGCCTAGACCTTTATCAGTAGCGAAATACTTGATAGCTTCAGCCATAGGAGCTCCGATAGTATTCCAAATAAATCCTGTTGGCTGGCCTGTGGCTTTATCGACATTGACACAGCCAGTTAAGACTAGCAACATAGCTATTCCCATAGCTGAGAGTGCAAAACGTTTAATAGATTTCACTGTTTTTATTCCTTCTTAAAAAATTATACCTTTCTATTCTACTGTTTTTTTACAAAATATACAATAGTTCTAGAGACCTAATTTGCGATTTTAAAGTCAGGGTAAGGAGGAAAGTTGCTCAGTTTGACATCTAAGTAGCTGACTTTTGAAAAAGGTGTGGGTCCTTTGCGGATTTCTTGGATAAATTTTGCCATGATAGCAGATGAGTCTGCTTGGGCTAAGATTTCCACTGTGCCATCGTCGTTATTCCATACCCGACCTGTGATGCCACCAATTTCAAGCGCTAGGCTGTAAACACCCCAACGAAAGCCGACTCCCTGCACCCTACCTTGGGCAATCATTCTAACCTTTTGCATACCAAACCCCTTTGATTGTGTTATAATATTTCTATGACTATTATAACCTCAAAAGCCAATTCTGTGGTAAAAAATGCCAAGAAATTACACCAAAAAAAATACCGCAAGTCTGCCTATTTGATTGAAGGCTGGCACTTGTTTGAAGAAGCTGTTCAAGCTGGAGTGACGATTGAGAAAATCTTTGCCCTAGAAAATTACCGAGATCAGTTAGCTGCTTTTCCGCAAACTGTCTGGGTTTCAGAGGATATTTTGCTAGATTTGGCGGATTCTCAGACTCCACAGGGAATTGTTGCCGTGGTTCAAAAAGAAGAAGTAGGACAAGTTGATTTTAGTCAGGGCAAGTTCTTATTTTTGGAAGATGTGCAAGATCCTGGTAATGTGGGAACTATCATTCGGACTGCGGATGCAGCAGGTTTTACTGGAGTGATTGTTTCAGAAAAGTCGGCAGATATCTACAGTCTCAAGACCTTACGTTCCATGCAAGGCAGTCATTTCCATCTGCCCATTTACCGGATGTCTAGTCAAGCGATTCTCGAGGAAGCTAAAGAGGCAGGTATCCCAGTGCTGGCAACAACCCTATCTAAAGATTCTGTTGACTACAGAGAACTGCCTCTTATAGAAAATTGTGTACTAGTTATGGGGAATGAGGGTCAAGGAATTAGTCCCTTCATGGCTGAAAGTGCAGATCAATTGGTCCATATTAGCATGAAGGGGCAGGCGGAGAGTTTGAATGTTGCCGTTGCAGCCGGTATTTTAATTTTCCATTTAAGCTAATTTTAACTTTCTTTGTTATAATCAAGGAAAGATGTTCATAGAAAAGGAGAAAAGATGAATCACACTATTATTCATGACCGCGCAGGTCTCAATCAATTTTACGCTAAAGTTTATGCCTTTGTTGGTCTAGGAATCGGACTATCCGCTTTGGTATCAGGTCTTATGTTGACGGTCTTTCAGTCTCAGCTGGTTTACTTTTTGATGCAGGGGCGTCTCTGGTTGACCATTGCAACTTTTGCAGAGTTGGCCTTGGTTTTCGTTGCCAGTAACATGGCCTTAAAGAATAGTCCAGCGGCTCTTCCAGTATTTTTACTTTACTCAGTATTAAACGGCTTTACCCTGAGTTTTGTGGTGGCCTTCTATACTCCGGGTACAGTTTTATCTGCATTTGTATCAAGCGCCCTTCTCTTCTTTGTTATGGCGGCAGTCGGTATGTTCACCAAGAAAGATTTGAGTGGGCTTGGTCGAGCGATGATGGCAGCTCTAATCGGTTTGTTGATTGCCATGGTAGTTAATATTTTCTTAGCTAGTGGCTTCTTTGATTATATGATTAGCGTAGCCATGGTTTTGGTCTTCTCAGGGTTGATTGCTTGGGACAACCAAAGAATTCGTCTCGCATATGAACAATCACAAGGTCGTGTGGCGACAGGTTGGGTTGTGTCAATGGCTCTCAGTATCTATCTTGATTTTATCAATCTTTTCCTAAGCATTTTACGTATCTTTGGCCGCAATGATTAAAAGGTCTATGAAATCAGTGTTTTGAGTGACACTGATTTTTTTAAAATTTCTCTTTTCTTTTCTTGGAAATAGGTGTATAATGCTTTTAATTAATTTTTGAGGAGTAGTTTATGAAGAAAAGTTTTATCCATCAACAAGAAGAAATTTCTTTTGTCAAAAACACTTTTACCCAGTATTTGAAAGATAAGCTAGAAGTTGTCGAAGTGCAAGGTCCTATCTTGAGTAAGGTCGGTGATGGGATGCAGGACAACTTATCAGGTGTGGAGAATGCCGTATCGGTCAAGGTTCTCCAAATCCCTGATGCTACTTATGAAGTGGTGCACTCACTTGCTAAATGGAAACGCCATACCTTGGCCCGCTTTGGTTTCGGTGAGGGTGAAGGTCTCTTTGTTCACATGAAGGCCCTTCGTCCAGACGAAGACTCGCTGGATGCTACCCACTCTGTTTATGTTGATCAGTGGGACTGGGAAAAGGTCATTCCAAATGGCCAACGTAACATTGCTTACCTAAAAGAAACTGTTGAGAAGATTTACAAGGCTATTCGCCTGACTGAGCTAGCTGTTGAAGCTCGCTATGACATCGAGTCTATCTTGCCAAAACAAATCACTTTCATCCATACAGAAGAGTTGGTAGAACGCTACCCAGACTTGACTCCAAAAGAACGTGAAAATGCTATCTGTAAAGAATTTGGTGCTGTTTTCTTGATTGGTATCGGTGGTGAATTACCAGACGGTAAACCGCACGATGGACGTGCACCAGACTACGATGACTGGACAAGTGAGTCTGAAAATGGCTACAAGGGTCTAAATGGTGATATTCTGGTTTGGAATGAATCTCTAGGTGGAGCCTTTGAGTTGTCTTCTATGGGGATTCGTGTAGATGAAGAAACCCTTCGTCGTCAGGTAGAAATCACCGGTGACGAAGACCGCTTGGAATTGGAATGGCACAAGGCATTGTTGAATGGCCTATTCCCATTGACAATCGGTGGAGGAATTGGACAATCTCGTATGGCCATGTTCTTACTTCGCAAGAAACATATCGGAGAAGTGCAAACAAGTGTTTGGCCTCAAGAAGTCCGCGATACTTACGAAAATATTTTGTAGAGAATCGAACCGCAAGGTTCGGTTTTCTTTCTCTTTTCGCTCATAATTTGGTATAATAAACGGTATGAAAATCGTATCAGGAATCTATGGGGGACGTCCCCTCAAGACACTAGAAGGCAAGACGACAAGACCTACTTCGGATAAGGTTAGGGGAGCCATTTTTAACATGATTGGTCCCTATTTTGAAGGGGGACGAGTCTTGGACCTTTATGCAGGTAGTGGTGGTTTATCTATCGAAGCAGTATCGCGTGGCATGTCCAGTGCTGTTTTGGTGGAGCGAGACCGTAAGGCTCAGACCATCGTGGCTGAAAATATCCAGATGACCAAGGAAATTGGAAAATTTCAACTCCTCAAGATGGATGCAGAAAGAGCATTGGAACAGGTATCTGGGGAATTTGACCTCATTTTCTTAGACCCTCCTTATGCCAAGGAACAAATCGTAGCAGATATTGAAAAAATGGCTGAAAGAGCGCTTTTTTCTGAAGATGTCATGGTCGTGTGTGAGACAGATAGAATGGTAGAACTTCCAGAAGAAATTGCTTGTCTTGGAATCTGGAAAGAAAAAATTTATGGAATTAGTAAGGTGACAGTCTATGTCAGATAAGATTGGATTATTCACAGGCTCATTTGATCCTATGACAAATGGGCATCTGGATATCATTGAACGGGCGAGCAGACTCTTTGATAAGCTCTATGTCGGTATTTTTTTTAATCCCCACAAACAAGGATTTCTCCCTATCGAAAGTCGTAAACGGGGACTAGAAACGGCTTTGAAACATTTGGAAAATGTTGAAGTTGTGTCTTCTCATGATGAATTGGTGGTTGATGTCGCAAAAAGACTGGGGGCTACTTGTCTAGTGCGTGGTTTGAGGAATGCAGCGGATTTGCAATATGAAGCCAGTTTTGATTACTACAACCATCAGCTGTCTCCTAATATAGAGACCATTTATTTACATAGTCGACCTGAACATCTCTATCTCAGTTCATCAGGCGTTAGAGAGATTTTGAAGTTTGGTCAGGATATTGCCTGCTATGTTCCCGAGAGTATTTTGGAGGAAATAAGAAATGAAAAAAAAGATTAGATGGCCCTTATACGTCATTGCGGCCTTGATTGTGACTTTCTTGGCATTTGTAGTGCCCTTGCCCTATTATATAGAGGTTCCAGGTGGTTCGGAAGATATTCGCCAAGTCCTTAAAGTAAATGACACAGAAGATAAGGAAGCTGGTGCCTATCACTTCGTTACGGTCGGTGTTCAGCATGCTACTTTAGCTCATATGATTTATGCTTGGTTGACGCCTTTTACAGATATTCGCAGTGCTCAGGAGACTACAGGTGGTTCTTCCGATGTTGAATTTATGCGAATTAATCAATTCTACATGCAGACATCGCAAAATATGGCCAAGTATCAAGGGCTAAAAACAGCTGGTAAGGATATTGAACTCAAATACCTTGGTGTTTATGTTTTGACTGTGACGGATAATTCGACCTTTAAAGGGATTCTCAACATCTCTGATACGGTCACAGCAGTCAATGATCAGACCTTTGATAGTTCCAAAGATTTGATTGATTACGTCAATTCTCAAAAATTAGGGGACTCAGTTAAAGTGACCTATGAAGAGGATGGGCAAACCAAGTCTGCAGAAGGTAAGATTATCACCTTGGAAAATGGCAAAAATGGGATTGGAATCGGATTGATTGACCGTACAGAAGTGACCAGTGATGTCCCAATTCGCTTTTCAACAGCCGGTATCGGCGGACCAAGTGCTGGTCTCATGTTTAGTCTGGCCATCTATACCCAAATAGCTGACCCTGGCCTTCGTAATGGCCGCATTGTTGCCGGTACAGGAACCATTGACCGCGATGGGAATGTGGGGGATATTGGAGGTATCGATAAGAAAGTTGTAGCTTCGGCTAGAGAAGGTGCTGCTATTTTCTTTGCCCCTGATAACCCTGTTAGCGAAGAAGAACAAAAAGCACATCCAGATGCGAAAAACAATTATCAGACAGCCCTAGAAGCAGCCAAAACAATCAAGACAGATATGAAAATTGTTCCCGTTAAAACCCTACAAGATGCAATTGATTACTTGAAAAACAATCCCTAATTTTAAGTGAAGTTTCCAAACTAGCGCACAAACAGAGAAGATGGTATAATAGTCAAATGGTTCAATTATTATTCACTCTAAGCAGTCACATGCTCTTTATTTATGTGAGTTTTTACCTTTTAAAGGATCTTGTTAGATGGGAAAAAGTTTTAAAAGTGACAGCTGAGAATACAAGAAAAGTCCGTTTATTGATAGCTCTTTTCAGCATCGTAATGGGCTACATCATGAGTTCATTCTTTATCAGCCTATATCAGTTGTGGCAAGAAGCGCTTAGAGGATTATTATAAAATCAAATGTAAAGGAAAGAAGTATGGAAAAAATTGTGGTTCAAGGTGGCGATAATCGTCTGGTAGGAAGTGTTACGATCGAAGGAGCAAAGAATGCAGTCTTGCCCTTGTTGGCAGCGACTATTCTAGCAAGTGAAGGAAAGACCGTCTTGCAGAATGTTCCTATCTTGTCAGATGTTTTCACTATGAATCAGGTGGTTCGTGGTTTGAATGCCAAGGTAGATTTTGATGAGGAGGCTCATCTTGTCGAGGTGGATGCGACTGGTGATATCACTGAGGAAGCTCCTTACAAGTATGTCAGCAAGATGCGCGCCTCCATCGTTGTCTTGGGACCAATTCTTGCTCGTGTAGGTCATGCTAAGGTATCCATGCCAGGTGGTTGTACCATTGGTAGCCGTCCTATTGATCTTCATTTGAAAGGTCTAGAAGCTATGGGGGCTAAGATTAGTCAGACAGCTGGTTATATCGAAGCCAAGGCTGATCGCTTACATGGGGCTCATATCTACATGGACTTCCCAAGTGTTGGCGCTACGCAGAACTTGATGATGGCAGCGACTCTGGCTGATGGTGTGACAGTGATTGAGAATGCTGCGCGTGAGCCTGAGATTGTTGACCTAGCCATTCTCCTTAATGAAATGGGAGCCAAGGTTAAGGGTGCTGGTACAGAGACTATTACCATTACTGGTGTTGAGAAACTTCATGGTACGACTCACAATGTAGTCCAAGACCGTATCGAAGCAGGAACCTTTATGGTGGCTGCTGCCATGACCGGTGGTGATGTCTTGATTAAAGACGCTGTCTGGGAGCACAACCGTCCCTTGATTGCCAAGTTACTTGAAATGGGTGTTGAAGTAATTGAAGAAGACGAAGGAATTCGTGTTCGTTCTCAACTAGAAAATCTAAAAGCTGTTCATGTGAAAACCTTGCCCCACCCAGGATTTCCAACAGATATGCAGGCTCAATTTACAGCCTTGATGACCGTCGCAAAAGGGGAGTCAACTATGGTGGAGACAGTTTTCGAAAATCGTTTCCAACATCTAGAAGAGATGCGCCGCATGGGCTTGCACTCTGAGATTATCCGTGATACAGCTCGTATTGTTGGTGAACAGCCTTTGCAGGGAGCAGAAGTTCTTTCAACTGACCTTCGTGCCAGCGCAGCCTTGATTTTGACAGGTTTGGTAGCACAAGGAGAAACTGTAGTTGGTAAATTGGTTCACTTGGATAGAGGTTACTACCGTTTCCATGAGAAATTGGCGCAGCTAGGTGCTAAGATTAAGCGGATTGAGGCAAGTGATGAAGATGAATAAGAAATCAAGCTACGTAGTCAAGCGTTTACTTTTAGTCATCCTGGTACTGATTTTAGGTACTCTGGCCCTAGGAATTGGCTTAATGGTAGGTTATGGAATCTTGGGCAAGGGTCAAGATCCATGGGCTATCCTGTCTCCAGCCAAATGGCAGGAATTGATTCATAAATTTACAGGAAATTAGGCTGGAGAACCAGTCTTTTTCTAGAGATAAGGAGAAAAATGGATAGAAAAACAAGACAGACATTGATCGGGCTGCTAGTGTTATTGCTTTTATCTGTGGGAAGCTATTATATTAAGCAGATGCAGTCGACAGCGAATAGTCCCAAAACCAAGCTTAGTCAGAAAAAACAAGCGTCTGAGGCTCCTAGTCAAGAATTGGCAGAAAGTGTCTTAACAGATGCAGTCAAGAGTCAAATAAAAGGGAGTCTGGAGTGGAATGGCTCAGGTGCTTTTATCGTCAATGGTAATAAAACAAATCTAGATGCCAAGGTTTCAAGTAAGCCCTACGCTGATAATAAAACAAAGACAGTGGGCAAGGAAACCGTGCCAACCGTAGCAAATGCTCTCTTGTCTAAGGCAACTCGCCAGTACAAGAATCGTGAAGAAACGGGGAATGGTTCGACTTCATGGACTCCTCCAGGCTGGCATCAGGTTAAGAATCTAAAGGGTACTTATACCCATGCGGTCGATAGAGGTCACTTGTTAGGCTATGCCTTAATCGGTGGCTTGGATGGTTTTGATGCCTCGACAAGCAATCCTAAAAACATTGCTGTTCAGACAGCCTGGGCCAATCAGGCACAGGCCGAGGATTCGACTGGTCAAAACTACTATGAAAGCATGGTACGTAAGGCCTTGGACCAAAACAAGCGTGTCCGTTACCGTGTAACTCTTTATTATTCTTCAAACGAGGATTTAGTTCCTTCAGCTTCACAGATTGAAGCCAAGTCTTCAGACGGAGAATTGGAATTTAATGTCCTAGTTCCCAATGTTCAAAAGGGACTTCAACTGGATTACCGAACTGGAGAAGTCACTGTTACTCAGTAAAAGATAACATAAACTCCTATGTCACTTGTAGATATAGGAGTTCTTTCTTACTAGTTTAAGCAGGGCTAGAATAGATACTAAGAAAAAAATAATATGTACTGGAGTAGATTTTGTGATATAATAAAGGATAAGATACTATTTTAGGAGAAGAACTATGGAAGACCCAAGTAGTCAGAATTTGTTGCTACAATTTGTTTTATTGTTTATCTTGACGGTGTTAAATGCCTTTTTCTCAGCCACAGAAATGGCCATGGTTTCTCTTAACCGTGCGCGGGTTGAACAAAAGGCAGAAGAAGGAGATAGACGCTATATCCGTCTGCTGAAGGTACTAGAAAATCCTAACCACTTTTTATCAACCATTCAAGTAGGGATTACCCTGATTACGATCTTATCTGGGGCGAGTTTGGCAGAGACTCTGGGACGAGAAATTGCATCTTGGCTTGGAAATGGTGAAACAGCTTATGCTATTGCAAGTTTTCTATCTTTAGCATTTTTGACTTATATTTCCATCGTTTTTGGGGAATTGTATCCTAAGAGAATCGCTCTTAATCTAAAAGATGCCTTAGCGATTCGTACAGCGCCAGTTATTATTGGGCTGGGAAAACTAGTTAATCCCTTTGTTTGGCTCTTGTCTGCGTCTACTAACCTTTTGAGTCGCTTGACTCCTGTGGCCTTTGACGATGCTGATGAAAAAATGACCCGTGATGAAATTGCCTACATGCTGACAAATAGTGAAGAAACACTAGATGCTGACGAAATTGAGATGTTACAGGGGATTTTTTCACTGGATGAACTGATGGCCAGAGAAGTTATGGTTCCTCGAACGGATGCCTTCATGGTTGATATTAAGGATGATAGTCAAATCATTATCCAAAGTATTTTAAAACAAAATTATTCTCGTATCCCTGTCTATGATGGAGACAAGGATAACGTGATTGGGATTATTCATACCAAGAGTCTTCTTAAGGCAGCCTTTGTAGACGGTTTTGACAATATTGTTTGGAAGAGAATTTTACAAGATCCACTCTTTGTTCCTGAAACTATTTTTGTGGATGACTTGCTAAAAGAATTGCGCAATACCCAAAGACAAATGGCAATTTTGCTAGATGAATACGGTGGTATGGCTGGTTTAGTGACCCTTGAAGACCTCTTAGAGGAAATCGTTGGGGAAATTGATGACGAAACAGATAAGGCTGAAATCGAAGTTCATCAAATAGGAGAAGATACCTATATCGTTCAAGGTGCCATGAATCTCAATGATTTTAATAGCTACTTTGATGTTGAGCTGGAAAGTGATGACGTTGATACCATCGCTGGTTATTATTTGACAGGAATTGGGAGTATTCCAACGACTGAGAAACTTAGCTATGAATTGGTCAGCCAAAACAAACAGCTTATCCTAACCAATGATAAGGTGAAAAATGGACGTGTTACCAAGGTAAAAGTCCAGATCACAGAACTTGAAATAGAAGAAGAAACAGAGTAAACTAGAGGCTTTTGTCACCATGTGTGATGAAGCTTTTTTCAGTTGATTTCAAACGAGAATTGTGCCCTCGAAAAGCTCAGCCCCAAAATGTTTGTAAATTATATGTATTTATCAAAAAAAGCCCTTCAAACGGGGCTTTCTGTTCATTTGCAACCTGATAAATCAAGTTATAGAAGGCGGTAGACGGATTTGAACCGACGATCAAGCTTTTGCAGAGCCGTGCCTTACCACTTGGCTATACCGCCTTAACGTTTATTATTATACCTTGAAAATGATTTTCAGTCAATAGCTTTTTCAGATTTTTTGTGTTAATAAGCCTAAATATTCTGAAAATTCGTTTACTTTTATTGAAATATCTTAAAATATATGGTATAATCAATAATAACCTATACTTTATAAGAGGAGTAAATAAATGAAAAAAAGTCAAGTGCTTGCTGTAGCGGGAGCTACCTTATTAGCGTCAGGAGTTCTAGCTGCGTGTTCAAACACTAGTTCAAATAATGCTAAACTAGCAAAAGATTACCAATATGTTTATCAAACAGATCCAGAAACTTTGGATTATATCGTCAGCAATATCGATTCAACATCATTCGTCACAACAAATGCTGTAGATGGTTTGTTGGCTAATGATAAATATGGTAACCTGGTTCCTTCTATTGCTGAATCATGGACAGTTTCAAAAGATGGTTTGACTTATACCTATAAAATCCGTAAGGATGCTAAATGGGTGACAGCAGAGGGAGAAGAGTACGCTCCTGTCACTGCTAAAGACTTCGTTACTGGTTTGAAGCATGCTGTAGATGGAAAATCAAAAGGACTTTCAATCGTTAGCTCTTCTATTAAAGGATTAGAAGCCTATATCAAGGGTGAAACAAGCGATTTTTCAACCGTTGGAGTAAAAGCACTTGATGATCAAACACTAGAATATACCTTGAACCAGCCAGAAACTTTCTGGAATGACAAAACAACTAGTGGTGTCATGATGCCGGTTAATGAAGAATTCTTAACTTCAAAAGGGGAAGGTTTTGGTGCCCCAACAGATGCTAACTCTATTCTTTATAACGGTCCATTTGTCTTAAAATCTGTAACTCCAAAATCATCTATCGAGATGGCTAAAAATGATGCTTACTGGGACAAAGAAAATGTAAAAATTGAGAACGTTAAGTTCACTTTCTGGGATGGTAAGGACCAAGATGTGATTGCCAAAGGTTTTGCCGATGGTCAATATAGCAAGGCGCGTATCTTCCCTACAAGTTCTACATATGAAAAATATGCAGCTGACTTCAAAGATAACATTTACTTTAATGAACCAGGTGCGGGTGTTGCAACTGTCAGCTTGAACTATGGCCGTACAACCTATAGCCACACTGCCAAAACAAGTGATGCCCAAAAGACATCTACTCAGAAAGCATTGCTAAACAAGGAATTCCGTCAAGCCTTGAACTTTGCGGTCGATCGCAATTCTTACTCAGCTCAAACAAATGGTACTGATGGAGCTGCAGTAGCTATCCGTAATACATTCGCACCATATAATCTCCAAGTTGGTAAGAAAACATTTGGTGAATTGGTACAAGATAGCTTGGCTAAGACAAATTCTTCTACTTGGTCAAACGTGTCTCTAGCAGATTCTCAAAATGGACTTTACAATGAAGAAAAAGCTAAAGAAGTCTTTGCTAAAGCAAAATCAAGCCTACAAGCTGAAGGTGTTGAATTCCCAATCCACTTGGATGCCTTGGTTATCCAAGAATCAACAGCGGTTGTAAACCGTGTTCAATCATTGAAACAATCAATTGAAAAGGTATTGGGTTCAGATAATGTTGTTGTAGACTTACAACAAATGACTCAAGCAGAAGCCTTACCAATTTCATTTAGCGCTCCAACAGCTAAAGAACAAGACTGGGATATCCATACCTTGCTAGGATGGAACCCTGACTATCAAGATCCTTCTACTTTCTTGGATCAATTCGTCATTAAGGGAGGAAACACTCGTCTTTACCTTGGTATCGACCAGAGCACTGATGCATCAGTAGTGAGCAAACTTGGTTTAGCTGACTATGGAAAATTACTTGATGACGCAAACAGCGAAAACCAAGATGTTCAAAAACGTTATGAAAAATACGCAGTAGCACAAGCTTGGTTGACTGACAATGCTTTGACAATTCCAGTAATGGCTTCTCCTAAAGAAACAGCCGTTTCATATGTTTCAAAAGTTCTACCATTTAGCTCTTCATATTCTGTAGCTGGCCTTAAGGGTGAGAATGCAGGATACTTGAAGTACACTGAAGTTGGTGAAAAAGCAATCACCAAAGAAGAGTACGAAAAAGCTCGTGAAAAATGGTTGAAAGAAAAGACTGAGTCAAACGAGAAAGCTCAAAAAGAATTGGCAAGTCATGTGAAGTAAATAATTTTCAATAGAACTTTCTCTCCATGAGGAGAAGGTTCTTTTGGGATTTTTAAAGGAAATGATATGAAAAAATATATTTTTATGCGTGTTTTGCGGTCATTGGTTTCTATTTTCTTAGTAACAACCTTGACTTACACGATTATCTATACAATGGTTCCTCGAAAATTGATTTTCAAACAGGATACCAACTATAACAAGATTGCGACAACTGCTGATAAACGTGATAACTATGAGAATACCGTTTATGAGCGTATGGGCTATATCGAGTACTACGATACCAAAGAGTTGCAAGAAAAAGCTAGCCAGATGGATGCTTCTGTAACAGTTGAAGCTAATGATACCAACAAGGCTATCTATGAAAAATACATCAAACAAATCGGTCATGGTTGGACCTTGGGAGAATTTACTGAAAGTGGTCAATTCTACGCTACTCGTGAAATCCCCATTTTTGAACGTGTTTTCAAATTCTATGCTAACTTGATTGACATTGACCATACTAATAAAATTCAAGACCCTGAAAACCCAGACTTGAAACGTTACCTTCGTTTCGAAAACGATCCAGCTATCGGATGGTCATTGGTTGGTTCAGGTACCAAACATAAATATCTCTTGTACTTTAACAGTCAGTTCCCATTTGTGCATCAAAACTTTGTGAACATCAATTTAGGTGACTCTTATCCAACCTATGCTAATAGCCCTGTTTTACAGGTTATTACTCAGGGACAAGGACAAACAAAAACGGCTCAAGTTCAGTTCCCAACAGGTAAGAAAACTTCTTCTGTAAATATTTACTCAAGAACCTACAAATCACCTAGTCAGGCTGATTCTCGTGAAGTAGCCAACTACGGAAAAGATGATCCTTATACAGCCACTGAAAGTAACTACCAATATCCGTCTATGATTGCCAGCTCTGCTGTCGTTGGATTGATTGGTTTGGTGATTTCTTATGCGATTGCCGTGCCACTTGGTTCAGCTATGGCTCGCTTCAAGAATACTTGGATTGATAGCTTCTCAACAGGGGCTTTGACCTTCTTGATGGCTCTTCCAACAATTGCTTTGGTTTATATCGTTCGTTTGGCTGGATCTTCAATCGGCTTGCCAGATTCATTCCCTATCTTGGGTGCTGGAGATTGGCGTTCATATGTTTTACCAGCAGTTATCCTTGGTTTATTGGGTGCTCCTGGTACAGCTATTTGGATTCGTCGTTACATGATTGACTTGCAGTCGCAAGACTTTGTACGTTTTGCTCGTGCAAAAGGTTTGTCTGAAAAAGAAATTTCAAACAAACACATCTTTAAAAATGCCATGGTTCCGCTGGTTTCAGGAATTCCTGGTGCCGTTATCGGGGTTATCGGTGGTGCAACTCTTACTGAAACAGTCTTCGCCTTCCCAGGTATGGGTAAAATGTTGATTGACTCTGTAAAAGCATCTAATAACTCTATGGTCGTTGGTCTTGTCTTCATCTTTACATGTATTTCTATCTTCTCACTTCTTTTAGGAGATATTTGGATGACCATTATTGACCCACGTATTAAATTGACTGAGAAAGGAGGCAAATAATGTCTACAATCGATAAAGAAAAATTTCAGTTCGTAAAACGTGACGATTTTGCCTCTGAAGCCATTGATGCACCAGCATATTCTTACTGGGGCTCAGTGTTTAGACAATTTATGAAGAAGAAATCAACTGTAGTCATGTTGGGAATCTTGGTAGCTATCATTTTGATGAGTTTCATCTACCCAATGTTTTCTAAGTTTGATTTCAATGATGTCAGCAAGGTAAACGACTTTAGTGCTCGTTATATCAAGCCAAATGCGGAGCATTGGTTCGGTACAGACAGTAACGGTAAATCTCTCTTTGACGGTGTCTGGTTCGGAGCTCGTAACTCTATCCTCATTTCTGTGATTGCGACAGTGATTAACTTGGTTATCGGTGTCTTTGTTGGTGGTATTTGGGGTATTTCAAAATCAGTTGACCGTGTCATGATGGAAGTTTACAACGTCATCTCAAACATCCCATCTCTTTTGATTGTCATTGTCTTGACTTACTCAATCGGAGCTGGATTCTGGAATCTGATTTTTGCCATGAGTGTGACAACATGGATCGGAATTGCCTTCATGATCCGTGTGCAAATCTTGCGTTATCGTGATTTGGAATACAACTTGGCGTCACGTACTTTGGGAACACCAACCTTGAAGATTGTTGCCAAAAACATCATGCCACAATTGGTATCTGTTATTGTGACAACGATGACCCAAATGCTTCCAAGCTTTATCTCATACGAAGCCTTCTTGTCTTTCTTCGGTCTTGGTTTACCGATTACCGTGCCAAGTTTGGGTCGTTTGATTTCGGATTATTCACAAAACGTAACAACTAATGCTTACTTGTTCTGGATTCCATTGACAACTCTTGTCTTGGTATCCTTGTCCCTTTTCGTAGTTGGTCAAAACTTAGCGGATGCTAGTGATCCACGTACACATAGATAGGAGTAGAAATGACAAAAGAAAAAAATGTAATTTTGACTGCTCGCGATATTGTCGTGGAATTTGACGTTCGTGACAAAGTATTGACAGCCATTCGCGGCGTTTCTCTTGAACTAGTTGAAGGAGAAGTGTTGGCCTTGGTAGGTGAGTCAGGATCAGGTAAATCTGTTTTGACAAAGACCTTCACAGGTATGCTCGAAGAAAATGGTCGTATTGCTCAAGGTAGCATTGACTACCGTGGTCAAGATTTGACAGCCTTGTCTTCTCACAAGGATTGGGAACAAATTCGTGGTGCTAAGATTGCGACTATCTTCCAAGATCCAATGACTAGTTTGGACCCAATTAAAACAATTGGTAGTCAGATTACAGAAGTTATTGTAAAACACCAAGGAAAAACAGCCAAGGAAGCAAAAGAATTGGCCATTGACTACATGAATAAGGTTGGGATTCCAGACGCAGATAGACGTTTTGATGAATACCCATTCCAATATTCTGGAGGAATGCGTCAACGTATCGTTATTGCTATTGCCCTTGCCTGCCGACCTGATGTCTTGATTTGTGATGAGCCGACAACTGCCTTGGATGTGACCATTCAAGCACAGATTATTGATTTGCTCAAATCATTACAAAACGAGTATCACTTCACAACAATCTTTATCACCCACGATCTTGGTGTGGTAGCAAGTATTGCGGATAAGGTAGCGGTTATGTATGCAGGAGAAATCGTTGAATATGGAACTGTTGAGGAAGTCTTCTATGACCCTCGCCATCCATATACATGGAGTCTCTTGTCTAGCTTGCCTCAGCTTGCTGATGATAAAGGGGATCTTTACTCAATCCCAGGAACACCTCCGTCACTTTATACTGATCTGAAAGGGGATGCCTTTGCCTTGCGTTCAGACTACGCAATGCAAATTGACTTCGAACAAAAAGCCCCTCAATTCTCAGTATCGGAGACACATTGGGCTAAAACTTGGCTTCTTCATGAGGATGCTCCAAAAGTAGAAAAACCAGCTGTGATTGCAAATCTCCACGATAAGATCCGTGAAAAAATGGGATTTGCCCATCTGGCAGACTAGGAGGAAGGAAATGTCTGAAAAATTAGTAGAAATCAAAGATTTAGAAATTTCCTTCGGTGAAGGAAGTAAGAAGTTTGTCGCAGTTAAAAATGCTAACTTCTTTATCAACAAGGGAGAAACCTTCTCACTTGTTGGTGAGTCAGGTAGTGGGAAAACAACTATTGGTCGTGCCATCATTGGTCTAAATGACACAAGTAATGGTGATATCATTTTTGATGGCCAAAAGATTAATGGTAAGAAATCGCGTGAACAAGCTGCGGAATTGATTCGTCGTATCCAGATGATTTTCCAAGACCCTGCAGCAAGTTTGAATGAACGTGCGACTGTTGATTATATTATTTCTGAAGGTCTTTACAATCACCGTCTGTTTAAGGATGAAGAAGAACGTAAAGAGAAAGTTAAAAATATCATCCGTGAAGTTGGGCTTCTTGCTGAGCACTTGACTCGTTATCCTCATGAATTTTCAGGTGGTCAACGTCAACGTATCGGTATTGCCCGTGCCTTGGTCATGCAACCAGATTTTGTTATTGCAGATGAGCCAATTTCAGCCTTGGACGTTTCTGTACGTGCCCAAGTCTTGAACTTGCTCAAAAAATTCCAAAAAGAACTTGGTTTGACCTATCTCTTCATCGCCCATGACTTGTCGGTCGTTCGCTTTATTTCAGATCGTATCGCAGTTATTTACAAGGGTGTTATTGTAGAGGTTGCAGAAACAGAAGAATTGTTTAACAATCCAATTCACCCATATACTCAAGCTTTACTTTCAGCGGTACCAATCCCAGATCCAATCTTGGAACGTAAGAAGGTCTTGAAGGTTTACGACCCAAGTCAACACGACTATGAGGCTGATAAGCCATCTATGGTAGAAATCCGTCCAGGTCACTATGTTTGGGCGAACCAAGCCGAATTGGCACGTTATCAACAAGGACTAAACTAAGAATGGTTTTATAATTTCCATGTCAATTTTTATGGAAATTATAAACCTTTTTTGTTGGACTAATTTGAAAAACTTTGAAAGTAGTTTGAAAGAATTTTCGAAAAAATTTAAAAAATTCTTGACAGCTGATGAAAAAGGTAGTAAGATAGGAAACATCAAAAAAGAAAGCAGAAAAAGAAATGAATAAAAGACAAGCTGTAACAATGAATCAAAACTTTTACTTTAGCTACTTTAGATAGTGTTTGTAGACATGTCACAATGGATGCAAACAGTTCAAGCAATTTGTTTGTATCTATGTGGCTAAGATTTTTGATTGTGGTCCATGTAGATGAATATCTAAATGGACTAGCTAAGTTGTAACTTGTTAGATTATTTCAAGCATCCGTTTAGGTATTATCTAGGCGGTTTTTTGTTTTATACTCTTCGAAAATCTCTTCAAACCACGTCAACGTCGCCTTGCCGTACTCAAGTACAGCCTGCGGCTAGTTTCCTAGTTTGCTCTTTGATTTTCATTGAGTATTATCTTTTCTGAGAAGGAGTTTCATTATGAAAGTTGTTCGAAAATTACTAGCCCCCCTCTTGGTAGTGGGGATCCTCTTGACCTCTCTGATCAGTTTGCATCAGTTGAAGGCAGATAAGAAAAAAGATGTTTTTCGTATCGGTATTTCGCAGTTTATTACCCACCAGTCCTTAGACGCTACTAGAGAAGGTTTTGTGGATGAGCTGGCCAAGCAAGGCTATATTGAAGGGAAAAATATCGAGATTGATTTGCAAAATGCACAGGGAGAACAAAGAAATCTAAAAACCATTTCCCAGCAACTAGCAGAATCTAGTGATGTCGTTCTAGCCATCGCAACGCCTTCTGCTCAGAGCTTGGCTAATACAACACAAACGACACCGGTTATCTTTTCAGCTGTAACAGACCCTGTTAGTGCTAAATTGGTTGAGTCAAGAGAACACCCTGGGGGAAATGTGACGGGGACAAGCGACCAATCATCAGATGCCATTTCAACCCAAATCAATTTGATAAAAAAAGTGTTGCCAAAGGCTAAAACGATTGGAATCCTCTATACTCAGAGCGAGCCAAATTCAGTTGTCCAAAAGGATGAAGCTAAGCGCCTTCTGGAAGAAAAAGGCTTTACCGTTGTTGAAAAAACAATCTTGGACAGTAACAACGTCAAGGCGGCAGCAGAGAGCTTGATGGCAGAAGTGGATATGGTTTTTGTACCAACGGACAATATCATTTCGTCAACCATGGAAACAGTCAAGCAGGTTTCTATTAAACACAAGGTTCCAGTATTTGGTGGTTCAACAGAAATGATTGCTGTTGGTGGCTTGTATAACTACGGTACCAATTATGAAGAACTGGGACGGCAGACAGCCCGCATGTTGATTCGTGTTTTAAAAGGTGAAAAGCCAGAAAATATAGCAGTTGAGTTGCCTGAAAAATTGGAATTGCATACCAATAAAGAAATGGCAGATGCACTAGGAATTGATATCAGTAAGTTAGAAAGCAAGGAATAGGGAGGTTTAAGATGAGTTTTGTATTATCTAGTTTATCAGAAGGTTTGTTGTGGTCGATTATGGCCATTGGGGTCTACTTGACTTTCCGTATTTTGGATATTGCGGATATGACTGCTGAAGGAGCCTTTCCTTTGGGGGCAGCTGTCGTCGTATCACAGATACAGGCAGGGACAAATCCTTGGATTGCGACCTTACTTGCCTTGCTAGCAGGTATGATTGCTGGTCTTGTGTCAGGAATGCTCCACACCAAGATGAAAATTCCGGCTCTCTTGACAGGGATTGTGACCTTGACAGGGCTCTATTCAATCAATATTAAAATCATGGGAAGTGTGCCCAATCTTTCCTTGGGAGATTCTTCAACTGTCTTTAAGCAATTAGCGATCTTAGGGCTGACAAGTGAAGAAGCTGTTTTCTCATTCAGCTTGGCCTGTCTCTTACTTGTTTGCTTGGTCTTGACTCTTTTGATGAAAACGGAGATTGGCTTGGTCTTGCGTTCGACTGGGGACAATATTCCTATGAGTGAGGCTAATGGGGTCAATGTAGACACCATGAAGATTGTTGGTTACATGATTTCAAACGGTTTGATTGCCCTATGTGGTTCCTTATTTGCTCAGAATGATGGATTTTCAGATGTAACTTCTGGGACAGGAACCATCGTTGTTGGTTTGAGTGCAGTCATTATTGCAGAAGTTTTGATACACGACTTGACCATTGGAGGTCGCTTGTTATCTATCGGAATCGGTGCCATTGTTTACCGTTTGATTATTTTAAATATCTATGAAATTCCAAATCTAGATCAAAATCTGGTTCGTCTCTTTAATGCAATCTTGCTAGCCTTGGTTTTATTTGCACCAGAATTGCAAAAGAGATTAAAGATTCGTGGTTTGAAACTGAGAAATGAATAGGAGGAGAAAGTTATGGCAAGTTTGTTAACACTTGAAAATATTCACAAAACATTTGAAGCAGGGACGGTCAATGAAAACCATGTCCTCAAAGGATTAGATTTAGAGGTTGAAGAGGGAGATTTTATCTCTGTGATTGGTGGAAATGGCGCAGGCAAATCCACTTTGATGAATATCTTGGCTGGCAATCTATCGGTGGACGAAGGGGATCTTTTGTTGGAAGGGAAATCCATTAAAAATCTGAGTGTACGCAAGAGAGCCAAGGATATTGCTCGTGTTTTTCAAGATCCGAAGATGGGAACAGCTTCTCGTTTGACGATTGAGGAGAATATGGCTATTGCCTTGAGACGTGGGCAAAAGAGAGGACTTGGTTGGGGTGTGAAGGAGAAGGACAGAATTCAGTTTCAAGAGGCCTTGAAAGAGTTGAATATTGGTCTTGAAAATCGCTTGAAAGTGGATACTCAATACCTTTCAGGAGGACAAAGACAGGCCTTGACCCTAGTCATGGCAGCTCTGGTGAAACCTAAACTTTTGCTTTTGGATGAACACACTGCGGCACTTGACCCTAAAACGAGTCAAATGGTGATGGATTTGACGCAAAAGATTGTGGAAGACCATCAGTTGACGACTTTGATGATTACCCACGATATGAACCATGCGATTGAGTATGGTAATCGTCTCATTATGCTCTATCAGGGTAAGATAGTGGTGGATGTTAAGGGAGAGGAGAAAAAGCATCTGACGGTTGAAAATCTCATGCATCTCTTCCAGAAAAATAGTGGCCAAAGCCTAGTCAGTGATGAGTTGGTTTTGGGATAAAGAAAAAGGCTGAGATCCAGTGTCTCAGTCTTTTAGTAGTATGAATGGATAGGCAGAAATATGAAATTGATACTCTTCTAAAATCTCTTCAAACCAGGTCAGCCTTATCTGCAACCTCAAAGCGGTGCTTTGAGCAACCTGCGGCTAGTTTCCTAGTTTGATCTTTGATTTTCATTGAGTATAATCTATCAGATGGTAATTAGATATACGATATTAAAACCAGTCCTCAAGACAAAAGGACTGGTTTGTAGTTAAGAATATTATCTTAAAAGATATCAGTTAAATGGTAGATGAAATGGTGTATAACATACTTGAGTTGAACTTGAATAGAATGGGCCCTCTAAGTAATTCTTAAAAATTTATAGATCTAATCTATCTTATTTTTTAATAAGAAAATGGATGTTAAGACTACACTCAGTCCTGCTAAGAAGAGGAGTGGATTTGAGGATTCACCAGTTTCTGGAAGTTGTTCTTTGTGATGAGTATTTTCCAGTTGAGTAGGACTATCGGTGGTTGAAGCCTGCCCAAAGTTTAGTGAGGTTGTTGCAACTGTTTTGTTTATTGAGGTTTCCGGAGTATTGACATTTTGATAGACTACCGCATATGTACTAAAGAGACTAGTAGTAAATTCTGCCATACCATCACGAATAGTGAAAGAAAGTGATTTCAATTCTTTTGTCGGAGTTAGGTAATAAATATTTTCTACATCAGCTGTAATTGGTAATCTAACTAAAACAGCTCCCTGTGGTTGTATATTATGGTTGTTTGAATTTTTAAATTGAATATCATAAGCATCGTATATCTTACCAAAGAGTTCTTGAGCCAACACGTGTTTACTAGAGAGATGAGAAATTCCTTCTAAGTCAGTTGCTCTACCAATAATCTCAACACCAGTCTTTGCATCCTTCAAGACACGAAGTTTATACTCAGAAATACTGCCAGTAGATGTTTTTTCTTGCCTAGCTCCTTTACCAGGTTCACTATAATTAGGACTGTCTATGGTAGGAGCTTTCTGTTCTCTTCCTGTCTCTATAGGTTTGGTATATTCAGGTCTTTCCGCAGTAGGCGCTTCCTGTTCCCCAGTTGTTCCGATAGGTTTGGTGTATTCAGGTATTTCCACGAAAGGTGCTTCCTGCTCTCCCGCAGTGCCGATAGGTTCAGTGAATTCAGGAATTACAACAGAAGGCGCTTCTTGATCTCCAGCAGTGCCTATAGGATCTGTGTACTCAGGAATGGTTCCAACTGGAGCAGGCTCATCCCCTTTGCTTGTAAGGATTTTTTCTTCAACTGGAGCAGTTTCGTCCTTAGGAAAGACAGCTACAACAGGACTAGTCGTTGTTGTACCTTGGATGGCATAAGCTTCTATCGGCTTGCCAGCTTTACGGTCCGTAGTTTCAGGAATATCTAGTTGGACCTTATTATTCTTGATGGTTAATACTGTTTGTTCACCTGATGTGACAAGATGATCATCATCGACTTTTCTAAGTAGAAGAGGATCTTTGATACCAGGGAAGGTCACAGCGACTGCATCCCAATTGCCAGTTGGTAGGGTTAGGGTAACAGTCTTATCTTTGGACTTAACGGAATCAAGACTTGGACTATCGAGAGACACAGAAGGTGCCTTTAAGATATCAAAGGAATCAAGAGAAATTTTCTTTCGTCCTTGTGGAGAATTTGGATCCACTTTCAAAGTAAGAACGTGATCACCATCAGCTAGATTTGTGAATTTGCCAATTAATGCACCTTTTTCAGTTGCTCCTGAAGTGTAGAAATCAAGGGCTGGCATTTCTTTACCATCAAGTGTGACAAGCGCCTTGCCAAGGGCAGATGTTTTCAGTCCATAGATTCGGATACCTGTTCCAGAGAATGGAATGGTTGCAGTGGCTTCAGAAGCGAGGCTATCATCAGCGTTGATGTCAGCGTATTTTTCTGTAGAAGCATAGAGTTCTGCATCGCTCCAATCCTTAAACATGGAACCATACTGGATACGAGGGTCACGGTCGTCAATCTTCTCAACACTTGCTCCTTGACCTGGGAAGACTTTGAAGTAATCGAGAGAAATTTTTGCACGCTCGTTGGCACGTCCTTTGTGCTCGCGCTTAACAGTGATGGTCATCAAATGAGGACCTGAGGATAGATTTGTGTAACGTCCTATCAATACACCTTTTTCGGTTGCTCCGGCTGTATAGAAGTCAAGTTCTCCAACAGACTTGCCATCAATTTTAACGTCAGCAAGTCCCAATTGAGATGACTTGAGTCCGTAGATTTCAATACCAGGGCCATTGAATGGAATGGTTGCAGTCGCATCTTTATCAGAATAATTTCCATTTGAGATATCGGCGTATTTCTCTGTGCCGCTAAATAGTTCTGAGTCAGCCCAGTTTCCATAAGCTGAGCCGTACTGGATGCTCTTGTCACGGTCATCCATCAACTCACTGAAGGCATCGATAGAAGCAGCATCTGAAACTGGTGTTGTACGATTCCCTAGCATAGCCTTAACGGTATAAGTATAGGCATGGCTAGAATCAATCGAGCGATCGATAAAGTGAGTTTGGTTGGTGATAAATTCACGAACGCTAGGAGTTTGACTGTTTTCATCCTTGCTTTCTCGTCGGATGACATAATGACTTGCTCCTTCAACTGTGTTAAAGTCAAGTTCAGCTGTGACGGAATCTTTTCGAAGGGCTGATAAGCGAGTCACTCGTCCAGGGAAGTTTTCAAAGGTAATGACATCACCTTTTTGAGTCGCAAGTTGGATACGGTTATCTTTGAGGCGACTAGCTTGAACTTCCTTGCCATTAATCTTGATAATACTAGCTTCGATATTTGGATAGTCTACGACTAAGTCTCCACCCACATTAGAAAGGAAAGATAGCGTTTCAAGATTTTTCTCTTTCCATTTCATGCTGACTTCAAAGTTACCACGAGCGACTAAGCCTGAGACTTGCCCGTCTTTCCAGGCATCTGGGAGGGCTGGTAATGGGGCAATGTAGCCTGTGTGAGACTGAAGGAGCATTTCTGCCATACCGCTGGTTGCACCAAAGTTTCCATCAATTTGGAAAGGCGCGTGCGTATCCCAGAGATTTTCTAGGGTTGAGGATCTGAGCTGTTCTGCCAACAAACGGTGGGCACGATTTCCATCTAAGAGACGGGCCCAGAGGTTGATTTTATTGGCCTTAGACCAACCAGTTCCACCATCTCCACGGTGGTTTAGGGTTGCGCGTGCAGCTTCTAGATATTCAGGCTGATCCTTGCCAAATAGAGTACCTGGGAAGAGACCAACTAGATGGGAAACGTGGCGGTGGTGGTTTTCAATGCCTTCGTTGGTGAATTGTGGGCTGTCTTCTTCGTACCATTCCTTGATACGGCCGTCTTGGTTGATATGAAGTGGTTTGAGCTTATCAAATTTAGCCTTCACTTCTGTCACCAAATCTTGGTCGACCTTCAGATGATTGGCTGCTTCCATATAGTCGTGGAATAGCTGCCAAACTAGAGATTGGTCAAAGGTATTCCCAATCGTGATGGTTCCATGCTCTGGTGAGTAGGATGGAGAAGATACCCAACGGTCACTTGCTTGGTCATAATGCAGGAAGGAATTCCAGAACTTGGCTGTTTCCTTGAGCATTGGATAAATCTTTTCTTTAAGATAAGTTTCATCCTTGGTGAATTTGTAGTAGTCATAGACGTTCTGCATCATCCAAGCATTGGCAGCAGGAGACCAACCCCAATAGTAGTTCCAACCAGGAGTAGTCCAGCCAAATGGTGTCGCCTGAGTATGAACCAACCAACCGTTTTCTTGACCTTCTTTGGATTCGATACCTGCGTATTCTTTAGCAGCGATACGACCATAATAGCGCATGTCATCGATATAATTGATCATTGGCTTAGCCGTTTCTGCGAGATTGCTCATGTAGGCAGGCCAATAGTTCATCTGTAGGTTGACATTGAGGTGGTAGTCTGAGTTCCAAGGTGGATTGTCTACAGCATTCCAGACTCCTTGCAAGTTGGCAGGGAGGGCATCTGTTCGGTTACGAGACGAACTGATGAGGAGATAACGTCCGTATTGGAAGAAGAGTTCTTCTAACTTTTGGCCTTTTGTTGGATTATAGGTTTGAAGAGCTTCTTTTGTAGTTTGATTAGACTTGCTACCGCCGAGGTTTAATTGAACACGGTTGAAAAGGCTTTGGTAATCCTTGATGTGATCATTTTTCAGAGTCTCATAGTCTTTGGTTTTAGCAGCTTCAACGATAGATTTGACAGTTTTTTCTACATCAATATCCTTGCGGTAATTGGTTTTCGGATTTTGAGCAAAATTAGTCTTGGCACTGAGTAAAAGCGTAGCGTAGCTGGCCCCTGTGACCGTTAAACTATCATCATGGACAGTAACTTTTCCGTCCGTTTTAAGTCCTAGATAGGATGCAAACTGGAGTCCATTATCTTTGACTGTACCTTTTAGTAGGATACCATTTGGGTCTGTCGTAACATGGCCATTCTTGTAGTGAGAATATTCCGATGAGTAGTCTCCGTTGGCAATCAAATCTTCTGTTAAGGTATTCCAAAGGGTAAAATCAAGCGTCTTATCTCCCTTTTTAGTCAAGTGGGTCACGGTGACATCATCAGGATAGCTGGAGAAGGTTTCACGTTTGAAGGTTGTTCCATCTTGGGTATAGGAGGTAGTTGTGATAGCTTCAGAAATATCTAAGCCACGATGATAGTGAGTAACATTTTCCAAGCCCTTCTTCTGGTTATTAAAGACCATAAAGATATCACCGAAGGCTAGGTAGCGACCGTATTGGGCATTGTTTGGCCCAACCAAATTTCTCTCTGCTAGTTGTTTGGCTTTTTGACGGTCACCGTCTTCTAAGGCTTTACGGATTTCTGCTAAGACTTTGTAACGGTCCTTGTAGTTTCCACCGTTGTAGTCTTGACTATCTGGCTGTGGGCCTCCAGACCAAAGTGTTTTTTCGTTGTACTGGATTCTTTCTTCACCGATGAGTCCGAAAACCTTGGCACCCATTTCCCCATTTCCGACTGGGAGGGCTTGTTTTTCCCAACCGTCATAGGAAGGAGCAGTTGGTTGGTTGTAATGTAGTTCGTAATGTTCTTGTTTGTTCACAGGAAGTTCTGGTTTCTCGCTCTCCTTATTTTCAGCAGGGGCGGTAGCTGTCGTTGTATCCGACTGACTACTTGTTTGAGGTAATTCTGGTTCTGCGATGGTTTGCTTCTCAGATGATTCAGCTATAGGCTGAGTCTCTGTGTTAGAAGCAAGAACTTCCTCAACTTTCGTATCCGGTTTAGCAGAGGTTTCAGTAATTGTTGCCTCACTTTCCGGAATCTCGACACCATCAGCAGCCACATCCTGTGCTGCTAAAAAAACAGCTCCTAGTAAAACAGAGGCAGCTCCGACACTTAGTTTTCGGATGCTATACTTGCAGGATTTTTCCCAATATCTCTTATCCACAAAATTCTCCTTTCTCATGTCTGTAAGCGCATACATTTTCTTTTTAAAAAATAAGTCTTGCAGAAATTTGTGCAATGTAATTTGAATAATTTTAATATAACAAATAAATAGAACTATTGCAAGGGCTTTCAAGAAAAATGGACTTATTTTACTAAGTATGAAGTATTTGCTAATTACTTAGGAAATCACAGTAGATGTAAGCGTAAAACAAACTAGTCAGGGTGCCTAGTTTGTGGTATAATGAAAGAGACTCAAAAAGAAACAGGAGAAAAATGATGGATTTACTATTAGCAATTGTATTGATTGTGCTAGCTTTTCTAGGAGGAGCTCTTGGAGGAATGTACTTGGTTCGTAAGCAAATCGAAAAAGAATTTGCCGACAACCCACGTTTGAATGCTGAAGCAGTTCGTACTCTTTTGAGTGCAAATGGTCAAAAACCAAGCGAAGCTAAGGTACAACAAGTTTACCACCAAATCATCCGCCAACAAAAAGCAGCCCTTGCTAACAATAAAAAGAAAAAATAAATAAGGAAAAGTCTGGGATGAAAATTCCAGACTTCTCACTATGTTGGCTATGGTTTAGGGATGAGACTTTTTCCTTGCATTCTATTGATATTTGATTATGATTAAGAGAGATAGTTGTTGATTAGGCTGTCATTCAGTTCTTAAAGATAAATAATCATAATGAACTATCAATCAGAAAAAAGACTAGAAAGAAGACTGTATGGATAATCGACCAATTGGTTTTTTGGATTCGGGTGTCGGGGGCTTGACCGTTGTGCGCGAGCTCATGCGCCAGCTTCCCCATGAAGAAATCGTCTATATTGGAGATTCTGCACGGGCGCCTTACGGGCCCCGTCCTGCTGAGCAAATTCGTGAATATACTTGGCAGTTGGTCAACTTTCTCTTGACCAAGGATGTCAAGATGATTGTCATTGCTTGTAACACTGCGACTGCGGTCGTCTGGGAAGAAATCAAGGCTCAACTAGATATTCCCGTCCTAGGTGTGATTTTGCCAGGAGCTTCAGCAGCCATCAAGTCCAGCCAAGGTGGGAAAATCGGAGTGATTGGAACCCCCATGACGGTCCAATCTGACATCTATCGTCAGAAAATTCATGATCTGGATCCGGACTTACAGGTGGAGAGTTTGGCCTGTCCCAAGTTTGCTCCCTTGGTGGAGTCTGGGGCCCTGTCAACCAGTGTCACCAAGAAAGTAGTCTATGAAACCCTGCGTCCCTTGGTCGGCAAGGTGGATAGCCTGATTTTGGGTTGTACCCATTATCCGCTTCTCAGACCTATTATTCAAAATGTTATGGGGCCCAAGGTTCAACTTATCGATAGTGGGGCAGAGTGCGTACGGGACATTTCAGTCTTACTCAATTATTTTGAAATCAATCGTGGTCGTGATGCCGGACCACTCCATCACCGTTTTTACACAACAGCCAGCAGCCAAAGTTTTGCACAAATTGGTGAAGAATGGCTGGAAAAAGAGATTTATGTGGAGCATGTAGAATTATGACAAATAAAATTTATGAATATAAAGATGACCAGGACTGGTATGTCGGCTCATATAGTATTTTTGGTGGTGTCCGGACATTGACTGATGAAGACTTGGATTTTCCTCTATTTGAGTTTGCCCAAAGATTTCGAGATGAGGAACAAGGTTTTCCTATTTCTGTGATTGTTTTACGCTATGGTTCTCTCTACCGTTTATTGTCTTTTGTGGTAGATATCCTCAACCAAGAAATGGGGCGAAATCTGGAAGTCATCCAACGTCAGGGAGCTTTTCTCTTGATTGAAAATGGGCAACTCCTGCATGTAGCATTGCCTAAAGAAGGGGTCAATGTTCATGATTTCTTTGAAACAAGCAAGGTCAGAGAAACCTTATTGATTGCGACTCGAAACGAAGGCAAGACCAAAGAGTTCCGAGCTATCTTTGACAAGCTAGGCTACGATGTGGAAAATCTCAATGACTACCCTGACCTGCCTGAAGTAGCAGAAACAGGCATGACCTTTGAAGAAAATGCCCGCCTCAAGGCAGAAACCATTTCTCAATTAACGGGCAAGATGGTTCTGGCAGATGATTCTGGACTCAAGGTCGATGTCCTTGGTGGATTGCCAGGTGTCTGGTCAGCTCGTTTCGCAGGTGTGGGAGCAACTGACCGTGAAAACAATGCTAAACTCTTGCACGAATTGGCCATGGTCTTTGAACTCAAGGACCGCTCAGCTCAATTCCACACAACCTTAGTCGTAGCCAGCCCAAACAAGGAAAGTTTGGTTGTTGAAGCAGACTGGCCTGGCTACATTAACTTTGAACCTAAGGGTGAAAATGGCTTTGGCTATGATCCTCTATTCCTCGTGGGAGAGACAGGCAAATCCTCAGCTGAATTAACCCTTGAAGAAAAAAATAGTCAATCTCACCGCGCCTTAGCCGTTAAGAAACTTTTGGAGGTATTTCCATCATGGCAAAGCAAACCATCATTGTAATGAGCGATTCTCATGGCGATAGCTTGATTGTGGAAGAAATCCGTGATCGCTATGTAGGCAAAGTTGACGCCGTTTTTCATAATGGCGATTCTGAACTGCGTCCTGATTCTCCACTTTGGGAGGGGATCCGCGTTGTTAAAGGGAATATGGATTTCTACGCCGGCTACCCAGAACGTTTGGCGACTGAGCTTGGTTCGACCAAGATTATCCAAACCCATGGTCACCTGTTTGACATTAATTTCAACTTTCAAAAGTTGGACTACTGGGCTCAGGAGGAAGAGGCCGATATCTGTCTCTACGGTCACTTGCATGTGCCAAGTGCTTGGATGGAAGGCAAGACCCTCTTTCTAAATCCAGGCTCTATCAGTCAACCACGTGGGACTATCAGAGAATGTCTCTATGCTCGTGTGGAGATTGATGACAGTTATTTTAAAGTGGACTTTTTGACACGAGATCATGAGGTGTATCCGGGCTTATCCAAGGAGTTTAGCCGATGATTGCCAAGGAGTTTGAGACTTTCTTGTTGGGGCAGGAGGAAACTTTTTTGACTCCTGCTGAAAATCTAGCCGTGTTGATTGATACCCACAATGCGGATCATGCGACCCTCTTGCTCAGTCAGATGACTTATACCCGTGTTCCTGTTGTAACAGATGAAAAACAGTTTGTTGGGACGATTGGGCTCAGAGATATTATGGCTTATCAGATGGAGCATGATCTGAGTCAAGAAATCATGGCGGATACGGACATTGTTCATATGACCAAAACGGACGTAGCGATTGTTTCGCCTGATTTCACCATCACGGAGGTCTTGCACAAGTTGGTAGATGAGTCCTTCTTGCCGGTTGTGGATGCGTCTGGTATTTTCCAAGGAATTATCACGCGCAGGTCCATCCTCAAGGCAGTCAATGCCCTCTTGCATGACTTTAGTAAGGAATATGAGATTCGATGCAAATGAGAGATAGGATTTCAGCCTTTTTAGAGGAAAAGCAGGGCTTGTCTGTCAACTCAAAGCAGTCCTATAAGTATGATCTGGAGCAACTTTTAGATATTGTGGGCAAGCAGATTTCTGAGACCAGTCTCAAGATTTACCAAGCCCAGCTAGCCAATCTAAAAATTAGCGCCCAGAAGCGAAAGATTTCGGCCTGTAACCAATTTCTCTACTTTCTCTATCAAAAAGGAGAAGTGGACAGCTTTTACCGTCTGGAATTAGCCAAACAAGCTGAAAAGAGGACCGAGAAGCCAGAACTGTTAGACCTAGACTCTTTTTGGCAGGAAAGCGACTATCCAGAGGGCCGCTTGCTAGCGCTCTTAATCCTAGAAATGGGGTTCTTGCCGAGTGAGATTTTAGCTCTCAAGGTTGAGGATATCAATCTGGATTTTCAGGTGTTGCGAATCAAGAAGGTTTCCCAACAGAGGATTGTCACTATTCCCACGACCTTGCTTTCAGAATTGGAACCCTTGATGGGCCAGACCTATCTTTTTGAAAGGGCAGGGAAAGCCTATTCTCGTCAGTGGGCCTTTCGTCAGTTAGAAGCTTTTGTCAAGGAGAAAGGTTTCTCAACCTTATCCGCTCAAGCCTTGCGGGAACAGTTCATTCTAAGACAAATAGAAAACAAGGTCGATTTGTACGAAATTGCAAAAAAATTAGGATTAAAAACAGTCCTGACCTTAGAAAAATATAGATAATGGATATTAAATTAAAAGATTTTGAAGGGCCCCTGGACTTGCTCTTGCACCTGGTTTCTAAGTACCAGATGGATATCTACGATGTGCCTATTACGGAAGTTATCGAACAGTATTTAGCCTATGTCTCAACCCTTCAGGCCATGCGTCTGGAAGTGACGGGGGAGTACATGGTTATGGCCAGTCAGCTCATGCTGATCAAGAGCCGCAAACTACTTCCAAAGGTAGCAGAAGTGACAGATTTGGAAGATGATCTGGAGCAGGATCTTCTCTCTCAAATCGAAGAATACCGCAAGTTCAAGCTCTTGGGTGAACACTTGGAAGCCAAGCACCAAGAACGTGCCCAGTATTATTCCAAAGCGCCGACAGAGTTGATTTACGAAGATGCGGAGCTCGTGCATGACAAGACGACCATTGACCTCTTTTTAGCTTTTTCAAATATCCTAGCCAAGAAAAAAGAGGAGTTTGCACAAAATCACACGACTATCTTGCGAGATGAGTATAAGATTGAGGACATGATGCTTATCGTGAAAGAGTCCTTGACTGGACGAAATCAATTGCGCTTGCAGGATTTGTTCAAGGAAGCCCAGAATGTCCAAGAGGTCATCACCCTCTTTTTGGCAACCTTGGAGTTAATCAAAACTCAGGAGTTAACTCTAGTGCAGAATGAGAGTTTTGGGGATATCTATCTCATGGAAAAGAAGGAAGAAAGTCAAGTGGCCCAAAGCTAGACTTGAGAGAGGAAAGATGAGTACTGTAGCAAAAATAGAAGCGCTCTTGTTTGTAGCGGGTGAAGATGGGATTAGAGTCCGCCAGTTAGCTGAACTCCTCTCTCTGCCACCAACAGGCATCCAGCAGAGTTTAGAAAAATTAGTCCAGAAGTATGAAAAGGATCCAGATTCCAGTTTGGCTCTGATTGAGACAGGTGGTGCTTATAGATTGGTGACCAAGCCTCAATTTGCAGAGATTTTGAAGGAATACTCTAAGGCACCTATCAACCAGAGTTTATCTCGGGCTGCCCTTGAGACCTTGTCCATCATTGCCTATAAGCAGCCCATTACGCGGATCGAAATTGATGCCATCCGTGGGGTCAACTCGAGTGGGGCATTGGCAAAGTTGCAGGCTTTTGACCTGATAAAGGAAGACGGGAAAAAAGAAGTGTTGGGGCGCCCTAACCTCTATGTGACTACGGATTATTTCCTAGATTACATGGGGATAAATCATTTAGAAGAATTACCAGTGATTGATGAGCTTGAGATTCAAGCCCAAGAAAGCCAATTATTTGGTGAAAGGATAGAAGAAGATGAGAATCAATAAGTATATTGCCCACGCAGGTGTGGCCAGTAGGAGAAAAGCAGAAGAGCTGATCAAGCAAGGCTTGGTGACGGTGAATGGCCAAGTAGTGCGTGAATTAGCAACGACCATCAAGTCAGGCGACAAGGTCGAAGTGGAAGGTCAACCTATCTACAACGAAGAAAAGGTTTATTATCTGCTTAACAAACCACGAGGTGTCATTTCCAGTGTGACAGATGACAAGGGCCGCAAGACTGTTGTTGACCTCTTGCCCAACGTGAAGGAGCGTATCTACCCTGTAGGTCGTTTGGACTGGGACACATCAGGTGTCTTGATTTTGACTAATGACGGGGATTTTACGGATGAGATGATTCACCCTCGTAATGAGATTGACAAGGTCTATGTCGCGCGTGTTAAAGGTGTGGCCAATAAGGATAATCTCCGCCCCTTGACCCGTGGACTTGAGATTGATGGCAAGAAAACCAAGCCAGCTGTCTATGAGATTCTCAAAGTGGATCCAGTCAAAAACCGCTCTGTGGTACAGTTGACTATCCACGAAGGGCGTAACCATCAGGTTAAAAAGATGTTTGAAGCTGTCGGTCTCCAAGTAGACAAGTTGTCTCGGACCCGTTTTGGACATCTAGACTTGACAGGACTCCGTTCGGGAGAATCCCGTCGTCTTAATAAAAAAGAAATCAGCCAACTACACACCATGGCTGTAACCAAGAAATAATGAAACGAATTTTAATAGCGCCTGTGCGCTTTTACCAACGGTTTATCTCACCAGCCTTTCCACCCTCTTGTCGCTTTGAGCCGACTTGTTCCAACTACATGATTCAGGCTATTGAAAAACATGGCTTCAAGGGTGTTTTGATGGGCTTGGCTCGGATTTTACGTTGCCATCCCTGGTCGAAAACAGGCAAGGATCCCGTCCCAGACCATTTTACTTTGAAAAGAAATTCAAAGTAAGATTGTATTCTAATGTATAAAACACAGATAGATGATACTTGGTATTTACTAAGTGCCATCTATCTGTGTTTTTATTTATTATTGATGTTTCTGTTTTCCTATTCTAAAATGTTTTTTCCTTCTTTAACACGCCAATGATAATCCGATAAAATAATATCTTCGAGGGAGTAGCTAGCTTGCCAGTCAAGATATTGTTTAGCTTTTGATGCATCTGCTAGGACGCTGGCTGGGTCACCAGCGCGTCGAGCAACAATTTCGTGTGGGATTTTTTGATCCAGTAATTCTTCAGCAGTTTTAAAGATTTCTTTGACGGTATAGCCTTTTTCAGTTCCTAAGTTAAAGATTTGAGAAGAACTGTCTTCTTGAAAGAGGTAGTTCATTCCTTTAACATGAGCCTGTGCAAGATCCAAGACATGAATGTAATCTCGAATACATGAACCGTCACGTGTATCGTAGTCATCTCCAAATATTTTCAGGCTATCATTTTGTCCCAATGCGGTCTTGTTGATATTGGGAATGATATGAGTTGGATTTTTTACACGGAGACCATTTGAAGCATCCATTTCAGCTCCAGCAACATTAAAGTAGCGGAAAATAACATATTTCCAATCGTAGCGATTAGCCATCCAGTAAATCATTCTTTCACCCATCAGTTTTGTTTCTGCATAAGGGTTGACAGGGTCGAGCAGGGTATCTTCAGTAGCTGGCTTATCAATACAGTTATTACCATAGAGAGAAGCAGTCGAAGAGAACATGATTTTTTGAATACCAACTTCAGACAAGACTTTGAGAACTTGGTTCATACCAGCAACATTGGCAGTGAAGTATTTGCTTGGATTTTCAATACTTTCGCTCACAACAATCTCACCCGCACAATGGAGAACAGCGTCAATCTTGTTTTCTTCCAAATAAGTTTTTAAGGAGCTAGCATCATAAACATCCAGTTGTTTAAAGCTAGCACGACTATCTACAGCCGAACGATTTCCTGTAGAGAGATTATCTAAGACATGCACCTGGTATCCAGCATTTAAAAGAGCTTTAACGGTATGGGAGCCAATGTAGCCAGCTCCACCTGTAACAAGAATTATTTTGGTCATGATTTTTTCCTTTTTCTAGTTTTGTACTATTTTAAAGAAATAAGAAGGCAAAGTCAACTGTTTTCTGTAAATTTCATGAAAAAACTAAACAAGTATAGCATTGGATTGTTTTTTTGTTTGGAAATTAATAGTTTGGTTGATCTTGGAATAGTTCTTAGATTTCACATCACATGCAAGAAAATACAAGCTTTTTCTAAGATACAGTAAGACTAAGATACTAATTTAGAAATCCACCTTCCCGCTATCCTTCTCCTATAAAAAGTGGTAAAATGGATGAAAGAAAGAAGGAACTGAAATGACAACATTATTTTCAAAAATCAAAGAAGTAACAGAACTTGCTGCGATCTCAGGTCATGAAGCACCTGTCCGTGCTTATCTTCGTGAAAAGTTGACACCGCACGTGGATGAAGTGGTGACAGATGGCTTGGGTGGTATTTTCGGAATTAAACATTCAGAAGCTGCGGATGCGCCGCGCGTCTTGGTCGCTTCTCACATGGATGAAGTTGGTTTTATGGTCAGCGATATTAAGCCAGATGGTACCTTCCGTGTGGTTGAAATTGGTGGTTGGAACCCCATGGTAGTCAGCAGCCAACGTTTCAAACTCTTTACTCGTGACGGTCGTGAAATTCCAGTAATCTCAGGATCAGTACCTCCACATTTGACTCGTGGTAAGGGTGGACCAACCATGCCAGCTATTGCAGATATCGTCTTTGATGGCGGTTTTGCGGACAAGGCTGAGGCAGAAAGTTTTGGAATCCGTCCTGGTGACACCATCGTACCAGATAGTTCTGCAATCTTGACAGCCAATGAAAAAAATATCATTTCAAAAGCTTGGGATAACCGTTACGGGGTTCTCATGGTGAGCGAGTTGGCAGAAGCTCTGTCAGGTCAAAAACTCGGAAATGAACTCTATCTTGGCTCTAACGTCCAAGAAGAGGTTGGTCTCCGTGGTGCTCATACTTCCACAACTAAATTTGATCCAGAAGTTTTCCTAGCAGTTGACTGTTCACCTGCTGGTGATGTTTATGGCGGTCAAGGCAAGATTGGGGATGGAACCTTGATTCGTTTCTACGATCCAGGACACTTGCTTCTCCCAGGAATGAAGGATTTCCTTTTGACAACGGCTGAGGAAGCTGGTATCAAGTACCAATACTACTGTGGTAAAGGCGGAACAGACGCTGGCGCAGCTCATCTGAAAAATGGTGGTGTCCCATCTACAACAATCGGTGTTTGCGCTCGTTATATCCATTCTCACCAAACCCTCTATGCAATGGATGACTTCTTAGAAGCTCAAGCTTTCTTGCAAGCCTTGGTGAAAAAATTGGATCGTTCAACAGTTGATTTGATTAAAAATTATTAAACCATAAGGGAGGTGGTAGGGATGGTAGAACCAAACCTAGAAAGCCTTATAAAAGATCTTTACAATCATGCTCGACATGATTTGAGTGAAGATTTAGTTGCTGCTCTCCTAGAGACTGCCAAAAAACTGCCTAGTACAAATGAGCAATTGTTAGCAGTTCGTCTCTCAGGACTGGTCAATCATGAATTGCTCCTAAATCCCAAACATCCGGCACCTGAGTTGCTCAACTTGGCTCGCTTTATCAAGAGAGAAGAAGCCAAGTACAGAGGAACTGCAGCTTCTGCGCTTATGTATGGGGAACTCTTTAAAATGCTTTGATTCCATTGTGGATCAAAGCATTTTTTATATGGTAGAAAAGCAATTCTTGGTTAGGAAAAGAAAAAAGCCATCCCATTTATACTCGTCGAAAATCAAATTCAAACCACGTCAACGTCGCCTTGCCGTACTCAAGTACAGCCTGTGGCTAGTTTCCTAGTTTGCTCTTTGATTTTCATTGAGTATTAGGATAGCTTCTTGGTTCTTAGATTTGTTCAGCGATGACCTTTTCAGCTAGATTCATAGCATGGTCTGATACACGAGTGTAGTGGGAAACAATATCGATAAAGTTGACCCCAGCTTGTGTTGAACACTCGCCCTTGTTGAGGCGTTTGATGTGGGTCTTTCTGAGAACACGTTCCATATTGTTGATTTCTTTATGGCGTTCAATCAGACTTTGAGCTTTTTCAATATCATTGTTTTCCACGCTATCAAGGGCATCCTTGATAAAGCCAGTGGTTTTTTGATAGATATCAGCCAATTCCTGCAAAGCAGCTTCAGAGAACTCAACGTTTTTACGTTGAAGGTAGTCGGTCAGATTGATTAGGGCTTCTGCGTGATCCCCAATCCGTTCCAAATCACGGGATGAATCCAGGATGTTTGTGAGCACTTCACTTTCTTTCTGGCTAAGGGCTTCACTTGAAAGAGTAATCAGGTAACGAGTCAATTTTTCATCAATGGTATTGATGGCTTCTTCTGTCTTGTGTCCTTTTTCAGCAACCTTTTCATTGAGGTCAATGATGTAGTTGTATGAAAGGTCAAAGGCTTTAGAAGCATAATTTCCCAAGTGAAGGAGTTCTTTTTTGGCATTTCCGAGAGCGATTGATGGAGCTTGTTTAATCAAATGCTCATCAAGATAAAGTGGCTCGTACTTGACAACTTCATCTTCACCAGGGATGAGCTTGGTTACAAAGTAAGCCAAGGCTCCGATGAATGGAAATTGTACAATGGTGTTACTTACGTTAAAGGCACCGTGAGAGAAGGCGATGGTCATCTCAGGTGAGAGGTGAAGGAGTGCTTGGAAGTACTCAATCATAGACGTAAATGGACCTAATAAGATTAAGCAAAGAACAGTCCCTAAAACGTTAAAGGTAACGTGGGTTGCAGCAACGCGTTTCGCAGAGACATTGGCTCCAGCTGCCGCGATGATAACGGTTAGAGTTGTCCCGATATTATCCCCGAAGAGAACTGGTAGAGAACCTTTAAGGTCAAGGAATCCACCTGCATAGAGACCTTGCAAAATCCCGATTGTCGCAGAAGAAGCTTGGATAAGAACGGTAATCACTGCACCGGCAAAAACTCCCAACACAGGATTTTGTCCCAAGGTTACCATATATTCCTTGAATTGTGGTAAATCTTTAAGCGGACTCATACCGGCACTGATGAGGTTGAGGGCATAGAAGATTCCCCCTACACCAAACAGGATGCGCCCGATATTGTTTGCTGTTCTATTTTTGGTAAAGAAGAGGAACATGGTTCCAAGGAAAATCAGGGGTAAAGCATACTCGCCAAGCTTGAAACCGATGATAAAGGAAGTAACAGTGGTTCCTATGTTGGCTCCCATGATAATTCCGATAGCCTGTCTAAGAGTTAGAAGACTAGCGCTGACCAGTCCAACCGTGATAACTGTAACCCCTGTACTTGACTGAATCAGGGCAGTTACGACAATCCCGACTAGAACACCTAAAAAGGGATTGCTAGTGTACTTGTCAATGTAAAAGCGAAGGCGATCTCCAGCAGCTTGTTGCAAACCGTCTCCCATGGTCTTGATACTATATAAAAATAGTCCTAGACCACCTAAAAAGTGAAATAAAATTTCCTGCCAATTGATGGACATTTCTTTTTCCTCCGAAAAATAATAACGGAATTTCTCCTATTCTATTTTAAAGGATAAAAGTAAATCTAACAAGTATTAAGCTAAGATTTTAGAAAGAAAATTCGTGAGAATGGATCTTAATTATATTAATTTTACCAATTTCTAACCTAGATATAGGCATTTCCTTTTATATATTGACATTTAAAAGAAATATCTTAAAATGAGGGAGGAATTATCTTGGTCCCTGTGATTGGGATAAAAATTTTATAAAGAAAGTTAAGCGCTTTCTTTTGTGCAACAAAATCAATCTTTTAGGAGGAGAAAATGAAGAATCCATTTTTTGAAAGACGTTGTCGTTACAGTATTCGTAAGTTATCAGTAGGAGCCTGCTCGCTGATGATTGGTGCTGTTTTATTTGCTGGTCCAGCCTTGGCTGAAGAAACTGCAGTTCCTGAAAATAGCGGAGCTAATACAGCGCTTGTTTCAGGAGAGAGTGGGCATCCAACTAGTGAAGCCGACAAGCAGAATGAAGGGGAACGTACTGGAGAAAACAAGCTAGAAAAGGCAGAAGGAGCAGAGACAGCATCTGAAACTGCTTCGCCAGCAAGCAATGAAGCTGCAACTACTGAAACCGCAGAAGCAGTAAGTATAGCTAAACCAGAGGAAAAAGCAAGTGAGGTGGCTGCAGAAACACCATCTGCCACATCAAAACCAAAGTCTGACAAGGAAACGGAAGCAAAGCCTGAAGCAACTAGCCAAGGAGATGAGTCTAAGCCAGCAGCAGAAGCTAATAAGACTGAAAAAGAAGTCCAGCCAGATGTCCCTAAAAATACAGAAAAAACATTAAAACCAAAGGAAATCAAATTTAATTCTTGGGAAGATTTGTTGAAATGGGAACCAGGAGCTCGTGAAGATGATGCTATTAACCGCGGGTCTGTCGCTCTCGCTTCACGTCGGACAGGTCATTTAGTCAATGAAAAAGCTAGCAAGGAAGCAAAAGTTCAAGCCCTATCCAACACCAATTCTAAAGCAAAAGACCACGCTTCTGTTGGTGGAGAAGAGTTCAAAGCTTATGCTTTTGACTATTGGCAATATCTAGATTCAATGGTCTTCTGGGAAGGTCTCGTACCAACTCCTGACATTATTGATGCAGGTCACCGTAACGGGGTTCCTGTATATGGTACACTTTTCTTCAACTGGTCTAATAGTATTGCAGATCAAGAAAGATTTGCTGAAGCTTTGAAGCAAGACCCAGATGGTAGCTTCCCAATTGCCCGTAAATTGGTGGATATGGCCAAGTATTATGGCTATGATGGCTATTTCATCAACCAAGAAACGACTGGGAATTTGGTTGAACCTCTTGGAGAAAAGATGCGCCAGTTTATGCTCTATACCAAGGAGTATGCTGCTAAGGTAAACCATCCAATCAAGTATTCTTGGTACGATGCTATGACCTATAACTATGGACGCTACCACCAAGATGGTTTGGGAGAATACAACTACCAATTCATGCAACCTGAAGGGGATAAGGTTCCAGCAGATAACTTCTTTGCTAACTTTAACTGGGATAAGGCTAAAAATGATTACACTATTGCAACTGCCAACTGGATTGGCCGTAATCCTTATGACGTATTTGCAGGTTTGGAATTGCAACAGGGTGGTTCCTACAAGACCAAGGTCAAATGGAATGACATTTTAGATGACAATGGGAAATTGCGACTTTCTCTTGGTTTGTTCGCCCCAGATACCATTACAAGTTTAGGAAAAACTGGTGAAGATTACCATAAGAATGAAGATATCTTCTTTACAGGTTATCAAGGAGACCCTACTGGTCAAAAACCAGCTGACAAAGATTGGTATGGTATTGCTAACCTAGTTGCGGACCGCACGCCAGCAGTAGGTCATACTTTTACTACTTCCTTTAATACAGGTCATGGGAGAAAATGGTTCGTAGATGGTAAGGTTTCTAAGGATTCTGAGTGGAATTACCGTTCAGTATCAGGTGTTCTTCCAACATGGCGCTGGTGGCAAAAATCAACTGGTGATAAGTTGAAAGCAAGCTATGATTTTGAAGATGCTTATAATGGTGGAACGTCTCTCAAATTTGCAGGGGATATTTCAGGTGCGACCAAGCAAGATGTGAATCTGTACTCTACTCGTTTGAAGGTGACAGATACAACTAAATTGCATGTTGCCCACAAAGGAGGCAAGGGTACCAAGGTTTATGTAGAATTTGCAACTAAGAAAGATTATACCTACGGTGATGAAGCTGCCCGTAAAGAATTGACAGTTTCAGATAACTGGACTACCGATGATTTTGATTTGAGTGCCTTGGCAGGTAAAACAATTTACGGTATTAAACTCTATTTTGAAAATGACAAAGACTTAAAAGGTTATCAATTTAACTTGGGGCAATTGACCATCAGCAATCATCAAGATGCTCCTCAGGCCCCAACCACAGTAGCTGTAGCCAAACAAGTCCTTAAAAATGCCCAAGAAGCGGAAGCAGTTGTGCAATTTAAAGGCAACAAGGATGCAGATTTCTATGAAGTTTACGAAAAAAATGGAGACAGCTGGAAATTACTAACTGGCTCATCTTCTACAACTATTTATCTACCAAAAGTTAGCCGCTCAGCAAGTGCTCAGGGTACAACTCAAGAACTGAAGGTTGTAGCAGTTGGTAAAAATGGGGTTCGTTCAGAAGCCGCCACCACAACCTTTGATTGGGGTATGACTGTCAAAGATACCAGTCTACCAAAACCACTAGCTGAAAATATCGTTCCAGGTGCAACAGTTATTGATAGTACTTTCCCTAAGACTGAAGGTGGAGAAGGTATTGAAGGTATGTTGAATGGTACCATTACCAGTCTGTCTGACAAGTGGTCTTCTGGACAATTAAGTGGTAGTGTGGATATTCGTTTGACCCAGCCACGTACAGTTGTTAGATGGGTGATGGACCATGCTGGAGCTGGTGGAGAATCTGTAAACGACGGTTTGATGAATACTAAAGACTTTGATCTTTATTATAAAGATGCGGATGGTCAATGGAAGTTAGCTAAGGAAGTTCGTGGCAATAAAGCCCATGTTACAGATATTACCCTTGATAAACCAATCACAGCTCAAGATTGGCGCTTGAATGTTGTCACTTCTGACAATGGAACTCCATGGAAGGCTATTCGTATCTATAACTGGAAAATGTATGAAAAGCTTGATACTGAAAGTATCAATATTCCAATGGCCAAGGCTGCGGCCCGTTCTCTAGGCAATAACAAGGTACAAGTTGGCTTTGCAGATGTACCAGCTGGAGCAACCATTACCGTTTATGATAATCCAAATTCTCAAGCTCCGCTTGCAACCTTGAAGAGCGAAGTTGGAGGAGACCTAGCAAGTGCACCATTGGATTTGACAAATCAATCTGGTCTTCTTTACTATCGTACCCAGTTGCCAGGCAAGGAAATTAGTAATGTCCTAGCAGTTTCCGTTCCAAAAGATGACAGAAGAATCAAGTCAGTCAGCCTAGAAACAGGACCTAAGAAAACAAGCTACACCGAAGGGGAGGATTTGGACCTTAGAGGAGGTGTTCTTCGAGTTCAGTATGAAGGTGGAGCTGAGGACGAACTTATTCGCCTAACTCACGCAGGTGTATCAGTATCAGGCTTCGATATGCATCATAAGGGAGAACAAAATCTTACTTTACAATATTTGGGGCAACCGGTACATGCTAATTTATCAGTGACTGTTACGAGTCAAGATGAAGCAAGTCCGAAAACTATTTTGGGAATTGAAGTAAGTCAGGAGCCGAAAAAAGATTACCTAGTTGGTGATAACTTAGACTTGTCTGAAGGACGCTTTGCAGTGGCTTATAGCAATGACACCATGGAAGAACATTCCTTTACTGATGAGGGAGTTGAAATTTCTGGTTACGATGCTCAAAAGACTGGTCGTCAAACCTTGACGCTTCGTTACCAAGGTCATGAAGTCAACTTTGATGTTTTGGTATCTCCAAAAGCAGCACTAAACGATGAGTACCTCAAACAAGAAATTACTGCTGTCCAAGGTCGTCAGTCAACGGTTGCTTACACCTTCTCTAGTGAAGACAAACAAGCGACGCTAGTAGAGAAGCTCAATGGAGCGAAAGCTGTTGCAGAAAATCATGGTGCCAGTCAGGAAGATGTTAATCAGGCTTTGAATGAATTGAAACAAGCAGGCGCAAACTTGGATGGCAATCAGCGTTACGAGGCTGCTAGGAAAGAATTAGAAGGCTTACTCGAATCCATCCGCGAAAAATATCCTAAATCAGAACTAATTGCGCAAGCAGAGGCTTTGTTGGTATCACAAGCACCAACTCCACAAGCTTTTGCGGACATGAAAGAACAGCTGAATAAGAAACTAGCTCCTGCAGCAGAAAGCCATCACGTTGGTAGCCAGGATCCAAATGAAGTAGCCCCAACAGTTGAAGCCCTCTCTGGACTAGTTGTGGAAATTGAAACAATTGCCTTCGAACACCAAGAACGTCTAACTCCAAATCTCCCAGTTGGTCAACGTCAACTTGTTCAAGCAGGGGTTGAGGGACAAATTCGTCGCTTGATTGAAGTAGATAGTCAAGGTAATCGTACTCTTCGCGCTACAGAAGTTTTGAAAGAAGCAAGTCCTGAAATCGTGGAAGTAGGTACTGGTCTCATCCCTGCCAATCCAGCGCCACAAACCACAGTCCTTCCAAAACCTACCAATCAACCGGCGTCTGACCAACAAAAGGCTCCTAAGTTGGAAGTCCAAGAGGAAAAGGTTGCCTTTGATCGTCAAGAACATGAAAATGCTGAGTTGCTAGTTGGGGAACAACGAGTCATCATACAGGGACGAGATGGTCTGTTAAGACATGTCTTTGAAGTTGATGAAAACGGTCAGCGTCGCCTTCGTTCAACAGAAGTCATCCAAGAGGCGATTCCAGAAATTGTTGAAATTGGTACAAAAGTACAAACAGAACCAGCAGCAGTGGTTACACAGGAAAAACCAGTCCAAAATACAGCAATTAAATCAGAAGAAGCAAGCACCCAATTGCCAAATACAGGTACTGCTGATGCCAATGAAGCCCTAATAGCAGGATTGACCAGTCTTGGTCTTGCTAGTTTAGCATTGACATTGAAACAGAAAAAAGAAGAGGAAGATTAAATATCGAAAAATCTTGTGAAATCTTTCCTTATATTTCCAAAGTGTGATATAATAGTTTCGAATAAAATAAATAAAGGGGTTTTTGTAACATGGCAAAACTTACTGTTAAAGACGTTGACTTGAAAGGTAAAAAAGTCCTCGTTCGTGTGGACTTCAACGTACCATTGAAAGATGGCGTAATCACTAACGACAACCGTATCACAGCAGCTCTTCCAACTATTAAGTACATCATCGAACAAGGTGGACGTGCAATTCTTTTCTCTCACCTTGGACGTGTGAAAGAAGAAGCTGATAAAGCTGGAAAATCACTTGCTCCTGTAGCAGCTGACTTGGCTGCTAAATTGGGTCAAGATGTTGTTTTCCCAGGTGTCACTCGTGGTGCTGAATTGGAAGCAGCTATCAACGCTCTTGAAGATGGACAAGTTCTTTTGGTTGAAAACACTCGTTACGAAGATGTTGATGGCAAGAAAGAATCTAAAAACGATCCTGAACTTGGTAAATACTGGGCATCACTTGGAGATGGTATTTTCGTAAACGATGCATTCGGTACAGCTCACCGTGCACACGCATCTAACGTTGGTATCTCAGCAAACGTTGAAAAAGCAGTTGCTGGTTTCCTTCTTGAAAACGAAATTGCCTACATCCAAGAAGCAGTTGAAGCTCCAGAACGTCCATTCGTGGCTATCCTTGGTGGTTCAAAAGTTTCAGACAAAATCGGTGTTATCGAAAACTTGCTTGAAAAAGCTGATAAAGTCCTTATCGGTGGTGGTATGACTTACACATTCTACAAAGCACAAGGTATCGAAATCGGTAACTCACTTGTAGAAGAAGACAAATTGGATGTTGCGAAAGCTCTTCTTGAAAAAGCAAACGGTAAATTGATCTTGCCAGTTGACTCAAAAGAAGCTAACGCATTTGCTGGTTACACTGAAGTACGTGACACTGAAGGTGAAGCAGTTTCTGAAGGCTTCCTTGGTCTTGACATCGGTCCAAAATCTATCGCTAAATTTGACGAAGCTTTGACTGGTGCCAAAACAGTTGTATGGAACGGACCTATGGGTGTGTTTGAAAACCCAGACTTCCAAGCTGGAACAATCGGTGTGATGGACGCTATCGTGAAACAACCAGGCGTTAAATCAATCATCGGTGGTGGTGACTCAGCTGCCGCAGCGATTAACCTTGGCCGTGCAGACAAGTTCTCATGGATCTCTACTGGTGGTGGAGCATCAATGGAACTTCTTGAAGGTAAAGTTCTTCCAGGTCTTGCAGCCTTGACAGAAAAATAAGATTTCATAAATGAATCAAAGAAGAGAGGGATGAAAGTTCCTCTTTTCTTTTGCTTGAAATAAAAACGCTTCCTCTCAACTATTACTCATAAAAATCACCGATTTATGATAAAATGGAAATAGAAAGTTGAGATTATGAGTTATTTTAAAAAATATAAATTCGATAAATCCCAGTTCAAACTTGGTATGCGAACTTTTAAAACAGGTATTGCTGTTTTTCTAGTTCTCTTAATTTTTGGCTTTTTTGGCTGGAAAGGTCTTCAAATCGGTGCTTTGACAGCCGTTTTTAGCTTGAGGGAGAGTTTTGATAAGAGTGTTCATTTTGGGACTTCGCGCATTCTAGGAAATAGTATCGGTGGCTTCTATGCTCTGGTCTTCTTCCTATTAAATGGCTTTTTCCATGAAGCTTTTTGGGTAACTTTAGTAGTTGTTCCAATCTGCACCATGTTAACCATTATGACAAATGTGGCCATGAATAACAAAGCGGGCGTTATTGGCGGTGTAGCGGCCATGTTAATCATTACCCTATCGATTCCGAGCGGAGAGACAATTTTGTACGTATTTGCTCGTGTATCGGAAACTTTCATGGGAGTTTTTGTTGCAATTCTCGTAAATTACGATATTGATCGCATTCGGCTCTTTTTAGAGAAAAAAGAAAAATAATGTTACATTTTATAACATTATCAATTGACGTTTGTCTTTTTTTAGACTATAATAGACAGAAAGAAGGAAATTGTAAATGAAGGAAAAAGAATTTCGCCGAAACATGGCTGTTTTTCCTATTGGCAGTGTTATGAAGTTGACAGATCTATCGGCACGTCAGATTCGTTATTATGAAGATCAAGAGTTGATTAAACCTGATCGAAATGAAGGGAACCGTCGCATGTATTCCTTGAATGACATGGATCGTCTGCTTGAAATCAAAGATTATATCTCAGAAGGTTATAATATCGCTGCCATTAAGAAAAAATATGCTGAACGTGAAGCGAAGTCCAAGAAAGTGGTGAGTCAGACTGAGGTGCGTCGTGCACTTCACAATGAACTTCTCCAACAGGGACGTTTTGCTTCAGTACGATCACCTTTTGGTCGCGGTTAGGCAACCGCAAGTAGTCATAGATTAAGGAGAAAACTCATGCCAATCACAGCTGCAGATATTCGTCGTGAAGTCAAGGAAAAAAATGTTACCTTTATCCGTCTCATGTTCTCAGATATTTTGGGAACGATGAAAAACGTCGAAATTCCTGCTACAGATGAACAATTAGATAAGGTCTTGTCAAATAAGGCTATGTTTGATGGATCTTCTATTGAAGGTTTTGTACGTATCAATGAGTCAGATATGTACTTGTACCCAGACTTGGATACATGGACAGTCTTCCCGTGGGGAGATGAAAATGGAAGTGTTGCAGGTTTAATCTGTGATGTCTATACAACAGAAGGTGAACCATTTGCAGGTGACCCTCGTGGCAATTTGAAACGAGCTCTTCGTCACATGGAAGAAGTAGGATTCAAATCTTTCAACCTTGGACCAGAGCCAGAATTCTTCTTATTTAAACTAGATGAAAATGGTGACCCAACACTTGAAGTAAATGACAAGGGTGGCTACTTTGATTTGGCGCCTACGGACCTTGCGGACAACACACGTCGTGAGATTGTCAATGTCTTGACTAAAATGGGATTTGAAGTAGAAGCGAGTCACCACGAGGTTGCGGTTGGACAGCATGAAATTGACTTCAAGTACGATGAAGTTCTCCGTGCTTGTGATAAGATTCAAATCTTTAAACTTGTTGTTAAAACCATTGCTCGCAAACATGGTCTTTACGCAACCTTTATGGCCAAACCAAAATTTGGTATTGCTGGGTCAGGTATGCACTGTAATATGTCCCTGTTTGATGCAGAAGGAAACAATGCCTTCTTTGATCCAAATGATCCAAAAGGAATGCAGTTGTCAGAAACGGCCTATCATTTCCTTGGCGGTTTGATCAAGCATGCTTACAACTATACTGCCATCATGAATCCAACCGTTAACTCATACAAACGTTTGGTTCCAGGTTATGAAGCGCCTGTTTACATTGCTTGGGCTGGTCGTAACCGTTCGCCACTTGTGCGCGTACCTGCTTCACGTGGCATGGGAACTCGTCTTGAGTTACGTTCAGTGGATCCGATGGCAAACCCATACATCGCTATGGCGGTTCTTTTGGAAGTTGGTTTGCATGGTATTGAAAACAAAATCGAAGCACCAGCTCCTATCGAAGAAAATATCTACATTATGACAGCAGAAGAGCGTAAGGAAGCTGGCATTACAGACCTTCCATCAACCCTTCACAACGCTTTGAAGGCTTTGACTGAAGATGAAGTTGTCAGAGCGGCTCTTGGAGAACATATCTATACTAGTTTCCTTGAAGCCAAACGAATCGAATGGGCAAGTTATGCAACCTTCGTTTCACAATGGGAAATTGATAACTATTTAGATTTATATTAATGGTACAGAAAGGTTGTCCGTTTGGGCAACCTTTTTATGTTGTTCTAAAGACTGGAGTACTTACATTTAGTCTTTTGTAGATTACTAATATTCTTCGAAAATCTCTTCAAACCACGTCAGCGTTATCTGCAACCTCAAAGCTATACTTTGAGCAGCTTGCGGCTAGCTTCCTAGTTTGCTCTTTGATTTTCATTGAGCATAAGTTTATTATAGTAGATTGGAAGATAATGAATTGAGTCTAGGATTGTCCAAAATAATTCCTAACAATGTTTTAGAAGTCGTGTTATACTATTGCGACTTAAATATGATATAGTGTTTTCATATTGCTCATACTCTTCTATTTTCATTGAGTATCAGCTATAAAGATCGATTACAATATGTCTTTTATGCGCTTCAGTTAGATGAGTGTAATAGATGAGAAGTTTTTTTATTTTTTCTTGAATTGAGGTTTTATCGTCTATAGTATGCTGTAATCTACATGAATATAAGGTGTGTTTGTCATAAATTGATTTGATGCATTTGATGTTTTTATATTAAATTTTCTGATATTTCTTTAATAAGGATAATTGCTATTTTTGTAAAAATCAAGCTACTAAAATTTTATAGTTTAGTCCTAATTAGTAAATATACAAATTCATACATAGAGGGTAGTTCCACCTCTTGCATATATATATATATATATATATATATATATGCAAGAGGTGGAACTTATTTTATCCATACAGGAATCAATAGTTTAAAGATTTTTTGTCATGTATTAATCGCTCTTTTTTCAACGAAAATCTTACTATTCTAGGAACTGCTTCGTTATAAAAATACTCTATAGTTGTTAATTATTTATTACAGATATCGTTTTACTATATCAACTTATTGTGATAAACTATATATAGTTATGTCATTTTAAAAATAGAAAGGAAAAATTTATGTTTGGACATAAGAATAATAGGAATGGTGAAAAAGTTTTTCGCTATTCGATTAGAAAGTACCATTTTGGTGCTGCTAGTGTAGCTATAGCTGCCCTCTTGTTTTTTGCAAATGGAGTAGCTAGAGCAGATAGTCTATCTGTATCCCCTGATACAGCAACGACTGAGAAGACCCTAAATGATGAGGGTAGGAGTAGGGCTAAGGAAGAACCCTTGCCAGATAGTCAAGAGCTTGCTGAAAGGAATTTGGAAGAAAAAACTACAAAAGTTGTTGATAAATCAGCCCTTCTTCAAGTGATGGATGAGCTTAAAGATATTGTAGTTAAGGTAAAAGAAAGTAAACTTGCTCCATTGTCTAATCAGCTTCTTCAGCTTACTGATGAAAGCAAACGTTTGCTTTCTGATAAGGATGCTAAATCAGAGGATATTGATCAACATATTCTAAAAATTAGAAAGCTGATAGAAACATTAAAAGAGCAAGAAAGTAGTGCTAGTCAACCTGAGCGGAAAGAAGAGAGTAAGGTGCCTTCTGCTGAAGCGGTAGACGAGACTGCTAATCAGGCTGAAAGTAGCAATGCTAAGGATTCTTTACTAGAAGATAAGAGCACGAATGAGGCTGCTACTGAAGTTCGTAAAGAAGAAACTTCTAGAGATAGCTCAAAACCTACTGTGACAGCTTCCGATAGAAGCTTAAACAAGGTAGATAAGGAAGCTAATAGTCTAGAACTGCCAAACAAAGATAATAAACTGTTGCCGATAGATACGAAAAGTAATCTTGTAGATGAGGCGACAGAGGATGTTCTTGATAAGAAGAAAAAAGGTTATTCTGGGTTTAGAATAGCTCATTATGCAGCTCGATCAATTGATCGAGCTGTAGCTGGAAATCTCGACTCAGGTACTATCAGTGGTGATGGAGTTAAACAGTTTGAAAATCTTCATTATGACATTGATGGTGATCGTACTATTTGGAGAGTGGCTGTCCGTCCGGCTCATAAGAATCATGCTTGGGCTGGTATTGCAGTTACATCAGATGATACTATTGAAAATATTCGTGTAGTAGAAAGAGGTGGAGCTGGTGGTAGTGTACTAGAAGAGAGAGAAATTTCCAGAGGACGCCCTGCTAGTACGCCTTTCTCTAATTATAAGATGTTTATTGGTCACTACAGACTTATTGGTGGAGCTGTGCCAGATAGAATAGTCTATGAAGTAACTACTAGAGGAACACATCACAATCTTTTTGCTCGCTTTGCGACCGCTATTGTACAGAATACTCTTGAAAATTCTGGCTTAAGTGGTAAGGCGGCGATTACAAGTCGAAATTCAGACTTCCCTGCTGTAGGTATCCATGTCAATGCAGTAGGCGCTCCTACTGTTAACCACAACTATACTCGAACCAACGACACTGTACGTATGCAGACTGTACCGTCAACAGATAATCAATTATCAGGGACTGGGAAACCAGGAGCGACTATTTCTGTTAAGAAAAATGGAAATACTTTTAAGAAGACAAAAGTTGATGGAAGTGGTCATTGGGTTGTTTCACTAGATGCTGGTTTAAATAGTAATCTATCAGATACTGGAGAACAACTTGTACCGAAAGATAAGATAACAGTAACTCAAAGTGTTGATGGCAAAGAGAGTGAAGCAACGAATGTGGATGTTTCATTAGGACGTTCATGGATTGATCATTCACCGGGACATCCTGTAGGTGAGGTTACATCTAATCAACGTAATATTAAATTATTTGTACCACATGATGCAGGGATGGCGTATTTGAAGTATAGAGATACGAATAATCAAGAGCATCAAGTTGCAATTAGACGTACTACGATTAATCAACAATGGCAATCTCTTCAAAGTAATCTAGCAACTGTTACTTCAGTAGATAATACAAGTAATAAGTTCTATTCTATCATCAATTTACGATTGAATAGTGATATGAAAGTAGGATCTCAAACGTCTGTTATTTCAAATATGAAAGAAGGCGGTTACGGAAGTCTTGAGGGATGGAAACCTGTCAATGTAGTAGAGGCTCCATTAACATCTGGTGCTCACATCGAGAGTGACTTAACAGGGAAAGCAAGTATACCTGCAGACGTCAGAGTAAAAGCACCAGTAGGTTCAACAGTAAAACTTTACGATAATAATGATGTACTGATAGGAGAAGCTCAAGCTGGAAATGATGGCTATGCAATGGTACATCCTCGAAATAGTTTACCTGAAGGGCAAATTAGAGCGACTTCAACACCTGTTGGAGGTAAAGAATCAGCAAAAAGTGACCCTGTGAATGTTACGAGAACTCAAATAGGTCATGGAGGAGCGAAACAAGTTTCTTCCGAAGGTAAAGCAAGAGCTACTATCGGAGTGGATAAAGAATGGGTTACAGCATATCGTGGAGATCATGTCGAAGTTAATGTTTCTACTTATGCAAAATATCTAGAAAAATTTTTGCCAAATCCAAATACTAGAGGCCATGTCAAAGGATTAGAAGAATCAGGCGGTTTCTTAGTAACAGCTCAATCCACCCCTGAAACGGCTCGTACGGGAAAAACTAGTGGAACGATTGCAATGGATCAGCCCCTAGGACCAACGGTTCTTAATTATTATGTTGTAAGCAAGACAACAACAGCTAATTATGGACGCCATAATGCTGGTTCAAGTACAAATGTTAGCACAACCATTAACGTCCTTGAAGTAGCGAAAAAATATGATATTTCTATTGACAAAAAAATTACAGTAGACAATCCAAATGCTGTAAGTACTCCAGAAAAAGAGAAAATCATTGCGGCGATTAAAGAGAAAAACAATAGAACATATACAGATGCAGCGTACAGAGCATTATTAGATCAGGCTACTTATTCAGTAGATGAAAAAGGGAATGTTACCATCACTTATCCCGATAATTCAGTAGATAAAGTAGCTTCATCATATACGATTCAAAAACGTCCAGTAATAGAAACATCCTTAGTAGATAAGGCGGATACTCAAACACCTATAACTGTATCAGCAGACCCAGGATCTAAGGTAAAACTTTACGATCACTCAAGCCATGAATTGGGAGAAGGTACGGCAAATGAAAGTGGTCGAGTTACTATTAATCCTACAAGACCGATTCCAAATGGAAATGTAACAGCAAAAGCAACTGATAATCGTGATAATACAACAGATGCAAGTGCTCCAAAACAAGCAACAGTACCTGCACCGCAAGCTTTGACTATTCAGCAACCTAGTCATGGATCAACAAGTGTAACTATTACTCCACAAGGCAGAACAGATATTATCTCTGCGGTTATTCAAGGGAAAAAAGTTAAAATTGAAAAGGAAGGCTCTGGACGTTATAAGACGTTAGAAAATGCAGCGAATGTACGAATTTCACCAAATGCAAATGGAAGTGTAACCTTTGAATTACCTTCAGGTACAAGCTTTGAAACCCTAGATAGAATTCAAGCTACTGCAGAAAATAAAGATATTACGGTAGCTTCAGGAATAAGGTCATCTCAAGAGGTTAGTCAATATGTACTAGCAAATAAAGGAGAGAAAGTACCTGTAAAAGATATTAATCGTTTAACTTCAGAAGATAAAGAGAGAGTTAAAACAGCCTATGAAAAAGCAAATCCAGGTATCAATAAGTCAGAAGTAACTGTAGGAAGTAACGGAGATATTACTTACAATCACCAAGGTAGAGGATCTGTGCAAAAAGGTGTTGCAAAAACATCTGATAATGTTGTTCTAGATAATGTAGCTCCAGGTAAACCAACGATTCCAACTAACTTGACGGATAAAGCTGGAACTAGAACTCAAATTGAAGTAGATACAGAACCAGGTGCATCTGTTGTTGTATATGATCATGGCGGTCAAGAACTAGGACGAGGTGTAGCGAACGCAAATGGTAAAGCGGTTATCAATCCGACTAAGGAAATTCCTAAAGGTAATGTTACAGCTAAAGCAACAGATGAAGCAGGAAATATCTCACAACCAAGTGATGCTAAAGTTGCTACTTTCCAAGATTTCACACCAAAAGTTCCTTCTAAGACACCTGTTACAAAAGTAACGTCTTTAACACCGGATGAGGTTAATCAGGTTAAGAAAAAAGTTTCAGATGCTAACCCTGGTAAAGAAGTGCAAGTATCAAGTAATGGTACTGCTACTGTAACTGATCCTAAATCAAGGATATCTCATCAAATATCTGGAGATAAGTTAGTTGAATCAAACGATAAGATTAGACCAACAGTTGAAATTCCTTATGACAATCCAGCTAGACAAGAGATTTATGTTTATTCTGGGGAAACAAATAACATTACAATCAAAGTAAAAGATAACTCAGGAAAAATATCTAAATCATATCTTGCATTTGCAGCTAATGATAGAAGAGGATTAGGAACAGAGGATAATAGCTATTTAGGTGGAGGAAATAGTAGTGGATTATACCTGACAGCGACTAAAATCCACACAGATACACCAACTTCAGAAAACCAACCAGCAACAATTACAGTAAGTGGAAATCTTAATAATCAGCCATTTACAGGTGAAAAATCAATTACTCGCTATGTATTTGCTGAAGATCCAAGTGGAAATACAAACTATGATCACGTAGGTCATGCGGATGATACTGGCGCACTAGGACGCGTTAAATTTGTGTGGAAATCACAGACATCGAAATATGATGCACAAGCTCCAGGAACACCAGTTCTATTAGATAATGCAGATGCTGCAAAAATTCAAGAAGCAGTAAAACAAGCAAATCCAACATTTAGTGATAAGATTAAATCTGTAACAGTAAGTGGAAATAATGTTATAGTAACTTATAATGACAATAGTACAGATACACTAGAGGGTTCAAGAGTATACAAAGTACGAGATTCAAAACCAACACCACCAACAGCAACAGCACCAAGTGATGGAACAGTTACAGTAACACCAACAGGTGATGCTGATAAAATAATTGTTAATTACACAGATGAACAACAAAACTCTAAAGTAGTAACAGTAGTTAAATCTGAAAATGGAACATGGTCATCACCAGATAAGCCAGCCGGAGTAACTGTTGATCCAAGAACAGGAACGTTGTTAATTCCAGCTGAAGGTGTTAAAGATAGAAGTCAGGTAACAGCAACAGCTACGAAAGGTGATAGTAGACCATCAGATCCAAAAATAGTTACAGCGCAGCCTAAAGATTTCACCCCAGTGAAACCAGACGAGAAAGTTCCAGTTAAAGACAAAGCGCACTTAACTCCAGAAGAGAAAAAACAAGTGGAAGACAAAGTCAAAGCGAAGAACCCAGGTAAGGAAGTCACTGTAGGCGAAGACGGCACTGCAACGTTGAAAGATCCAACAACCGGCATCAGTCACCAAATTCCAGGAAGTGACTTGGTCAACCAAGATTTCACCCCAGTGAAACCAGACGAGAAAGTTCCAGTTAAAGACAAAGCGCACTTAACTCCAGAAGAGAAAAAACAAGTGGAAGACAAAGTCAAAGCGAAGAACCCAGGTAAGGAAGTCACTGTAGGCGAAGACGGCACCGCAACGTTGAAAGATCCAACAACCGGCATCAGTCACCAAATTCCAGGAAGTGACTTGGTCAACCAAGGATTCACCCCAGTGAAACCAGACGAGAAAGTTCCAGTTAAAGACAAAGCGCACTTAACTCCAGAAGAGAAAAAACAAGTGGAAGACAAAGTCAAAGCGAAGAACCCAGGTAAGGAAGTCACTGTAGGCGAAGACGGCACCGCAACGTTGAAAGATCCAACAACCGGCATCAGTCACCAAATTCCAGGAAGTGACTTGGTCAACCAAGATTTCACCCCAGTGAAACCAGACGAGAAAGTTCCAGTTAAAGACAAAGCGCACTTAACTCCAGAAGAGAAAAAACAAGTGGAAGATAAAGTCAAAGCGAAGAACCCAGGTAAGGAAGTCACTGTAGGCGAAGACGGCACCGCAACGTTGAAAGATCCAACAACCGGCATCAGTCACCAAATTCCAGGAAGTGACTTGGTCAACCAAGATTTCACCCCAGTGAAACCAGACGAGAAAGTTCCAGTTAAAGACAAAGCGCACTTAACTCCAGAAGAGAAAAAACAAGTGGAAGACAAAGTCAAAGCGAAGAACCCAGGTAAGGAAGTCACTGTAGGCGAAGACGGCACCGCAACGTTGAAAGATCCAACAACCGGCATCAGTCACCAAATTCCAGGAAGTGACTTGGTCAACCAAGATTTCACCCCAGTGAAACCAGACGAGAAAGTTCCAGTTAAAGACAAAGCGCACTTAACTCCAGAAGAGAAAAAACAAGTGGAAGACAAAGTCAAAGCGAAGAACCCAGGTAAGGAAGTCACTGTAGGCGAAGACGGCACCGCAACGTTGAAAGATCCAACAACCGGCATCAGTCACCAAATTCCAGGAAGTGACTTGGTCAACCAAGGATTCACCCCAGTGAAACCAGACGAGAAAGTTCCAGTTAAAGACAAAGCGCACTTAACTCCAGAAGAGAAAAAACAAGTGGAAGACAAAGTCAAAGCGAAGAACCCAGGTAAGGAAGTCACTGTAGGCGAAGACGGCACCGCAACGTTGAAAGATCCAACAACCGGCATCAGTCACCAAATTCCAGGAAGTGACTTGGTCAACCAAGGATTCACCCCAGTGAAACCAGACGAGAAAGTTCCAGTTAAAGACAAAGCGCACTTAACTCCAGAAGAGAAAAAACAAGTGGAAGACAAAGTCAAAGCGAAGAACCCAGGTAAGGAAGTCACTGTAGGCGAAGACGGCACCGCAACGTTGAAAGATCCAACAACCGGCATCAGTCACCAAATTCCAGGAAGTGACTTGGTCAACCAAGATTTCACCCCAGTGAAACCAGACGAGAAAGTTCCAGTTAAAGACAAAGCGCACTTAACTCCAGAAGAGAAAAAACAAGTGGAAGATAAAGTCAAAGCGAAGAACCCAGGTAAGGAAGTCACTGTAGGCGAAGACGGCACCGCAACGTTGAAAGATCCAACAACCGGCATCAGTCACCAAATTCCAGGAAGTGACTTGGTCAACCAAGATTTCACCCCAGTGAAACCAGACGAGAAAGTTCCAGTTAAAGACAAAGCGCACTTAACTCCAGAAGAGAAAAAACAAGTGGAAGACAAAGTCAAAGCGAAGAACCCAGGTAAGGAAGTCACTGTAGGCGAAGACGGCACCGCAACGTTGAAAGATCCAACAACCGGCATCAGTCACCAAATTCCAGGAAGTGACTTGGTCAACCAAGATTTCACCCCAGTGAAACCAGACGAGAAAGTTCCAGTTAAAGACAAAGCGCACTTAACTCCAGAAGAGAAAAAACAAGTGGAAGACAAAGTCAAAGCGAAGAACCCAGGTAAGGAAGTCACTGTAGGCGAAGACGGCACCGCAACGTTGAAAGATCCAACAACCGGCATCAGTCACCAAATTCCAGGAAGTGACTTGGTCAACCAAGATTTCACCCCAGTGAAACCAGACGAGAAAGTTCCAGTTAAAGACAAAGCGCACTTAACTCCAGAAGAGAAAAAACAAGTGGAAGACAAAGTCAAAGCGAAGAACCCAGGTAAGGAAGTCACTGTAGGCGAAGACGGCACTGCAACGTTGAAAGATCCAACAACCGGCATCAGTCACCAAATTCCAGGAAGTGACTTGGTCAACCAAGATTTCACCCCAGTGAAACCAGACGAGAAAGTTCCAGTTAAAGACAAAGCGCACTTAACTCCAGAAGAGAAAAAACAAGTGGAAGACAAAGTCAAAGCGAAGAACCCAGGTAAGGAAGTCACTGTAGGCGAAGACGGCACTGCAACGTTGAAAGATCCAACAACCGGCATCAGTCACCAAATTCCAGGAAGTGACTTGGTCAACCAAGGATTCACCCCAGTGAAACCAGACGAGAAAGTTCCAGTTAAAGACAAAGCGCACTTAACTCCAGAAGAGAAAAAACAAGTGGAAGACAAAGTCAAAGCGAAGAACCCAGGTAAGGAAGTCACTGTAGGCGAAGACGGCACTGCAACGTTGAAAGATCCAACAACCGGCATCAGTCACCAAATTCCAGGAAGTGACTTGGTCAACCAAGATTTCACCCCAGTGAAACCAGACGAGAAAGTTCCAGTTAAAGACAAAGCGCACTTAACTCCAGAAGAGAAAAAACAAGTGGAAGACAAAGTCAAAGCGAAGAACCCAGGTAAGGAAGTCACTGTAGGCGAAGACGGCACCGCAACGTTGAAAGATCCAACAACCGGCATCAGTCACCAAATTCCAGGAAGTGACTTGGTCAACCAAGGATTCACCCCAGTGAAACCAGACGAGAAAGTTCCAGTTAAAGACAAAGCGCACTTAACTCCAGAAGAGAAAAAACAAGTGGAAGACAAAGTCAAAGCGAAGAACCCAGGTAAGGAAGTCACTGTAGGCGAAGACGGCACCGCAACGTTGAAAGATCCAACAACCGGCATCAGTCACCAAATTCCAGGAAGTGACTTGGTCAACCAAGATTTCACCCCAGTGAAACCAGACGAGAAAGTTCCAGTTAAAGACAAAGCGCACTTAACTCCAGAAGAGAAAAAACAAGTGGAAGACAAAGTCAAAGCGAAGAACCCAGGTAAGGAAGTCACTGTAGGCGAAGACGGCACTGCAACGTTGAAAGATCCAACAACCGGCATCAGTCACCAAATTCCAGGAAGTGACTTGGTCAACCAAGATTTCACCCCAGTGAAACCAGACGAGAAAGTTCCAGTTAAAGACAAAGCGCACTTAACTCCAGAAGAGAAAAAACAAGTGGAAGACAAAGTCAAAGCGAAGAACCCAGGTAAGGAAGTCACTGTAGGCGAAGACGGCACCGCAACGTTGAAAGATCCAACAACCGGCATCAGTCACCAAATTCCAGGAAGTGACTTGGTCAACCAAGGATTCACCCCAGTGAAACCAGACGAGAAAGTTCCAGTTAAAGACAAAGCGCACTTAACTCCAGAAGAGAAAAAACAAGTGGAAGACAAAGTCAAAGCGAAGAACCCAGGTAAGGAAGTCACTGTAGGCGAAGACGGCACTGCAACGTTGAAAGATCCAACAACCGGCATCAGTCACCAAATTCCAGGAAGTGACTTGGTCAACCAAGATTTCACCCCAGTGAAACCAGACGAGAAAGTTCCAGTTAAAGACAAAGCGCACTTAACTCCAGAAGAGAAAAAACAAGTGGAAGACAAAGTCAAAGCGAAGAACCCAGGTAAGGAAGTCACTGTAGGCGAAGACGGCACTGCAACGTTGAAAGATCCAACAACCGGCATCAGTCACCAAATTCCAGGAAGTGACTTGGTCAACCAAGATTTCACCCCAGTGAAACCAGACGAGAAAGTTCCAGTTAAAGACAAAGCGCACTTAACTCCAGAAGAGAAAAAACAAGTGGAAGACAAAGTCAAAGCGAAGAACCCAGGTAAGGAAGTCACTGTAGGCGAAGACGGCACCGCAACGTTGAAAGATCCAACAACCGGCATCAGTCACCAAATTCCAGGAAGTGACTTGGTCAACCAAGGATTCACCCCAGTGAAACCAGACGAGAAAGTTCCAGTTAAAGACAAAGCGCACTTAACTCCAGAAGAGAAAAAACAAGTGGAAGACAAAGTCAAAGCGAAGAACCCAGGTAAGGAAGTCACTGTAGGCGAAGACGGCACCGCAACGTTGAAAGATCCAACAACCGGCATCAGTCACCAAATTCCAGGAAGTGACTTGGTCAACCAAGATTTCACCCCAGTGAAACCAGACGAGAAAGTTCCAGTTAAAGACAAAGCGCACTTAACTCCAGAAGAGAAAAAACAAGTGGAAGATAAAGTCAAAGCGAAGAACCCAGGTAAGGAAGTCACTGTAGGCGAAGACGGCACCGCAACGTTGAAAGATCCAACAACCGGCATCAGTCACCAAATTCCAGGAAGTGACTTGGTCAACCAAGATTTCACCCCAGTGAAACCAGACGAGAAAGTTCCAGTTAAAGACAAAGCGCACTTAACTCCAGAAGAGAAAAAACAAGTGGAAGACAAAGTCAAAGCGAAGAACCCAGGTAAGGAAGTCACTGTAGGCGAAGACGGCACCGCAACGTTGAAAGATCCAACAACCGGCATCAGTCACCAAATTCCAGGAAGTGACTTGGTCAACCAAGATTTCACCCCAGTGAAACCAGACGAGAAAGTTCCAGTTAAAGACAAAGCGCACTTAACTCCAGAAGAGAAAAAACAAGTGGAAGACAAAGTCAAAGCGAAGAACCCAGGTAAGGAAGTCACTGTAGGCGAAGACGGCACCGCAACGTTGAAAGATCCAACAACCGGCATCAGTCACCAAATTCCAGGAAGTGACTTGGTCAACCAAGATTTCACCCCAGTGAAACCAGACGAGAAAGTTCCAGTTAAAGACAAAGCGCACTTAACTCCAGAAGAGAAAAAACAAGTGGAAGACAAAGTCAAAGCGAAGAACCCAGGTAAGGAAGTCACTGTAGGCGAAGACGGCACTGCAACGTTGAAAGATCCAACAACCGGCATCAGTCACCAAATTCCAGGAAGTGACTTGGTCAACCAAGATTTCACCCCAGTGAAACCAGACGAGAAAGTTCCAGTTAAAGACAAAGCGCACTTAACTCCAGAAGAGAAAAAACAAGTGGAAGACAAAGTCAAAGCGAAGAACCCAGGTAAGGAAGTCACTGTAGGCGAAGACGGCACTGCAACGTTGAAAGATCCAACAACCGGCATCAGTCACCAAATTCCAGGAAGTGACTTGGTCAACCAAGGATTCACCCCAGTGAAACCAGACGAGAAAGTTCCAGTTAAAGACAAAGCGCACTTAACTCCAGAAGAGAAAAAACAAGTGGAAGACAAAGTCAAAGCGAAGAACCCAGGTAAGGAAGTCACTGTAGGCGAAGACGGCACTGCAACGTTGAAAGATCCAACAACCGGCATCAGTCACCAAATTCCAGGAAGTGACTTGGTCAACCAAGATTTCACCCCAGTGAAACCAGACGAGAAAGTTCCAGTTAAAGACAAAGCGCACTTAACTCCAGAAGAGAAAAAACAAGTGGAAGACAAAGTCAAAGCGAAGAACCCAGGTAAGGAAGTCACTGTAGGCGAAGACGGCACCGCAACGTTGAAAGATCCAACAACCGGCATCAGTCACCAAATTCCAGGAAGTGACTTGGTCAACCAAGGATTCACCCCAGTGAAACCAGACGAGAAAGTTCCAGTTAAAGACAAAGCGCACTTAACTCCAGAAGAGAAAAAACAAGTGGAAGACAAAGTCAAAGCGAAGAACCCAGGTAAGGAAGTCACTGTAGGCGAAGACGGCACCGCAACGTTGAAAGATCCAACAACCGGCATCAGTCACCAAATTCCAGGAAGTGACTTGGTCAACCAAGATTTCACCCCAGTGAAACCAGACGAGAAAGTTCCAGTTAAAGACAAAGCGCACTTAACTCCAGAAGAGAAAAAACAAGTGGAAGACAAAGTCAAAGCGAAGAACCCAGGTAAGGAAGTCACTGTAGGCGAAGACGGCACTGCAACGTTGAAAGATCCAACAACCGGCATCAGTCACCAAATTCCAGGAAGTGACTTGGTCAACCAAGATTTCACCCCAGTGAAACCAGACGAGAAAGTTCCAGTTAAAGACAAAGCGCACTTAACTCCAGAAGAGAAAAAACAAGTGGAAGACAAAGTCAAAGCGAAGAACCCAGGTAAGGAAGTCACTGTAGGCGAAGACGGCACCGCAACGTTGAAAGATCCAACAACCGGCATCAGTCACCAAATTCCAGGAAGTGACTTGGTCAACCAAGACTCTGGTGTAAACGGTATTCCAGAAGTATCTCCAAGTCAACCAGCCTACACCGATCCAGTAGGAACAAGTAGTACAGATGGCGAAGGCAACCTAATTACCCCACCGACTGTAGAAGTGCCAGCGTATACCGATCCAGTAGGTACAAGTAGTACAGATGGCGAAGGCAACCTAATTACCCCACCAAGTGTCGAAGTTCCAGCCTATACCGATCCAGTGGGCACAAGTAGTACGGATGGTGAAGGTAACTTGATTACGCCACCAAGTGTCGAAGTTCCAGCCTACACCGATCCAGTAGGTACAAGTAGTACAGATGGCGAAGGCAACGTAATCACACCACCGACTGTAGAAGTGCCAGCGTATACCGATCCAGTAGGCACAAGTAGTACGGATGGCGAAGGCAATGTCATTACTCCACCGACTGTAGAAGTTCCAGCCTACACAGGCAGTGTTAACGGCATTCCAGAAGTTACCCCAGCTCAACCAGACTATGAAGGTAGTGTAAATAGTATTCCAGAAGAAATACCAGCTCAGCCAGATTACGACGGTAGTGCTAATGAAATGTCAGAGGGAACGCCAACATCTGAAACTACAATAAATAAAGATCGACAACTTCCAAATACAGGAACAGAGAAATCAAATACATCACTTGTTGTAGCTCTCTTAGCAGCTATGACTGGTGGACTTCTCATTTCACGAAAACGGAAGGAAGAAGAGTGACGATTTATAGATTGTACAGTCAATAACAAGTGATTTGTATAAAATCAGTAAAATGAGTTGATATACAAGTAACTGTGTTTACATCAGAAAGCAACGTGTTTAGCGTTGCTTTTTGATTCTTTGTCATGAAGCTAGAATAGTGCAATGCGAATTCTAAGGCGTTGTTAGAAATTGATCTACAGTAAATTGAAACAAGAATAAGACAAAAGAGCCTCAAAAAAAGTATTGCAACTTGGTAATACCTTTTTGAGGTGCTTTTTGATATGGGCCCATGTTTTCTCAATAGGATTGTACTCAGGTGAGTAGGGAGGAAATGGTAAAAGTTTATGCTCGAATTCTTCACATAAGAGCTCTAGCTTATCCATTTTTTCTTTCTTTTTATATCGAACTAAATAGGAGGTGGCTATAAATGGAATTAACGGATAAGATCCGTCGTGTTTATCTTCCTATGACGGAAACGGGTTTTTATATCTTGTTCTGTCTGCAGCAGGAGAATAATGGATATGGTATTACACAAAAGGTCAAGGAGATGACAGATTCGCAAGTTTTAATTAGTCCTGGGACTATGTATGGTACCTTGTCAAAAATGGAAAAGGGTGGCTTGATTGCCTTTGTCCGAGAAGAGGAGAAACGGAAAATCTATCAGATCACAGACTTGGGGCGAAAAGTCTTAGATATTGAATTGAAGCGTATTGAACGGCTCTCCAGAAATAGTCGGGAGGAAGGATGATGGAAAAGAAAATTGTTTACCGAATTTTTACAATTGCGGATTATGAGAGGGAGGCTCTATACTTTAGAGAAATGCATGCTAAGGGCTGGAAACTTAGGAAAGTAAGCTATTCTATCTTATTGTTTGTAGTTAAGTATACCTTTGAAAAATGTCAGCCTGAGCAAGTATCTTATCAGTTGGATTTTTACCCAATGGAAAAATCAGAGAGAACCTCCTATTTACAACTATTTAAAGATTGTGGCTGGGAGCATATTACAGACTTTAATAGTTTTTCCTATTTTAGAAAAGCACATTCTGAAATTGAATCGGATGCAGAATTTGAAATTTATAACGATGCTACTAACAAGTTGGATATGGTTAATCGCATTTTAAGACTGCGACTAGTACCGAGTTTGCTTTTGCTAGCCATACATATATCATTATTACTTAAATTGCTCAATAGAAGTAATGCGTATGGTCTATGGGGTTTACTTGCGGTCGGGCTAGATATTTTCTTGTCTTTAATCCTTTTGTTAGTAGTTTCTTATATTGGTTGGAAGTTATGGCATAAAAAGAAGGAATTATCAGACTTATGATAGGGTAGGTATGCTCAAAATTGGAGGGGAAGTCATGATAAATAAAAAGCAATTTCGGATTTTCACCATTCTTGATTTGGACAAGGAAGAAGAATATTTACATGAGATGCATTTGAAAGGTTGGAGGTATAAAACTAGTCGTTTTGGTTTGTTCTATTTTGACCAATGTCAATCAGACGATGTCATCTACCGTATCTATGATTCTAGATTTCTTAAAAAGTATCAGCATGAATTGCAAGATTTTAGAAATAGCGGTTGGGAATTGATAGAAACAGGTTTTTGTTCAATTCTTCGTAAACCAGCTTCTGATATACTTACAGAGGATCAAGTTTATATGAGTAAGAGCCTCGGATGGGAAGTTATGCGATCTAGACTTCGTTCCTGTACAGCTACTTTCTTAGGCGGTCTTGTTATTTGTCTGAGTTTATTTAAAGAAGAGCTTTCTATGTCTTTCTTCATTATTTTTCTTTTATATACCTTTCTGATTTCTTATCTAATCCATGGTTTTTTCAGACTTAAAAAGAAATACAAAATGAATGGAAGGTAAGGTTCTAGGTCTTCAGACTGATTTTTAGCACTCTTGGTAAAAGAGTGCTAATTTTTTGAGTTTTTATCTTGACATTCTCTTCTAAGGGTGTATAATAGAATCATGAGTTAGCACTTGAACGTGTCGAGTGCTAATTGATCAGACAGAGAGGAGTGATGAGATGGTTACAGAGCGTCAGCAGGATATTTTAAATCTGATTATTGACATCTTTACCAAAACGCACGAACCTGTCGGATCCAAAGCCTTGCAAGAGTCTATTAACTCTAGCAGTGCAACTATTCGTAATGACATGGCGGCTTTAGAAAAGCAAGGTTTGCTTGAGAAGGCTCATACTTCAAGCGGTCGCATGCCAAGTGTTGCTGGTTTTCAGTACTATGTGAAACACTCACTGGATTTTGACCGACTGGCTGAAAATGAGGTTTATGAGATTGTCAAAGCCTTTGATCAGGAATTCTTCAAATTGGAGGATATTCTGCAAGAAGCTGCTAATCTACTAGCAGACTTGAGTGGCTGTACGGTAGTAGCACTGGATGTTGAGCCGAGCAGACAACGATTGACAGCCTTTGATATCGTGGTTTTAGGGCAACATACAGCCTTGGCAGTATTTACCTTAGACGAGTCTCGAACGGTTACCAGTCAGTTTCTGATTCCAAGGAACTTCTTGCAGGAAGATTTGCTGAAACTGAAGGCAATCATTCAGGAACGTTTCCTCGGTCACACCGTTCTAGATATTCACTACAAAATTCGGACGGAGATTCCGCAGATTATCCAGCGTTACTTTACAACAACGGATAATGTGATTGATCTCTTTGAACACATCTTTAAGGAAATGTTCAACGAAAATATTGTGGTGGCGGGTAAGGTCAATCTCTTGAATTTTGCCAATCTGGCAGCCTACCAGTTCTTTGATCAACCACAAAAGGTGGCCTTGGAGATTCGTGAAGGGCTGCATGAAGATCAGATGCAAAATGTCCGTGTTGCGGACAGTCAAGAGTCCTGTCTAGCAGATCTGGCGGTGATTAGTAGCAAGTTCCTCATTCCTTATCGGGGAGTTGGAATTCTAGCCATTATCGGTCCAGTTAATCTGGATTACCAACAGCTAATCAACCAAGTCAATGTGGTCAACCGTGTTTTGACCATGAAGTTGACAGATTTTTACCGCTATCTCAGCAGTAATCATTACGAAGTACATTAAGATTGAAATCATTAAAGGAGGCGAAAATGGCCCAAGATATAAAAAATGAAGAAGTAGAAGAAGTTCAAGAAGAGGAAGTTGTGGAAACAGCTGAAGAAACAGCTCCTGAGAAGTCTGAATTGGACTTGGCAAATGAACGTGCGGATGAGTTCGAAAATAAATACCTTCGTGCTCATGCAGAAATGCAAAATATCCAACGCCGTGCCAATGAAGAGCGTCAAAACTTGCAACGTTACCGTAGCCAAGACTTGGCAAAAGCAATTCTCCCTTCTTTGGACAACCTAGAGCGTGCCCTTGCAGTTGAAGGTTTGACAGACGATGTCAAAAAAGGATTGGAGATGGTGCAAGAGAGCTTGATTCACGCTTTGAAAGAAGAAGGAATCGAAGAAATCGCAGCTGACGGCGAATTTGACCATAACTACCATATGGCCATCCAAACTCTCCCAGCAGACGATGAACACCCAGCAGATACCATCGCCCAAGTTTTCCAAAAAGGCTACAAACTCCATGACCGCATCCTACGCCCAGCCATGGTAGTGGTTTATAACTAGGATACAAAGCCCGTAAAAAGCTCACAGTAAAAATAGGAGATTGACGAAGTGTTCGATGAACACAAGGAAATCTATCTTTTTTACCCAGAGCTTAGGGCGTGTTCGATTAGGCAATTCTGACGGTTGCTGAAGTAACTCGTCAGAAAACGGCAATCGCTATGACGTTTGCCTAGCCTCCTTACTAACTCGTCGTCGAAATAAAATCGATTTCGACTCCTCGTGTCGTAACATAAATACATTGAAAACTTGTCCGAAACGACACTAAACTATGAAAGAAAGATAAAAAGCAAGCCGGAGGCTTGCAAGGAAGATATTGCCCGCCGTGGTGAAAGTTTCAGTAGCTTTTGCTACTGAAACAGGGGATTTTTGAGACAATAGGCTCAAAAATAAGTGATGAAATCCCGTAGGGAGTTGCTCACGTCCCCACCACTTAAGGGGAATATCAAAAAAATCAAAATTAGAATTAAAATAACAAGGAGAAAAACACATGTCTAAAATTATCGGTATTGACTTAGGTACAACAAACTCAGCAGTTGCAGTTCTTGAAGGAACAGAAAGCAAAATCATCGCAAACCCAGAAGGAAACCGTACAACTCCATCTGTAGTTTCATTCAAAAATGGTGAAATCATCGTTGGTGATGCTGCAAAACGTCAAGCAGTTACAAACCCAGATACAGTTATCTCTATCAAATCTAAGATGGGTACTTCTGAAAAAGTTTCTGCTAACGGAAAAGAATACACTCCACAAGAAATCTCAGCTATGATTCTTCAATACTTGAAAGGTTATGCTGAAGACTACCTTGGTGAAAAAGTGACTAAAGCAGTTATCACAGTTCCAGCTTACTTTAACGATGCTCAACGTCAAGCAACTAAAGACGCTGGTAAAATCGCTGGTCTTGAAGTAGAACGTATTGTCAACGAACCAACTGCTGCGGCCCTTGCTTACGGTTTGGACAAGACTGATAAAGAAGAAAAAATCTTGGTATTTGACCTTGGTGGTGGTACATTCGACGTATCTATTCTTGAATTGGGTGACGGTGTCTTCGACGTATTGTCAACTGCAGGGGACAACAAACTTGGTGGTGACGACTTTGACCAAAAAATCATTGACCACTTGGTAGCAGAATTCAAAAAAGAAAACGGTATTGACTTGTCTACTGACAAGATGGCAATGCAACGTTTGAAAGATGCGGCTGAAAAAGCTAAGAAAGACCTTTCTGGTGTAACTTCAACACAAATCAGCTTGCCGTTTATCACTGCTGGTGAAGCTGGACCTCTTCACTTGGAAATGACCTTGACTCGTGCGAAATTTGACGATTTGACTCGTGACCTTGTAGAACGTACAAAAGTTCCAGTTCGTCAAGCCCTTTCAGATGCAGGTTTGAGCTTGTCAGAAATCGACGAAGTTATCCTTGTTGGTGGTTCAACTCGTATCCCTGCCGTTGTTGAAGCTGTTAAGGCTGAAACTGGTAAAGAACCAAACAAATCAGTAAACCCTGATGAAGTTGTTGCTATGGGTGCTGCCATCCAAGGTGGTGTGATTACTGGTGATGTTAAAGATGTTGTCCTTCTTGACGTAACACCATTGTCACTTGGTATCGAAACAATGGGTGGAGTATTTACAAAACTTATCGATCGCAACACTACTATTCCAACATCTAAATCACAAGTCTTCTCAACTGCAGCAGACAACCAACCAGCCGTTGATATCCACGTTCTTCAAGGTGAACGCCCAATGGCAGCAGATAACAAGACTCTTGGACGCTTCCAATTGACAGATATCCCAGCTGCACCACGTGGAATTCCTCAAATCGAAGTAACATTTGACATCGACAAGAACGGTATCGTGTCTGTTAAGGCCAAAGACCTTGGAACTCAAAAAGAACAAACAATTGTCATCCAATCGAACTCTGGTTTGACTGACGAAGAAATCGATCGCATGATGAAAGATGCAGAAGCTAACGCTGAAGCAGATAAGAAACGTAAAGAAGAAGTTGACCTTCGTAACGAAGTAGACCAAGCGATCTTTGCGACTGAAAAGACAATCAAGGAAACTGAAGGCAAAGGCTTCGATGCAGAACGTGATGCTGCACAAGCTGCCCTTGATGACCTTAAGAAAGCTCAAGAAGACAACAACTTGGACGAAATGAAATCAAAACTTGAAGCATTGAATGAAAAAGCTCAAGGCCTTGCTGTGAAACTCTATGAACAAGCCGCAGCAGCCCAACAAGCTCAAGCAGGAGCAGAAGGCGCACAAGCAACAGGAAACGCAGGCGATGACGTCGTAGACGGAGAGTTTACGGAAAAATAAAATAGTCCAGTGGACTATTTTATCCCGAGCTTGAAAATCAGGAGAGCGAGGTAGGTAAGAATGACTAATCACTAAAGTGATTGTCCTTCTACGGCAATCGCTATGGCGACTTGCCTAAACGTCTTACTAGTTCTAAAACAAAGTATAATCGACTTTGTTTTAGAACGTCGTAATGATAGGAAGAAATCCAGAGGTTGCAACCCAGCCTCTGTTTTTCGGTAAAAAGGAACTAAACCTGATTTATTTGGGTTTTGTCTCATCAATATGAAAGAAAGGAATTGAACCCGACCTAAATTCTCGGAAAAAAGATAAATCTGCCTAGGAGCATCGCTCCAGCGTCAGATTTCCTATTTTTCAGTCGAATTTTACGGTCTTGGTATCTTGTATGAACAATACTGAATTTTATGATCGTCTGGGGGTGTCAAAAAACGCTTCGGCAGACGAAATCAAAAAGGCTTATCGTAAGCTTTCGAAAAAATATCACCCAGATATCAACAAGGAGCCTGGTGCTGAGGAAAAGTACAAGGAAGTTCAGGAAGCCTATGAGACTTTGAGTGACGATCAAAAACGGGCTGCCTATGACCAATATGGTGCGGCTGGAGCCAACGGTGGCTTTGGTGGTGCTGGTGGTTTCGGCGGTTTCAATGGGGCGGGTGGCTTCGGTGGTTTTGAGGACATCTTCTCAAGTTTCTTCGGCGGAGGCGGTGCTTCGCGCAATCCAAACGCTCCTCGTCAGGGGGATGACCTCCAGTATCGTGTGAACTTGACCTTTGAAGAAGCTATTTTTGGAGCTGAAAAAGAAGTTAAGTACAACCGTGAAGCTAGCTGTCGTACATGTAATGGTTCTGGTGCTAAGCCAGGAACAAGTCCAGTTACTTGTGGACGCTGTCATGGTTCAGGTGTGATCAATGTTGATACCCAAACACCTCTCGGTATGATGCGTCGCCAAGTAACCTGTGATGTCTGTCACGGTCGCGGAAAAGAAATCAAAGACCCATGTACAACTTGTCACGGAACAGGGCATGAAAAACAAGCGCATAGCGTACATGTCAAAATTCCTGCTGGTGTGGAAACAGGTCAACAAATTCGCCTAGCTGGTCAAGGTGAAGCTGGCTTTAATGGTGGACCTTATGGTGACTTGTATGTAGTGGTTTCTGTGGAAGCCAGCGATAAGTTTGAACGTGAAGGGACTACTATCTTCTACAATCTCAACCTTAACTTTGTTCAAGCAGCTCTTGGTGATACAGTAGATATTCCAACTGTTCACGGTGATGTTGAATTGGTTATTCCAGAGGGAACTCAGACTGGTAAGAAATTCCGTCTACGTGGCAAGGGAGCTCCGAGTCTTCGTGGTGGTGCAGTGGGTGACCAATACGTTACTGTTAATGTCGTAACACCGACAGGTTTGAACGACCGTCAAAAAGCAGCCTTGAAAGAATTCGCAGCTGCTGGTGATTTAAAAGTCAATCCAAAGAAAAAAGGCTTCTTTGACCATATTAAAGATGCCTTTGAAGGAGAATAAACAAAAAGAGCCGAGTGGCTCTTTTTTGTTTATAGATTTTTTAAAACTTTCCTTAAGTGATGACGGACGGTAGGGACCTTCTTCGAAGTTCCATACCTAAACTTTGAGCCTAGGTATCAAAGTTTCCGAACACCTGAAACCAAGCTGTTTCAGGTGTTTTCATTACGGCGGAAAGCCTAGGAAAGTCTTCGATTTAGTTGTGAAATGGTGAATGAGTTGCCTAAATTATGATGTATAGTTGATGGGATATAACTTGTTTACCTTTTAAAAAAGAGCCGTCGGGCTCTTTTTACTTATCTTCAATTTCCTGTGTTTCTTTGATCACAGCTAGTCTAGTCTGTATATCCTTTTCCAAGACCTTAAACTTATAAGTCAGGTCTTCTTGGTATTCCTTGATGAGTTCTTTTTGCTGGTCGATGATTTGCAGGCTGTTTTGGATAATATCCACGTCGTCCTTGATAGCTTGAACGCGGTCAGTAGTGTTCAAGACTTCATCTGTGATGGCTTGGCGATTTTTTGTGACCAAATAACTTCCAGCTGCAGCTCCTGCAAATAGCAGTAGATTGGATAATTTCATGGCAACTCCTTAGGCGTTTTTGATGGTTTCAGCGACTTGAGCAAGTTTGTCAAAGTCTGGTTCGTGGGCGATAAAATCAATCTTGAGGTCATCATCGGCACTGTAGCGAGGCACGAGGTGAACGTGGGTATGAAAGACTGTTTGTCCTGCGATTTCTTCACAGTTGGCAATGATATTCATGCCAGCAGCTTTGGTAGCTTTCATGACTTTTTGAGCAATTGTTGGCACTTGGGTAAAGAGTTGGCTGGCGCTAGTAGCGTCCATTTCCAAAAGATTGCGATAGTGCTCTTTTGGTACAACCAAGGTGTGTCCTGGTGTCACTTGAGAGATATCAAGAAAGGCAAGAACCTGCTCATCTTCATATACTTTTGAAGCAGGAATTTCCCCTGCGATGATTTTACAAAAAATGCAATCTGACATAAAATCTACCTCTACTGTATTGAATTTTGATATAATATAGCTACATTATACCAGATTTGGAGAAAATATGTTAGAAATAAAAAACCTGACAGGTGGCTATGTTCATGTCCCTGTCTTGAAAGATGTGTCCTTTACAGTTGAAAGTGGGCAGTTAGTCGGTTTGATTGGTCTCAATGGTGCTGGGAAATCAACGACCATCAATGAGATTATTGGTCTATTGACACCTTATAGTGGCTCCATCAATATCAATGGCCTGACCTTGCAAGAAGATGCGACTAACTACCGCAAGCAAATTGGCTACATTCCTGAGACGCCTAGTTTGTATGAGGAATTAACTCTCAGAGAGCATATTGAAACGGTTGCCATGGCTTATGGTATTGAGCAGAAAGTGGCTTTTGAGCGAGTAGAACCCTTGTTAAAAATGTTCCGTCTGGACCAGAAATTAGACTGGTTCCCTGTTCATTTCTCCAAAGGGATGAAGCAAAAGGTCATGATTATCTGTGCTTTTGTGGTGGATCCGAGTCTTTTCATCGTGGATGAGCCTTTCCTTGGTCTCGATCCGCTGGCGATTTCTGACTTGATTCAGCTTTTGGAAGTGGAAAAGCAAAAAGGCAAGTCTATTCTCATGAGTACCCACGTGCTGGATTCGGCGGAGAAGATGTGTGATGCCTTCGTTATTCTCCACAAGGGGGAGGTGCGTGCTAAGGGGAATCTGGCACAACTGCGCGAGGCTTTTGACATGCCTGAGGCTAGTTTGAATGACATTTACTTGGCGCTGACCAAAGAGGAGGACCTATGAAAGACTTGTTTTTAAAGAGAAAGCAGGCTTTTCGTAAGGAGTGTCTTGGTTATCTGCGCTATGTTCTCAATGACCACTTTGTCTTATTCCTGCTTGTTCTGCTGGGCTTTCTAGCCTACCAGTACAGTCAACTCTTGCAACATTTTCCTGAAAATCATTGGCCGATCCTTTTGTTTATAGGAATTACCTCTGTTTTACTTTTGCTTTGGGGTGGAATTGCCACCTATATGGAGGCTCCAGACAAGCTCTTTCTCTTAGTTGGAGAAGAGGAAATCAAGCTCCATCTCAAGCGTCAAACTGGCATTTCCCTATTCTTTTGGCTCTTTGTCCAGACCCTTTTCTTGCTTTTATTTGCGCCTTTATTTTTGGCCATGGGTTATGGCTTGCCAGTTTTTCTGATCTATGTGCTTTTATTTGGGGTAGGGAAATATCTGCTCTTTCGTCAAAAGGCCAGCAAATTTTTCACTGAAACTGGTCTTGATTGGGACTTTGTCATTTCCCAAGAAAGTAAGCGTAAGCAAGTCTTGCTTCGTTTCTTTGCCCTCTTTACGCAGGTAAAGGGAATTTCAAACAGCGTCAAGCGTCGTGCCTATCTGGACTTTATCCTAAAAGCTGTTCAGAAGGTGCCTGGGAAGATTTGGCAAAATCTCTATCTGCGTTCTTATTTGCGAAATGGAGACCTCTTTGCGCTCAGTCTCCGTCTGCTCCTACTTTCCTTGCTGGCGCAGGTCTTTATCGAGCAAGCTTGGATTGCGACAGCAGTGGTAGTTCTCTTTAACTACCTCTTGCTCTTCCAGTTACTGGCCCTCTATCATGCCTTTGACTACCAGTATTTGACCCAACTCTTTCCACTGGACAAGGGGCAAAAGGAAAAAGGCTTACAGGCTGTAGTCCGAGGATTGACCAGTTTTGTTTTACTTGTGGAATTAGTTGTTGGGTTGATTACCTTCCAAGAAAAACTAGCCCTTCTAGCCTTACTGGGAGCTGGTTTGGTTTTACTAGTCTTGTACTTACCTTATCAGGTAAAACGTCAGATGCAGGACTAATATTGCTTATATGATATTAAAAAAGAAGTTGAGTTCAGTTTGTCTCAGCTTCTTTTATTTTCTACAAGATAATGGTTGGTCCGTAGAGACTCAACTTGGTCTTGACTTGGTCAAAGTGGAAGCGGTCATAGGCCCGCCAAGCGGCGCGGGTAGGAGCGTCTGGATTGAGAGCGCTGAGTCCCATGAGAAGACTGGAAGTCTGGTAAAATTTTTCCAGTTCAATCAAGACTCGATTATCCACAGTCTCAGCCTTGGCTAGAAAGCCAAGAATAGAGTTTAATTGCTCCTGAAAGCGGACGTCGTCAGCGGTTGCCTGTTTGCATGCTTGATAGGCTTTGTTTAAGTCAGTAATCAAAGTCTGAGCTCTTTTGATAGGGTCTGTATCTGTCATGAGAATTCCTCCTTTAATCTGGGTGCCAGTCTTGTTTCTAGCAACTGTGTTTTGATACTGTTAGTTTATCACTTTTGTCTCCTTTTTCACCATAAAATCTTTAATTGTACTTGAAATTTCCTGAATGGTACTGTTAAGATTTTATGATAAAATAGTTGTAAGATTATCATGCTTATTTGAGGAACAAGCTACCTTTCAGGAGCTTTGAAGGCCTATTTAAGATTTGGTGGGCTTGTGTCAGAGTATTTTTGCTATTCTCTTTTTAGGAAGAAATTGAAACAAGGAGAGTAAGAAGATGAGAATATTTGTTTTAGAAGATGATTTTTCCCAACAAGCTAGAATTGAAACGACCATTAAGAAACTCTTGAAGGAACATCATATCATTCCTAGCTCTTTTGAGGTCTTTGGCAAGCCAGACCAGCTACTGGCAGAGGTGCATGAGAAGGGCGCCCATCAGCTATTCTTTTTGGATATTGAGATTCGAAATGAGGAGATGAAGGGGCTGGAAGTGGCTAGAAAGATTCGGGATCGGGATCCCTATGCTCTCATCGTCTTTGTGACGACTCACTCGGAGTTTATGCCCCTGTCCTTTCGCTACCAAGTGTCTGCTTTGGACTACATTGATAAGGCACTTTCGGCAGAGGAGTTTGAATCTCGTATCGAGACAGCCCTCCTCTATGGCAATGGTCAAGACAGTAAAAGTCTAGCTGAAGATTGCTTTTACTTTAAATCAAAATTTGCCCAATTCCAGTATCCTTTTAAAGAGGTTTACTATCTAGAAACGTCGCCCAGAGCCCATCGTGTTATTCTTTATACCAAGACAGACAGGCTGGAGTTTACAGCGAGTTTAGAGGATGTTTTCAAGCAGGAGCCTCGTCTTTTGCAGTGCCATCGCTCTTTTCTCATCAATCCTGCCAATGTAGTTCGTTTGGATAAGAAAGAAAAACTCCTTTTCTTTCCAAATGGAGGAAGCTGTATGATCGCGCGTTATAAGGTCAGGGAAGTGTCTGAAGCGATCAATAACTTACACTGAGCTAGGAGAGTTTATGAACATTGTTTGGATATTGTTGTATACACTTGTTACTCATGGGCTAGAAATTGTCATTTTCTTTAAGGTGGATGGAATTGGTCTCACTTTTGAGAGGATTTTTAAGGCCTTTCTTTTTAAGATACTGTTGGCCTTTGTTTTTTTAATGATTGGCTATATGGTAGGAGATAATTACCTATTTTATTTTATGGCACCCTTGTATGGCATAGGCTTGTCTTTCTTACTGTTAAGAGGGCTTCCTAAAAAACTCCTCTTCTTTTATGGTCTCTTTCCAATGATATTGGTGAATCTCTTTTATAGAGGGGTCTACTATTTTGTGCTTCCATTTTGGAGACAAGAAATTGTAGATAAAGATAGCAATCCTATCTTTTTATTGATGACGATATTCGTTTGCTTCATAGTTTTAGTCTTTTTGAAATGGTTGGACTATGATTTCACTAACTTGAGAAAGGAGATTCTAGATAAAGGTTTTCAAAAGTCCCTGACTAAGATTAACTGGATAATGGGGGCTTACTATCTAGTGATGCAAAGTCTGTCTTTCTTTGAATATGAACAAGGTATTCAATCAACGACTGTTCGCCATCTGATCCTAGTGTTTTACTTGCTCTTTTTTATGGGGATAATCAAGAAGCTGGATACCTATTTGAAGGACAAACTCCATGAGAGACTGGACCAAGAACAGGCCTTGCGTTACAGAGATATGGAACGCTATAGTCGGCATATAGAGGAACTTTACAAGGAAGTACGGAGTTTTCGCCATGACTATACCAACCTCTTAACCAGCTTACGTTTGGGCATTGAAGAGGAGGATATGGAGCAGATAAAAGAGGTCTACGACTCCGTCTTAAAGGATTCTAGTGAAAAATTGCAGGACAATAAATATGACCTTGGACGATTGGTGAATATTCGTGATAAAGCCCTCAAAAGTCTCCTCGCGGGAAAATTTCTAAAAGCCAGAGATAAGGACATTGTCTTTAATGTCGAAGTTCCTGAGGAGATTCAGGTAGAGGGGATGAGCCTACTTGATTTTCTAACCATTGTGTCTATCCTTTGTGACAATGCTATTGAAGCCAGTGCAGAGGCTAGTCAACCTCACGTTTCAATCGCCTTTTTCAAAAATGGAGCACAGGAGACCTTTATCATCGAAAATTCTATCAAAGAAGAGGAGATAGATATTTCTGAAATCTTCTCCTTTGGAGCCAGTTCTAAAGGGGAGGAGAGAGGAGTTGGTCTCTATACCGTTATGAAAATTGTGGAAAGTCATCCCAATACCAGTCTCAATACCACCTGTCAAAATCAAGTCTTTCGTCAGGTTTTAACAGTTCACTTGTTGCCGGTTGGTCATTAGAAAATTTGTGAAAAAATTGGCAGAAGTTGACAGATAAGTTTTGTCTTTATCTGGTTTGATTTTTACCAGAGTATGTGAGGTATATTAAATGAATAAGAAATCCTTTTTTATCATCTGCTCTACGTTGATCATAGCATCAAATCTTCTCATGCTTTCCGTGGTGAACAAGGGAGAAGAAACAGGGAGCAACCTGTTTGTGATTGCTATAGCCTGTGTTATGCTACCAGCCTTTTTATATGCAGTTGAAAACAGACTTACTTCAATGGTAAGAGTAGAATCAATACTCCTGATTCAGTTGACAGTTATATCCCTACTCCGTCTTATCAATAGAATAGGGAGTACGCCTGAAATCCTCAACATTATCATTACCCTTATCGCTTTGGCAAGTGGGACAGCTGCTATCCTTGTTGCGATCATGAGAATATATGAGAACATACGGAAGTGAGGGTGAGTAGTTTTCTATTTTGTATTTTCACATTGTCAAGTTTCCCCCAGGGCAAGTATGTTTTTCATGCTTGCTTTTTAAATTTTTTAACAATTCAAGAGGTTTTGATGACCATTTATGATTTGAGTGATCCAAGAATAAAACGAGTGCTATACTAGCAGTGTAAAGATTGAAGCAGGAAGTGTGATAAAACACAAGTTAAGGAAGCGGGGGCTTCGTTCGTGGAAGTAGTAAATTAGAAAAAATATCTTATTAATGAGTTGAAAAAAGGACAAACTATGAAAAAACGATTTCTATCTTTAAAAAAATAATTACTTGTTTTTTACTTACTTTTGCTATTCAAGTTGTACCATTAACTGTTGTGAGACGATTTTATGACGGAGTGATGGGAGATGTGTTCAGTGTTGGTGCCTTCTTTCTATCTTTCTTTATATGCTTAACCATTCTTGTATATCTTATTAAGAGATGGGGTGATGAGACTACTTTAGATTGCTTGCTAATCAAATGGGTAGAATTGAAATGGATTGTTCTTGCTTATCTGGCTAATCTGGTTTTAGTAGTTGGTTTTATATTTTTCATGACCGTTCTTGGAAAAGTCCATGATAATACAAGTTCTTTAAGCTTTTTTCAACATTTGGAAACAAGTGGTTTCTTGTACATAGTTCTATTCTGGTTGTCAACTACTTTCACTCAACCTCTTTTGGAGGAGATACTCTTTAGAGGAATCATTTTAGGAAGTTTAGAAAAATATTCTCCCATAGTTGCTATTATCCTTTCGGCTGTTCTTTTTGGATTTGCTCATGACGGAGAAATGCTCTCTCAGCATCTAGTGTCAGGAATTGTATTAGGAATTCTCTATATAAAGCGGAGAAATCTATAGTCCTGTGTAGTTGTACATGGTTTGATGAATGCTACTGTCACCTGTCTCTTTTTTCTGGCTACTTAGGTTTTGAACCGGTGAGTTTGTGTAGTTCTTTGTCTAATAATATATGAAGGGAGCAAAGAAATGAAAACTTTTCTTGCTAAAAAACGGAACATCTTCCTTGCGAGATTGTTCTTAGGTCAGTTGCCTTTACTTGTCTCTACTTATCTATTTCTATCTCGTCAGTTTTTAAATTTTTCCTTAGTTTTCCAATTTCTCTTAGTGGTTATTAACTTAGCTTCCATTTTGCTCACTGTTTACCTCACTAGGGAAATGAGAATAAGAGAGTTTGAAGATGATGATTTGGTTAGTCCTAGAACCAATCAATTCATGTATATCGGCTTGACAGGTTTTATGTCCATTATCTGTTTGTATAGAGGTATCACAGCAGGAGAATTCTACCAACAACTTATTGCTTATATAGGCGCTATTCTCTGCTTGCTTATTATGCTTCTGCTCATTTGGGGCTTGAAGTATTATAAAAAGTAGAGGCTAATGCAGTTTTTGCAATTTAAGATTAGGATGAAAAAAATTAATAAACAGTAATACTAAACTTGTCAAAGTTGCAACAAAACAAAAACAAAAAAGTAGTATTCGTTATGAATACAAAAACGATGTCACAATTTGAAATTATGGATACTGATATGCTTGCTTGCGTTGAAGGTGGTTTTGGAGGTTGGGGAGATCTGCTTTCTGCTTTATTGGGTGGGCTAGCACCTTCTCCAACTTTGGATCAATTAAATGGTAAGTGGGCTATTATACATTTTTCAAAACCATGTGGTCCATATGGTATAGGGGGAACTCCAAACTCATGTAATGGTATTTAAAAAGGATTGAAGCTATGAAGGCAAAATATGGGAATCAAATTGTTGATGTTTGGGAAAATTGGTCAAGCAACTCCTAAACCAAGTTGGGTAGAGGAAGCTTTTCAAAAAAATTATATGGTTTGGTTGGATAATCATGTGCGCATTCTAATGGCAGGTCTCAACACTTCTCTCGCAACGAATATCAAGTTTGGTCTAGTTGGAACAGTTGGAGGAGGATTCGCTGGTTATGGAATGTATGTTCTTGGTTATCCAGGTGATTATATAGATATCACAAATCATAGAGTTGTTTCTGCTAAAACATTTCACAAAAGTTATCAAATTTTAGAAAATGATTAGATATCATTTAATTGTAATGGAGAAAGCAATGAAAAAAATATTTAAAAAAAAACGGAACATCTTCCTTGCGAGATTGTTCCTAGGTCAGTTGCCCTTACTTGTCTCTACTTATCTATTTCTATCTCGTCAGTTTTTAAATTTTTCCTTGATTTTCCAATTTCTTTTAGTGGTTATTAACTTGGCTTCTATTTTGGTCACTGTTTACCTCACTAGGGAAATGAGGATAAGAGAGTTTGAAGATGATGATTTGGTTAGTCCTAGAACCAATCAACTCATGTATATCGGCTTGACAGGCTTTATGTCTATTATTTGTTTGTATAGAGGTATCACAGCAGGAGAATTCTATCAACAATTAATTGCCTATATTGGTGCGGTTCTCTGCTTGTTTATCATGCTTTTGCTCATTTGGGGTTTGAAGTATTATAAAAAGTAGGGGAGAGTTTTCTTATTAATCTGGAACTAGTCTATAGTCTGACAAGGGGAGGTCATCATGTATAAACACTTATTTTTCCTAGATTCAAAAACCTTAGACTGGTTGACACCCTATATTCTAGTCTTGGCTTCTGACACCATTGCCTTTAATGTTTTTGTGCTCACCTTTGTATCTGTGGTGGTCTTTTATTTCCTAAATTCCATGCTAGCTTTTATGGCTATATTCTTAGGATCTGGCTATGTTGTCGGATTTTGGCTACTAAAATGGTTTGTTTTGGAAAGACTAGAGCTAAAGGATGGCTTGTAGGGAAGTCTGTTTGGTGAGGAGGATAAATTTATGGAGTTCTTTGATAAATTTCATGCCTTTTGTTTTGGATTTTTAGTATTACTAATCGTCATTACAGTTCCTTATACGATTAACCACGGGGATTTTTTTCAAAATGAGCCTGCATTGATTATTGTAAGTTTTCTAGTAACCTCGCTGAGTGTTGTTTATGCTAGAAAGTTTGAAATGATTTCTTTTGGGATGTTAAGAAAGACAGAACTTTTGCTGTTCATTGTAATCTTTATTCTAAGTGTACTTGAGACGCTGGTTTATATTCATTTTTTTGCTATTTCTTCTGGCGCAGGAGTTCAACACTTGGCGGAAGTCAGTAGAGGAATTTCTCTGTCTTTGATTTTGACTTCCTCAGTTTTTGGACCCATCCAGGAGGAACTCATTTTCAGAGGACTTCTTCAAGGTGCCGTTTTTGACAATTCTTGGTTAGGGCTTGTGCTAACTTCCTCTCTCTTTTCTTTCATGCATGGACCTTCTAATGTATCTTCGTTTATTTTTTATCTACTTGGGGGCTTGTTACTGGGCTTTGCTTATAAAAAGAGCCAAAACCTATGGGTTTCTACTCTAGTTCACATGTTTTACAATGCTTGGCCACTCTTATATTATTTATAAAAATCATGAAAGGTAAGCAGAAGACGGTGCTTGCCTTTTTCTTTCTATAATGATACCCAAGCCAATCCAGAGGCTTTTCTTTGAGAATCAGGTGTGGAGCGGTTGACGAATAGGCCAAAAACTAGTAGAATAGTAAGGAAACTTTATACGGAGGAAAGAAATGGATTTGGGTGATAATGAGCTAACACTGACTCCCATACCTGGGAAAAGTGGCAAGGCTTATATGGGTAGCTATCCTGATGGGAAGCGCATCTTTGTAAAAATGAACACCTCTCCAATCCTACCTGGTCTAGCTAGAGAACAAATTGCTCCACAATTATTATGGAGTCGCCGTTTGGCAGATGGGCGTGATATGTGTGCTCAAGAATGGTTGACAGGCAAGATATTGACCCCCTATGATATGAATCGTAAGCAAATCGTCAATATTTTAACCCGCCTACATCGCTCACGTCCTTTGATGACACAGTTGAGTCGTTTGGGCTATGCCATGGAAACACCTGTAGATTTACTACAGTCTTGGCAGGAAACGGCTCCAGATGCTTTGCGTAAAAATCATTTTATCAGTGAAGTGATGGCTGATTTACGTCAGACTATTCCAGGATTTAGAGAGGACTATGCGACCATTGTCCATGGAGATGTACGACATAGTAATTGGATTGAGACAGATAGTGGCTTGATTTATTTGGTAGATTGGGATTCGGTTCGCTTGACCGACCGCATGTTTGATGTGGCCCACATGCTCTGCCATTATATTCCAGAACATCAGTGGAAGGAATGGTTGACCTATTACGGTTACAAGTATAATCAAACGGTATTAAATAAATTGTATTGGTATGGTCAATTGTCTTATTTGAGCCAGATTTCCAAGTATTATATGAACCAAGATTTAGAAAATGTCAATCGGGAGATTCATGGCTTGCGTCACTTCCGAGACAAGTATGGAAAGAGAAGATGAGAGTTAGAAATCGTAAAGGGGCGACAGAATTACTAGAGGCAAATCCCCAGTATGTGGTCCTAAATCCCTTGGAAGCCAAGGGGAAATGGCGGGACTTGTTTGGAAATGATAATCCCATTCATGTGGAAGTAGGAAGTGGAAAGGGTGCCTTTGTTTCAGGTATGGCCAAACAAAACCCTGACATCAACTATATCGGGATTGATATTCAAAAGTCTGTTTTGAGCTACGCTTTGGACAAGGTCCTTGAAGTTGGAGTGCCTAACATCAAGCTCTTGTGGGTGGATGGTTCTGATTTGACAGACTATTTTGAAGACGGTGAGATCGACCGCTTGTATCTGAATTTTTCAGATCCATGGCCTAAAAAACGTCATGAAAAGCGTCGTTTGACCTACAAGAGTTTCCTAAATACCTTCAAACGTATCTTGCCTGAAAATGGAGAAATTCATTTCAAGACGGATAACCGTGGCTTGTTTGAGTACAGCCTAGTGAGCTTTTCTCAGTATGGCATGAAACTCAATGGTGTCTGGCTAGATTTGCATGCCAGTGATTTTGAAGGCAATGTCATGACAGAATACGAGCAAAAATTCTCAAACAAGGGTCAAGTTATCTACCGAGTTGAGGCAGAATTTTAAGAAATAGCCTGAAATCAGGCTGTATAAGTGCTTTTGCTTTACATAAGTTGGCAAACGTGCTATACTAAAGGTAAGAATATGAGAAAGTGAGGCGGGGAAATATCTTCGCCTCTTGCTTATGAGGAGGTGGACGCAATCGCAACAATCGTAGAATTAGTCAGAGAAGTTGTAGAACCTGTCATCCAAGCACCTTTCGAGCTCGTGGATATCGAGTATGGAAAGATTGGCAGTGACATGATTCTCAGTATTTTTGTAGATAAACCTGAAGGAATTACCTTGAACGACACGGCAGACTTGACAGAAATTATCAGTCCTGTCCTAGACACCATCAAGCCAGATCCCTTCCCAGAACAATATTTCCTAGAAATTACCAGTCCAGGCTTGGAACGTCCTTTGAAAACCAAGGATGCCGTCGCTGGAGCGGTTGGGAAATACATCCATGTCGGGCTCTACCAAGCCATCGATAAGCAAAAGGTCTTTGAAGGAACCTTGTTGGCCTTCGAAGAGGACGAGTTGACTATGGAATATATGGACAAGACGCGTAAGAAAACCGTCCAAATTCCATACAGTTTAGTATCAAAAGCACGTTTAGCAGTTAAATTATAGAAAAAGAAAGGATAGCTTTTGAGGATTCAAAAGTGAAGAAAACATGAGTAAAGAAATGCTAGAGGCCTTCCGCATTTTGGAAGAAGACAAGGGAATCAAAAAAGAAGATATCATCGACGCAGTAGTAGAGTCGCTTCGTTCAGCTTATCGCAGACGCTATGGTCAATCAGACAGCGTAGCTATTGACTTCAACGAGAAAACAGGTGACTTTACAGTCTATACTGTCCGTGAAGTTGTTGATGAAGTATTTGATAGCCGTTTGGAAATCAGCTTGAAAGATGCTCTTGCCATTAATTCAGCCTATGAACTTGGAGACAAAATCAAGTTTGAAGAAGCACCTGCTGAGTTTGGTCGTGTAGCAGCCCAATCTGCTAAACAAACCATCATGGAAAAAATGCGCAAGCAAACACGTGCCATCACATACAACACTTACAAAGAACATGAGCAAGAAATCATGTCTGGTACGGTAGAACGCTTTGACAACCGCTTTATCTATGTCAACCTTGGCAGCATCGAAGCCCAATTGTCAAAACAAGACCAAATCCCTGGAGAAGTTTTTGCTTCCCACGACCGTATCGAAGTATATGTCTACAAAGTTGAAGATAACCCTCGTGGTGTGAATGTCTTTGTTAGCCGTAGCCACCCAGAAATGATTAAACGCTTGATGGAGCAAGAGATTCCAGAAGTTTATGACGGAACGGTTGAAATCATGAGCGTGGCTCGTGAAGCTGGTGACCGTACCAAGGTTGCCGTTCGTAGCCACAATCCAAACGTGGATGCTATCGGTACAATCGTTGGACGTGGTGGTGCTAATATCAAGAAGATTACTAGCAAATTCCACCCAGCACGCTACGATGCTAAGAATGACCGCATGGTACCAATCGAAGAAAATATCGATGTTATCGAGTGGGTAGCAGATCCAGCTGAATTTATCTACAATGCCATCGCTCCTGCTGAGGTTGACCAAGTTATCTTTGATGAAAACGACAGCAAACGTGCCTTGGTGGTTGTTCCAGATAACAAGCTTTCTCTTGCCATCGGTCGTCGTGGGCAAAACGTTCGTTTGGCAGCTCACTTGACTGGTTACCGTATCGATATCAAGTCTGCTAGTGAATTTGAAGCCATGGAAGAAGCTGCTTCAGTAGAGTTGGAAGCAGAAAACGATACTGTAGAAGAATAAAAGCTGCTAGAGGAGGGAAAGATGAAAACGAGAAAAATCCCTTTGCGCAAGTCTGTTGTGTCCAATGAAGTGATTGATAAGCGTGATTTGCTCCGCATTGTCAAGAACAAGGAAGGACAAGTCTTTATCGATCCGACAGGCAAGGCCAATGGCCGCGGCGCTTATATCAAGCTAGACAATAAAGAAGCCCTAGAGGCGAAAAAGAAGAAGGTCTTTAACCGTAGCTTTAGCATGGAAGTGGACGAAAGCTTTTATGACGAGTTGATCGCTTATGTGGATCACAAAGTGAAAAGAAGAGAGTTAGGACTTGAATAAGCAAAAGATAAGCAATCTCTTGGGACTCGCTCAGCGAGCAGGGCGGATCATATCGGGTGAAGAATTGGTGGTCAAGGCCATTCAAGACGGCAAGGCCAAGTTGGTCTTTCTAGCCCATGATGCTGGACCCAATCTGACCAAGAAGATTCAAGATAAAAGTCATTATTATCAAGTAGAAATTGTAACCGTGTTTTCAACACTGGAATTAAGCATAGCAGTCGGGAAATCAAGAAAGGTTTTGGCTGTGACAGATGCTGGATTTACAAAGAAAATGAGGTCTCTTATGGAATAGAAGAGGAGGACATGATTTGTCTAAGAAAAGATTGTACGAAATCGCAAAAGAACTTGGAAAAGAAAGTAAAGAAGTTGTAGCGCGTGCAAAAGAGTTGGGCTTGGATGTGAAAAGCCACTCATCAAGTGTGGAAGAAGCTGTCGCTGCAAAAATCGCTGCCAGCTTTAAGCCTGCAGCTGCTCCGAAAGTAGAATCAAAACCGGAAGTACCAAAAGCAGGTGCAGAAAAGAAAGCCGAAAAATCTGAGGCAGCTAAACCAGCTGTAGCCAAGGAAGATGCAAAAGCGGCTGAGCCAGTTACTCCTAAAACAGAAAAAGCAGCAGCGAAACCGCAAAGCCGTAATTTTAAGGCTGAGCGTGAAGCCCGTGCCAAAGAGCAGGCAGAGCGACGCAAGCAAAACAAGGGCAATAACCGTGACCAACAACAAAACGGCAACCGTCAGAAAAATGACGGCCGTAATGGTGGAAAACAAGGTCAAGGCAACCGCGACAATCGTCGCTTTAATGACCAAGCTAAGAAACAGCAAGGTCAGCAAAATCGTGGAAACGAGCGTCGTCAACAAGAGGACAAACGTCCAAATCAAGCGGCTCCACGCATTGACTTTAAAGCCCGTGCAGCAGCCCTAAAAGCAGAGCAAAATGCAGAGTACGCTCGTTCAAGCGAGGAACGTTTCAAGCAGTATCAAGCGGCTAAAGAAGCCTTGGCTCAAGCTAACAAACGCAAGGAACCAGAGGAAATCTTTGAAGAAGCGGCTAAGTTAGCTGAACAAGCGCAACAAGCACAGCAAGTTCAAGCAGTGGTTGAAGTCGTCCCTGAGAAAAAAGAACCTGCAGTGGATACACGTCGTAAAAAACAAGCTCGACCAGACAAAAATCGTGACGATTATGATCACGAAGAAGATGGTCCTAGAAAACAACAAAAGAATCGAAGTAGTCAAAATCAAGTGAGAAATCAAAAGAATAGTAACTGGAATAACAACAAGAAAAACAAAAAAGGCAATAACAAGAACAATCGTAATCAGGCTCCAAAACCTGTTACAGAGCGTAAATTCCATGAATTGCCAACAGAATTTGAATATACAGATGGTATGACTGTTGCGGAAATCGCAAAACGTATCAAACGTGAACCAGCTGAAATCGTTAAGAAACTCTTTATGATGGGTGTTATGGCCACACAAAACCAATCCTTGGATGGGGAAACAATCGAACTCCTCATGGTGGATTACGGTATTGAAGCTAAGCAAAAGGTTGAAGTGGATAATGCCGACATCGAACGTTTCTTTGTCGAAGATGGTTATCTTAATGAAGATGAGTTGGTTGAGCGTCCACCAGTTGTAACCATCATGGGACACGTTGACCACGGTAAAACAACCCTCTTGGATACCCTTCGTAACTCTCGCGTTGCGACAGGTGAAGCAGGTGGTATCACTCAGCATATTGGTGCCTACCAAATCGTTGAAAATGGCAAGAAGATTACCTTCCTTGATACACCAGGACACGCGGCCTTTACATCGATGCGTGCGCGTGGTGCGTCTGTTACCGATATTACCATCTTGGTTGTAGCGGCAGATGACGGGGTTATGCCACAGACTATCGAAGCCATCAACCACTCAAAAGCGGCCAACGTTCCAATTATCGTAGCGATCAACAAGATTGATAAACCAGGTGCTAACCCAGAACGCGTTATCGGTGAATTGGCAGAGCATGGTGTTATGTCAACTGCTTGGGGTGGAGATTCTGAATTTGTTGAAATCTCGGCTAAATTCAACCAAAATATCGAAGAATTGTTGGAAACAGTCCTTCTTGTGGCTGAAATCCAAGAACTCAAGGCAGACCCAACAGTTCGTGCGATCGGTACGGTTATCGAAGCGCGCTTGGATAAAGGAAAAGGTGCGGTCGCAACCCTTCTTGTTCAACAAGGTACCTTGAATGTCCAAGACCCTATCGTTGTCGGAAATACCTTCGGTCGTGTTCGTGCTATGACCAATGACCTTGGTCGTCGTGTTAAAGTTGCTGGACCATCAACACCAGTTTCTATCACAGGTTTGAACGAAGCACCAATGGCGGGTGACCACTTTGCCGTTTATGAAGATGAAAAATCTGCGCGTGCAGCAGGTGAAGAACGTGCTAAACGTGCCCTCATGAAACAACGTCAAGCTACTCAACGTGTCAGCCTTGAAAACCTCTTTGATACACTTAAAGCTGGTGAACTTAAGTCAGTTAACGTTATCATCAAGGCCGACGTACAAGGTTCTGTTGAAGCCCTTTCTGCCTCACTTCAAAAAATCGATGTGGAAGGTGTCAAAGTTACCATCGTCCACTCAGCAGTCGGTGCTATCAACGAATCTGACGTGACCCTCGCCGAAGCTTCAAATGCTTTCATCGTTGGTTTCAACGTACGCCCTACACCACAAGCTCGTCAACAAGCAGAAGCTGACGATGTGGAAATCCGTCTCCACAGCATTATCTACAAGGTTATCGAAGAGATGGAAGAAGCCATGAAAGGGATGCTTGATCCAGAATTTGAAGAAAAAGTTATCGGTGAAGCAGTTATTCGTGAAACCTTCAAGGTATCTAAAGTGGGAACTATCGGTGGATTCATGGTTATCAACGGTAAGGTTACCCGTGACTCTAAAGTCCGTGTTATCCGTGATGGTGTCGTTATCTATGATGGCGAACTCGCAAGCTTGAAACACTACAAAGACGACGTTAAAGAAGTTACAAACGGTCGTGAAGGTGGATTGATGATTGATGGCTACAATGATATTAAGACTGATGATGTGATTGAGGCGTATGTCATGGAAGAAATCAAACGATAATAGAGAAACGATAGCCGATTTGACTCGTCGTCAACAGCGCCTTGATGAACCCTCAGTTCTATCTAAGGCTTGTTTCCTAGATTCAAATGGCTCTAGTTCCTCTATCTAATAAAAATAGCTAGGTCTGCTGGCCTAGCTTTTGGTTCAAAGTAGAGAAAGGAATATCATGGCAAATCATTTCCGTACGGATCGTGTGGGCATGGAAATCAAGCGTGAAGTCAATGAGATTTTGCAAAAGAAAGTCCGTGATCCGCGTGTCCAAGGTGTGACCATCACAGATGTTCAGATGCTAGGTGACTTGTCTGTTGCCAAGGTTTACTACACCATTTTGAGTAACCTTGCTTCGGATAATCAGAAAGCTCAAATTGGGCTTGAAAAAGCAACTGGTACCATCAAACGTGAACTTGGTCGCAATTTGAAATTGTACAAAATCCCAGATTTGACCTTCGTCAAAGACGAGTCCATAGAGTATGGAAACAAGATTGACGAAATGCTACGCAATCTGGATAAAAACTAAAGAAGAGGGGTAACCCTCTTTTTTGGTGGAGGAAAATAGGTGGAATTTGAAATGGGAAAATATTCTGGCTCTTTGTCAACTGTAGTGGGTTGAAGAAAAGCTAAGCTCGAGAAAGGACAAATTTCGTCCTTTCTTTTTTGATATTCAGAGCGATAAAAATCCGTTTTTTGAAGTTTTCAAAGTTCCGAAAACCAAAGGCATTGCGTTTGATAAGTTTGATGAGATTATTGGTTGCTTCTAATTTGGCATTAGAATAGGGTAACTGAAGGGCATTGACGATTTTCTCTTTGTCCTTTAGAAAGGTTTTAAAGACAGTCTTAAAAAGAGGATGAACTTTCTTTAGATTTTCCTCAATGAGTCCGAAAAATTTCTCCGGTTCCTTATTCTGAAAGTGAAAAAGCAAGAGTTGATAGAGATGATAGTGGTGTTTCAAGTCTTCTGAATAGCTCAAAAGCTTGTCAATAATCTCTTTATTGGTTAAGTGCATGCGAAAAGTAGGGCGATAAAATCGCTTATCACTCAGTTTACGGCTATCCTGTTGAATGAGTTTCCAGTAGCGCTTGATAGCCTTATATTCATGAGATTTTCGCTCAAATTGCTTCATGATTTGGACACGAACACGACTCATAGCACGGCTAAGATGTTGTACAATGTGGAAGCGATCTAGAACGATTTTGGCATACGGAAAAAGATGTTTAGCCAAGTCATAGTAAGGACTAAACATATCCATAGTAATGATTTTCACCTGACAACGAACAGAGCGATTGTAGCGCAGAAAATGATTTCTTATGATAGTTTGTGTTCTACCCTCAAGAACAGTGATAATATTGAGCTTATCAAAATCTTGAGCAATGAAACTCATCTTTCCCTTAGTGAAGGCATATTCGTCCCAGGACATAATCTCAGGGAGGTAAGAAAAATCAGACTTAAAACAGAAGTCATTGAGCTTGCGAATAACAGTTGAAGTTGAAATAGACAGCTGACGGGCAATATCGGTCATAGAAGTCTTCTCAATTAGCTTCTGGGCAATCTTTTGGTTGATGATACGAGGGATTTGGTGATTCTTCTTGACGAGAGAAGTCTCAGCTACCATCATTTTCGAGCAATGATAGCACTTGAATCGACGTTTTCTAAGGAGAATTCTAGTAGGCATACCAGTCGTTTCAAGGTAAGGAACCTTAGACGGTTTTTGGAAGTCATATTTCTTCATTTGACTTCCACACTCAGGACAAGATGGAGCGTCGTAGTCCAGTTTAGCGATGATTTCCTTGTGGGTATTCCTATTAATGACATCCATAATTTGGATATTTGGGTCTTTAATGTCTAGTAATTTTGTGATAAAATGTAATTGTTCCATAGGATTCTTTCTAATGATGGTTTGGTTGCTTTTCATTATAGATCTTATGGGACTTTTTTTCTACAACAAAATAGGCTCCATAATATCCATAGGGGATTTACCCACTACAAATATTATAGAGCCAATATTCTTTTAAAAAAGGAATTCTGTATTTTTAAATGTTAGCTAATCAGAAAATGCTTTTTTTTTTAGCAAATATGATATGATGATTTCATAAATAAAAGGAGATTATATCAATGAATAATATAAAAAAAGTTTGTCGTTTAGCTTTGCTATGTCTTTCCGTCTCTACTCTAGTTGCTTGTAGTTCTCTTTCTGAAAAAACAAGTGGCTCTTCTAGTGAGAATCAAACAGAAGCTTCATCTAGTAGTTCTGAAAAGAAAGGATTGTTTGCTAAAGCAAAAGAAAAACTCAGTTCAAGCGATTTTAACCCACAAGATGTTAGCGATACGACAATTGAGTCTATAAAAACCTATGAAGATTACTTGATTATGAATGAGAAAATAATCGATAATTACTATACAGAAGCAGATGAAGCCTTTAAAGGGACTGTTTTAGAAGATAGCGCTGCTATCCAAGAACTAAAAGATAGCACTAAAAAAGAGATGGAAGATCTGAAAAAACAATATGGTCCACTCAAGAAAGCACCGATTCAAGGGAAAGAAGAAGTTATTAAGACTCTAAAAGATTATCGTGATAATCTACATGAACAAGTGGAGCAGTGGAAAGCTAGTCTTTAATAGGAAGAGTGGAGTTCAATATGGATTATCAATTATTGCCACATGAATACATGGTTATGAATAGTGACCATGTGAGTTTTGGGAAAAATGGTTTGGCTACAGATGAATTAATTTTAACGAATCTACACTTAATACATATCAAAAAAGGTTTTTGGGGAGGGAAAAAAGACCAAGTTACCATTCCCATTAACCAGATTAAAATTTTTGAAGGGAAACCTCAAGTTTCAGTAACCAAAACCAATGGTGTGAAACGGTTGGAAATTTATTATAATGGCGGACAAGCTATCTTTGCATTTAATAATACTAAGGATACTGACAAGTGGGCTAGAAACATTATTAAATTGATTTCAGGTGATACAAGTAATTTTGAAACCTTGGGAGATAGTAGCTTGTTTGGAGCAGATGTTTTGGCAGAAACATTTAAGGATACATTTGACACTTTTAAAGCAGGGCTCGGGATTAAGGATGCAGAGCCAGAAAAGATTTCAACCAAGTGTAGCTTTTGTGGAGCACCTTTATCAGGTCAAGTGAAGCAAACAGTGAGATGTGCCTATTGTGATATGGAGCAGAGTTTATAAGGGGGCAATTAAATGGGGTTGATAAAAGCAATCACAGATTCTATTGGTGGGACATTTGCAGATCAGTGGAAAGAAATTATCACAGTTCAAGCTTTTGATGAACATACAGCTGTAAGTCCAGGTATTGTTCAAGAAAGTAATAATGGTAGGGGTGTCAATACGAAGGGAACTGTAGGTGTTATTTCGAACGGATCCAAGATTTTTATTCCAGAAAATACTGCTGCCTTTATCTTTAGTCAGTCTGGTATCGAGGAAATTATTACAGAACCAGGTGGATATGAATACCAAAATGGTGAGAGCAGTGTTTTTAACGGTGATGGATTGAAAAAGTCACTGTTTGATAATGTTGTTAATCGTGTTGGATTCGGTGGTCAAAGTGATCATCAAAAACAGATTTGTTTTGTTAATTTGAGAGAAATTCGTGATATTAAATTTGGGACTCGTGGTCCAGTCATGTATAATGATTTGTTTTATGGTACAGATTTAGAAGTACGTGCTTTTGGAACATTTTCTATCCAAATTACAGATGCTAAGCAATTTATCAGAAATTTTCTTCCTGCCAATGTGACTTATTATACTTTCGACAGTGCTCAAGCTAGATCACAAATAGTGACAGAGTTTCTCCAATCTTTTATTGTTGCACTTAATTCTTTGTCCACAACTTATCGTATTTCACAATTGCCGTCACAAGCTTCAGTTCTTGCAACCCAAGTATCGAATGATGGACAGTATGCAGGGACTTGGAAAGAACGTTTTGGATTTGAGATTGTAAAAGTTGCCATTGCTAATATTGAGTTCTCACCAGAGTCTAAGGAATTGGTTAAACAATTTTCATCAAATAAGATGAATTTAAAAGCTTATGATGATGTATCGCAGAAAGCTTCTAATATTGCAGCACAACAAAAAATTGCATCAGGAGTGGAGCAACATGGTCTAGGTGATGGTGCAGGGATGATTTTTGGTATGAATATGGCACAAGGTTTAGATGAAAAAGCAATGAAACCAAGTTTATCATTAGATGAACAAATCGAAGCTCTTACAAAACTAAAATCTCTTTTAGATGCAGGGATACTATCTCAGGAAGAGTTTGATCGAAAGAAAAAAGAAATTATGGATTTATAAAATGAGACTCGAAAGTTCATAGTTAGTACTCAAGGGACATTCTAGGTAAAACAACAATAGGCCATCGTTCATAGATAGAATATCAAGTTGTAAAGGTAGGAGTTTAATATTCGAGTTGTCTCTATAAAGACTATAAAAGTTCTTTAACAAATAAGTTGCCAAGGACTTTGATTTTGTGTTTTGGACTATTTGTCTAAAAGAATAAGGAGTTTTTGAAAATTTTTGAGGGGAATTTGAAACATACTTTAAAAGAGTATGCTATTATAGAATATAACTTACAGAAGTAAAAGGAGTTTGTATATGGCTGAACAAGAGTTAGCTATGCAAGTATTGCAACAAGTGGTAAAACTACCAGTTGTTAAGGTTGATCGTTCGAAATTTTTAGTGGATAAGTTTTCTAAAGAATTGGATCCACAGGACATTCCTACCTTATTAGAACAAGGCCCAACGTCTCTCTTATCTCAAGAAACCTTAGATCGAGTGGCTAATGCCTGCATTAGGGATAATGTTTTATTGGCGAGTGGAACCTCTGTTTTGGCAGGATTACCTGGAGGGATTGCTATGGCAATTACCATTCCAGCTGATGTGGCTCAATTTTATGGTTTCTCTCTGAAATTGGCTCAAGAATTAGGTTATATTTATGGTTATGAGGATCTTTGGGCTTCGCGCGAGGAGTTGAGTGAAGATGCTCAAAATACCCTCTTGCTTTATCTAGGTGTCATGTTGGGTGTAAATGGAACCGCTGCTTTGCTACGTGCAGGTGGTATAACAATTGCCAAACAGGTAATGAAAACAATACCTAATAAAGCTTTAACAAAGACACTTTGGTACCCTATTTTGAAAAAAGTCTTAAGAATATTTGGTGTGAATCTTACCAAGGGAGGGTTGGCCAAAGGAATGGGGAAATTCATACCTATCTTGGGAGGTATCATTTCAGGTGGTTTAACCTTTGCAACTATGAAACCAATGGGTGAAAGCTTGCAGAAAGAATTGTCCAAACTAGTTAACTATAGTGAAGTTCAATATCAAGAAGATGTTGAAACAATCCGAAAAGAGGCTGAAATAATCGAGGGTGAGTGAGATGAATCCTATCAAAGCTTTTGCTAAAATTTATGGGAATTACTTTTTGACCGTGCAAGGTGTAAAAGTAATGAAAACGATAAAGAAAGATGATAATGTTGTTGTCAGTCTGGGGAAACTCTTTATTGCAGACAAGCTGATGGATACGGCTCGGTGGCTCATCAAGCCAGAGGAGAGAGAATGAAATTTTTTTTGGGTCTTCTTGCCATTATTTTTATCAAACCGATTATTGGAATTGTGAAATTCCTATGGATGATCATCTCTTTTGCAGTCCAATTGCTGTTTTACAAGCTATTATTTAAGCTATTGGATTGGCTCTTTAAACTTATTTAGTCCGTAATTCAAGTCATAGAGAACTAGCAAGTCTTGTACTGCTAGTTTTTTAATCTCTTTCCTTATGGTATAATAAAATAAATAATATCATTTATAAACGATAATGGAGGTCGTCATGGACAATATCATCGATGTGTCAATTCCTGTTGCAGAAGTGGTGGATAAGCATCCAGAAGTCTTGGAAATCCTAGTGGAGCTCGGTTTTAAACCTCTAGCCAATCCCTTGATGCGCAACACAGTCGGTCGCAAAGTATCGCTTAAGCAGGGTTCTAAGCTCGAAGGAACTCCTATGGATAAGATTGTCCGCACACTGGAAGCAAATGGCTACGAAGTGATTGGATTAGACTAATGGCAGATGAACGGATTCATATCCTACGGGATATTTTGTTAGAATTGCACAATGGCGCCTCTCCTGAGTCGGTTCAAGAGCGCTTTGATGCGACCTTTACAGGTGTTTCAGCCATCGAGATTTCCCTTATGGAGCACGAGCTGATGAACTCAGACTCAGGTGTTACCTTTGAAGATGTCATGGAACTCTGTGATGTCCATGCCAATCTTTTTAAAAATGCTGTTAAGGATGTCGAAGTTGCAGATACCGAGCACCCAGGCCACCCAGTTCGGGTCTTCAAGGATGAAAATCTGGCACTCCGCGCTGCCTTGATTCGCATTCGGAGATTGTTAGATACCTATGAGTCTATGGAAGACGAGGAAATGCTTGCGGAGATGCGCAAGGGTTTGGTCCGTCAAATGGGCCTTGTCGGTCAATTTGATATCCATTACCAGCGCAAGGAAGAACTCTTTTTCCCTATAATGGAGCGCTATGGACACGATTCACCTCCTAAGGTCATGTGGGGAGTGGATGACCAGATCAGAGAACTCTTTCAAACAGCTCTAACGACAGCCAAGTCATTACCAGAAGTGCCGATTAGCAGTGTAAAGGAAGCTTTTGAAGCCTTTGCGACAGAGTTTGAAAGTATGATTTTCAAGGAAGAGTCCATCCTCCTCATGATTCTCCTTGAATCCTTTACTCAGGATGACTGGCTTCAGATTGCGGAGGAGAGTGATGCTTATGGCTATGCCATCATCCGTCCGTCAGAGAAATGGGTTCCAGAAAGACAGAGCTTTGTTGAGGAAAAGAGTGTAGAGGAGACAGTACAACTAGACACGGCAGAAGGTCAAGTTCAGCAAGTTATCGATACGCCAGAAGGACAGTTCACCATTACCTTTACCCCTAAGGAAAAGGAAGTGGTGCTGGACCGTCATAGTCCACAGGCTTTTGGCAATGGCTATCTCTCAGTCGAGCAGGCCAATCTCATCCTCAATCACCTCCCTATGGAGATTACCTTTGTCAATAAAGACGACATTTTTCAGTATTACAATGACAATGCGCCAGCTGATGAGATGATTTTCAAACGGACACCTTCCCAAGTCGGACGGAATGTCGAACTCTGCCATCCGCCCAAGTATTTGGACAAGGTCAAGACTATCATGAAGGGGCTTCGTGAGGGAAACAAAGACAAGTATGAAATGTGGTTCAAGTCTGATTCGCGAGGAAAGTTTGTCCACATCACCTATGCCGCAGTCCATGATGAAGATGGAGAATTCCAAGGTGTGCTGGAGTACGTTCAGGATATCCAGCCCTACCGTGAGATTGATACGGACTATTTCCGTGGATTAGAATAAGGAGAAAAAATGAGTTACGAACAAGAATTTATGAAGGAATTTGAAGCCTGGGTCAATACCCAAATCATGATCAACGACATGGCGCACAAGGAAAGTCAGAAAGTCTACGAAGAAGACCAAGATGAGCGTGCCAAAGATGCCATGATTCGCTACGAAAGCCGCTTGGATGCTTATCAGTTCTTGCTTGGTAAGTTTGAAAACTTCAAGGCAGGTAAGGGATTCCATGATTTACCAGAGGGATTGTTTGGTGAGCGGAATTATTAAATGAGATAGATTCTTGATTTTTTACTAAAATCTTGATAGAATATTTATATTAAATCCTTGTCAGAGCAGGGGTTTTTTATTGAAAGGATTTTATCATGTCAAAGAAACTCAATCGTAAAAAACAATTACGAAATAGCCTCCGTCGTGCAGGTGCCTTTTCAAGTACTGTGACTAAGGTTGTAGAAGAGACAAAAAAAGTCGTGAAACGTGCAGAGCAAGCTGGTAAGGCTGTTTCTAAAAAAGTTGAGCAAGCAGTAGAAGCTACCAAAGAGCAAGCTCAAAAAGTAGCCAATTCTGTAGAAGATTTTGCAGCAAACTTGGGTGGACTTCCACTTGACCGTGCCAAAACTTTCTACGATGAAGGAATCAAGTCTGCGTCAGATTTCAAAAACTGGACTGAAAAAGAACTCCTTGCCTTGAAAGGAATCGGCCCAGCTACCATCAAGAAATTGAAAGAAAATGGCATCAAGTTCAAGTAATCTTTCTTGTGCCTTGCATTTCCGAAAAAATCTTGCTACAATAGAGCCATTAGAGGTGTTTTGAATCCCGCATTTTACAGAAAGTGGCGGTGCTGAGAAGTCCACAAATGTGTCAAAACTAGTTGCTAATGGCTGAAAATGAAATAAAAGTGTCTTTTTGTTTTAAAGACGAGAGTTGCGGGCAACTGCCCGAAATTGGGTGGTACCGCGGATAAACACATTCGTCCCTGTCATGTAGATGGCAGGGATTTTCTTTTGCGTCATAGTCAAAGGAGGTTGTTATGAAGCAATCTTTTAAAACAAGTAAACTCTACTATGGCTTCCCTATCTTCATTTTGGGGTATCAGGATCAGAATTTTGGGCACAATATTACGACCTGTAGCTCCTCTTATAGCTTGGGGGACTGGCTAGTCATCGGTGTTGGTGCTGAGGAAAATGCGGCTGAGCAAATCAAGCATTACCAGAAGTTTACTGTGAATATACCTGATGAAAATCTCATGCTCGAGATGGAGCAGGCTGGTTTTATCAGCCATCGAGAGAAATTGAAACATCTGGGGCTAGACTACGAAATTTCTGAACAGACTCAGACACCGATTTTAGAGGCTTGTCCAGTTGTGTTGGACTGTCAGGTAGATCGAATTATCGAGGAAGATGGAATCTGTCATATCTTTGCTAAGATTATCGAACGACTAGCTGATCCAGAACTCTTGGATGACAAGGGGCATTTTAAAAATGACCATTTTGCGCCGATTTACTTTATGGGGGATGGCCACCAGCGCGTTTATCGTTATCTAGATGACCGAGTTGATTCTATGGGGAGCTTCATTAAGAAAGCGAGGAAAAAGGATGGCAAGAACTGAACTGCCAGAACGCTTGGAAGCAGAACGGCTCGTTTTACGAGTCCGTACTGTGGCTGATGCTGAGGATATCCATGCCTACGCTAGTTTGCCAGAGGTTGCCTACCCAGCAAGCTTTCCGCCTGTCAAGACCTTGGAAGATGAGATTTATTATCTAGAGCATATCCTTCCCGAGTGCAATCAAAAGGGCAATCTTCCAGCAGGTTATGGGATTGTCGTCAAAGGAACGGATAAAATCATTGGCTCTGTTGACTTTAACCATCGCCATGAAGATGATGTGCTGGAAATTGGCTATACCTTGCATCCAGACTATTGGGGACGAGGTTATGTGCCAGAAGCGGCGCGTGCCTTGATTGATCTAGCTTTTAAAGAACTTGGTCTTCACAAGATTGAACTAACTTGTTTTGGATACAATGTCCAAAGTCAACGAGTTGCAGAGAAACTTGGATTTACTCTTGAAGCTAGCATCCGAGACCGCAAAGATGCCCAAGGCAACCGCTGTGACAGTCTGATATATGGCTTGTTGAGGAGTGAGTGGGAGGTAATTTGATGCATCTTTTCATCATTGGTGCTCCAGCCTCAGGCAAAATGACGATTGGTCAAGAACTGTCTCGACTGACGGATTCTACCCTCTTTTATAACCATCAAGCCATCGATTTTGCACTAGAAATCTATCAGGATTATACCGAGGAGATGTGGGAATTTGTTCGTGGAATGACCTTTTCTTTCCTTGGAGCTAGCGCTAGAAATCAGCGATATGTGATTTTAACAGACGTGATTGATTTTTCAAATCAGTACCAGCTGATGTATTTGAAGCAAATTCAAGGTTTGTTGAATGACTATCATCAAGAGATTCTTTTTGTTGAATTGGAAACAAGCCTTGAAGAGCGCTTACGTCGAAATCAAACGGAGAATCGATTAAATCACAAACCCTTAAAACGATATATTGAGGTATCTGAAAGAGAAATTTTAGAGACAGCTGAAACACTTCAATTAAATTCCCAACATCAACCCAATGAGTTGCACCACTACTTTAAAATAAATAATACGAATCTGTCGGCAGAAGAGGTTGCTAAGCAGATTCAAGATAAAATGAATACAATAGAGAAAGGACAAACACATGTCTAAAGAACTTTCACCTAAATACAATCCAGCTGAGGTTGAGGCTGGTCGTTACCAAAAATGGCTTGATGCCGATGTTTTCAAGCCTTCAGGAGATCAAAAGGCTAAGCCTTATTCAATCGTCATTCCACCACCAAACGTAACTGGGAAACTGCACCTTGGTCACGCTTGGGATACGACTCTTCAGGATATTATCATCCGTCAAAAACGCATGCAAGGTTTTGACACACTTTGGCTTCCAGGGATGGACCACGCGGGGATTGCTACTCAAGCTAAGGTTGAGGAACGCTTGCGTGGCGAGGGCATTAGTCGTTATGACCTAGGCCGTGAAAAATTCCTAGAGAAAGTCTGGGAATGGAAAGACGAATATGCGACAACCATCAAGGAACAATGGGGCAAGATGGGTCTCTCTGTAGACTACTCTCGTGAGCGTTTCACTCTTGATGAAGGTTTGTCAAAAGCTGTTCGCAAGGTCTTTGTGGACCTTTACAAGAAAGGCTGGATCTACCGTGGTGAGTTTATCATCAACTGGGACCCAGCTGCACGCACAGCCCTTTCTGATATCGAAGTTATCCACAAGGATGTCGAAGGTGCCTTCTACCACATGAACTATATGCTGGAAGACGGCTCACGCGCCCTTGAAGTTGCGACAACTCGTCCAGAGACTATGTTTGGGGACGTTGCCGTTGCGGTCAATCCAGAGGACCCACGCTACAAGGACTTGATTGGAAAAAATGTCGTCCTTCCAATTGCTAATAAATTAATTCCAATCGTTGGAGATGAGCACGCAGACCCTGAGTTTGGTACTGGTGTCGTGAAAATCACACCTGCCCACGATCCAAACGACTTCTTGGTTGGTCAACGACACAACTTGCCACAAGTCAACGTCATGAACGATGACGGAACAATGAATGATTTGGCCTTCGAATTTGCAGGCATGGATCGTTTTGAAGCTCGTAAGGCAGTCGTTGCTAAGTTGGAAGAAATCGGTGCCCTCGTTAAAATCGAAAAACGTGTCCACAGTGTTGGTCACTCAGAGCGTACAGGTGTTGTGGTGGAACCACGCTTGTCTACTCAGTGGTTCGTCAAGATGGATCAATTGGCCAAAAATGCTATTGCTAACCAAGATACAGAGGACAAGGTAGAATTCTACCCACCTCGTTTCAACGATACCTTCCTCCAATGGATGGAAAATGTCCACGACTGGGTAATCTCTCGTCAGCTCTGGTGGGGTCACCAAATCCCTGCTTGGTACAATGCTGAGGGTGAAATGTATGTTGGGGAAGAAGCTCCAGAAGGCGACGGATGGACTCAGGATGAAGACGTCTTGGATACTTGGTTTAGTTCTGCCCTTTGGCCATTCTCAACCATGGGCTGGCCTGATGTGGACTCAGAAGACTTCAAACGCTACTTCCCAACGTCAACATTGGTAACAGGTTACGATATCATCTTCTTCTGGGTGTCTCGTATGATCTTCCAATCTTTGGAATTCACTGGCCGTCAGCCATTCCAAAACGTCCTTATCCACGGTCTTATCCGTGACGAGCAAGGACGCAAGATGTCTAAATCTCTTGGTAACGGGATTGACCCGATGGATGTTATCGAGAAATATGGTGCCGATGCCCTTCGTTGGTTCCTTTCAAATGGTTCTGCACCAGGGCAAGACGTGCGCTTCTCTTACGAGAAAATGGATGCTTCATGGAACTTCATTAACAAGATCTGGAACATCTCTCGCTACATCCTCATGAACAATGAAGGCTTAACTCTTGAGCAAGCAACTGTCAATGTGGAAAAAGTTGTTAACAAGGAAGCTGGAAATGTCACTGACCGCTGGATTCTCCATAACCTCAATGAAACGATCGGCAAAGCAACTGCTAACTTTGACAAGTTTGAGTTTGGTGTAGCTGGACACATCCTCTACAACTTCATCTGGGATGAATTTGCGGACTGGTATGTTGAATTGACTAAGGAAGTCCTTTATAGCGATAATGAAGAAGAGAAAGTCATCACACGTTCTGTTCTCCTTTATACTTTGGACAAGATCCTTCGTCTCCTTCACCCAATCATGCCATTCGTGACAGAGGAAATCTTTGGCCAAATCTCAGAAGGATCTATCGTCACAGCAGAATACCCAACTGTTAACCCAGCCTTTGAAGACCTTGCTGCCCACACTGGTGTAGAAAGCCTCAAAGACTTGATCCGTGCTGTTCGTAATGCGCGTGCGGAAGTAAACGTAGCACCAAGCAAGCCGATTACCATCCTTGTTAAGACAAGCGATAGCGACTTGGAAGTCTTCTTTAACAGCAATGTTAACTACATCAAACGCTTCACAAATCCAGAACACTTGGAAATCGCATCAACTATTCCTGCACCTGAACTCGCTATGTCAAGCGTCATCACAGGAGCAGAAATCTACCTGCCACTGGCAGACCTACTCAATGTCGAAGAAGAACTGGCCCGTCTCGATAAGGAACTGGCTAAATGGCAAAAAGAACTGGACATGGTCGACAAGAAGCTCTCTAACGAACGCTTCGTAGCTAATGCCAAACCAGAAGTCGTCCAAAAAGAACGCGACAAACAAACCGACTACCAAGCTAAATACGACGCGACCGTCGCACGTATTGATGAGATGAAGAAGTTGGTGAAATAAGATCTGAATCATAAACCTAAATTTTAATATTTAGGTTTATTTCTCAATATTTGTTGGTAACGCTTTCTTTATGAAAAGGAGAATTCTTATGAGAATTGATAAAATTACTATTGAGGGATATAGACGCTTTAATAAGAGTACAATAAATTTAAATCATGGAAATTTTGCTATTTTAGCAGGAGCTAACAATAGTGGAAAAACTTCGCTTATTCAGCTGTTAGACATTGTTTTCAATAATAAATCAAGAAAGTCAGTGGGTTTTAATGATTTTTCTATCTCATTAAAGTCTTTGTTGGATAAAAAAGTTAAGGAATTAGATCTTTCCTCAGATTTTAATGATGAGAAGTTCATTGAATTTATAAATTATATTAATGAACATATAAAAATAAAACTTCAAATTGTATTGTCCTATGATGTGGAGGAATCCATAGGTCTATTTGCAAACTACCTAATGGATCTAGAAGATGATATGCGGAACTTTTATTTTGAATACAATTATAAACTCAATACAGAGGTAATAAAAGAAGAATTTATTAAACAAGATATCAAATCAGCTACAATACTTCAAGAAATCATAGAACAAAATACAGAAAGTATTTATTTTTATGCTGATAAAGATTTCAATAATAAGAAAATTATTGAATATAAAGATTTTAAAAAATTATTCCATTTTGAATATATATCTGCTGATAGAGAACTAGATGATGAAAATCTTAAAAATAAAAAGATAACTACATCAATTATTTCATCATCCGATTCCACTAATCGTGATTCTGTATGGGATAGTAAATTTGATGAATTAAAAAATAAAATAGCTAATGATTTGGCTGAATCAGAAATTGATTGTAGTTTTCAAAAAGAAACACAAAAAATTTTATCTGACTTAAAAGGTAGTCTAGATAATGTATCAAAAAATGAAATTGAAGCTTTAGAAGCGAAATTTCATTTTAACGAAAAGAATTTATTGAACTTGATTAAGGATAGTTTATTAATAAATTATTCACATAGTACTGATGAATTTTTGTTTAGTTTAACTGAAGAATCCCAAGGTCTGGGTATTAGTAATTTAATTTATATGAGTCTTCAAATTGATAGATTTAGTAGAACTATTCAACCAACTACTGTTAATTTATTTGTTATAGAAGAACCTGAAGCACATATGCATATACAGATGCAGAAAGTGCTAGTTAGTTATATTGAAACGATTTTTAGTAGCAAAAAAAATCTACAGGGGATTATTACAACTCATTCCACTGAAATTGTGAAAAATGTAGATGTTAATGATATAAAGGTAATTCGTTCAGAAAATAACTTTATGAATCGTATTGTTGATTTACATCAATTTATTAACGATAATGGAGAAAAAGAATTTTATGAAACATTCTTTAAGTTGAATTTCGCAGATTTAATTTTTTCAGATGCTGTTATTTTTTATGAAGGAGATGCAGAGCGAATGTATTTTGAAAGTTTGATTAATAGGAAGGATTCAAAGTACAGTAATTTAGCCCGACAATATTTAAGTTATTGTCAATGTGGTGGTGCTTATGCACATAAATATTTTCCACTATTAAATGAATTGGAAATTATGGCCTGTGTTTTTACTGATATTGATTATGATAAAGAAAGAGAGGAGTTAGATGGAATATGCAGAGATAAATCTTCTAATACGACTTTAAATTCAATATTATCTGCTGACAATAAAGATGTTGCTGATATTTATCAACAGCAGAGTCAAGATAGAGAAAAGAATATAGAAATTTTTACCCAAACATATAGAGATGGATATGCTAGAACATTAGAAGATGCTTTATTATATAAAATTATTTCTCCAACAGGGGAAATGAAAAGTGTGTTTGAAAAATTTAACAAATCGGAGTGGGACAAATTTAATGAATCTTTTGAATTGACACTACCTAATATTACTTCTGGCAAAGAGTGTAGTATGAAAAGAGAGGAAATATATAATAGATTAGATATATCAAAAGAAAATAGGAAAATTGATTATCTGAGAGATAACCATCCTGAAGAGTATGCTGAGTATGAGAAATTCAAAGAAACATGTGAACCAAAACGTTCAATAAGAGATATAGTTTCAATTATTGATAAAACAAATTTTATGTACTCAATTATTTTTAAAGATAAAGTAAATGAAGTGTTACCTAATTATATTGAGGAGGGATTATCGTGGCTCAACAACAAAATAACTTCTACAAAATAAATGCTCCTGCTGGAAGTGGCAAGACTTACTTTATTAGTAAGACTATTAACGATATTCTTAATAATGAACCATTTGTTAAAATTTTGTGTATTACCTATACTAATAGAGCCTCCCAAGTAATGCAGGAAAGAATTGTTTCTCCAAACGTTGAAATATCAACTATTCATAGTTTCTTAAATAAGTTTTTAAAGCCATTCTTTAGAAATGAGAAAGTTATAGACTATTATCTTGAAATTTATAAAGAAGAAATTGAGACTACACTCAAAGAAGAAACAAAATTAAATAGATATAAAGAAAGATTTCAAGTAGAGGGTGAAGTTTCTGAGGAGACAATAAAATCAAATTTATATGAAATTTATTATAATGAACGACAATACTCATCCGTGTTAAATGGTGGTTTATCTCATGATGATTTATTGAACTTTTCATTTAAATTAATAGATAGATTTCCTAAAATTGGGTTTAAGTTACGTGAGATGTATGATTATATTTTCATTGATGAGGTTCAAGATACAAATGCAGATATTTTGAGATTTTTTTATAATTCGGCTAAAGATAGTTCAACAAATGTTTATTTTCTTGGAGACAAGATGCAAGAAATTTATAATAAATATGATGGTTCGTTTGAAACTGAATTTAGAGAATTTGATGGTAATCTCTCAAAAACCTTTACCACCAATTACCGATCCTCTGAAGAAATAGTTGATTTATTAAATAATTTATACCAATCTTCTTCTAGAGTAAAACAAGTCGCTTACAAAGGCAAAAAAGGTCAATTCCCTCAATTAGTCTTCACAGATAACATTGAAAAATATTTATTTGATAATAGAGAGGCTTACGAAGAGTTTTATAAATTAAGAACAATTAATAAAAAAAGGTTTCAAAACATCAATAATAGTGGGAAGTCTGCTGAAGAAATCTATAAAATATATCAGAAAATATACCCTAATAATGGTCGTGTTAGTGTAATGGATGTTCTGGTTAACAGTAACTATGATGAAAATCCTGATGTGCTAATGTCTTTTTTAAGTTTGCTATTTCAGGTATTGAGTGAATATCATAATAAAAATTATGGTGAAATGATACGACTCTTAAAAAATAGCAAAAATAACTTATCTTTTGGTAAATCTGTTCCAGTTTTTGACAGCAACATTTTGAAAATTGAATTTCATCAGGATAAGGTAAAGATGAAAGAAAAAATGGATCTCTTTGTTAAGCTATTGGAATCTAAGGATCTTTTAGGAATTGTAATCCAAGAATTGGTAGCTAATAAAGTTATTAGTGATGACTTTTATAAATTTATATTTTTATATGACAAAAACGGAGATTTTCTTTATACTGATTTATTTTGCTCTTCAATTGAATTATTTAAATTGATAGATGAATATAATAGAACCCCCATGGTGTCAACACAACATGGGGTTAAAGGAGAAGGGCATAAAAAGATACTATTTGTAGCAGAAAATTCAAGTACCCCAGGTATTAAGATATATGAATTTCTAAATCTATTTTCAAGTTTTTATACTCAAAATATTGTATTTAATTTCGATATTTTTCAACAGTTTTATTATGATTTTAATAATGATATTTTATCACTAGAAGAAAAATTAGGAAAAAAAATAAGAAAAATTGATGTAGGTGATAGAGAACGATACTTTAGTGATTTTCAAGAGATTTTTAATAAGTATCTAGATAATGATTATTTTAAATTTATTTGTTTAAAAGAAAATAAACTTAACTTTCAAAAGAAAACAGCAATAAAGAAGATACAAGAAAATATTTTTAATAATAATTTAGTTAGATCAGTCTTAACAGCTTACAAACTTTTTTATGTTGGATGTTCTCGAGCAGAGGAAGAATTAGTTGTATTGATTGATGCAAATCAAATTGACAATATGGAGGAATTTAAAAATTGTTTCAACCAAATTGGTTTTCAGATATAGATATATAAAGTCTGAAGTATCTAATCCGTGCTGTTCGTAATGCGCGTGCGGAAGTAAACGTAGGAGCAAGTATGATACGACCGTAGCACGAATTGATGAGATGAAGAAGTTGGTGAAATAAGCGCAGAAGAGTCTGGGACAAAAGTCTAGCCTTAAATATAAAAAGCGAACAACACGAGTTATCTGACACTCAGAATTCTGTCTTGTTCGCTTTTTTGTCTAATCTATCGATTTTTAAAATTTATAATAAAGAATTCCTAAAATCAAAATCTTTTTGTCCCAGACTCTTTTTGGTATAATGAAAAATGAAAGAATATATAGTGGATTGAATTTGGAGTAGTACATTGAGATTTCTAAAACATTGTTAGAAATTGGTTCGGATTTCCTAATTAATTTGTTCATTTTTTATGTCATTTCACTGTAAATTAACTTTTAACAATGATTTAGAATTCGTGTTGTACTATTCTACCTGCAATTAACTATAATTGGAGAAAAATATTGAAACAAACTTTAAAAGAAATCGTATATTCAATGTATATTGAAAGATGCAAGATGGAGAGACTACGGAATACGAAAGTTTTTAAAAATATAAATATCCCAGGAAAACTTATTGAACATTCACTTGATCTTTATGTTGAATTTACTCAGATGAATAATATAGAAATAATTGTCATTAAGATAATCGAGGGTAGCATAGTAACAGAAAAGGATATTTGGGACTTTACAAATGTTATAAACGATTTAAAGTTTTTTCCAAGGGCAGTTATTTATTTTGATCAAGATATTTCTACAAAAGCTATTGAAATGGCTCAGAAATGCAATATACAGACTAGGAAATTTAATTTTTCAAAAGAAGTGGAAAGGAAAGTATTTTCAACTCTACAAGTATTGCTTCCCAATAACGAAGTTATTGGCGATCCTTTTTGGACTTTGATGGAAATTGATTTAAATGGGAATGTTAATGGGAATTATTTTACATTCGAAAACACCATTCTTTTATTTTTATCTAAAAAGCAGGCAAAGATATGGGCAGAAAAACAAAATTCTGTAAATAGTAGCAATTACTCAGTTTTTGGTTTATCTCAAGAACATCTCAGAATTTTAATGGATCTAGTAGAAAAAACTAATTCAGATAACAAATTTGGAATAGTTTTAAGTCAATACGAACAGTGCAGTTTAAATGAGTTTAAAGTTTATAGTATTGATTCTAAATATTTACGAGAATATTATTTGAGGAAATAATCTGTGGCAAATTCAAAAAGCAAAATAAAGAGCACTACTAAGGGAACGGAATTCGAAAAAGTCATACAAAAAATCTATCTACTAATAGGAATGAAAGATAGAATAAGTGCAAAGGTTGACAGAGATGTTACGTTGATAGGTAGTGATGGTAGTACAAACCAATTTGATGTTATATATGAATACGAACATTTAGGTTCAATTTTTAGAGTTGCTATCGAGTGTAAGGACTGGAATAAGCCTGTCAATGTTGCAAGTTTAAGAGATTTTTATTATAAACTGCGCAATGTTGGTGGTCTAAACGGTATATTTATTTCCAAAGATAGTTATTTTCAGGACGGAGCTAAAAAAGTCGCTATTTTTAACGGAATTAAGATTATGCAGTTTAAAGAATTCAATAAATTCATTTCTTTTGATAATGAGTATTGTTTAACACCATCACAAGATACTGTAGGAGATCCTTTTTGGACATTAATGATGATAAATGGTAAGAATCTGTTTGAACAATTACAAGTTAATGGTACTATATTACTGTTTGATAGTAAATTTTTTGCTGATTATTTCTTTAAAAAACAACTATTAAGTAGTTCGGAATACAAAGTAGTTGGTTTAAGCCAAAGTCATTTAAAGTCAATAAAAAAAATATATAATAACCACAAAGGAATTAATATCAAAATATTTAATCCCGTAAAAAGTAGCTTAAGTATCCTTGATTTTCACTTTAACGAAAATATTAACAGCAATGATTTGGATTGGTTTATAAGAGAATAGATTATTTATTATTCGTAACAATTTATTTATGTTATACTAGAAAAGCCAATATTTTAGAAAGCAGGTAAGACATGACAAATTCTGTAAGTTCGAACCGACCTGAGAAGTACAACATTGCAGCTTTCTTCTCAGGTGTTGGGGGAATTGAGTTGGGATTTGAACAGACCAACGAGTTCAGAGTGGTGTATGCCAATGAATTTGATAAGTATGCGCGTCAGACTTATCAGTTAAACCATCCAGATACCTATTTGGATGGTCGTGATATTCACGATGTTCAGCCAGAGGATATCCCAGCTGAGCGTGTGGATGTGATTATGGGAGGTTTCCCTTGTCAGGCCTTTAGTATTGCGGGTTATCGCAAGGGCTTTGATGATGATCGTGGTGATCTTTTCTTCGAATTGCTTCGCATGATTGAAGGATGCAAACCTCGTGCCATTTTCATCGAAAATGTCAAGAACATGGTAGGTCATGACCACGGCAATACCTTCAAGGTTATTCGTGAAGCCTTGACCGAGAACAACTACTTTATCAAGTGGAAGGTTCTCAACGGGAAAGACTATGGAAATATCCCTCAAAACCGTGAACGTATCTACATTGTTGGTTTTGATATCAAGGAAGCTTATGACTTGTTTGAGTTTCCAGAGGAAATTAAGCTGACTACGAGTCTTCAGGATGTGATTAACTTTGGTGATAAGCTAGACGAGGTCTACTACTACCGTGAAGGCAAGCAAAACTTCTATGACCAGTTGAAGTTTGAAGTGACCAGTCAAGACACGGTATACCAGTGGCGCCGCCAATATGTCCGTGAAAATAAAAATGGTGTTGTTCCTACCCTAACAGCAAATATGGGAACAGGTGGACATAACGTTCCATTGATTTTGACAGACAGTGGTGAGATTCGTAAGTTGACACCGAAAGAAACCTTTAACGTTCAAGGATACCCTAAATCCTTTAAAATCCCAGAAGGAGTTTCTAACGGTCAGCTCTACAAACAAGCCGGAAACAGTGTGGTTGTGCCCGTGATTAAACGCATCGCAGAGAATGTTGCTAAGGCTTTAAATGAAAGTCAGGGGCAATCTCAACTTGAACGCTCAGGAAAAATTGCAATTATCTACACCAAGATGAATGGACAATTTGAAGGACAATCCTATGTTAAGGACTTTGTAGATAGCTATGACCAGGCTCTTGAAAAAATCAAGTCTTATGATGATGGTCTAGCCCTTCTATCAGATGAAGATTATTTAAAATTGGTTAAAAAACGAGGAAATCTCGAATTTTACAGTATTAATTAACGAATATATAAGAGGGTTAGTGAAAAACTAATCTTCTTTTGATATACTGAAGATAGAAAAGAGGGCGCTTATGTGGGAACATCTAAAGTCTGAACAAAAAGACAAATACAAAACCTTAATTATCAACTTCGCTAGCTTGAGCCAAGCTTTCTCTCAAAAGGCAGAATCTGAAGATGAGGGACAAACAGAGAATTATGTTGCTCCGATTGTTAACTCCAAATTTCAGGAGACTGTTTTCCAGAAGGCTTTTAATGCTGTTGGAGAAGATATTGCCAATACTTCTTATGATGCTTCTGTCGTTGTGGATGAAAATCATAAATACCTAGTGGGTATCAAATCTTTTGGGATTAATTCGGGAGATCAAAAAATCGCTCAGTTTAAAAAAGATTCTCAATCTTGGACTGAATTGTTGGGTGATATCAAGTTTCATGCAGATATTTCAGCAGATAAAGAAACAGCAGACAAGAAAAACTATCAACGCTATGAAGAGTTGGCCCGAAAGATTGCGACTTTGAGAAATCAGAGAATCGAATCTTCTAAGGCACAAATAAAGGGTTTTAACTCAGATTCGGTCAATGTTGAAGCTGTTTATCATGTTTTGATGCCGACACCAAAGGGAGAAAATCCTAAGATTTTTGTCGGGGAGACGACTTATTTACCAGTCGATATTGACAACCTGGTCATTGAAGGTTCTACCACCAAAAACAATCCAACTAATTTTCGATTTACGGATGGACAACATCATTACAAGTATACAGCAGCTGACAGCCAGCTCCACATGACTTTTAATAATAAAGACATTGTAGTAGATACTTGGGACGTTCACTACATCGAAGATCCTTTTTCTCTCTTTGAAAACCTTCATTTACTGACAGCTGAAAAGGAACAATCCGATGTCCTAGAAACGGTATCTTGGGTTATCACAGACAAACATGGAAATGTAGAAGAAAACTCTGGTTTTAATGCCTTTAACGGTGGTTCTAAATTAGCCAAAAAAGATCGCTTGCCACGGATTTTAAAGATTCAGGATAAATTTAAGGACTGTCTGGCTCCAGAAGGACTAGCTTTTGTGACTTTATCCTTAGAAGAAATTCTATTGAAAAAATGGACCAGTAAGGAAGAAAAAGCTCAGATGAAAGCTATTCGTGAGGATTTGATTCACTTTGTTCACGATACTGGCAATAAAAAACTCATTAAAGAAATTGAACAACTCGTATATCGGCCAGTTAGTGAAGTTTACATTCCTCTGCCTGACTCGAAAAACTTTCACGATGAAAGACCTGATTTCTTTGGTCCTGGGTTTGGGACCTTTGAACCTGGTACTAAAAAACTAGCTCTATCCAAAGAAGAAAGAACCTTTAAGCTATGCTTCTTATCTTCTGGAGATGTCATCAATGCCTATATCAACCAAGAAGCTGGTAAGGCGGTTCAATCGACTGATAAGCAAGAAATTCTTGGAAATTGGATTTTACGTGGTGTTTTCCAGTTGAAGGAACGAGAAGTCTTGACAGGCCAACGACTCAATGAACTGGAAATCAACAGTATTCGTTTAACCAAGTTTAAAAATGGGGAAATCGGGATTGAATTCATCTGGATTGATACCGAAAATCCACCTAGCGATGCCATTGGTTGGGTAGCAAAGAAATAAAAAGTCTTGTCACTTTCTCCCCCTTAACCTTTGACTATTCTGCAAAATTATCGTAAAATAAAGAGTAAATGATAAAATGAGGTCAGAGTCTGTTTGCTCTGGCGATAGTAGTATAAATGAGGAGAAACGCTTTGGAATTAGAAGTATTTGCTGGGCAAGAAAAAAGTGAACTATCTATGATTGAGGTGGCGCGTGCTATCTTGGAACTTCGTGGTCGCGACCATGAGATGCATTTTAGCGATCTTGTAAACGAAATTCAAAACTACCTTGGAACATCAAACAGCGATATCCGCGAAGCATTGCCTTTGTTCTACACAGAGTTGAACTTTGACGGTAGCTTCATCTCACTTGGAGACAACAAATGGGGTCTTCGTTCATGGTATGGTGTGGACGAAATCGATGAAGAAATCATCGCTCTTGAAGAAAATGACGACGATGAAGTAGCACCAAAAGCTAAGAAAAAACGTGTCAATGCCTTCATGGATGGTGATTCAGATGCCATTGACTACAATGCAGATGATCCAGAAGACGAAGATGCATACGAAGCCGATCCAGCTCTTTCATATGATGATGAAAATCCAGATGATGAGAAAAACGAAGTGGAAGCTTACGATGCAGAAATCAACGAAATCGCTCCTGATGACTTGGGTGAAGACGTGGATCTCAACGAAGAAGACGACGAGTTTTCAGATGATGATACTGAAAACATCGAGGAATAAAAGTTAGCTATTGACAATTATCCTATTTTTAGGTATCATATTGTTCGGGCACCTCTTTTAGAGGTCGGGGCTCCCTAGTTCTTAGGGAGCTATTTTTGTTTTTTCAAGAAGTTATCTTCTTGTGTTTTATACTCAATGAAAATCAAAGAGCAAACTAGGAAACTAGCCGCAGGTTGCTCAAAACACTGTTTTGAGGTTGTAGATAAGACTGACAAAGTCAGGAACACATATCTACGGCAAGGCGACGTTGACGCGGTTTGAAGAGATTTTCGAAGAGTATTGGTTGTGAATCTGGTGCAGTCGTTCCAGATTATTCTTATTAGTAGGGTCTTGTTTTCTATGTCCCCTCGTAGTTAACAAGGCCTGGAGCATTTTAGAAAGAGGAATCTATGTCTACGAAATATATTTTTGTAACTGGTGGTGTGGTATCGTCTATTGGGAAAGGGATTGTGGCAGCAAGTCTAGGCCGTCTCTTGAAAAATCGTGGTCTCAAAGTAACCATTCAAAAATTTGACCCTTATATCAATATCGATCCGGGAACTATGAGTCCTTACCAGCACGGGGAAGTTTTTGTGACAGATGACGGAGCTGAGACAGATTTGGACTTGGGTCACTATGAACGTTTCATCGATATCAATCTCAACAAATATTCCAACGTGACAACTGGTAAAATTTACAGTGAAGTGCTTCGTAAGGAACGCCGTGGAGAATATCTTGGGGCAACTGTTCAGGTTATTCCTCATATCACAGATGCTTTAAAAGAAAAAATCAAGCGTGCCGCTCTAACGACCGACTCTGATGTCATTATCACAGAGGTTGGTGGAACAGTAGGAGATATCGAGTCCTTGCCATTCCTAGAGGCCCTTCGTCAGATGAAGGCAGATGTGGGTGCAGATAACGTTATGTACATCCACACAACCTTGCTTCCTTACCTCAAGGCTGCTGGTGAAATGAAGACTAAACCAACTCAACACTCTGTAAAAGAATTACGTGGATTGGGAATCCAGCCAAATATGTTGGTTATTCGTACAGAAGAGCCAGCTGGTCAAGTAATTAAAAACAAACTGGCCCAGTTCTGTGATGTGGCACCAGAAGCCGTTATCGAATCGTTGGATGTTGAACACCTTTACCAAATTCCATTGAACTTGCAGGCTCAAGGTATGGACCAAATTGTCTGTGACCATTTGAAATTAGACGCACCAGTAGCGGATATGACAGAATGGTCAGCCATGGTGGACAAGGTCATGAACCTCAAGAAACAAGTTAAAATTTCCCTTGTCGGTAAGTATGTGGAGTTGCAAGATGCCTACATTTCTGTGGTTGAAGCCTTGAAACACTCTGGTTATGCCAACGACGCAGAAGTTAAAATCAATTGGATCAATGCCAATGATGTGACAGCAGAGAATGTGGCAGAGCTCTTGTCTGATGCGGACGGAATCATCGTACCAGGTGGTTTTGGTCAACGTGGTACGGAAGGGAAAATTCAAGCCATTCGCTATGCGCGTGAGAATGATGTTCCAATGTTGGGTGTCTGCTTGGGTATGCAGTTGACTTGTATCGAGTTTGCTCGTCACGTTTTAGGTCTTGAAGGTGCCAATTCTGCAGAGCTTGCACCAGAAACAAAATACCCTATCATTGATATCATGCGTGATCAGATTGACGTTGAGGATATGGGTGGAACCCTTCGTTTGGGACTTTATCCATCTAAGTTGAAACGTGGCTCTAAGGCTGCGGCTGCTTATCACAATCAAGAAGTGGTGCAACGCCGTCACCGTCACCGCTATGAGTTTAACAACGCCTTCCGTGAGCAGTTTGAGGCAGCAGGCTTTGTCTTCTCAGGAGTTTCTCCAGACAATCGTTTGGTCGAAATTGTGGAAATTCCTGAAAATAAATTCTTTGTAGCGTGTCAGTATCACCCTGAACTTTCAAGTCGTCCAAACCGCCCAGAAGAACTCTACACTGCCTTTGTTACTGCAGCAGTTGAGAACAGTAATTAGCAAAATCAGAACCTTTGAGAAGAATCTCAGAGGTTTTTTGCTTGCATATTTAGGATATGAGTTGCAAAATAAAAACATAGTGATATAATTAACATAAAAAATCCTAAGGAGGATCTACGATGAAAAAAATCACATTATTTGGTTTGTCTCTAGCAGGTTTAGCTTTGCTAGTTTCACCTCATTCAGGGCAGGCATTTGAGCTTAAAGAAGAATGGGTTGTTAAGTGTGGAGTGCAGTATCAAGATGGCAAGATTCTTCGGTTTAACAATGGTCATGAAGTGGATATCAAAGTCTTGGATTTACCAAAAACCGAGAAAATCGAGTGGACGGTTAGTCTCAATGGTCAAGATCAGACTGTCAATTTCCTAGGTCAAGAAAAGGATAAGTCTATGATTGGTATAGAAGGGCGTTACCTGAATTTCTATGTTCCATATGGCTATAGAGGAGATATCAAGGTCGAAGCTAAGAGCGGAAACGAAGTGAAGACCTGGTCAACGAAAGTTGTGGATGATATTCATAATGATAGTGGAAAGAGTAGCTACTACCGTATTGACGAATCAAATGATCAATACACCTACCTTGATACAAAATGGGACTATCAAACCAAGACTTACACTGCTACCTTACCAGAGACTGTCAATGGTCAAAAAGTATTTGCTTGGGCAGACGACTATGTAGAATTGAAACTTGAAAAACCAGGAGTTATCAGTCATTCCTACAGGGGAGGAGGACACTTCAAAACACTTTATCCGATTGTAAAAGCAGAAAGCTGGCTAAAATCAAACCAAAACTGGTACTATCAAAAACAAGGTCAATTAGTCCAAAATGCTTGGGTTAAAGACAAGGAAACTTGGTACTTTATGAATGATAAAGGAGTCATGTTCAATCAAACTTGGCTCTATCAAGGTGGCAACTGGTATGCCTTTAAATCATCAGGAGCTATGATTGCTAGTGATTGGCTTTATGATCAAGGCAAGTGGTATTATTTATCAACTTCAGGAGCCATGAAAGCAAGCACTTGGGTTTATGACAAGGGAGAATGGTATTATGTAAGTTCTTCTGGTGCCATGATTGCGAATGATTGGGTCAAAGACAATGGCAAGTGGTATTATCTAGCTTCGTCAGGTAAGATGCTTCGCAATACCTACACACCTGATGGTTACTATGTAGATGCCAGTGGTGCCTGGCAATAAGAATAAGAAGTCCTTTTCCTTAAAGGAAAAGGCTTTTTACTTGCTTTTCTGCTGCTTCCTCATTTGTCCTAAAGCCTTTTTTGTGTTAAAATGAATGGTATGAAAGCTAAAAAAATGTGGATGGCAGGTCTGGCTCTGCTTGGTATTGGGAGCCTTGCCCTTGCTACGAAAAAAGTTGCAGATGACCGTAAACTCATGAAGACTCAAGAAGAGTTGACAGCGCTTGTGCGAGATCATTTTTCAGATATGGGGGAAATTGCGACCCTCTATGTTCAAGTTTATGAAAGTAGTCTAGAACGACTGGTTGGTGGCGTCATTTTTGAGGATGGTCGTCATTATACCTTTGTCTATGAAAATGAAGATCTAGTCTATGAGGAGGAAGTCTTATGATACAACCAGCAAGTTTAGAAGAATTAGCATCTTTAGTAGAAAAAGATGGCAAGAAGGTCTTTCTTTTTGTGGCGGACTGGTGTGGCGATTGTCGTTATATCTATCCTGCCTTGCCAGAAATTGAGGAGACCAATCCAGAGTTCACCTTTATTCGAGTGGATCGAGACCAGTACATGGATCTAGCAAAACTCTGGGATGTTTACGGGATTCCTAGTCTTGTTGTTCTGGAAAAAGACAAGGAAATCGGTCGTTTCGTCAATCGAGACCGTAAAAGCAAGCAACAAATTAACGATTTTTTAGCAGGACTGAAATAGGAGAAAAGAGAAACAATGATTTTTACATATAATAAAGAACATGTCGGCGATGTCCTTATGATCATCGTGAAAAACAGCGGAGATGCCAAACTGGACGTGGAGCGCAAAGGCAAGGTAGCCCGTGTTTTCCTCAAAGAAAATGGGGAAACAGTGGCTTGGAATATTTTTGAAGTTTCAAGTTTATTTGAAATTGCAGAGCGCGGTCAAGTCTTTTTATCAGATGAGCAAGCCGCTCGTTTGAACCAAGAATTACAGGCGGAAGGTTTTACAGAAGAAATTGTTAATGACAAGGAACCTAAGTTTGTTGTTGGTGAGATTGTCGAGATGGTAGCTCATCCAGATAGTGACCACCTCAACATCTGCCAAGTTGCAGTCGCAAGTGACAAGACAGTGCAAATCGTTGCAGGGGCTCCTAATGCGCGTGTTGGGTTGAAAACCATTGTAGCTCTTCCAGGAGCAATGATGCCAAAAGGCAATCTCATTTTTCCAGGCGAGCTTCGTGGCGAAAAGAGTTTTGGCATGATGTGTAGTCCTCGTGAATTGCATCTGTCAAATGCTCCGCAAAAACGTGGTGTTATTGAATTATCAGAAGATCAAGTTGTCGGAACACCATTTGATCCAGCTAAACACTGGACTGCCTAAGAAGTTGTTAGTATCTGACAGACCAGCTAGAAGGAAATAAGATGGCAAAAAATGTTGTGATTACAGGAGCGACATCAGGAATTGGTGAAGCGATTGCGCGTGCTTATCTGGAGCAGGGGGAGAATGTTGTTTTAACAGGACGACGGATAGACAGACTTGAAGCCTTAAAAATTGAGTTTGCAGCAACCTATACAAATCAAACAGTTTGGACCTTTCCATTGGATGTGACGGATATGACTATGGTGAAGGCTGTCTGCTCTGATATTCTAGAAACGATAGGGAAGATTGACATCTTGGTTAATAACGCTGGACTGGCTCTAGGTTTAGCACCTTATCAGGACTATGAAGAACTGGATATGCTGATCATGCTGGATACCAATGTCAAGGGTTTGATGGCAGTCACTCGCTGTTTCTTGCCAGCAATGGTAAAAGCTAATCAGGGGCATATTATCAATATGGGGTCGACCGCAGGAATTTATGCCTATGCAGGTGCAGCAGTTTATTCAGCTACCAAGGCAGCGGTTAAGACCTTTTCAGATGGACTGCGAATTGATACCATTGCAACAGACATCAAGGTGACCACCATTCAGCCTGGAATTGTCGAAACAGATTTTTCTACAGTGCGTTTTCATGGTGACAAAGAGCGGGCTGCGACGGTCTATCAGGGAATTGAGGCCTTGCAAGCTCAGGATGTTGCAGACACAGTAGTCTATGTGACCAGTCAACCTCGTCGTGTGCAGATTACAGATATGACCATTATGGCCAATCAACAGGCAACAGGTTTCATGGTTCATAAAAACTAAAAAATTTCTTCGAAAAGTTACAAATTTCTGTAACTTTTTTGATTTCCTACGAATAGATAAGTAGGAGGAAGAAAATATGTATAATAAAGTTATTATGATTGGACGTTTAACGTCTACACCAGAATTGCACAAAACCAACAATGACAAGTCAGTTGCGCGAGCAACCATTGCTGTGAATCGTCGTTACAAAGACCAAAATGGTGAACGCGAAGCGGATTTTGTTAATATGGTTTTATGGGGAAGACTAGCAGAAACATTGGCAAGCTACGCAACCAAAGGCAGTCTTATTTCCGTGGATGGAGAATTGCGTACCCGTCGCTTCGAAAAAAATGGCCAGATGAACTATGTGACCGAGGTACTTGTGACAGGATTCCAACTCTTGGAAAGCCGAGCCCAACGTGCCATGCGAGAAAATAACGCAGGACAGGATTTGGCAGATCTAGTCTTGCAAGAGGAAGAATTGCCATTTTAAGCATTGAAAAGTCGGCTCTTTGTCAACTGTAGTGGGTTGAAGAAAAGCTAAGCTCGAGAAAGGACAAATTTCGTCCTTTCTTTTTTGATATTCAGAGCGATAAAAATCCGTTTTTTGAAGTTTTCAAAGTTCCGAAAACCAAAGGCATTGCGTTTGATAAGTTTGATGAGATTATTGGTTGCTTCTAATTTGGCATTAGAATAGGGTAACTGAAGGGCATTGACGATTTTCTCTTTGTCCTTTAGAAAGGTTTTAAAGACAGTCTTAAAAAGAGGATGAACTTTCTTTAGATTTTCCTCAATGAGTCCGAAAAATTTCTCCGGTTCCTTATTCTGAAAGTGAAAAAGCAAGAGTTGATAGAGATGATAGTGGTGTTTCAAGTCTTCTGAATAGCTCAAAAGCTTGTCAATAATCTCTTTATTGGTTAAGTGCATGCGAAAAGTAGGGCGATAAAATCGCTTATCACTCAGTTTACGGCTATCCTGTTGAATGAGTTTCCAGTAGCGCTTGATAGCCTTATATTCATGAGATTTTCGCTCAAATTGCTTCATGATTTGGACACGAACACGACTCATAGCACGGCTAAGATGTTGTACAATGTGGAAGCGATCTAGAACGATTTTGGCATACGGAAAAAGATGTTTAGCCAAGTCATAGTAAGGACTAAACATATCCATAGTAATGATTTTCACCTGACAACGAACAGAGCGATTGTAGCGCAGAAAATGATTTCTTATGATAGTTTGTGTTCTACCCTCAAGAACAGTGATAATATTGAGCTTATCAAAATCTTGAGCAATGAAACTCATCTTTCCCTTAGTGAAGGCATATTCGTCCCAGGACATAATCTCAGGGAGGTAAGAAAAATCAGACTTAAAACAGAAGTCATTGAGCTTGCGAATAACAGTTGAAGTTGAAATAGACAGCTGACGGGCAATATCGGTCATAGAAGTCTTCTCAATTAGCTTCTGGGCAATCTTTTGGTTGATGATACGAGGGATTTGGTGATTCTTCTTGACGAGAGAAGTCTCAGCTACCATCATTTTCGAGCAATGATAGCACTTGAATCGACGTTTTCTAAGGAGAATTCTAGTAGGCATACCAGTCGTTTCAAGGTAAGGAACCTTAGACGGTTTTTGGAAGTCATATTTCTTCATTTGACTTCCACACTCAGGACAAGATGGAGCGTCGTAGTCCAGTTTAGCGATGATTTCCTTGTGGGTATTCCTATTAATGACATCCATAATTTGGATATTTGGGTCTTTAATGTCTAGTAATTTTGTGATAAAATGTAATTGTTCCATAGGATTCTTTCTAATGATGGTTTGGTTGCTTTTCATTATAGATCTTATGGGACTTTTTTTCTACAACAAAATAGGCTCCATAATATCCATAGGGGATTTACCCACTACAAATATTATAGAGCCGAAAAGTCTGAGTTGGTCTCAGGCTTTTTATCTTGAGAAAGTCAGACTTTTTTCTTGACTATTTCTGACCAAGTGATACAATAGAATTATGAATTAGCACTCAGGTATAAAGAGTGCTAATGATATCTATCTCATTATGGAGGAAATCAGATGTTGAAACCATTAGGAGACCGTGTGGTCTTGAAAATCGAAGAAAAAGAACAAACTGTTGGAGGATTTGTCCTTGCAGGCTCAGCCCAAGAAAAAACAAAAACAGCCCAAGTTGTAGCTACTGGACAAGGTGTTCGTACCTTGAATGGTGACTTGGTTGCCCCAAGTGTTAAGACTGGCGACCGTGTCTTGGTTGAAGCCCATGCAGGTATTGATGTCAAAGATGGCGATGAAAAGTACATCATCGTAGGCGAAGCGAACATTTTGGCTATCATTGAAGAATAGAAGGAGAAAGTAAGTATGTCAAAAGAAATTAAATTTTCATCTGATGCTCGTTCAGCTATGGTCCGTGGTGTCGATATCCTTGCAGACACTGTTAAAGTAACATTAGGACCAAAAGGTCGTAATGTCGTTCTTGAAAAATCATTCGGTTCACCCCTCATCACCAATGACGGTGTGACCATTGCCAAAGAAATCGAGTTGGAAGATCATTTTGAAAATATGGGTGCCAAATTGGTATCAGAAGTGGCTTCAAAAACCAATGATATCGCAGGTGACGGGACTACAACTGCAACTGTTTTGACTCAAGCTATCGTCCGTGAAGGAATCAAAAACGTCACAGCAGGTGCAAATCCAATCGGCATTCGTCGTGGGATTGAAGCAGCAGTTGCCGCAGCAGTAGAAACCTTGAAAAATAATGCTATCCCAGTTGCTAATAAAGAAGCCATCGCTCAAGTTGCAGCCGTATCTTCTCGTTCTGAAAAAGTTGGTGAGTACATCTCTGAAGCCATGGAAAAAGTTGGCAAAGATGGAGTCATCACTATCGAAGAGTCACGTGGTATGGAAACAGAACTTGAAGTTGTGGAAGGAATGCAGTTTGACCGTGGTTACCTTTCACAGTACATGGTGACAGATAGCGAGAAAATGGTGGCTGACCTTGAAAATCCGTACATTTTGATTACAGACAAGAAAATTTCCAATATCCAAGAAGTTTTGCCACTATTGGAAAGCATTCTCCAAAGCAACCGTCCACTCTTGATTATTGCGGATGATGTAGATGGTGAAGCTCTTCCAACCCTTGTATTGAACAAGATTCGTGGAACCTTCAATGTGGTAGCAGTTAAGGCGCCCGGATTTGGTGACCGTCGCAAAGCGATGCTTGAAGATATCGCCATCTTGACAGGCGGAACAGTTATCACAGAAGATCTTGGTCTTGAGTTGAAAGATGCGACAATTGAAGCACTTGGTCAAGCAGCGAGAGTAACTGTGGACAAAGACAGCACTGTTATCGTAGAAGGTGCTGGAAATCCTGAAGCGATTTCTCACCGTGTTGCGGTTATCAAGTCTCAAATCGAAACTACAACATCTGAATTTGACCGCGAAAAATTGCAAGAACGCTTGGCAAAATTGTCAGGTGGTGTTGCAGTCATCAAGGTCGGAGCTGCAACTGAAACTGAGTTGAAAGAACTGAAACTCCGCATTGAAGATGCCCTCAACGCTACTCGTGCAGCCGTGGAAGAAGGAATCGTTGCTGGTGGTGGAACAGCTCTTGTAAATGTTATTCCAGCCGTGGCTAATTTGGAATTGACAGGAGATGAAGCGACAGGACGCAATATTGTTCTCCGTGCTTTGGAAGAACCTGTTCGTCAAATTGCCCACAATGCGGGATTCGAAGGCTCTATCGTTATCGATCGTTTGAAAAATGCTGAGCTTGGTACAGGCTTCAACGCAGCAACTGGTGAGTGGGTTAACATGATTGATCAAGGGATTATCGACCCAGTTAAAGTTAGCCGTTCAGCCCTACAAAACGCAGCATCTGTAGCCAGCTTGATTTTGACAACAGAAGCAGTCGTAGCCAATAAGCCAGAACCAGCAGCCCCAGCTCCAGCAATGGATCCAAGCATGATGGGCGGCATGATGTAAAAGCAACTTATAAAAAATACAAAAGGAGGGATGCGTATTTCCTCCTTTTATGGTTTTCTATTTTAAATAGATTTGAGCTCTCCTCACTTATATGATAAAATAAGACTAGAAAAAGGAGAAGAACATGATCGATGTAGAAGAAATTCTGAGCAAGATGAACCCCAATCAGAAGATTAATTATGACCGTGTCATGCAGAAAATGGTACAAGTATGGGAGAAAAATGAGCAGCGGCCAACCATTCTCATGCATGTTTGCTGTGCCCCTTGCAGTACCTATACCCTCGAATATTTGACCAAGTATGCAGATGTGACCATCTATTTTGCCAATTCTAATATCCATCCCAAGGCAGAATACCATAAGCGTGCCTATGTGACTAAAAAGTTTGTCAGTGATTTCAATGAGCGAACTGGCAATAACGTTCAATACCTAGAAGCTCCTTATGAACCTAACGAATATCGTAAACTGGTTCGAGGTTTGGAAGAAGAGCCTGAAGGTGGCGACCGTTGTAAGGTTTGCTTTGACTACCGTCTGGATAAAACAGCACAAGTGGCTATGGACTTGGGATTTGACTACTTTGGCTCAGCCTTGACCATCAGTCCTCATAAGAATTCTCAGACCATCAACAGCATCGGAATCGATGTGCAAAAGATTTATACCACCCACTATCTTCCCAGTGATTTCAAGAAAAATCAGGGTTACAAACGTTCAGTAGAGATGTGTGAAGAGTATGATATCTACCGTCAATGTTATTGTGGATGTGTCTATGCAGCCCAAGCTCAGAATATTGACCTGGTTCAGGTCAAGAAGGACGCCACAGCTTTCTTGCTGGATAAGGATGTTGAAAAAGACTATTCCCATATCAAATTTACAGTTACTAAATTAGATATATAAGGATAAGCCCAGCTGCAAAGCTGGGTTTTTATACTCTTCGAAAATCTCTTCAAACCGCGTCAACGTTGCCTTGCCGTATATATATGTGACTGACTTCGTCAGTCTTATCTATAACCTCAAAACAGTGTCTTGAGCAACCTGCGGCTAGTTTCCTAGTTTGCTCTTTGATTTTCATTGAGTATTAAAATAAAAAACCAGGGCTTTCACCCTAGTTTGACAACTTTACCGATTCTTTAGTTCTACATAGCGCTTGTACCAAATGTTTACATAGGCTTCTGAGAAAGGACCGCGTCCATTGTTAATCCAATCAACAAGAATTTTGACATGTTCTTTTAAAATATAGTCCAAGTCATCAGAATAATTCATTTTGCGTTTGTGACGCTCATACTCCTCAACGTCCAAGAGACGTTTTTCCCCATCTGTAAAAATTTTAACATCCAAATCGTAATCAATATACTTCAGTGCTTCTTCATCCAGATAGTAGGGGCTAGCCATATTGCAATAGTAGGAAATTCCATTATCGCGAATCATGGCAATGATATTAAACCAATATTTCTTGTGAAAGTAAACAATAGCCGGTTCTCGAGTGACCCAACGACGACCATCACTTTCGGTAACCAGTGTATGATCGTTGACACCAATAATGGCGTTTTCTGTTGTTTTTAGTACCATGGTGTCCCGCCAAGTTCGGTGGAGACTCCCATCATGCTTATAACTTTGAATTGTAATAAAGTCGCCTTCTTTTGGAAGCTTCATAACTAACCAACTTTCTACAATTTATAAGTTTATCGTTTACTATTGTACCATAAAATTACCTAAAATCTGTGAATTTTACATGAAAATATTACAGATATTCTCTGAGAGCGCTTGCTATATCCGAAAAATCGTAGCCCTTTCGTGCTAAAACTTGAGTTAAACGTTGTTTAAGTTCGTATCCTTCATATTTTCGGGTATACTTAGCATATTGCTTATCAAGTTCCTTGAAGATGAGTTCCTGAGTCGTTTCTTGGTCGACTTGACTATTCAACTGCTCAAAGGCGCTTTTAGCATCAGAATAAGAGAAGCCCTTGTTGGTCAAGTTTTGGATAATCTTATCTTGCAAGGCACGAGCTGGAAGTTTTCCCTCATATTTTTTCAATAGTTTATTAGCTACACGTTGAGCAACTTCCGAAAAATCAAATTCTTTCAAGTTCTCTTCTATAGTAGATTTTGAAATCTCCTTTTGTACTAATTTCTGAGTCAGTACATAAGGACCCTTGTCTCCTGAAAGTTGATTGGCATTGATGAAAGCGTAAGCGTACTGGCCATCATTAATCCACTTATCTTCTTTAAGATTAGCAATGACTTGAGAAACTATTTTTTCATTAATATCATATTTCTTCAGATATTCTCTGACCTCTTTTTCAGTACGTGCTTTAATGGATAGCTGGTAGAGGGCTAGATTCTTACCATAAGAAAATTGGGTAAAGTCCTGAATCTCCTTCAATTCCTCTTCGCTTATCACCTTATCTCTCGATAACATAAAACGAACAATTGTATCTTCAGTAATGTAGCATTTCTCGCCATTATCAAGCTCCATCAGATAGAGTCTTTTTTTCTTTTCAAGTTTTGTGATTTTCATAGTTCTATTATAACTCAAAATGTGATAAGATAGGGGTATGAATCTGAAAGTGAAACAAAAAATACCATTAAAAATCAAGCGCATGGGAATTAATGGTGAGGGAATTGGCTTTTATCAAAAAACATTAGTCTTTGTGCCTGGTGCTCTCAAAGGAGAAGATATCTATTGTCAGATTACTTCTATTAAACGTAACTTTGTTGAGGCAAAATTACTGAAGGTCAACAAGAAGTCTAAATTTCGAGTTGTACCAGCTTGTACTATTTACAATGAATGCGGAGGCTGTCAAATCATGCACCTGCATTATGATAAGCAGCTGGAGTTCAAGACAGACCTACTTCACCAAGCACTGAAAAAATTCGCCCCTGCAGGATATGAAAACTATGAAATACGTCCAACTATTGGAATGCAGGAACCCAAGTACTACCGTGCTAAGTTACAATTTCAGACTCGAAAATTTAAAAATCAGGTCAAAGCGGGCTTATATGCACAAAACTCTCATTATTTGGTAGAGTTGAAAGACTGTTTGGTACAAGATAAGGAAACCCAAGTGATTGCTAATCGTCTAGCAGAATTACTTACTTATCACCAGATTCCAATCACGGATGAGAGAAAAGTTCTAGGTGTTAGAACTATAATGGTCCGACGAGCAAGGAAGACCGGACAGGTTCAGATTATTATTGTTACAAACCGTCAGCTTAACTTAACCCAACTTGTAAAAGAATTAGTTAAAGATTTTCCAGAAATTGTGACAGTCGCTGTGAATACAAATACAGCTAAAACCAGTGAGATTTATGGTGAAAAGACAGAGATTATTTGGGGAGAAGAGAGTATTCAAGAAGGTGTACTCGATTATGAATTTTCACTATCTCCTCGCGCTTTCTATCAATTAAATCCAGAGCAGACAGAAGTTCTCTATAGCGAAGCGGTAAAAGCCCTGGATGTTACTAAAGAAGATCATTTAATTGATGCTTATTGTGGAGTTGGTACGATTGGATTTGCCTTTGCAAAGAAAGTAAATACACTTAGAGGTATGGATATTATTCCAGAAGCTATTGAAGATGCTAAGCGAAATGCTAAAAGAATGGGATTTGATAATACACATTACGAAGCAGGGACAGCAGAAGAGATTATTCCTCGATGGTATAAGGAAGGCTACAGAGCAGATGCACTGATTGTGGACCCACCACGTACAGGTCTGGATGATAAGTTGTTAGACACTATTCTTACCTATGTGCCAGAAAAAATGGTTTATATCTCTTGTAACGTTTCGACTTTGGCTCGTGATTTAGTACGCTTAGTAGAAGTTTATGATCTACATTATATCCAGTCGGTCGATATGTTCCCACATACCGCACGAACTGAGGCTGTTGTAAAGCTGATAAAAAAGAGAAAAGCAAAGTGTTTAAAGAGTTTGATATCCGAACCCGGTAGGAAGCTATGAAAAAAATTAAAAAAGTTTAAAAAAGTAGTTGACAAAAAATAAAAAGGCTGTATAATAGTAAGAGTTGAAAATAACAACTCAGGTCCGTTGGTCAAGGGGTTAAGACACCGCCTTTTCACGGCGGTAACACGGGTTCGAATCCCGTACGGACTATGGTATGTTGCAGATGGAACACTTGATGAAAAAAGTTTTAAAAAAACTTAAAAAAGTTTCAAAAAAGTGTTGACAAGCGAAAGCGACTGTGATATACTAATATAGTTGTCACTTGAGAGAAGTGAGTGACAAAGACCTTTGAAAACTGAACAAGACGAACCAATGTGCAGGGCACTACAACTAAGGTTGTAGTACTGAACAATGAAAAACAATAAATCTGTCAGTGACAGAAATGAGTGAGAGCTCAAACTTTTAATGAGAGTTTGATCCTGGCTCAGGACGAACGCTGGCGGCGTGCCTAATACATGCAAGTAGAACGCTGAAGGGAGAGCTTGCTCTTCTGGATGAGTTGCGAACGGGTGAGTAACGCGTAGGTAACCTGCCTGGTAGCGGGGGATAACTATTGGAAACGATAGCTAATACCGCATAATAGTAGATGTTGCATGACATTTGCTTGAAAGGTGCAATTGCATCACTACCAGATGGACCTGCGTTGTATTAGCTAGTTGGTGGGGTAACGGCTCACCAAGGCGACGATACATAGCCGACCTGAGAGGGTGATCGGCCACACTGGGACTGAGACACGGCCCAGACTCCTACGGGAGGCAGCAGTAGGGAATCTTCGGCAATGGACGGAAGTCTGACCGAGCAACGCCGCGTGAGTGAAGAAGGTTTTCGGATCGTAAAGCTCTGTTGTAAGAGAAGAACGAGTGTGAGAGTGGAAAGTTCACACTGTGACGGTATCTTACCAGAAAGGGACGGCTAACTACGTGCCAGCAGCCGCGGTAATACGTAGGTCCCGAGCGTTGTCCGGATTTATTGGGCGTAAAGCGAGCGCAGGCGGTTAGATAAGTCTGAAGTTAAAGGCTGTGGCTTAACCATAGTACGCTTTGGAAACTGTTTAACTTGAGTGCAAGAGGGGAGAGTGGAATTCCATGTGTAGCGGTGAAATGCGTAGATATATGGAGGAACACCGGTGGCGAAAGCGGCTCTCTGGCTTGTAACTGACGCTGAGGCTCGAAAGCGTGGGGAGCAAACAGGATTAGATACCCTGGTAGTCCACGCCGTAAACGATGAGTGCTAGGTGTTAGACCCTTTCCGGGGTTTAGTGCCGCAGCTAACGCATTAAGCACTCCGCCTGGGGAGTACGACCGCAAGGTTGAAACTCAAAGGAATTGACGGGGGCCCGCACAAGCGGTGGAGCATGTGGTTTAATTCGAAGCAACGCGAAGAACCTTACCAGGTCTTGACATCCCTCTGACCGCTCTAGAGATAGAGTTTTCCTTCGGGACAGAGGTGACAGGTGGTGCATGGTTGTCGTCAGCTCGTGTCGTGAGATGTTGGGTTAAGTCCCGCAACGAGCGCAACCCCTATTGTTAGTTGCCATCATTTAGTTGGGCACTCTAGCGAGACTGCCGGTAATAAACCGGAGGAAGGTGGGGATGACGTCAAATCATCATGCCCCTTATGACCTGGGCTACACACGTGCTACAATGGCTGGTACAACGAGTCGCAAGCCGGTGACGGCAAGCTAATCTCTTAAAGCCAGTCTCAGTTCGGATTGTAGGCTGCAACTCGCCTACATGAAGTCGGAATCGCTAGTAATCGCGGATCAGCACGCCGCGGTGAATACGTTCCCGGGCCTTGTACACACCGCCCGTCACACCACGAGAGTTTGTAACACCCGAAGTCGGTGAGGTAACCGTAAGGAGCCAGCCGCCTAAGGTGGGATAGATGATTGGGGTGAAGTCGTAACAAGGTAGCCGTATCGGAAGGTGCGGCTGGATCACCTCCTTTCTAAGGATAAGGAACTGCGCATTGGTCTTGTTTAGTCTTGAGAGGTCTTGTGGGGCCTTAGCTCAGCTGGGAGAGCGCCTGCTTTGCACGCAGGAGGTCAGCGGTTCGATCCCGCTAGGCTCCATTGGTGAGAGATCACCAAGTAATGCACATTGAAAATTGAATATCTATATCAAATAGTAACAAGAAAATAAACCGAAAACGCTGTAGTATTAATAAGAGTTTATGACTGAAAGGTCAGAAAATAAGGTTAAGTTAATAAGGGCGCACGGTGGATGCCTTGGCACTAGGAGCCGAAGAAGGACGTGACAAACGACGATATGCCTTGGGTAGCTGTAAGTAAGCGATGATCCAGGGATTTCCGAATGGGGGAACCCAACAGGTACTACCTGTTACCCATATCTGTTAAGGATATGAGGAGGAAGACGCAGTGAACTGAAACATCTAAGTAGCTGCAGGAAGAGAAAGCAAAAGCGATTGCCTTAGTAGCGGCGAGCGAAACGGCAGAAGGGCAAACCGAAGAGTTTACTCTTCGGGGTTGTAGGACTGCAATGTGGACTCAAAGATTATAGAAGAATGATTTGGGAAGATCAGCCAAAGAGAGTAATAGCCTCGTATTTAAAATAGTCTTTGTACCTAGCAGTATCCTGAGTACGGCGGGACACGTGAAATCCCGTCGGAATCTGGGAGGACCATCTCCCAACCCTAAATACTCCCTAGTGACCGATAGTGAACCAGTACCGTGAGGGAAAGGTGAAAAGCACCCCGGGAGGGGAGTGAAATAGAACCTGAAACCGTGTGCCTACAACAAGTTCGAGCCCGTTAATGGGTGAGAGCGTGCCTTTTGTAGAATGAACCGGCGAGTTACGTTATGATGCGAGGTTAAGTTGAAGAGACGGAGCCGTAGGGAAACCGAGTCTGAATAGGGCGAATTAGTATCATGACGTAGACCCGAAACCATGTGACCTACCCATGAGCAGGTTGAAGGTGCGGTAAGACGCACTGGAGGACCGAACCAGGGCACGTTGAAAAGTGCTTGGATGACTTGTGGGTAGCGGAGAAATTCCAAACGAACTTGGAGATAGCTGGTTCTCTCCGAAATAGCTTTAGGGCTAGCGTCGACATTAAGATTCTTGGAGGTAGAGCACTGTTTGGGTGAGGGGTCCATCCCGGATTACCAATCTCAGATAAACTCCGAATGCCAATGAATTATGGTCGGCAGTCAGACTGCGAGTGCTAAGATCCGTAGTCGAAAGGGAAACAGCCCAGACCACCAGCTAAGGTCCCAAAATAATTGTTAAGTGGAAAAGGATGTGGGGTTGCACAGACAACTAGGATGTTAGCTTAGAAGCAGCTATTCATTCAAAGAGTGCGTAATAGCTCACTAGTCGAGTGACCCTGCGCCGAAAATGTACCGGGGCTAAAACAATTTACCGAAGCTGTGGATACCTTTATAGGTATGGTAGGAGAGCGTTCTATGTGTGAAGAAGGTGTACCGTGAGGAGTGCTGGAACGCATAGAAGTGAGAATGCCGGTATGAGTAGCGAAAGACAGGTGAGAATCCTGTCCACCGTAAGACTAAGGTTTCCAGGGGAAGGCTCGTCCGCCCTGGGTTAGTCGGGACCTAAGGAGAGACCGAAAGGTGTATCCGATGGACAACAGGTTGATATTCCTGTACTAGAGTATGTAGTGATGGAGGGACGCAGTAGGCTAACTAAAGCAGACGATTGGAAGTGTCTGTCTAAGCAGTGAGGTGTGATATGAGTCAAATGCTTATATCTGTAACATTGAGCTGTGATGGGGAGCGAAGTTTAGTAGCGAAGTTAGTGACGTCACACTGCCAAGAAAAGCTTCTAGCGTTTAAACATACTCTACCCGTACCGCAAACCGACACAGGTAGTCGAGGCGAGTAGCCTCAGGTGAGCGAGAGAACTCTCGTTAAGGAACTCGGCAAAATGACCCCGTAACTTCGGGAGAAGGGGTGCTGACTTTACGTCAGCCGCAGTGAATAGGCCCAAGCAACTGTTTATCAAAAACACAGCTCTCTGCTAAATCGTAAGATGATGTATAGGGGGTGACGCCTGCCCGGTGCTGGAAGGTTAAGAGGAGTGCTTAGCGTAAGCGAAGGTATGAATTGAAGCCCCAGTAAACGGCGGCCGTAACTATAACGGTCCTAAGGTAGCGAAATTCCTTGTCGGGTAAGTTCCGACCCGCACGAAAGGCGTAATGATTTGGGCACTGTCTCAACGAGAGACTCGGTGAAATTTTAGTACCTGTGAAGATGCAGGTTACCCGCGACAGGACGGAAAGACCCCATGGAGCTTTACTGCAGTTTGATATTGAGTGTCTGTACCACATGTACAGGATAGGTAGGAGTCTATGAGATCGGGACGCCAGTTTCGAAGGAGACGTTGTTGGGATACTACCCTTGTGTTATGGCCACTCTAACCCGGATAGGTGATCCCTATCGGAGACAGTGTCTGACGGGCAGTTTGACTGGGGCGGTCGCCTCCTAAAAGGTAACGGAGGCGCCCAAAGGTTCCCTCAGAATGGTTGGAAATCATTCGCAGAGTGTAAAGGTATAAGGGAGCTTGACTGCGAGAGCTACAACTCGAGCAGGGACGAAAGTCGGGCTTAGTGATCCGGTGGTTCCGTATGGAAGGGCCATCGCTCAACGGATAAAAGCTACCCTGGGGATAACAGGCTTATCTCCCCCAAGAGTTCACATCGACGGGGAGGTTTGGCACCTCGATGTCGGCTCGTCGCATCCTGGGGCTGTAGTCGGTCCCAAGGGTTGGGCTGTTCGCCCATTAAAGCGGCACGCGAGCTGGGTTCAGAACGTCGTGAGACAGTTCGGTCCCTATCCGTCGCGGGCGTAGGAAATTTGAGAGGATCTGCTCCTAGTACGAGAGGACCAGAGTGGACTTACCGCTGGTGTACCAGTTGTCTTGCCAAAGGCATCGCTGGGTAGCTATGTAGGGAAGGGATAAACGCTGAAAGCATCTAAGTGTGAAACCCACCTCAAGATGAGATTTCCCATGATTTTATATCAGTAAGAGCCCTGAGAGATGATCAGGTAGATAGGTTAGAAGTGGAAGTGTGGCGACACATGTAGCGGACTAATACTAATAGCTCGAGGACTTATCCAAAGTAACTGAGAATATGAAAGCGCAAGGTTTTCTTGATTTGAATAGATATTCAATTTTGAGTAGGTATTACTCAGAGTTAAGTGACGATAGCCTAGGAGATACACCTGTACCCATGCCGAACACAGAAGTTAAGCCCTAGAACGCCGGAAGTAGTTGGGGGTTGCCCCCTGTGAGATATGGAAGTCGCTTAGCTCTAGGGAGTTTAGCTCAGCTGGGAGAGCATCTGCCTTACAAGCAGAGGGTCAGCGGTTCGATCCCGTTAACTCCCATAGGTCCCGTAGTGTAGCGGTTATCACGTCGCCCTGTCACGGCGAAGATCGCGGGTTCGATTCCCGTCGGGACCGTTTAAGATAACGAAAGTTATTTTAGACTCGTTAGCTCAGTTGGTAGAGCAATTGACTTTTAATCAATGGGTCACTGGTTCGAGCCCAGTACGGGTCATATATGCGGGTTTGGCGGAATTGGCAGACGCACCAGATTTAGGATCTGGCGCTTAACGGCGTGGGGGTTCAAGTCCCTTAACCCGCATTAAGATATAATAAATGAGCCGGCTTAGCTCAGTTGGTAGAGCATCTGATTTGTAATCAGAGGGTCGCGTGTTCAAGTCATGTAGCCGGCATTTTTAGATAGAAGAAAATAGTGCGAACGTAGTTCAGTGGTAGAACACCACCTTGCCAAGGTGGGGGTCGCGGGTTCGAATCCCGTCGTTCGCTTAGAGAGGCCGGGGTGGCGGAACTGGCAGACGCACAGGACTTAAAATCCTGCGATTGGTAACGATCGTACCGGTTCGATTCCGGTCCTCGGCATAACATAATGAGCACCCTTAGCTCAACTGGATAGAGTACCTGACTACGAATCAGGCGGTTAGAGGTTCGACTCCTCTAGGGTGCATTTTCTATTTAACTCGGGAAGTAGCTCAGCTTGGTAGAGTACTTGGTTTGGGACCAAGGTGTCGCAGGTTCGAATCCTGTCTTCCCGATATATGGCGGTGTAGCTCAGCTGGCTAGAGCGTCCGGTTCATACCCGGGAGGTCGGGGGTTCGATCCCCTTCGCCGCTATAAAGATCTTGTTGGACCTTTAGCTCAGCTGGTTAGAGCTCTCGGCTCATAACCGAGTGGTCGTAGGTTCAAGTCCTACAAGGTCCATTTGAATAGTATGGAGGATTACCCAAGTCCGGCTGAAGGGAACGGTCTTGAAAACCGTCAGGCGTGTAAAAGCGTGCGTGGGTTCGAATCCCACATCCTCCTTTTTTATTAACGCGGGATGGAGCAGCTCGGTAGCTCGTCGGGCTCATAACCCGAAGGTCGTAGGTTCAAATCCTGCTCCCGCAATAAGGCTCGGTAGCTCAGTTGGTAGAGCAATGGATTGAAGCTCCATGTGTCGGCGGTTCGATTCCGTCTCGCGCCATTTTTATTAATAGTATGTATGCGGGTGTAGTTTAGTGGTAAAACTACAGCCTTCCAAGCTGTTGTCGCGAGTTCGATTCTCGTCACCCGCTTTGAACTTTGTTCAAATTACCAAGTTTTTAACTTGGGCGCGTAGCTCAGGTGGTTAGAGCGCACGCCTGATAAGCGTGAGGTCGGTGGTTCGAGTCCACTCGTGCCCATTAATTGGAGAATTACTCAAGAGGCTGAAGAGGACGGTTTGCTAAATCGTTAGGTCGGGTAACTGGCGCAAGGGTTCGAATCCCTTATTCTCCGTTTGAATGAGAGTTTATAACTCTTTTTTATTCCGGCTCATTATCAACTGTAGTGGGTTGAAGAAAAGCTAAGCTCGAGAAAGGACAAATTTCGTTCTTTCTTTTTTGATATTCAGAGCGATAAAAATCCGTTTTTTGAAGTTTTCAAAGTTCCGAAAACCAAAGGCATTGCGTTTGATAAGTTTGATGAGATTATTGGTTGCTTCTAATTTGGCATTAGAATAGGGTAACTGAAGGGCATTGACGATTTTCTCTTTGTCCTTTAGAAAGGTTTTAAAGACAGTCTTAAAAAGAGGATGAACTTTCTTTAGATTTTCCTCAATGAGTCCGAAAAATTTCTCCGGTTCCTTATTCTGAAAGTGAAAAAGCAAGAGTTGATAGAGATGATAGTGGTGTTTCAAGTCTTCTGAATAGCTCAAAAGCTTGTCAATAATCTCTTTATTGGTTAAGTGCATGCGAAAAGTAGGGCGATAAAATCGCTTATCACTCAGTTTACGGCTATCCTGTTGAATGAGTTTCCAGTAGCGCTTGATAGCCTTATATTCATGAGATTTTCGCTCAAATTGCTTCATGATTTGGACACGAACACGACTCATAGCACGGCTAAGATGTTGTACAATGTGGAAGCGATCTAGAACGATTTTGGCATACGGAAAAAGATGTTTAGCCAAGTCATAGTAAGGACTAAACATATCCATAGTAATGATTTTCACCTGACAACGAACAGAGCGATTGTAGCGCAGAAAATGATTTCTTATGATAGTTTGTGTTCTACCCTCAAGAACAGTGATAATATTGAGCTTATCAAAATCTTGAGCAATGAAACTCATCTTTCCCTTAGTGAAGGCATATTCGTCCCAGGACATAATCTCAGGGAGGTAAGAAAAATCAGACTTAAAACAGAAGTCATTGAGCTTGCGAATAACAGTTGAAGTTGAAATAGACAGCTGACGGGCAATATCGGTCATAGAAGTCTTCTCAATTAGCTTCTGGGCAATCTTTTGGTTGATGATACGAGGGATTTGGTGATTCTTCTTGACGAGAGAAGTCTCAGCTACCATCATTTTCGAGCAATGATAGCACTTGAATCGACGTTTTCTAAGGAGAATTCTAGTAGGCATACCAGTCGTTTCAAGGTAAGGAACCTTAGACGGTTTTTGGAAGTCATATTTCTTCATTTGACTTCCACACTCAGGACAAGATGGAGCGTCGTAGTCCAGTTTAGCGATGATTTCCTTGTGGGTATTCCTATTAATGACATCCATAATTTGGATATTTGGGTCTTTAATGTCTAGTAATTTTGTGATAAAATGTAATTGTTCCATAGGATTCTTTCTAATGATGGTTTGGTTGCTTTTCATTATAGATCTTATGGGACTTTTTTTCTACAACAAAATAGGCTCCATAATATCCATAGGGGATTTACCCACTACAAATATTATAGAGCCATTATTGGTTGCTTCCAATTTGCGTTGGAGTAGAGTAGTTGAAGGGCGTGGACGATTTTCTTCTTGTCCTTGAGGAAGGTTTGAAAGACAGTCTGAAAAAAGGATTAACCTGCTTAATATTGTCCTCAATAAGTCCGAAAAATGTCCCTGGTTCCTTATTCTGGAAGTGAAAAAGCAAGAGCTGATAGAGATTATAGTGGAGTTTCAAGTCTTCTGAATAGCTCAAAAGCTTATCTAGAATCTCTTTATTAGTTAAGTGCATATGAAAAGTAGGGCGATAAAATCGCTTAGCACTGAGTTTACGACTATCCTGTTGAATGAGTTTCCAGTAACGCTTGATAGCCTTGTATTCATGAGATTTTCGCTCAAATTGATTCATGATTTGGACACGCAAATGATTCATAGCACGGTTAAGATGTTGTACAATATGAAAACGATTAAGTACAATTTTTGCATTAGGGAGTGAAACAGTCTGGGAGACTGTTTCAGGCTGATCCTAGAAATTCGAAAGCGAAGCTGTTTAGCCAAGTCGTAGTAAGGGCTAAACATATCCATAGTAATGATTTTCACCTGACAGCGAATGACTCTATCGTAGAGCAGAAAGTGATTTCGATGATAGTCTGGGTTCTACCTTCAAGCACGGTGATAATGTTGAGATTGTCAAAATCTTGCGCAATAAAGCTCATCTTTCCCTTGGTGAAGGCGTACTCATCCCAGGACATAATCTTAGGAAGGCTAGAAAAATCATGCTTAAAACGGAAGTCATTGAGCTTACGGATGACAGTTGAAGTTGAAATGGCCAGCTGATGGGCAATGTCGGTCATAGAAGTCTTTTCAATCAACTTTTGCGCAATTTTTTGGTTGATGATACGAGAAATTTGATGATTATTCTTGACGAGATAGGTTTCGGCAACAATCATTTTAAAGCAATGATAGAACTTGAATCGACGTTTTTTAAGGAGAATTTTAGTAGGCATACCAGTTGTTTCAAGGTAAGGAATCTTGGACGGTTTTTGAAAGTCATATTTCTTCATTTGGTTTCTGCAATCAGGACAAGGTGGAGCCTCATAATCCAGTTTAGCGATGATTTTTTTGTGAGTATCCCTATTAATAACATTCACAAATTGGATATTATGGCCTTTAATGTCTAATAATTTTGTAATTGTTCCATATGATTCTTTCTAATGATGGTTTGGCCGCTTTTCATTATAGATCTTATGGGACTTTTTTCTACAATAAAATAGGCTCCATAATATTCATAGGAAATTTACCCATTACAAATGTTATAGAGACTTTTTATATAGTTTATTTTTTGTTGTATAACTTTGCTATTACTTCCAACTCTTGAGTGAAATTTCTCCGCTATTTAGCCAGATTTCTTTTCCGTTATCACATTGTACTAAAAGTTTTCCACTTTCAGAGATGTCTTTAGCAAGTCCTTTGTAGTCTTTTTGATCTAGTGTAAAAGTAACTTCTTTTCCTAGGACGAATGACTGTTTTTTATATAGGTATAATAGCTCTTCTGCTGGTGTTTCGAAGAAAGCACGCCAGATTTCTATGATTAATTCATTCCTTGTTATAGGAGATGGTGCTTTAAATAAGCTAGCAGCTTTTTCTTTTAATTCTTGTGGGAAATCATTAATAGTGAAGTTGATTCCTACTCCAATAATGATATCTGTGACTAAGCCTGTTTCTACAGAGGTCATTGCCTCAGTGAGGATTCCTCCAATTTTATGATTTTTGAGGTAGATATCGTTGACCCATTTTATGTCGACATCTATTAAAGTTAGGTTCTTAATGGCTTTGTAGATAGCTCCAGCTACAAGTAGTGTGTAGGATGGTAATTTGTCGTAAGGAAGATTTGGTTTAAGATGGAGTGTCATATAAATGCCACCTTGTGGGGAGTAGAAAGAACGTTGAAAACGGCCTCGGCCAGCTGTTTGATAGGCAGCTAGATAGAGGGTATTTGCTTCATTCCCTAAATCAATTGCTTCTTTTGCATCTAGTTGTGTTGATTTAGTCTCAGTTTTAAAGCTAACTTTAATTGGAAGATTTTCTTCTAGAATCTCTGGAAGAATAAGGTCTCCATTCATCAATTTATAGCCTTTGTTTTTGATGCTATCAATTTCAATGCCTTCTTGTTCTAATCGCTTGATGGCTTTCCAAATCGATGTTCGACTGAGGGATAGTTCTTCTGCAATCTTTTCTCCGCTGATATAATCGGTTTCTTTTGCTATAATTTGGTAGACGGCTTGGTAGGATTTCATAGTGTTTCCTTTCTTTAGGAATTGTAAATGATTTAAATATAGTTTGTATAGTTGCTTCTAATCTTTATTTTATTACTACTATTTTAACATATGCCTAGTATTTTCGGCACGATTTTTTAGAGTGAATCTAGTCATTAAGATTGAGTTATGAAATCTCAGTATTTTTGCTCGCTTTTTTACCCAGGGAAGCGTTTCCTTTGTTTTCAAATTGCTAAAAAAGTGGTACAATATAGGATAGCTTACTATTATCTGAATCAATTGATTTGGAGAGAAAGGATTCATTTTGAAATCAATAGGCTTTATTGAAAAGCTGAAAGGGTTGTCTAGTAAAGAGCTGATTTTATTGGGAATTATCCTGAGTATCTTTTTACCCTTTTATCTTTTTGTAGTTGTATTCTGTTTATATATTATCAGTTTGATTTTTACAGGAGACATGAAAAGTATTCTTCAGAAAATGGGGGAGCATCCGATGCTGCTTCTTTTTCTTGGCTATAGTACTGTTATATCCGTTTTTGCACAAAATTGGATGGGAGTTGTAGCTTCAGTAGGAATGTTTCTATTTACTGTTTTCTTTTTGCACTATCAGTCGATTTTATCACATAAATTCTTTCGCTTGATTTTGCAGCTCGTCTTGTTTGGTAGCGTATTGTCAGCTGCTTTTGCGAGTTTAGAACATTTCCAAATTGTGAAGAAATTTAACTATGCTTTTCTTTCACCCAATATGCAGGTGTGGCATCAGAATCGTGCAGAAGTGACCTTCTTTAATCCTAATTATTATGGAATTATTTGTTGTTTCTGTATCATGATTGCTTTCTATCTGTTTACAACGACCAAGTTGAATTGGTTGAAAGTATTCTGTGTGTTTGCAGGCTTTGTTAATCTCTTTGGATTGAACTTTACTCAAAATCGAACTGCCTTTCCTGCTATTATCGCTGGAGCAATCATCTATCTCTTTACGACCATTAAAAACTGGAAGGCCTTTTGGCTTAGTATTGGGGTCTTCGCGATCGGCTTGAGTTTCCTCTTTTCTAGTGATTTGGGAGTTCGGATGGGGACTTTAGATTCTTCTATGGAAGAACGTATTTCTATCTGGGATGCAGGGATGGCCTTGTTTAAGCAAAATCCTTTTTGGGGTGAGGGGCCATTAACCTATATGCACTCTTATCCTCGGATAAATGCTCCTTATCATGAACATGCTCACAGTCTGTATATTGACACGATTCTGAGTTACGGAATTGTGGGGACTATTTTATTAGTTTTGTCTTCTGTTGCTCCTGTTCGATTGATGATGGATATGAGTCAGGAGTCGGGAAAACGTCCGATTATCGGTCTTTATCTATCTTTCCTTACAGTGGTTGCTGTACACGGAATCTTTGACCTGGCCCTCTTCTGGATTCAGTCAGGCTTTATTTTCTTGCTAGTTATGTGCAGTATTCTGTTGGAACATCGAACTTTGGTATCGGACATGACGGATTAAGTATATAAGATTACAATCTTCTACCTTGGGTGGGAGATTTTTTTACTGGGAAAAATTATTTCCAAATCGAAATAGTTGACAGATGGAATGGCGAGTGTTACAATTGCTTTATTCGTTTCGATATGGAAATAAATTGGAGGTGTCATGAAAGATAGTCATTTGCTAGCTCATCATATTCGTTTGTTGAATGGGCGGATTTTTCAAAAGTTACTAAGTCGGGATTCTGAAGCTCTTTATCGTAGTGAGCAGGGAAAGATTTTAGCGGTTTTATGGAATAGTGAAACTGGCTGCGCAACTGCGACAGATATTGCTCTGGCGACTGGGCTTGCTAACAATACACTGACGACGATGATTAAAAAGCTAGAGGAACAAAATCTTGTAACTATTAGTCCATGTGGAGAAGATAAGCGTAAGAAGTATCTGGTTTTAACAGAGTTGGGGCAGTCTCAGAAAGAAGTGGGGCATCGTGTCAGTCAGAAATTGGATACGATCTTTTACAAAGGATTTTCAGAGGAAGAAATTCGTAAGTTTGAAGCCTTTCAAGAAAGAATTTTGGCGAATCTGAAAGAGGAGGAAAATGAGGATTAAAATAGTGCAAATTAGCTGTTTATAAGTAAAGGCCACTTTTGACTTTGTTTTCCAACTCTTAGGACAAGGAAACTATGTGGTTAGCTATGGTCAGAATCGGATTGGTTGAGTTGCCTATGCCCAGTACGATATCTTCCGTCTAGAAAACGGGAAAATTGTGGAGCATTGGGACAATAAGGAAGTCATGCCTAAGGTAGAAGACTTGACCAATCGAGGGAAGTTTTAAATTGAGGATACAGAATGATTGAATACAAAAATGTGGCGCTACGCTACACAGAAAAAGATGTCTTGAGAGATGTTAATTTACGGATTGAGAATGGAGAGTTTATGGTTTTAGTTGGTCCATCTGGCTCAGGTAAGACGACCATGATCAAGATGATTAATCGTCTTTTGGAACCAACTGATGGAAATATTTATATGGATGGCAAGCGCATTAAAGATTATGATGAGCGTGAACTTCGTCTTTCTACTGGTTATGTTTTACAGGCCATTGCTCTCTTTCCAAATCTAACGGTCGCGGAAAATATTGCACTGATTCCTGAGATGAAAGGATGGACTAAGGAAGAAATTGCTCAGAAAACAGAAGAGCTTTTGGCTAAGGTTGGCTTGCCAGTAGCTGAGTATGGGCATCGTTTGCCTAGTGAATTATCTGGTGGAGAACAGCAACGGATCGGTATTGTTCGTGCTATGATTGGTCAGCCTAAGATTCTCCTCATGGATGAACCTTTTTCAGCCTTGGATGCTATTTCGAGAAAACAGTTGCAGGTTCTGACTAAAGAATTGCATAAAGAGTTTGGGATGACAACTATTTTTGTAACCCATGATACGGATGAAGCCTTGAAGTTGGCGGACCGTATTGCAGTTTTGCAGGATGGAGAAATTCGCCAGGTGGCGAATCCCGAGACTATTTTAAAAGCTCCTGCCACAGAATTTGTAGCAGACTTGTTTGGAGGTAGTGTTCATGACTAATTTAATTGCAACTTTTCAGGATCGTTTTAGTGATTGGTTGACAGCTCTATCTCAACATTTGCAGTTGTCACTTTTGACCTTGTTACTAGCTATTTTTATCGCGATTCCCTTGGCTGTTTATCTTCGCTATCATGAGAAATTGGCTGACTGGGTCTTGCAGATTGCAGGGATTTTCCAGACCATCCCGTCTCTGGCCTTGTTGGGACTCTTTATCCCCTTGATGGGAATTGGAACCTTACCAGCTTTGACAGCTCTAGTGATTTATGCGATTTTTCCGATTTTGCAAAATACCATCACTGGGCTAAAGGGAATTGATCCGAGTCTGCAAGAGGCTGGGATTGCCTTTGGGATGACTAGGTGGGAGCGTCTCAAGAAGTTTGAAATTCCACTTGCTATGCCTGTTATGATGTCTGGGATTCGGACGGCAGCGGTCTTAATTATCGGTACGGCAACCTTGGCTGCCTTGATTGGGGCAGGGGGACTGGGTTCCTTTATCCTTTTGGGAATTGACCGTAATAATGCCAGTCTGATTTTGATTGGGGCCCTTTCTTCTGCAGTGCTTGCTATTGCCTTTAACTTCCTACTAAAAGTGATGGAAAAAGCAAAATTGCGGACGATTTTTTCTGGTTTTGCCTTGGTTACCATATTACTTGGTCTATCTTATAGTCCAGCTCTTTTGGCTCAAAAAGAGAAAGAGAACTTGATCATTGCTGGTAAATTGGGACCGGAACCAGAAATTTTGGCCAATATGTATAAGTTGCTGATTGAAGAAAACACCAGTATGACTGCGACTGTTAAACCGAATTTTGGGAAAACAAGCTTTCTTTATGAAGCTTTGAAAAAAGGCGATATTGACATCTATCCTGAATTTACTGGTACGGTGACTGAAAGTTTGCTTCAGCCATCACCTAAAGTGAGTCATGAGCCAGAGCAGGTTTATCAGGTGGCGCGTGATGGTATTGCCAAACAGGATCATCTAGCCTATCTCAAACCTATGTCTTATCAAAATACCTACGCTGTAGCTGTTCCGAAAAAGATTGCTCAAGAATATGGCTTGAAGACCATTTCGGACTTGAAAAAAGTGGAAGGGCAGCTGAAGGCAGGTTTTACACTCGAATTTAATGACCGTGAAGATGGCAATAAGGGCTTGCAATCAATGTACGGTCTCAAGCTTAATGTGGCGACCATGGAGCCAGCCCTTCGCTATCAGGCTATTCAGTCAGGCGATATTCAAATCACGGACGCCTATTCAACCGATGCAGAGTTGGCGCGTTATGATTTGCAGGTCTTGGAAGATGACAAGCAACTCTTCCCACCTTATCAAGGGGCTCCACTGATGAAAGAAGCTCTTCTCAAAAAACATCCAGAGTTGGAAACTGTTCTTAATAAATTAGCTGGTAAGATTACAGAAAGCCAGATGAGCCAGCTCAACTACCAAGTCGGTGTTGAAGGCAAGTCAGCAGAACAAGTAGCCAAGGAGTTTCTACAAGAACAAGGTTTGTTGAAGAAATAGTTTGAAAATGTCAAACTCAACTTTGTTAAACGACCATATAGAAGAATGCTCAGACAATGTTGTCTGGGCTTTTTTGATATTAGAGTTTCAAAATGTCTTTCAAAATGGAAAATAAGAGAAAATTTTCAGGAATTTGCAAATTTTACTGTAAAGACACTTGACTATTCACAAAATAGGTGTATAATGTGTTGTGAACTACTTAACAAATAAGGATTTTCAGCTCATGTCGACTAAGGTTGGGAATCTTGTGTATAGACAGTTCATTATCTAATAGAGCGTTGCGTCCGAAAGTCTATCCAGACACGGCTCTTTAAAAACAAAAGGAGAAATGATGCATACTTATTTGCAAAAGAAAATTGAGAATATCAAAACAACCCTAGGTGAAATGTCAGGTGGTTACCGTCGTATGGTTACGGCGATGGCTGATTTAGGATTTTCAGGAACTATGAAGGCTATCTGGGATGACCTTTTTGCCCATCGCAGTTTTGCCCAGTGGTTGTATTTGCTGGTTTTAGGAAGTTTTCCTCTCTGGCTGGAATTGATTTATGAACACCGTATTGTTGACTGGATTGGGATGATTTGTAGTCTGACAGGGATTATCTGTGTTATCTTTGTGTCGGAAGGTCGAGCAAGCAATTATCTTTTTGGCTTGATTAACTCTGTTATCTACCTTATTTTGGCTCTGCAGAAAGGCTTTTATGGTGAGGTGTTGACGACCCTTTACTTCACGGTCATGCAGCCGATTGGACTTCTAGTTTGGATTTATCAAGCTCAGTTCAAGAAAGAAAAGCAGGAGTTTGTCGCGCGTAAGCTGGATGGCAAGGGTTGGACCAAGTATCTTTCCATTAGTGTTCTTTGGTGGTTGGTCTTTGGATTCATTTATCAGTCTATTGGTGCCAATCGCCCCTATCGTGATTCAATCACAGATGCGACCAATGGGGTAGGACAAATTCTCATGACAGCTGTTTACCGTGAACAATGGATATTTTGGGCAGCTACTAATGTCTTTTCAATCTATCTCTGGTGGGGAGAAAGCCTGCAAATTCAAGGAAAATATCTGATTTACCTGATTAATAGTTTAGTTGGTTGGTACCAGTGGAGCAAGGCAGCTAAGCAGAATACTGACTTACCTAACTAGGAAAAGATGTTTGAAAGTGCTGTTTTGAGTTTTCGGTTAAAACAGATAGAGTTGATAATCAAGGATTTTATACTCAATGAAAATCAATGAGCAAACTAGGAAACTAGCCGCAGGTTGATCAAAGCACTGCTTTGAGGTTGTAGATAAGACTGACGAAGTCAGTTACATATATCTACGGCAAGGCGACGTTGACGTGGTTTGAAGAGATTTTCGAAGAGTATTATATTATGAAAAAGAGGATCAGTTGGTCCTCTTTTATTGTTAAAAAAATGAAAAACTCAGTAGCCTAGGTATAAGGCAACTGAGCTCTACTCTGTATTCAATTTTTAGTAATGAGAAGGTCTAGATAAAACCGGACAACTTCTTGTTCTGTGAAGTTTTGCCCTTTTTTGAGCCACCAGGTCAATGTCTCGATAAAGTTGGTTACAACTAAGTGTTGGAGATAAGAAGTAGGCAGATCTGGGTGAGCTTTTTTCAAATCATCAGCCAGCATGGGATAGACGTGGTGCTCCAGCTCTCTCTGGAGTTGACGGAGGAAGTAGTCATTTTTGGAGAATAGAAGACTGGTGATATGGTCTTGATTTTTCTGAAAATGCAGAAAGAGGTGGGCGAGGTAATCTTCGGTTGAAATAGATTGCTCTCTTTCAAAGAGGTGATGGAAGAGGTAGCGACAGAGCTGGTCTAGAAGCAGCTCCTTGCTCTCATAGTGGCAGTAAAATGTGGAGCGGCCCACATCTGCGAGATCAATGATAGCCTGAACAGTAGTAGCCTCGTAACCTTTAGCATTCAAAAGTTGTAGAAAAGCTTGATAGATGGCTTTTTTTGTTTTACTGATACGGCGGTCAATCTTAGTCATATGGACACTTGAGGCAAATTGTTCAGAACTGAATAAAGCTGACGCTTTGCTTCTATCCTTTCTTTAAGTTTTAGTGGATAATGATAATGAACAAGGTGTTCATGAATCTATTATAACAAAGGAATGAGAAATATGAAGGCAAAATATGCTGTTTGGCTAGCTTTTTTCTTAAATGTGACTTATGCCATTGTCGAGTTTATCGCTGGTGGATTATTTGGGTCTAGTGCAGTTCTTGCTGACTCTGTGCATGACTTGGGAGATGCGATTGCAATTGGAATATCAGCTTTTCTAGAAACCATCTCTAATCGTGAAGAAGACAATCAGTACACCTTGGGCTATAAGCGGTTTAGTCTGCTAGGAGCCTTGGTGACAGCGATAATACTCATGACAGGATCTGTTCTAGTCATTTTGGAAAATGTCACGAAGATTTTAAATCCTCAACCAGTCAATGATGAGGGGATTCTCTGGTTAGGAATTATTGCGATTACTATCAATGTGTTAGCGAGTCTAGTGGTTAGTAAGGGAAAGACAAAGAATGAGTCTATTCTGAGTCTGCATTTTCTGGAAGATACCCTAGGGTGGCTGGCTGTCATCCTAATGGCCATTGTTCTTCGATTTACGGACTGGTATATCCTAGATCCACTTTTGTCCCTTGTCATTTCTTTCTTTATTCTTTCAAAAGCTCTTCCACGTTTTTGGTCTACGCTCAAGATTTTCTTGGATGCTGTGCCAGAAGGTATTGATATCAAGCAAGTAAAGAGTGGCTTAGAGCAATTGGACAATGTGACCAGCCTTAACCAGCTTAATCTCTGGACTATGGATGGTTTGGAAAAAAATGCCATTGTCCATCTTTGTATGAAAAAAATGGAATATATGGAAACTTGTAAAGAATCTATTCGAATTTTCCTCAAAGATTGTGGTTTCCAAAATATTACCATTGAGATGGATGCAGACCTAGAAACTCATCAAGAACATAAGCGAAAGGTGTGTGACTTGGAGCGGAATCATGAGCATCATCATTAGAAAAAAATGAAAAATACTTGGGTACTATCTTATTTGGAATAGAGTAATTTCTTTATTATTTAGATATTTTAAAAGATTGGTAAGTTAAGAGTATTGTATAAACTCCATTACATGATTGATAATTATAAAAAATTTTTCGATTAGATACAAAATGCTTGACTTGGAGTCAACTCAAAGTTATATAATAAGATAAGTGAGTTAGAATAGCTTAAACTCAGTGAATAAAATGATAGGAGGTAAGCGTATGAATATTAAATCTGCCAGCGACTTATTGGGAATTTCAGCGGATACGATTCGGTATTATGAACGGGTTGGTCTTGTGCCACCGATTACTAGAACCGCAACTGGAATTCGTGATTTTCAAGATCAGGATATTGAGGCACTGGAATTTATTAAGTGTTTTCGTTCGGCGGGTGTCTCTGTGGACAGTTTAGTTGACTATATGTCGCTCTACCAAAAGGGGGATGAAACGAGAGAGGAAAGGCTTGGTATTTTAGAAGACGAAAAGAAAAAATTAGAGGAGCGCTTGTCTCAGTTACAGACGGCTTTAAATCGCTTAAATCTCAAAATTAAACTTTACAAGGAAGGAAAATTTTAAATGAAATCAGCAGTATATACAAAGGCGGGTCAGGTTGGACTTGCTACAATTGAACGTCCGCAAATTATAGAAGCAGATGATGCTATTATCCGCATTGTCCGTACTTGTGTTTGTGGTTCAGACCTCTGGAGTTACCGTAATCCCGAAATCGAAGAAGGACATAGAAATAGCGGTCATGAGGCAATCGGGATTGTCGAAGAAGTTGGTGAGAACGTTACTACAGTAAAAGCAGGTGACTTTGTCATTGCACCTTTCACACATGGTTGTGGTCAGTGTGATGCCTGCCGTGCTGGTTTTGATGGCTCGTGTGATAATCATCCAGGAAATAACTGGTCGGGTGGTGTTCAGGCTGAGTATATCCGTTTCCACTATGCAAACTGGGCGCTGGTTAAAATCCCTGGTCAACCTTCAGATTATAGCGAAGGCATGCTCAAGTCACTTTTGACACTTGCTGATGTCATGCCGACAGGCTATCATGCAGCGCGTGTTGCTAATGTGCAAAAAGGGGACAAGGTCGTCGTTATCGGGGATGGGGCTGTTGGTCAATGTGCTGTTATCGCGGCTAAGATGCGTGGTGCTTCACAAATTATTCTTATGAGCCGTCATGAAGATCGTCAAAAGATGGCTCTGGAGTCAGGTGCGACAGCTGTTGTAGCTGAACGTGGTCAAGAAGGAATTGCCAAGGTGCGTGAGATTCTAGGTGGTGGTGCAGATGCAGCTCTGGAATGTGTTGGAACAGGAGCAGCGGTTGATCAAGCTCTCGGTGTTCTCCATAATGGAGGCCGTTTGGGCTTTGTTGGTGTGCCGCACTATGAAAATCGTGCCATTGGCTCAACATTTGGACAAAATACAATAATCGGTGGTGGACCAGCTTCAGTCACAACTTACGACAAACAAGTATTACTAAAAGCCGTTCTTGATGGAGACATCAATCCAGGTCGTGTCTTTACTTCAAGTTATAAACTGGAAGATATTAATCAAGCCTATAAAGATATGGATGAACGCAAGACCATTAAGTCTATGATTGTGATGGATTAAAAAAGAAAATCCTAATGGAGATGTGAGATTCTCTATTAGGATTTTTTGTCATGTTTAATTTGTGGAGTTATGGCAGAGTGCTTTCTCTCAAAGTCAGTCTGGTTCCTAGCATGGTCAGGCTAGGAATTTTGCGACCGTGGAGAACTTCCTTGTTAAGAATATCCATCCCTGCTCGGCCCATTTCCTCAGTATAGACCGTGATGCTGGAGAGGGGAGGATAGACCTGCTTGGTCAGGCTGGTGTCGTTAAAGGAAATAAGGCTGACGCGGTCTGGCAGGCTAATTCCAGCTTCTTGGAGTGCTCGGAGAGCACCGATAGCTAAACTATCGCTGGCAGCGAAAAAGGCTGGTGGGAGCTGATCTCCCAAGTTCTGAATGGCCTCTTTCATTAAGTCATAGCCAGACTGGGCAGTAAAGCTTCCTTGAAAGACCAGTTCTTCATGGTAGATTCCTTTTGATTGGGTAATGTCTTTGAAATTTTCCAGCCGTTTATCTTCAATGATTTCTTCTTGATCCGTTGTTTCCTCAAGGCCTGTTAGAATCCCGATACGATTCATCCCTTGGCTGAGGAAATAATCGACAACCTGTTTCATGGCAGTGTAAAAATCCGTGATAATGCAGGTGTGTCCAAGAGAAAGGGTATCGCTGTCTAGAAATACAAGAGGTTTTTGGTATTCTTCAAAGGCAGAGATTTGTGATCGGCTGAACTTTCCGATGCAGAGAATCCCAATCACTTCCTCACTCAGTGTAAAAGGATGGTCATTAAAATAGCGCAAGATATCATAGTCCAGTTCTTGGGCTCTTTTTTCGATGCCTAGGCGAATCTGGTAGTAGTAGAGGTCGTCCAGCTCCCCTTGTTCGCTGACCCATTGGATAATGGCAATCTTTTGCTTGGGCTTGTGGGATTCCCCTGTCTTGAGGTGCTTGGTATAGCCTAGCTCTTCAGCAACAGTTAAAATACGGTGTCTGGTTTCTTCTGTGACAGATAGGCTCTGGTCGCGGTTGAGGACACGGGATACGGTCGCGATAGAGACAGAGGCTAGCTGTGCAATGTCTTTTAAGGTAGCCATAAATCCTCCTTCTTTTAGGTTAGTATATCATATTTTTCTGCTTTTTACTGATAGTTTAGTAAAAGTTTAGTAAAAAGGATTGACCTTGGGAAATCCCTTGGATACAATAGAAGAAAACGATTACACGTTAAGATAACTTAACGGACAGTCAAAGGAGAATTCATATGACACAACATCTTACTGCTGAAGCTCTTCGTAAAGACTTTCTTGCTGTTTTTGGTCAAGAAGCAGACCAAATTTTCTTTTCACCAGGACGTATCAACTTGATTGGTGAGCACACAGACTACAACGGTGGGCACGTTTTTCCAGCTGCTATTTCCTTGGGAACTTACGGTGCAGCTCGCAAGCGTGACGACCAAGTCTTGCGTTTCTACTCAGCTAACTTTGAGGACAAGGGTATCATCGAAGTGCCTCTTGCTGACCTCAAGTTTGAAAAGGAGCATAGCTGGACCAACTATCCAAAAGGAGTTCTTCATTTCTTGCAAGAAGCTGGACATGTGATTGACAAAGGGTTTGATTTTTATGTTTATGGAAATATCCCAAATGGTGCTGGCTTGTCTTCATCAGCATCCTTGGAACTCTTGACAGGGGTCGTGGCAGAGCATCTCTTTGATTTAAAACTAGACCGTTTGGATTTGGTTAAAATAGGAAAACAAACGGAAAACAACTTTATCGGAGTCAACTCTGGTATCATGGACCAATTTGCTATCGGTATGGGTGCTGACCAACGTGCCATTTATCTAGATACCAATACCTTAGAATACGACTTGGTGCCGCTTGACTTGAAGGACAATGTTGTTGTTATCATGAACACCAACAAACGCCGTGAACTGGCGGACTCTAAATACAATGAACGCCGTGCTGAATGTGAAAAGGCAGTGGAAGAACTTCAAGTGGCCTTGGATATCCAGACTTTAGGCGAATTGGATGAGTGGGCCTTTGACCAATACAGCTACCTGATCAAAGACGCAAATCGTTTGAAACGTGCTCGCCACGCAGTTCTTGAAAACCAACGTACTCTTAAAGCGCAAGCAGCACTTCAAGCGGGAGATTTGGAAAAATTTGGTCGTTTGATGAATGCGTCTCACGTTTCTTTGGAACATGACTACGAAGTGACTGGTTTGGAATTGGATACCCTTGTTCATACAGCTTGGGCTCAAGAAGGTGTTCTTGGTGCTCGTATGACAGGAGCAGGTTTTGGTGGTTGTGCTATTGCCTTGGTTCAAAAAGATGCGGTTGAAAACTTTAAAGAAGCTGTTGGCAAACACTATGAAGAAATCGTTGGCTATGCTCCAAGCTTCTATATCGCTGAAGTTGCAGGTGGTACTCGCGTTTTAGACTAGGAAAGAAGTAAATGGAAGCTGTAATATTTGATTTAGACGGCTTATTAGCTGATACTGAGATCATTTCTCTAAAAGTTTATCAAGAATTGCTTGAAGATTTTGGAATTCCTTTCACAGAAGAAACATATTCTAGAGAATACAGTGGACATAGGGAAGAGGAGAATGTTCAACGATTTTTGGATACCTATGATTTACCTTGGAACTTTTACCAAACCTTGGAAAAAGTTTATGAACTGGAAGCTCAAATTTTAGCCAAAGGTGTAAATTTAAAAAAAGGTGCTAAAAATTTGCTTGTTTTTTTGCAAAGAGAAGGTATTCCAATCGCTTTAGCAACTTCAAGTGTTGAATCTAGAGCTAGAATGATTTTGGATAGTAATGGTATACTGTCCCTATTTGACCATCTAGTTTTTGCAAAAGATGTAAAGCGAAGCAAACCTTACCCTGATATATTTTTAAAGGCCTGTAGTGATTTGAATGTTTTACCAGAGAATTGCTTAGTGCTGGAGGATAGTGAAGCAGGGATTGAAGCAGCCTATAGAGCTGGAATACCAGTTATTTGTATTCCAGACTTAAAAATGCCAGCACAGTCTTTCTTAAATAAAACAGAACAAGTTTTTCAGGATTTAGATGCTGTCAGAGACTATTTAGAAAGTAAGAAGGAGAATCAATGAGTCAGGGAGTTCTAGATGCATTTATCACGGAAGTCATTGCAGGAAGTTTATTTGAGGAAATGGATCGAATCTACCTGACCAATCGTGTTTTGGCACGAGTGGGAGAAGGTGTTTTGGAGGTTGAGACTGATCTGGATAAATTGATTGACCTCAAGGACCAGCTGATTGAGGAGGCCGTTCGATTAGAGACGATTGAGGATAGTCAGACTGCGCGTGAAATCCTTGGTGCAGAATTGATGGACTTGGTGACCCCTTGTCCGAGTCAGGTTAATCGTGATTTCTGGGAGACCTATGCCCAATCTCCTGAGCAGGCGATAGCGGATTTTTACCAACTCAGCCAGAAAAATGACTACATTAAACTCAAGGCCATTGCTAAGAATATTGCTTACCGTGTTCCATCTGATTACGGAGAACTTGAGATTACCATCAATCTCTCTAAGCCTGAAAAGGATCCAAAGGAGATTGCGGCAGCCAAGTTGGTGCAAGCTAGCCATTATCCCCAGTGTCAGCTTTGTATAGAGAACGAGGGCTACCACGGTCGGGTCAACCATCCAGCTCGCAGCAATCACCGCATTATCCGTTTTGAAATGGCTGGTCAGGAGTGGGGCTTCCAGTATTCGCCCTATGCTTATTTTAATGAGCACTGTATTTTCTTAGACGGTCAGCATCGTCCCATGGCCATTAGTCGTCAGAGTTTTGAGCGTCTGCTGGCTATCGTAGAGCAGTTTCCAGGATATTTTGCTGGATCTAATGCTGACCTGCCAATCGTGGGGGGGTCTATTCTCACCCATGACCACTATCAGGGAGGTCGTCACGTATTCCCTATGGAATTGGCTCCTCTGCAAAAGACTTTCTGTTTTGCTGGATTTGAGCAGGTCAAGGCTGGAATTGTCAAGTGGCCCATGTCAGTGTTGCGTTTGACTTCGGATTCCAAAGAGGATTTGATTAACTTGGCTGATAAGATTTTGCAGGAATGGCGTCAGTATTCAGATCCAAGTGTGCAAGTCTTGGCAGAAAGTAACAGAACACCACACCATACCATTACACCGATTGCCCGTAAACGCGATGGACTGTTTGAGTTGGACTTGGTCTTGCGAGACAATCAGACATCGCTAGAGCATCCTGACGGCATCTATCATCCCCACAAGGATGTCCAACATATCAAGAAGGAAAATATCGGCTTGATTGAGGTCATGGGCTTGGCTATTTTGCCACCTCGCTTGAAAGAAGAAGTGGAGCAAGTCGCCAGCTATCTTGTTGGAGAAGGGGATACAGTTGCGACTTATCATCAGGAATGGGCAGACCAGCTCAAAGTAAAATATCCAGACCTAGCGGATAAAGAAAAAGCCCTTGAAATCGTCAAAGACTCTGTAGGCGCTATCTTTGCGCGTGTTCTGGAGGACGCAGGAGTTTACAAGCAAACGGAACAAGGGCAGACAGCCTTTATGCGCTTTGTGGGACAGGTCGGAATTTTGTCAGACTAGGAGCTTTCTCCTTGCACAGTCCTATAAAAAGTAGTATCATAGTGTCGTTTGAAATATCAGGAGGAAACGATGAAAGATTTTCATTTTGACGCTATATCTGCCTTTGAAAATTACGAAATTGAACAAATGAGAGATGGTCACGTTGTGGTGACGACCAAAGTAGTGGACTCGTCGCTCAACTACTATGGCAATGCCCATGGAGGCTATCTCTTTACCCTTTGTGACCAAATCAGTGGTTTAGTGGTTATCTCGCTGGGGCTTGATGGGGTGACACTCCAATCCTCTATCAACTACCTCAAGGCAGGAAAACTTGACGATGTGCTGACTATTAAAGGAGAATGTGTCCATCAAGGTCGCACAACCTGTGTGGTGGATGTGGATATCACCAATCAAGAAGGCAGAAATGTCTGCAAGGCAACCTTCACCATGTTTGTCACAGGTCAGCGGTCAGAAGACAGACAGGTGAGGATATAGATAAACAAAAAAGAGGTTCACACCTCTTTTTCTTATTTCTTTTTATGATTTAATACGGCATTGAGGACAATGGCGAGTAGGCTGGCTACGACGATTCCGTTTGAGAAGAACATTTGGAAGGCTGTCGGCATGCTGACAAAGAGATTACTGTTGTTGAGTCCGACACCTGCAGCGATGGATACAGCTGCGATAAGGAAGTTGTGTTCATTGTTAGCAAAGTCAACGCGGGCGAGGATTTGCATCCCTTGAATAGATACAAAACCAAACATCACCAGCATAGCACCACCAAGGACAGGGCTCGGAATGATTTGGGCAAGGGCGCCAAACTTAGGAAGGAGTCCAAGGAGAACCAGGAAACCAGCTGCATAGTAGATTGGCAGGCGTTTCTTGATACCTGATAATTTAACCAGACCAACGTTTTGTGAAAATCCTGTGTAAGGGAAGGTGTTAAAGATTCCTCCGAGAAGTACAGCTAAACCTTCTGCACGGTAACCGTTACGCAGGCGCGTGCTATCGATTGGATCTTTCGTGATATCAGACAAGGCCAGATAAACACCAGTCGACTCAACCATAGAAACCGTTGCGATGATACACATCATGACAATAGATGAGATTTCAAAAGTTGGCATCCCAAAGTAGAGTGGGGTTGGGACATGGACAAGAGGTGCTGCCGCAACAGGAGAGAAGTCTACCAAGCCCATAGTAGCAGCGATGGCAGTTCCAACAACCAGTCCAATCAAAATGGAGATAGACTTGATAAATCCTTTGGTAAAGATGTTAATCAAGAGGATAATCAGAACAGTGATTGCTGCAAGTAAGAGACTTTGACCAGTTGGCTCTGGAACGTTATTTCCCATATTTCCAATAGCGACAGGAATCAAGGTTAAACCAATCGTGGTAATAACAGATCCAGTTACGATAGATGGGAAGAGATTGGCTACTTTTGAGAAGATGCCTGAAACAAGAACTACGTAAATCCCTGATGCGATAAGGGCACCAAACATAGCACCACTACCATGGCTTTGACCAATCATAATCAAGGGAGCTACCGACTGGAAGGCAACTCCAAGAACGACTGGGAGTCCAATCCCAAAGTATTTGTTGAGTTGGAGTTGGAGGAAGGTTGCCACCCCACACATGAAGATATCTGTGGAAATCAGATAGGTCAACTGCTCAGCTGAATAGCCAAGGGCTGTTGCAATCATGATGGGAACCAGGATAGATCCTGAGTACATGGCTAGTAAGTGCTGCAAGCCAAGAATGGCTGCTTGCGAGTGTTTTTCTTGAGTTTGCATTAGAGATCTGCCTCCTTAAATACGACCTGACCATTTTCAAAACGATCCAAGCGAGCGAGTGATAGGACAGGGTAGCCTGCTTTTTCAAGCAAATCCCGACCATCTTGGAAGGATTTTTCAATCACAATACCGATAGCTTCGACTGTGGCACCGGCTTGTTCGATGATTTGAATCAAGCCTTTAGCCGCTTGGCCATTAGCAAGGAAATCGTCGATAATCAAAACCTTGTCCTCTGGTGAGAGGAATTTTCCAGCGATAGAAACGGTGCTGGTCACTTGCTTGGTAAAGGAGTAAACTTCGGCAGTTAAGATGCCTTCATTCATGGTGATGTTTTTAGCTTTCTTTGCGAAAATCATGGGAACGTTTAAGGCTTCGGCAGTAAAAACGGCTGGGGCAATGCCTGACGCTTCAATGGTTACGACCTTGGTAATGCCAGCAGTAGCGAATTTTTCCGCAAAAACCTTACCAATCTCTCGCATCAAGCTAAAGTCAACTTGGTGAGTTAAAAAGGAATCCACCTTGAGAATGTTATCACCCAAGATACGCCCATCCTTGAGAATGCGCTCTTCTAATAATTTCATAAGACCTCCTAAAGTCTAAAAGCCAATCCATTTGCTTGTTTAGAGTTTCTAGCAAGAAATAGAAAAAGGACCTACTTAATCTCTAAGCAAGTCCCAAAATAGGCATGGCCCAAAGACCATCCCCTCAAGCCGACTTACTTATTGTTAGGTGTTCCGGCACCTTGTAGAAACGTCGTGCCAATTCACGACATAAACAAGTAAAACGATATTCAATTTTAAATAGGCTTGTGTCAATGTTTTTATTTTACACTAAATAACTTTAGAAATCAAATATTTTGTTAGTATTTGGATATAAAAAACGAATAAATTGAAGAAAAATGGACAAATTATCAATTATAGGCTAACCTTTAGAAGGTTTTTTCATCATAAAAGACATATTATCAAGATTCTTCAAAATCTGACAATATGCCTTTTTCTGATTTGAAAGATTTTTTCTATTCGCTAAATCTTAAAAAATAGCCATCTGGATCCAAAACTGCAAATTCGTGAGGGTAAATAAAGTTATCTCCCACTCGAAATTCTCTTTTGGTCAGCGGACGATGGATAGGATAGTTAGCTTCCAGCAGTTTTTGGTGGAGCTGAGGGACATCTTCAATGCCAAAGGAAATATTGACACCGCGCCCGAAAGGATAGGTTAGTTGGGCTAATTCTTCTGTACTGCCTTCTTCTAGCATAAGTTGGCAGTCTTCAAGCGAGAGGAAGAGAAATTTCTCCTCTGGACGCTCGTATTCGACAGAAAATCCCAGCAAGTAGCAGTAGAAGTGGCGTGACTGTTCGAGGTCAGATACTACAAATTCAGGAATGGCAGCTTGATAGTCCATTAGCTTTCTCCTTAGAGCTCAATTTCCAAGACAATGGGTGTGTGGTCTTGGCGAGCACCTGAGTCAATCATATCAGACTTAGTTACTTTGTCAGCGATGCGGTTACTTGTGAGCCAGTAGTCGATTCTCCAGCCTGTATTGTTGATTTTAGAAGTCTTGCTACGTTGTGCCCACCAAGTGTAGCGTTCTGGAACATCGCCATGAACATGACGGAAGGTGTCGGTAAATCCAGTTGCCAAAAGGTTGGTAAATCCAGCACGTTCCTCGTCGGTAAATCCAGGTGAACGGCGGTTGCTGGCAGGATTTGCAAGGTCGATTTCATTGTGGGCTACGTTGTAGTCGCCAGTCGCAAGAACTGGTTTTTCTTTGTCTAGTTTAGCTAAATACTCAGCATATTTGACATCCCAGACTTGGCGTTCTTCCAAACGTTTAAGGCTATCACCAGCGTTTGGCGTGTATACTTGGGTTACGAAAAATTCATCAAATTCCAAGGTGATGATGCGGCCTTCCAAGTCCATGGTAGAAGGAGCACCGATTTCTGGAAAAGTGACAGTTGGTGTGAGTTCTTTCTTATAGAGGAACATAGTACCAGCATAGCCTTTACGGGCAGGCTCTTGGGAAGAGCGCCACGTGTTTTCGTAGCCTGGGAAGAGCTCTTCTAAAATTTCCAAGTGTTTCTTTGTAGGCCCTTTGGCAGAAAGCTTGGTTTCTTGGATAGCAATAATATCAGCATTTTCAGCGACCAAGGTTTGTAGGACTTCTTGGGACAATTTGGCACGAGCTGAGTCACTAGTTAGGGCTGCATTGAGGGAATCAATATTCCATGAGATAAGTTTCATAAAGTTACCTTTTTCATTCAGATTATAGACTTTATTATACCAAAAAAAGGTCTATTTCCCCAACGTATGGCTTGAAAAATCACTCTCTTTCGTTTATAATTAAGAATGATTTTATGAAAGGGAGTGAAAATAAATGAAATTTTACTCATATGACTATGTGCTTAGCCAAATCAGTCAACAAAATGGAATCATGATTGGCTTTGGAATTGTTCTCCTAGCTATCACAGGATTTTTTGCCTTTAAGGCCTATCGAGATAAAAAGGGGACTAAGTTTCGGGAATTGGTCATGATTTTGGCCTTGACCTTAGTGGCCATGCTTTTAGTGACAATTTCAAAATACCAGACCAATCAAGCCTCTAACAATCAATTTCAAACCTCCCTTCATTTCATAGAGGTTGTTTCCAAAGACTTGGGAGTGGATAAATCAGAAGTCTATGTCAATACTTCTGCAGCCACTGATGGAGCGCTTGTCAAGGTAGGTTCAAATGTCTATCGTGCCATGAACGGGAGCCAACCAGACAAGTATCTTTTAGAGAAATTAGAATTGCATCAAACAGATGCTATTGAATTGGTGGAGGTAAACAAATGACACTCAATTATATGGAAATTTTAATCAAACTGGCCTTGGGGCTCTTCTCGCTTGTTTTTGTTATCAATGTGACAGGAAAGGGGAACCTAGCACCTAACTCTGCGACAGACCAAATTCAGAACTATGTTCTCGGTGGTATCATCGGTGGGGTGATTTACAATAGTTCTATCAGTATTCTCCAGTATGCAGTGATTTTGATGATGTGGACGATTTTGGTCTTGACCCTCAAGTGGCTCAATAACAATGTTCGTTTTGTGAAACGCTTGATTGATGGTAAACCGACTCTGCTCATCAAAAATGGGCAGATTGACCCAGAAGCCTGTCGTTCAGTTGGTTTGTCTGCGGCAGATGTTGCTCTCAAACTTCGTAGCCAAGGAATTTTCCAGATGAAGCAAGTTAAACGAGCTGTGCAGGAGCAAAATGGCCAACTCATCGTGGTCCAAATGGGAGATGAAAATCCTAAGTATCCAGTTGTGACTGACGGTGTGATCCAAGTAGATGTTTTGGAATCGATTGGTCGTAGCGAAGAGTGGCTGCTTGATAACCTCAACAAGCAAGGACATGACAATGTAGCTAATATCTTTATCGCTGAGTATGACAAGGGTGCCGTTACAGTCGTAACCTATGAATAAGAAAAACCTGGGGTCTTGGCCTCAGGTTTCTATTTGCAATCAGAAAGGGATTTTATGTCCATTATTCAAAAACTTTGGTGGTTTTTCAAGTTAGAAAAACGCCGTTATCTAGTCGGGATTGTGGCCTTGGTCTTGGTTTCCGTCCTCAATCTCATTCCCCCTATGGTTATGGGGCGGGTCATTGATGCCATCACATCGGAGCAATTAACCCAGCAGGACCTTCTTCTTGACCTATTTTACTTGCTACTTGCGGCCTTTGGGATGTACTATCTGCGCTATGTTTGGCGTATGTATATTCTTGGGACCTCTTATCGCTTGGGACAGATTATGCGTTCTCGCTTGTTTGAGCATTTCACAAAAATGTCTCCAGCCTTTTATCAGACCTATCGGACGGGGGACCTGATGGCGCATGCCACCAACGATATCAATGCCTTGACCCGTCTAGCAGGCGGCGGTGTTATGTCTGCAGTGGATGCCTCTATCACGGCTTTAGTGACCTTGCTGACCATGCTCTTTAGCATCTCATGGCAAATGACCTTGATTTCCATTCTGCCCCTGCCTTTCATGGCTTATGCGACCAGTCGTTTGGGAAGAAAGACCCACAAGGCTTTTGGTGAATCCCAAGCTGCTTTTTCTGAACTCAATAACAAGGTACAGGAGTCTGTATCAGGTATTAAAGTGACCAAGTCTTTCGGTTATCAGGCGGAAGAATTGAAGTCTTTTCAGACAGTCAATGAATTGACCTTCCAAAAGAACCTGCAAACCATGAAATACGATAGTCTCTTTGACCCTATGGTTCTCTTATTTGTTGGTTCCTCCTATGTTTTAACGCTTTTGGTAGGCTCCTTGATGGTTCAGAAAGGGCAGATTACGGTTGGTAATCTAGTTACCTTTATCAGCTACTTGGATATGCTGGTTTGGCCTCTTATGGCTATTGGTTTCCTCTTTAATATTACTCAGCGAGGGAAGGTTTCTTACCAGCGAATTGAGGATCTTTTGTCTCAGCAATCACCTGTACAAGACCCTGAGTTTCCTTTAGATGGCGTTGAAAATGGGCGCTTGGAGTACAATATTGATAGTTTTGCCTTTGAAGATGAGGAAACATTGACGGATATCCACTTTAGTTTGGAAAAAGGGCAAACATTGGGCTTGGTCGGGCAGACAGGCTCTGGGAAAACATCCTTGATCAAACTTCTATTACGTGAATACGATGTGGACAAGGGAGCCATTTATCTAAATGATCACGATATTCGTGACTATCGTTTGACAGACCTTCGTAGCCTTATGGGCTATGTCCCTCAGGACCAGTTTCTCTTTGCGACCTCGATTTTAGACAATATCCGATTTGGCAATCCTAATTTGTCGCTCTCAGCAGTCGAGGAAGCGACTAAGCTAGCCCAAGTTTACCAAGATATTGTAGCCATGCCACAGGGATTTGATACGTTGATTGGTGAAAAAGGAGTCAGTCTTTCTGGTGGTCAAAAGCAGCGTCTAGCCATGAGTCGGGCGATGATTTTAGACCCTGATATCTTGATTTTGGATGATTCCTTATCCGCTGTGGATGCTAAGACAGAGTATGCGATTATCGACAACCTCAAGGAGACGCGGAAGGACAAGACAACCATTATTACAGCTCATCGCCTCAGTGCGGTAGTCCATGCAGATTTGATTTTGGTTCTGCAAAATGGCCAAATCATCGAACGGGGCAGGCATGAAGAACTGCTAGCCCTGGATGGCTGGTATGCCCAAACCTACCAGTCTCAGCAGCTGGAAATGAAAGGAGAAGAAGATGCGGAATAAGAAAGAACAATGGGTTGTATTGAAGCGCTTGATGTCCTATCTCAAGCCTTACGGCCTCCTGACCTTTTTGGCACTCAGTTTTCTCCTAGCGACGACGGTCATTAAAAGTGTCATTCCCCTTGTCGCTTCCCACTTTATTGACCAGTATCTCAGCAATCTCAACCAACTCGCTGTGACCGTTTTATTGGTCTACTATGGCCTTTATATCCTTCAAACTCTAGTTCAGTATGTCGGCAATCTTCTCTTTGCGCGGGTGTCTTACAGTATTGTTAGGGATATTCGTCGAGATGCCTTTGCCAATATGGAGAAGCTGGGCATGTCTTATTTTGACAAGACGCCAGCAGGCTCCATCGTCTCTCGTTTGACCAATGATACTGAGACTATCAGTGATATGTTTTCGGGGATTTTATCTAGCTTTATCTCAGCAGTTTTTATCTTTCTAACAACCCTTTATACTATGTTGGTGTTGGATTTTCGTTTGACAGCTTTAGTCCTGCTCTTTCTTCCCTTGATTTTCCTTCTGGTCAATCTCTATCGGAAAAAGTCAGTGAAAATCATCGAAAAAACCAGAAGTCTCTTATCAGATATCAATAGTAAGCTGGCAGAGAATATCGAAGGAATCAGAATTATCCAGGCATTTAATCAAGAGAAGCGCCTGCAGGCAGAATTTGATGAGATCAACCAAGAACACTTGGTCTACGCCAACCGATCTGTAGCCTTGGATGCCCTCTTTTTGCGTCCTGCCATGAGTTTGCTGAAACTTTTAGGTTATGCCGTTTTGATGGCCTACTTTGGTTACCGTGGCCTTTCTATCGGGATAACGGCAGGAACCATGTATGCCTTTATCCAGTACATCAATCGTCTCTTTGATCCTCTGATTGAGGTGACTCAAAATTTTTCAACCCTTCAAACATCTATGGTGTCTGCGGGCCGTGTCTTTGCCTTGATCGACGAGAGGACTTATGAGCCTCTTCAAGAAAATGGACAGACCGAGATCAAAGAAGGCAATATCCGTTTTGAACATGTATGTTTCTCTTATGATGGCAAACATCCGATTTTGGATGATATTTCTTTCTCTGTTAACAAGGGTGAAACCATTGCTTTTGTGGGTCATACAGGTTCAGGGAAATCATCTATTATCAATGTCCTCATGCGTTTTTATGAATTCCAGTCAGGGCGAGTTCTCTTGGATGATGTGGATATTAGGGACTACAGTCAGGAAGAACTGAGAAAAAACATTGGTCTGGTCTTGCAGGAGCCCTTCCTCTATCATGGAACCGTCAAGTCCAATATCGCCATGTACCAAGAAATCAGTGATGAGGAGGTTCAGGCTGTAGCTGCTTTTGTCGATGCAGATTCCTTTATTCAAGACCTTCCGCAGGGGTATGACTCCCCTGTTTCCGAACGTGGTTCGAGCTTCTCTACTGGTCAGCGTCAGCTTCTAGCCTTTGCTAGAACAGTTGCTAGTCAGCCTAAAATCTTGATTTTGGATGAAGCGACAGCCAATATTGACTCTGAAACAGAAAGTCTGGTTCAAGCTTCTCTGGCTAAGATGAGACAGGGGCGGACAACCATTGCCATCGCCCACCGCCTTTCTACTATCCAAGACGCCAACTGTATCTACGTTTTGGATAAGGGGCGCATTATTGAGAGTGGAACCCATGAGGAACTCTTGGATCTTGGAGGAACCTATCACAAGATGTATAGTTTGCAGGCGGGTGCCATGTCTTAATATTCTTTGATTCTCCTTGATCATAAGAAGGAAATCCTTCAAATTACAGATTTCTTTCACCGCCTTTTCCATTTTGTGGTATAATGAAAAATGTTGACAAATAGTATAATAAAAACAAAGGAGAAACAGCATGCTGAAATGGGAAGACTTGCCCGTGGAAATGAAATCAAGCGAGGTTGAGTCTTACTACCAGCTTGTCTCTAAAAGGAAGGGTTCGCTGATTTTCAAGCGTTGCTTGGACTGGGTTCTAGCCTTGGTCTTACTAGTTCTGACCTCTCCCATCTTTCTCATTTTGAGCATTTGGATTAAGTTGGATAGCAAGGGGCCAGTGATTTACAAGCAAGAGCGCGTGACCCAGTATAACCGTCGGTTCAAGATTTGGAAGTTCCGTACCATGGTAACGGATGCGGATAAAAAAGGAAGTCTGGTGACTTCAGCTAATGATAGTCGCATTACCAAAGTGGGGAATTTCATCCGCCGTGTCCGTTTGGATGAACTGCCTCAGCTGGTCAATGTCCTTAAAGGTGAGATGTCCTTTGTCGGTACACGACCTGAAGTTCCGCGCTATACAGAGCAGTATAGTCCTGAAATGATGGCGACCTTGCTCTTGCCAGCAGGAATTACCTCTCCAGCCAGCATCAACTATAAGGATGAGGATACTATCATCAGTCAAATGACCGAAAAAGGACTGTCAGTTGACCAAGCCTATGTTGAACATGTCCTCCCTGAAAAGATGCGCTATAACCTTGCCTATCTCCGAGAGTTTAGTTTCCTTGGAGACATCAAAATCATGTTTCAAACCGTGTTTGAAGTGCTAAAATAAAGTAGTCATGAGAAAATGAGTACAGATAAAAGGAGCAAATCAATGCCAAATTACAATATTCCATTTTCACCACCCGATATTACGGAAGCAGAAATTGCTGAAGTAGCTGATACCCTGCGTTCTGGTTGGATCACAACAGGTCCTAAGACAAAAGAACTAGAGCGTCGCTTGTCGCAATACACACAGACACCTAAGACTGTCTGTCTCAACTCTGCGACTGCCGCGCTTGAGTTGATTTTGCGTGTGCTTGAAGTGGGACCTGGTGATGAAGTCATCGTTCCAGCTATGACCTATACAGCTTCATGTAGTGTCATCACTCACGTAGGAGCAACCCCTGTCATGGTGGATATCCAAGCAGATACGTTTGAGATGGATTATGATCTGCTGGAGCAAGCAATCACTGAAAAGACAAAGGTGATCATCCCAGTAGAGCTTGCAGGGATTGTTTGTGACTATGACCGTTTGTTCCAAGTTGTGGAAAACAAACGTGACTTGTTTGTTGCTTCAAGCAAGTGGCAAAAAGCCTTTAACCGTATTGTGATTGTTTCTGATAGTGCCCACGCTTTGGGATCAACTTATAAGGGACAACCTGCTGGTTCTATCGCTGACTTCACTTCTTTCTCATTCCATGCTGTTAAGAACTTTACAACGGCAGAAGGTGGAAGTGCGACTTGGAAAGCCAATCCAGCGATTGATGACGAAGAGATGTACAAAGAATTCCAAATTCTTTCCCTTCACGGACAAACTAAGGATGCTCTTGCCAAGATGCAACTGGGTTCTTGGGAATACGATATCGTCACACCAGCCTACAAGTGCAATATGACCGATATCATGGCTTCCCTTGGTTTGGTACAATTGGACCGCTATCCAAGTTTGTTGCAACGTCGTAAGGACATCGTGGACCGCTATGATCGTGGTTTTGCAGGTTCTCGTATCCATCCATTGGCACATGAGACTGAAACTGTCGAATCTTCACGCCACCTCTACATCACCCATGTAGAAGGAGCAAGTTTAGAAGAGCGCAACCTCATCATCCAAGAATTGGCCAAAGCAGGAATTGCAAGTAATGTCCACTACAAACCACTTCCGCTCTTGACAGCTTATAAGAATCTTGGCTTTGATATGGCGAATTATCCTAAGGCCTATGCCTTCTTTGAAAATGAAATTACCCTCCCTCTTCACACTAAATTAAGCGATGAAGAAGTGGACTATATCATTGAGACTTTCAAAACAGTTTCTGAAAAAGTGCTAACTTTATCAAAAAAATCTTAAAAAAGTCTTGACAAAGAAAAAACAAAGTATTAAAATAAGTTCAACAAATCAGAAAAGTAACTATTTTTGATCTTCAGGGAGCCTGTGGTGATTGTGAACAGGTGGTTGGAAGTAGTGAAAGTGGGCTGATTTTAAAAATGAATTTGAAACAATGAAAATTCGGTGCGCACACCTTATAGTGCAACTTGTTGTTAGACAAGGCAGAGATGTAAAGGAGATAGTTCCTTTATAATTGAGGTGGCACCGCGTTACTAACGCCCTCACATGGAAGTATATTCTGTGTGTGGGCTTTTTTCATATCTTGAAATCAATACTGAAAGAGGAAAATTTTATGACAACTAAAGGTTATTTTGGACAATTTGGTGGTAGTTTCGTACCGGAGCCGATTCAGGCTTTGTTGGATGAGTTGGAAGTGACATTTGAAAAGTACAAAGATGATCCAGGGTTTTTGGCAGAATTTCGTCATTACTTAAAGGACTATTCAGGTCGCGAAACACCGCTCTATTTTGCAGAAAGTTTGACAGAGCACCTAGGTGGAGCTAAGATTTATCTCAAACGTGAAGACCTTAACCACCTTGGTTCTCACAAACTCAACAACGTTTTAGGACAAATTCTTTTGGCCAAACGTATGGGCAAAAAACGAGTAATCGCAGAAACAGGAGCTGGTCAGCACGGTGTTGCGACAGCAGCGGCTGCAGCCAAGTTTGGTATGGCCTGTGATGTCTACATGGGAGCAGAGGATGTGGAACGTCAACGTCTCAATGTTTTCCGTATGGAGATGATGGGAGCAACTGTTCACGCAGTTGAAACAGGGACTCGTACCCTCAAAGATGCTGTTGATGCAGCCTTTGGAGCATGGATGAATGACCTTGAAGCCTTCTATGTTCTGGGATCTGCTGTGGGTCCTCACCCATATCCAACCATTGTCCACGAGTTCCAAAAGGTCATCAGTGAAGAATCACGCCGTCAAATCTTAGAAAAAGAAGGACGCTTACCAGACTACGTTATTGCCTGTGTAGGTGGTGGCTCTAATGCCATCGGTGCTTTTTCACAGTATGTTGCTGATGAAGAAGTTAAATTGGTTGGGGTCGAAGCTGCTGGTCATGGACTTGACACAGACAAGCACGCAGCTACTATGACAAAAGGTAGTATCGGAATTGTTGATGGTATGAAGACCTATGCAGTCTTTAAGGAAGATGGAGAACTAGCTCCAGTTTACTCTATCTCAGCTGGATTGGACTATCCAGGGGTTGGCCCAGAACACGCCTACTTCAAAGATTCAGGTCGCGTAGAATATGTTGCAGCGACGGATGAAGAAGCTGTTCAGGCTCTCCTCCTTCTCAGCAAGACTGAAGGAATTATCCCGGCGATTGAAAGTTCGCACGCTATCGCAGAAGCAGTTAAACGTGCACCGAAACTAAGTAAAGACGACATTATCATCATCAATGTCTCTGGTCGTGGAGACAAGGATGTAGCTGCAATTGCGGACTACCTAGAAGCTAAAAAATAATAGATGGAAAAATTACAGTCTTTTCTCTCACAGAGAGCTTGTGGTTGCTGGAAACAAGCAGAGAAAGCTGTAAGGTTGGGGCCATCTGAAACGAGAGAAGAAAACATAATTCTCAAGGGAGTGCCCTTTATCGCACAACCTGTTACAGAATCTTTCTAAGACAGGAATGAGAGATAGGAGAAATCCTATAATTGAGGTGGCACCGCGAATTTCGTCCTCACGCAAGTTATTTTGCGTGGGGATTTTTCATACAGTCGCCGCGGACTAGAAGTAGAACTGAAAGGGAAATTACAATGGAACGAATCATTCATGGAGATGTCTTATCACCAATCTTGGCTTATATGCGCCTACAGGGGCAACACAAGGTTATCTTAGAGAGTATTCCGAGAGACAAGGAAACAGCTCGTTTTTCTATCTTAGCCTATAATCCAGTTTTTGAGATTAAGTTTGAAAATGGAGTTCTTTATCAAAATGGTCAAGTGATTGATCAGGATCCCTTAGATTTCCTTTATGAAGTGACTCATAAGAGCCAGCACCATTTAGATCTACCTTTTGGTGGTGGGGCTATTGGCTTTGTCGGTTACGATATGATTTCGCTCTATGAAGAAATTGGTCAAATCCCTGAGGATACAATTGGGACGCCGGACATGCATTTCTTTGTTTATGAGAGCTACATGGTCTTTGACCACAAGAAGGAAAAAATCCATGTCATCGAGGATGCCCTTTACAGTGAGCGTAGTCAAGAAGACTTGGAAAAAGCCTTGAACCAAGTGCTTGAGGAATTACGCATCCCTGCTCCAAATGAATTTGAAGACTTGGATTTATCTCCGCTGGACTTCAAACCCCATATTGCTCCTCAGAAGTTTGAGGAAATGGTGGAAACCGCTCGTGATTTGATTCGTAATGGAGATATGTTCCAATGCGTGCTCAGTCAGCGCTTCTCAGCAGAAGTTACTGGAAATCCATTTGACTTCTACAGAAATCTCCGCGTGACTAATCCTTCTAATTACCTTTATTTCTATGATTTTGGTGATTATCAAATCATCGGTGCCAGTCCAGAAAGTTTGGTTTCTGTCAAAAATGGCATCGTAACAACCAATCCGATTGCAGGTACGCGACCAAGAGGAGCTACGGATGAAGAAGACAAGGATTTGGCGACAGACCTGCTTTCTGATGAGAAGGAAACAGCAGAGCATCGAATGTTAGTAGACTTGGGTCGTAATGATATTGGTCGCATCTCTGAAACGGCCAGTGTCCAAGTCACCAAGTATATGGAAGTGGAGCTCTTCCGCTATGTTATGCATTTGACCAGTGTGGTCAAGGGACGTTTGCTTCCAGAACTCACTGCCATGGATGCCTTGAAAGCAACACTTCCTGCTGGAACAGTTTCAGGAGCACCAAAGATTCGAGCGATGAGACGCATCTATGAACTGGAAACAGAAAAACGGGGCGTATACGCAGGAGCAATTGGCTACTTGTCTGCGACGGGCGATATGGATTTTGCCATTGCCATCCGAACTATGATTCTCAAAAATCAAACAGCCTATGTTCAGGCTGGGGCAGGGATTGTCTACGACTCTATCGCCCAAAACGAATACCAAGAAACCATTAACAAAGCAAAATCTATGACTAGAATTGGAGAACTAAGACCATGATTTTATTGATTGACAACTATGATTCTTTTACCTATAACTTGGCCCAATACATTGGGAACTTTGCAGAAGTACAGGTCTTGAGAAATGATGATCCCAAGCTGTATGAAGAAGCTGAAAAAGCAGATGGTCTGGTCTTTTCTCCTGGTCCTGGTTGGCCAGTTGATGCTGGAAAGATGGAAGACATGATTCGTGACTTTGCTGGCAAGAAACCGATTTTAGGGATTTGTTTGGGCCACCAAGCCATCGCAGAAGTCTTTGGTGGCAAGTTAGGTTTGGCACCAAAAGTCATGCATGGGAAACAGAGCAATATCAGCTTTGAAGCCCCATCTGTTTTGTATCAAGGCATTGAGGATGGCCGTGCAGTCATGCGTTACCACAGTATTTTGATTGAAGAAATGCCAGAAGACTTTGAAGTGACAGCTCGTTCGACTGATGACCAAGCCATCATGGGGATTCAACATAAAAACCTACCGATTTATGGTTTCCAGTACCATCCAGAGAGTATCGGAACGCCAGATGGCTTGTCTTCTATTCGAAATTTTATCGAGAAGGTTGTAAAGTGAGGAAACTAGGATGAAAGAGATTATTGAAAAACTAGCAAAATTTGAAAATTTATCAGGTGTGGAAATGACGGATGTCATCGAGCGTATCGTAACTGGGCGTGTAACGGAGGCGCAGATTGCTTCTCTCCTCTTAGCTCTTAAGATGAAGGGGGAAACACCTGAAGAACGCACAGCCATTGCCCAAGTCATGAGAGGACATGCCCAACACATTCCAACTGAGATTCATGATGCCATGGACAACTGTGGTACAGGTGGGGACAAGTCTTTCAGCTTTAACATTTCGACGACTGCAGCCTTTGTCTTGGCTGGTGGTGGTGTTCACATGGCAAAACACGGTAACCGCTCGATTTCTTCTAAATCTGGTTCTGCAGATGTCCTCGAAGCCTTGGGCATCAATCTTGACCTCAAACCAGCTGAACTAGGTAAGGTCTTTGATAAAACTGGAATCGTCTTTCTCTTCGCTAAAAATATGCACCCAGCCATGAAATACATCATGCCAGCTCGTTTGGAACTAGGAATTCCAACGATCATGAACTTGACTGGTCCCCTGATTCACCCAATGGCTTTGGAAACACAGCTTCTTGGAATTAGTCGTCCAGAACTTCTAGAAAGTACAGCTCAGGTTTTGAAAAATATGGGTCGCAAACGTGCCATCGTTGTTGCTGGACCAGAAGGATTGGACGAAGCTGGTTTGAATGGAACAACCAAAATTGCACTTCTTGAAAATGGCGAAATCACCTTATTAAGCTTTACTCCGGAGGATTTAGGGATGGAGCGCTACGCTATCGAAGATATTCGTGGAGGCAATGCTCAGGAAAATGCAGAAATTTTGCTCAGCGTTCTTAAAAATGAACCAAGTCCATTCTTGGAAACTACAGTTTTAAATGCTGGTCTTGGTTTCTATGCTAATGGTAAGGTAGATAATATCAAGGATGGAGTTGCCTTAGCTCGTAAAGTCATTGCTAGTGGCAAGGCCCTTGAAAAACTCAGACTGTTACAGGAGTACCAAAAATGAGTCAGGAATTTTTAGCACGAATTTTGGAGCAAAAGGCGCGTGAGGTTGAGCAGATGGAGCTGGAGGAAATCCAGCCCCTGCGCCAGACCTATCGCTTGGCTGACTATCTAAAACAACATCAAGACCGCTTGCAGGTAATCGCTGAGGTCAAGAAAGCTAGCCCTAGTTTGGGAGATATCAATCTCGATGTGGATATTGTGCAACAGGCCCAGACTTATGAAGCGAACGGAGCAGTGATGATTTCAGTTCTGACAGATGAAGTTTTCTTTAAAGGACATTTGGATTATCTACGGGAGATTTCCAGTCAGGTACAGATTCCGACGCTTAACAAGGACTTTATTATCGATGAAAAGCAAATTATCCGCGCTCGCAATGCAGGTGCAACAGTTATCTTGCTCATCGTGGCAGCCTTGTCCGAAGAACGCCTCAAGGAACTTTATGACTATGCGACAGAGCTTGGTCTGGAAGTCTTGGTGGAAACTCATAATCTAGCTGAACTAGAAGTGGCTCACAGACTTGGTGCCCAGATTATCGGGGTCAATAACCGCAACTTGACCACCTTTGAAGTTGACTTGCAGACCAGTGTAGACTTGGCCCAGCACTTTGAGGAAGGTCGCTATTACATTTCTGAATCTGCCATTTTCACAGGGCAGGATGCGGAACGAGTAGCACCATACTTTAACGGAATTTTAGTTGGGACAGCTCTCATGCAGGCAGAAGATGTAGCCCAGAGAATAAAGGAGTTGCAGATTGACAAAGGTTAAGATTTGTGGACTATCGACCACAGAAGTGGTAGAGACAGCCGTATCAGTAGGGGCAGACTACATCGGTTTTGTCTTTGCACCTAGTAAAAGACAGGTGACCTTGGATCAGGCTGCTGAGCTGGCAAAGCATATTCATGCAGGTGTCAAAAAGGTTGGTGTATTTGTTTCACCAAGTCGGGAAGAACTGCTAGAAGCGATTGACAAAGTTGGCTTGGACTTGGTTCAAGTTCACGGTCAGGTGGCAGATGATTTGTTTGAGAATTTGCCTTGTGCCAGTATTCAGGCTGTGCAGGTGGATGGAGAGGGTCATGTGCCCAATTCTCAGGCAGACTATCTACTCTTTGATGCCCCTGTGGCAGGGAGTGGCCAGACCTTTGACTGGGGACAACTGGATACGACAGAATTAACTCAGCCCTTCTTTATCGCAGGTGGGCTTAATGAAGACAATGTAGTAAAAGCAATTCAACACTTTACTCCCTATGCAGTCGATGTATCAAGCGGAGTGGAGACAGACGGACAAAAAGATCATGAAAAGATTAGAAGATTTATAGAGAGGGTAAAGCATGGCATATCAGGAACCAAATAAAGATGGATTTTACGGAAAATTCGGCGGACGTTTTGTCCCAGAAACATTGATGACAGCAGTTTTGGAGTTGGAGAAGGCCTACCGTGAAAGTCAGGCTGACCCAAGTTTCCAAGAGGAATTAAACCAACTTTTGCGCCAGTATGTGGGACGTGAAACTCCTCTTTACTACGCAAAAAACTTGACCCAGCATATCGGCGGAGCCAAGATTTATCTCAAACGTGAAGACCTTAACCATACAGGGGCCCACAAGATTAACAATGCCTTGGGACAAGTTCTTCTGGCTAAACGTATGGGTAAAAAGAAAATTATCGCAGAAACAGGTGCTGGTCAGCACGGTGTGGCAACTGCAACTGCTGCGGCCCTCTTTAACATGGAATGTACTATCTACATGGGTGAGGAAGATGTCAAACGCCAAGCCCTCAATGTCTTCCGTATGGAGCTTTTGGGAGCCAAGGTTGAGGCAGTGACAGACGGTTCGCGCGTGCTCAAGGACGCTGTTAATGCAGCCCTTCGTTCATGGGTAGCTAACATCGATGATACTCACTATATCCTTGGTTCTGCCTTGGGGCCTCATCCTTTCCCAGAAATTGTTCGTGATTTCCAAAGTGTCATCGGTAGAGAAGCTAAACAACAGTACCGTGACTTGACAGGTCAAGATTTGCCAGATGCCCTAGTAGCCTGTGTTGGTGGTGGTTCTAATGCTATCGGCCTCTTCCATCCCTTTGTAGAAGATGAGTCTGTAGCCATGTATGGGGCTGAAGCGGCTGGACTTGGTGTGGATACAGAGCACCATGCAGCTACCTTGACCAAGGGTCGTCCTGGTGTCCTTCACGGTTCCCTCATGGATGTGCTCCAAGATGCCCATGGGCAAATTCTTGAAGCCTTCTCTATTTCAGCAGGCTTGGACTATCCTGGTATCGGTCCAGAACATTCTCACTACTACGATATTAAACGTGCCAGCTATGTCCCTGTGACAGACGAAGAAGCCTTGGAGGGATTCCAACTCTTGTCTCGCGTGGAAGGGATTATCCCAGCCTTGGAATCTAGCCATGCTATCGCCTTTGCGGTGAAATTGGCCAAAGAACTCGGTCCAAACAAGTCCATGATTGTCTGCCTATCAGGTCGTGGGGACAAGGATGTGGTTCAAGTCAAGGACCGCTTGGAAGCAGATGCAGCAAAGAAGGGAGAAGCTCATGCCTAAGACACTAACAGAAAAATTGAACGCTATTAAAGCAGCTGGAAAAGGAATTTTCGTTCCCTATATCATGGCTGGAGACCATGAGAAAGGTTTGGATGGACTCGGAGAAACAATTCACTTTTTAGAAGATTTGGGTGTTTCGGCTATTGAAGTTGGTATTCCCTTTTCAGACCCTGTTGCAGATGGACCTGTTATCGAAGAAGCTGGCTTGCGCAGTTTAGCCCACGGGACCTCTACCCAGGCTTTGGTTGAAACATTGAAAACCATTGAAACAGAGGTTCCACTTGTCATCATGACCTACTTCAACCCCCTCTTTCAGTACGGTGTGGAGAACTTTGTCAAAGATTTGGCAGATACAGCGGTTAAGGGCTTGATCATTCCAGACCTTCCTCATGAGCATGCCAATTTTGTGGAGCCTTATTTGGCAGATACAGACATCGCTTTGATTCCTCTAGTTAGTTTGACGACAGGAATTGAACGCCAGAAAGAATTAATTAAAGGGGCAGAAGGATTTGTCTATGCCGTTGCTATTAATGGAGTGACAGGGAAATCAGGTAATTACCGTGCAGACTTGGACAAGCACTTGGCACAATTGCATCAAGTGGCCGATATCCCAGTCTTGACAGGTTTTGGTGTATCTAGTCAAGCCGATGTTGAACGCTTCAATGCGGTATCAGATGGTGTTATCGTTGGTTCGAAAATTGTAAAAGCTCTCCATCAAGGAGAGCCAATTCAGGACTTTATCAAACAAGCAGTAGCTTACCAAAAATAATCACACAAGCAGCAAGTAAGAGGAAAGGCACAAAAGGAAGTCTTTCCTTTTTCTTTTGCAGGAGAAAGGCTAGAATCCCCGTCGCAGAAGCAAACTGAATCAAGATGAGTAATTCGGTTACGCTAAAGATAAGAGAACAAGAAGCTAAAAAGAGAAAATCCCCTGCTCCCAAGCGGATATCGATAAAATGAGCCACAATTCCAAGGACAAGGAAGAAGACCATGACTAGATTCCAGCCAGAGGAAGCCATGAGGATTAGGTGGAAAGTCATCCAGACCAGTAAGGGATATTCCTGATGGCGAAAGTCGTAGATGCCCAAGGTCAAGCCAGCAGTTATGAGGATGACTTGTCCCAAGGAAAGGAAGCCCCAAGAGTAAGATAGAAAGAGGAGACCTAAGCCTAGTTCCAAAAGGGCATACCAGACAGGATAAGGAGCCTTGCAGTAACGACAGCGAAAGCGATTAAAAACCTGCGAGAGAATAGGAATCAAATCTAAGGGACGCAAGCGATTCTGACAGGAATCGCAGTGACTAGCAGGTTGGATAATGGATTGTTCTGGAAAACGGTCAATGACCAAACCAAGAAAGGAAGCGAGAATGCTCCCGACAAGAAAAAAATAAAAATCAATCATACTTATCTATTCGTAAAAAATGGAAGAAGTAGTATAATGGAGAAACATAGATAAGATGGGGAGGAAAAGATGACAATTCGTTTTGAAGAAAAGGTGAGTATAGAAAACGCTCAATTTGTATGCCAATGGTCCAACTCCCTTGGCAAAGTCTTTCAAGAACAATGGATGGGACCAAAGATTCCTTTTCCCTTGACAATTCAAGTCTTGCAAGATTTGGAAGGAATCTTTTCTATCTTTGATGGACCAGAGTTTGTGGGTCTTATCCAGAAAATCAGGCTAGAAGACAAGAATCTTCATATCGGGAGATTTTTTATCAATCCCCAGAAACAAGGGCAAGGATTAGGTAGCCAGGCTTTAAGGAAATTTGTTAGTTTGGCCTTTGAAAATGCAGATATAGATAGTATTTCTCTAAATGTCTTCGAGGCAAATCAAGCAGCCCAGCACCTTTATCAAAAAGAAGGATTTGAAATCGTTCAAATGGTTGAAGAACCTGAAAGGAAATACGTTATGAGAAAGGGTAGATAGAAAGTAAAAAAGCCTTGGTTCCCAAAGCTTTTTAATGTTATAAACTCATTAAAATAACTCCCAGTTAGATTTGGAATATTTTTTATTCTGTGTCATATAAAAATAAATAAAATGAATGGCTATAGCTAGAGCTAAAATGGTTGTTATACTCACTACTATTATAGGATTAGAAGCAAAGATTAAAGAGAGAATAAAGGCAGCCAGATAGAGTGTCGCTTGGACACAGTAGTAACTTTTCGAATAGCGAAGATAGTGTTTGTTATAGGGCCCATTTACTAGGACAGCAGCTTGAAAGAGGCCAAATCCGATATAAGAGAAGCTGGTTGCAAAGAGACGATTAGCTTCAGGATTCTGAAGAAAACTCATCGATACAGTCATCATCATAAGTCCAATGAAAATAGGATAGTGACTGTAAATTAGAAATAGTCCCTTTTGATTAGATTTTTCATCAATAGCATGGTCGAATTGACCAAAATAAAACAAGAACAGAGAAATCATAATAATGAGATAAAGAACCGAATAAATCGAGAAATTCTCGATTGTAAAGAAGTTAGCTAGATTCGTAATCATCTCTCCAAACGTAATAATGACAAGAAGGGAGATGCGCTCGATTAAATGGGGGAGATTTACCTGGTAATGCTTATCTTTATTAAGCAAGATACTTGGCATAATAAAGACAAACAGAATACTAGCAAAGAAGATATAGACTCTAACGTAAATAGGAAGAAGAGCTGCTAGATAGACTCCTAAACTTCCTAGACCTGTTATCCATAGAAAATCTTTGATACTTTCCCGTTCAACATCATCGGTTGATTTTCTAAAAAATTCAACCAAATATTGAAAAAATAAGGTAAGGGTTAATGTACCAATAGCCCAACAGAGATAATGAAAATATTGTTGCCAATCAGGTCCAATCATATTGGCTATAAAGAGTAAAAGTCCCATTTTGATAAACATGATTACCATGTTAAATAAAGAGTTCTTTCCATAGCGATTGGTATAATCGGTTTGAATCATCCAGGAATCGATGAGAACCAAAATAGCAATGAAAAAATCAAGGAAAGAATTCCAAGTCAAAATACCGTTATGAAGATGGTCGATTAAAGTAGTTACTTTTGAAATTGCAAAAACAAAAACTAAGTCATAAAAAAGTTCTGAAAATTCTACACGTTTATGTTTAATAAGAGTTGTCATCTTAAGACCTTTCTATTTTAGAAGTACAATTTATTATAACAGAAAATGGTAATGAGAGAAAAGGAGATGCTTAAATAACTTTATGTGGCGCTAATGAACTGCGCCACAAAAGTTAGGTTTTTTCTGTCCAACTTTTGGGGTCAGTACAGAAGGGGTGTTTTTTCTATCGTTTTTAGTGCTAAGACTACACAAAAAAGCCTTGATTCCAAGGCTTTTTCCTGTTGATTTAGATGCCCCCTACAGGGATTTGGAAAGGACTTTCATATTGAGAGCAATTAAAAATATTGAAATATAAGTGATTTTAGGTATTTTCAATGTCATGATTTAAAAATGGGACAAAAGTGGGGCAAAAACCATACAGATTCTAAACTGTATGGTTCTTTTTTTATCTAACCAAGAAAGGTTAAAACTTATTAAAACACATGCAATCAACTGTTGAAAACTTTTTAGTCCGTGTAATATAAAAACAAGTAAAAAGTTGAACTATAGGGAATATTGTGTCATAATAGGTAATAGATGAATAATTAATAGATTGGAAATAATGCTTTCTTACCTTAACAAGTTGAATTGGTTATACATTTTTTCGTCGCAATTGTGTCTATCTCTCGAGTTTAGCTAGTTTTTATAAGCTCTGGTTTCTAATCAATATAACAAATTTTAGAAGTGCATAAGACAAGATGGTGACATTACTACAGTCATTTCTAGTCACCATATGTTGCTGGCACAGGCTGTTTGTAGTGTTGGCTATTTACTAGTCAGTTTAATCGGAGTGTTTAATTTTTATTGTTGAAAGGTTTTTATATGGCGAAAATTCTATCTTTAGGTCTGACAGGTAAGAAATTACTTGCTCAGGGGTTCTTGTTTGTTCTGCTAGGTCTTATCTTGATGGTCACGGGGACTTGGTTGCCAGTAAAGGTTATTCGACTGGTTCTGTTTTTAGCTTGGATAGCAACGGTCGTAGATTTGCTATTAAGAGTTTTCAAAAAAAGCCAGTCAACGGATACCTTGGGAGTTGCACTGGTTAAATTGTTAGTGCTGGGATATTTGCTAGGTTCTAATCTTGCGACTGATGTGCCGATTTATATTTTGGCTCTTGTGATTGGAGTTTATCAGATTTTTCATGCTAGTATTAACCTTGTCACCTATGTTCTCTACCGCAAAAACAAAATTCGACCTCGTTTTCGTCTCTTACTAGATGGACTCGTACTAGTTTTTCTTGGTGGGACTAGTCTTTTGTCCTCTACAGGAAATTCTGTCTTTCAACTCTTTGTATTAGGGGCTTATTTTTTCCTTTATGGTGTGTCCAATATCCGTGATGGTTTCTTGTTTGAGGAGGAAATTGGGAAAAACCATCTCAAACGTCGTGTAAGAATGAGCTTACCTATTGTCCTAGCCGCTCTCATCCCTGCAAGAACTTTAGCAAAAATTAACAAATTTATGCTGGAAAATGCTGATGAGGAAGAAGATATCCATCTTGGAATAGTGAAGTCTGGTAAGACAGCAGAGCTAGAAATTTTTGTTCATACAGCTGAGACCTCTCTGTTTTCGGCAATTGGTCATGTGGATATCTGCTATCAAGGCCGTGTTATTTCTTATGGCAACTATGATCCGTCTTCTGAGACCTTATTTGGCATGGTAGGAGATGGTGTCTTATATTTCTGTGATCGTGACAAGTACATTGACCTATGTAAACGTGAGAGTCAAAAAACGCTTTTTGGTTATGGGATAGATTTGACGCCTGAAATGGAAAAAGCAGTTCAGAAAAAGTTGGCTGAATTGAAACAACTGACGATTCCATGGGAGCCAAGTGCAGATAAAATCATGACAGGTGATGGTAAGGAAGACTACACCTACGCTTATAAAATCAGACATGAGACAGATGGGGAACTTTATAAATTTATCAAATCTAAGTTTAAATCCTACTTTGTCTTATCTACAAACTGTGTGCTCTTGGCTGATACCATAGTCGGTCAGGCTGGCACCGATATCCTCTCACCCAAAGGATTTATCGCTCCAGGAACTTACCAAGCCTACCTTAATCGAGAGTTTGAAAAACCAAATAGTATAGTCGTATCTAAACATGTTTATTAAGGAGAATTTATGAACTTAGTAAAAAAATACACCCCGTTAATACTTTTTATAGGGCTGGTTGCTCTTGTAATTCTGAATGCATCGAGCTTTATATCAGGAGCAATCTCTCTCTTTGATGTAATATCAACCTTGATTTATGGTGCTGTTATTGCTTTTGTGCTTAATGTTCCTATGAAAAAAATTGAACAGTACTTAGTTAAATTGAAGGTAAAGGCAGAGTTGCGTCGTCCGATTGCCATGGTACTTGTTTTCCTAGCTCTTATCTTAATCGTGATTGCTCTTTTGGTTTTGGTGCTGCCAACCCTAGCCCAGACTATTAGTCAGCTGGGAACAGTCCTTTCAACAGTCCTTACTCAACTTGGGAAATTGCTAGGCAGCTCGGAATTTGTAACCAAAGACATGTTGTCAACTATCGTATCAGGCATACAGGGACAATCTAGTTCTATTAGCCAAGCTTTGATAGGTTTTTTATCAGGTCTGACTAGTAATATCGGCAATATTTTTTCAAGTTTGATGAATGCCTTTTTGATTATAGTCTTCACCTTTTCATTTTTATCCAGTAAGGAACATTTGGCAGCGATGACGAGTCGACTTCTAAAAGTTTTTCTTCCAGAGAAGGTGGTGATAAAGTTGACTTACATTGGACAAGTAGCACTAGAGACTTATGACCAATTTTTGATGAGTCAGCTGATTGAAGCAGTTATCATAGGAGTTATGATAGCGGTTGGTTACAGCGTGTTTGGACTACCCTATGGAGTAATGACAGGTATCTTTGCAGGAGTGCTATCGTTCATTCCTTATGTAGGGCCTATGATTGCTTGTGTTGTGGGAGCGATTTTTATCTTCACAGTGAGTCCTACTCAAGCCTTACTTTCTCTTCTTCTATATCAAGTTATACAGCTGATTGAAGGAAACCTTATTTATCCTAGAGTTGTAGGTCAGTCTATTGGTTTGCCAGCTATTTTCACGCTTGCGGCTGCTAGTATTGGAGGCAATCTCTTTGGCTTACTTGGGATGATATTCTTTACCCCCGTATTTGCTGTTATCTATCGACTGGTTAAAGAATTTGTCGTTGCAAAGGAAAATCAGGTAGATTAAGAAAAACTAAATTTAATAAGATATACTGAGAAGAGAGTGAGAGATTCTCTTCTCTTTTATTTTTAAATACTTTTCTACAAAAAGCTATTGGACGTCAAAAAAGTCTTGGTTTCAAGGCTTATTCCTGTTGATTTAGATGCCCCCTGCAGGGCTCGAACCTGCGCCCCATAGATTAAGAGTCTACTGCTCTACCAACTGAGCTAAGGAGGCAACAGAAAAAGCTGAGAATGTAACTTCCCAGCTATTTTAATATGCCCAAAATGGCAACTAGATTATTTACGAAAGGCCTCAATAATGTAGGTGAAGCCAGTAACTAAAAATGAAAAGGCAATGACATAAACGACAAAGACACCTGTAGCCACTGGATTGAACAGAATCACTAGACCTAGTAAAAATACAAGCAAGGCTACCCACATGATATGGTTGCCAATAATAGGGAAAATCAATCCCAGACGATTGCCTTTAAAGAAAACTATAATGGCTTCTACAATTAACCAAATTCCTAAAATAGTTGGAATGACAACTGGCAGCGTCACAAAGCCATAAGCAACGAGGTAAAGAGCTAAGAGAAGACTAACAAACCCTTGGAAAAGATAAACAGGTGAGCGAAGCTCTTTTGGTGCAGAGAAATAGCCTAAAAGAGCTGCTATAGAAGAAACCAGTAAATCAAATGCAATCCACCAGCTGTAAGCAACAAGATTAGCTACTGGGTGTGTAAATAGGAAAAGTCCTAAAAGGACAAAAACAACTCCTGCAAGGAATAGCAGTAAACGATTAGAAAATTTCATTTCAATACCCCCTATATAGTATAGTATAGTATAGTTTGATAATAAAAATATTATACACCTTTTTAGAGGAAATATCAATAAACAAAATGGAAAATTTGGAAGTTTCAGTCTGATTTATGAAAAGAAAATCAGTTTTTATTATTTTGAAAATAAAAAGAGAAGATAAAATTTGTCTTCTCTACATGAAAATATTGTATGGAATCAAAGCAAAAGTAACTGGCTTTACACTATTTGTAAAGATGTAATTTGATTCAAAAAGAAAAGATAGATTTAAAATGTGGGACAAATGATGGGGTAAATCAGTTATAGACAAGCAAAAAAAGCCTTGATTTACAAGGCTTTTTCCTGTTGTATTTAGATGCCCCCTACAGGGATCGAACCTGTGACCCACGGATTAAGAGTCCGCTGCTCTGCCAGCTGAGCTAAGGAGGCAAAGAAAAAAGCTGTATTGGTGCCGAAACTTCACGGTTTGTATTGAACCCGCGCAATTAAGCAGGTGGGCAACTCGCTCTAACTGAAGCTGTTTCCGTGTGAGACGGCCTACATGCTGTTAGAAGACTTTTGTTTCCCTAATAATACAAAAAATAGTCGGTCAACACTTAAGTGTGAAGTCGTACACCACAGCGTTTCTATGTTTATATGATACCACTTTTTCAAAAAAAATCAAGAGGAAAGTGCAATTTTTTGAAAAGGATTTCAGATTTTTCGCAAACGGTCGATAGCTTCCTTTCTTTGAGCCAAAGCCCGTTCATATTTACCAGTATCTTCTGCTTGGAAATAGTGATGATTACGAATTTTTTCTGGCAGATAGTCTTGTTTAATCCAATTTCCAGGATAGTTGTGAGGATAGAGATAGTCTTGGGCATTCCCCAGTTCCTTGCTTCCGCTGTAGTGCCCATCACGCAGGTGTCGCGGAATAGGCAAGTGCCCTGATGTTTTGAGGTCGGCAAGTGCCTTGTCTATAGCTACATAGGCTGAGTTGGATTTTGGAGAAAGGGCTAAATCAATCACGATATTGGCAATGAGAATGCGGGCTTCTGGGAACCCAATCTTCTGGGCAGCATCCAGAGCAGTCACGGTGTGAATCTGGGCTTCAGGATTGGCCAAACCGATATCTTCATAAGCGATAACGGTCAAGCGACGAGCGAGACTAGGCAAATCTCCAGCCTCAATCAAGCGGGCAGCATAGTGAAGACTAGCATCCACATCTGAGCCACGGATGGACTTTTGCAGGGCTGAAAGCACATCGTAGTGTCCATCTCCATCCTTATCCATGGTAATGTAGCTCCGCTGCAGGCTATTTTCCATAATGTCGAGAGTGATATGGCGGATGCCCTCGTCATTCTCAGGGGTAGAGAGAACAGCCAAATCCAGTGAGTTGAAGGCAGAGCGAAGGTCTCCGTTTGTAGAGGTTGCGATGAAATCCAGCGCATCCTCATCTAGTTCTACTGGAAAATCAAAACCACGTTCAGGGTTACTTAGAGCTATCTGAAGAGCCTCTTTGACGTCTTGGTTAGACAGAGGTTCCAACTCAAAAATTTGAACACGGCTACGAATGGCAGGAGTGACAGAAAAGAAAGGATTTTCAGTCGTAGCCCCAATCATGATGACCAGACCACTTTCCAAGAGAGGCAAGAGGAAGTCTTGCTTGGTTTTATCTAGTCTATGAATCTCGTCTAGTAATAGGACGAGACCACCAGAGAATTTCGCCTCTTCAGCTATTTCTTGGAGTCTTTTTTTACTATCAACTGTCGCATTGAAAGTTCGAAAGGCATACTTGGTCGTCCCAGCGATGGCAGAGGCAATACTGGTTTTGCCGATTCCAGGAGGTCCATAAAGAATCATGGAGGACAGGCGGTTGGCTTCCACCATGCGACGAATGATTTTTCCAGTCCCGACCAGATGTTCCTGACCAATGACCTGGTCGATGGTTTTAGGGCGCATGCGAAGCGCGAGATTGTCTGGCATAGCAGTCCTTTCTAACGTGGATTTTCTGATGTATATGTGGTAAGATGGTAGTATCTATTTTAGCATATTTCCGAGCAATCGGGGCGATTTAAGAGTCGCATAGGAAAGAGGACAAAATGGCAACTTACGGATTTTTAGATGTTTTAGAGGAAGAGTTGGAGAAGAACTTTCCCTTTGACTTTGAGATTAGTTGGGACAAACGCAACCACGCAGTTGAAGTGAGTTTTCTATTGGAAGCACAAAACGCTGCAGGTGTGGAGATGGTGGGTGAAGATGGAGAGGTTTCATCAGATGACATTCTCTTTGAAGAAGCAGTGCTTTTTTACAATCCAGCCAAATCAACAGTCAATGAGGAAGACTATTTGACTGTCATCCCTTACTTGCCTAAAAAAGGATTTTCTCGCGAATTTTTAGCTTATTTTGCGCTATTCCTTAAAGATACTGCCGAGGTTGGACTAGATGCCCTCATGGACTTTTTGGAAGACCCAGAAGCAGAAGAATTTGTCATGGAATGGAACCAAGAAGTCTTTGAAGAAGGAAAAGTCGGCTTGGAAGAGGGAGAGTTTTATCCTTATCCGAGATACTAGGAGTTTGACATGGAAATAGAGATTTCTGATTTCACAGGCTGTAAGATTGCTTTGTTTTGTGGGGATAAGCTCTTGACTATCTTACGCGATGATAAGGCAAGCATTCCCTGGCCCAATATGTGGGAACTTCCAGGCGGTGGACGTGAAGGTGATGAAAGTCCTTTTGAGTGCGTGGCGCGTGAGGTTTATGAAGAACTGGAAATTCATTTGACTGAGGATTGTCTGCTTTGGAGTAAGGTTTATCCAAGTATGCTTTTTGCGGATAAACAATCTGTATTTCTAGTCGGTCAGTTAACACAGAACCAGTTTGACAGCATCGTATTTGGAGATGAGGGACAGGGTTATCAGTTAATGAATGTTGAGGAGTTTCTTAGTTCCAGTCAAGTTGTACCTCAGTTGCAAGAGAGATTAAAAGATTATTTAAAAGTAAGTGATTAGAAAGGATGGTTCAGTTACATTTCTAAACTGAACCCGCCCTAAACACGGTGCCAAAAAGATAAACTTCTCTTAGACACAAGCGTCTTCAGAGAAGTTTCTATTTTGGCTTTGTGTTTTACGGGCTTGGTATCTTAAATATGGAAACATGGCAAGAGTTAAAAGTTACAGTCAAGCGTGAGGGAGAGGAGTTGGTTTCCAATCTCTTGATTGAGTTGGGAGCGCAAGGTGTTGCAATCGAAGACAGCATGGACTATGTGGGAAATGTTGACCGCTTTGGCGAGATATTCCCAGAGGTTGAGCAGCAAGAAGAGATCGTAGTGACTGCCTACTATCCTGATACGGTGGATGTAGCAGTGGTTGAGGCAGATTTACAGGCTCGCTTAGCAGAGTTGACAGATTTTATGGATTTGGGAGAGGTCAAGATGGGGACAACTGCCTTGGCTGAGGAAGATTGGGCTGACAACTGGAAGAAATACTATGAGCCAGCTCGTATTACTCATGATTTGACCATCGTGCCGTCTTGGACAGACTATGAGGCGACTGCGGGAGAAAAGATTATCAAGCTAGATCCAGGCATGGCCTTTGGGACTGGGACGCATCCAACCACTAAGATGAGCCTTTTTGCCTTGGAGCAGGTCCTTCGTGGTGGGGAAACGGTGCTAGATGTGGGGACTGGTTCAGGGGTTCTCTCTATTGCCAGCTCGCTGCTTGGTGCCAAAGAAATTTTTGCCTATGACTTGGATGATGTGGCGGTTCGAGTCGCTCAGGAAAATATTGAACTCAACCCTGGTATGGAAAACATCCATGTAGCAGCAGGAGACTTGCTTAAGGGTATTGAGATTGAGGCAGATGTCATCGTGGCTAATATCTTGGCGGATATTCTTATTCATCTGACAGACGATGCTTATCGTTTGGTTAAGGACGAAGGCTACCTGATTATGAGTGGGATTATCAAGGACAAGTGGGACATGGTGCGCGAATCGGCTGAGTCAGCTGGATTTTTCCTTGAAACCCACATGATTCAAGGGGAATGGAATGCCTGTGTTTTCAAGAAGACCAAGGATATTTCTGGTGTGATTGGAGGCTAGCATGCAGCAGTATTTTGTCAAAGGCAGTACAGTCTCTCCTGTCACCATCGAGGATAAGGAAACCAGCAAGCATATGTTTCAGGTCATGCGCTTGAAAGAAGATGATGAAGTGACCTTGGTCTTTGATGATGGCATCAAGCGCTTGGCGCGTGTGCTGGATGTGGAAAGTCGTCAGTTTGAGTTGGTTCAAGAATTAGCCGACAATGTGGAACTGCCCGTCCAAGTTACCATCGCATCAGGATTTCCCAAGGGAGACAAGCTGGAGTTTATTACTCAAAAAGTAACCGAACTGGGTGCTAGCCAAATCTGGGCCTTTCCTGCCGATTGGTCGGTGGCCAAATGGGATGGCAAGAAATTGGGTAAAAAGGTTGAAAGACTCGAAAAAATTGCCCTTGGAGCAGCAGAGCAAAGCAAGCGTAATATCGTTCCAAGTATTCAGCTTTTTGAAAGGAAAGCAGACTTTCTAGCCCAATTTGACCAGTTTGACCGCATCGTAGTGGCTTATGAAGAGTCGGCTAAAGAAGGAGAAGCCGCTGCACTTTTACAAGCAGTTAGTGGCCTTGAAAAAGGAGCTAAATTGCTCTTTATCTTTGGCCCAGAAGGTGGCCTGTCACCTGCGGAAGTCGAAAGTTTTGAAGCTAAGGGAGCAGTCTTAGCAGGACTTGGACCTCGAATCTTACGAGCAGAAACAGCGCCACTTTACGCCTTATCAGCCCTTAGTGTTTTATTAGAATTAGAGAAATAAGAGGAAGAAAATGGAACAAAAACATCGTTCAGAATTTCCAGAGAAGGAACTTTGGGATTTAACAGCCCTATATCAAGACCGAGAGGATTTCTTGCGTGCAATCGAGAAGGCTCGCGAAGACATCAATCAATTTAGCCGTGACTACAAGGGCAATCTGCATACTTTTGAAGATTTCGAGAAGGCCTTTGCGGAATTGGAACAAATCTACATTCAGATGAGCCATATTGGAAACTATGGTTTTATGCCTCAGACGACAGACTACAGCAATGAAGAATTTGCCAATATTGCCCAAGCTGGGATGGAATTTGAAACAGATGCTAGCGTAGCTCTTACCTTCTTTGACGATGCCTTGGTAGCAGCAGAAGAGGATGTTTTGGACCGTTTGGGTGAATTGCCACATTTGACTGCAGCCATTCGTCAGGCAAAAATCAAAAAAGCCCACTATCTCGGAGCTGATGTGGAGAAGGCCTTGACCAATCTCGGTGAAGTTTTTTACAGTCCGCAGGATATTTATACTAAGATGCGAGCTGGGGACTTTGAAATGGCTGACTTTGAAGCTCATGGCAAGACCTACAAGAACAGCTTTGTGACCTATGAGAACTTCTACCAGAACCATGAAGATGCTGAAATTCGTGAGAAATCCTTCCGTTCCTTCTCAGAGGGGCTTCGTAAGCACCAAAATACGGCTGCGGCAGCCTATTTAGCCCAAGTCAAGTCGGAAAAACTCTTGGCAGATATGAAGGGTTATGATTCAGTGTTCGACTATCTTTTAGCTGAGCAAGAAGTAGATCGTGCCATGTTTGATCGCCAAATTGACCTTATCATGAAGGATTTTGCGCCAGTTGCTCAGAGATATCTTAAGCATGTTGCCAAGGTGAATGGTCTTGAAAAGATGACCTTTGCTGACTGGAAATTGGATTTGGATAGCGCCCTGAATCCTGAAGTGACTATTGACGATGCCTATGACTTGGTCTTGAAGTCGGTAGAACCTTTGGGGCAAGAATATTGTCAGGAAGTGGCTCGCTATCAAGAAGAGCGCTGGGTGGATTTTGCTGCTAATAGTGGCAAGGATTCTGGCGGTTATGCGGCGGATCCATATCGCGTACACCCATATGTCCTTATGAGCTGGACAGGTCGTTTGAGCGATGTCTATACCTTGATTCATGAGATTGGGCATTCTGGTCAATTCATCTTTTCAGATAATCATCAAAGCTACTTTAATGCCCACATGTCGACCTACTATGTTGAAGCGCCGTCAACTTTCAATGAATTGCTTCTCAGTGATTACTTGGAGCACCAATCTGACGACCCTCGTCAAAAACGCTTTGCTCTGGCTCACCGCTTGACAGACACCTACTTCCATAACTTTATTACCCACCTCTTGGAAGCAGCCTTCCAGCGTAAGGTTTATACACTGATTGAAGAAGGAGAAACCTTTGGGGCAAGCAAGCTCAACAGCATTATGAAGGAAGTATTGACAGATTTTTGGGGAGATGCCATTGAAATTGACGACGATGCGGCCTTGACTTGGATGCGCCAAGCTCACTATTACATGGGCTTGTATAGTTACACTTACTCAGCAGGACTTGTGATCTCGACTGCAGGTTACCTCCATCTTAAAAACTCAGAAACTGGAGCTGAAGACTGGCTCAATCTCCTTAAATCAGGTGGTAGCAAGACACCACTTGAGTCAGCTATGATTATCGGAGCAGATATCTCTACAGATAAACCACTCCGTGATACCATCCAATTCTTGTCTGACACAGTTGACCAGATTATCGCCTACAGTGCCCAGTTGGGAGAGTAAAGATTGGACAGAGTTTTAGGAGAATAATATGAATAGAATCAAAGAATGGCTAGAGCAAGATCCCAAAAGAATGCTTTTTATCAAAATTGGTCTAGTTTTGTTGGGAATCATTTTATTGATTGCTCTACCTACTCTCTATCTTGTTTTGAGTGGAGTCGGTATTTGGTATTTTGTAAAGAAAGCACCAGATATTCGAAAAAGAAATTTAATGATAGGGCTTTTCATTGTTAGTTTTGTTGCAGTTGCTCTTCAAACCCCAACAGTCACAAAGAAAACTTCATCTTCTCAGTCAGAAACTAAGCAGACTGTGACATCTACTGCTTCGACATCTTTAACGACGGATACTTCATCTAGCATAGAGGAGGCGAAACGAATCGAAGACGAGAAAAAAGCTAAAGAAAAAGCAGAAGAAGAGAGAATTGCCAAAGAAAAAGCTGCAAATGAGTTGCAAGAAAAAGGTGAAGACTTAGTCAAACAATTGGAAGAAAGTCAAGATGCGAGTCAAGTGAAGTCTGCCAAAGAAACAGTTAATCAGATTGAAAATAACGATAAAAAGGCAGAATTGCTCGATAGGATAGGTGCGGTTGAATCATTAATTTCTCAAAAAGAAGAAGAGAAAAGAATTGCTCATGAAGCTGAGACTAAAGCCCAACAGCAAGATAGAATAGTCTATGTTGCAGACCATGGGAATGCGAAAGTTTATTGGTATAGTAAGGATAGAATGCCTTCAAAAACTAATAAAGCCAACGTTGTCGAGATGACAGAGGCAGATGCAATTGCTGCAGGAAAACGCCCATCTAAAAAAGAATAAGATAGTCATTTGCGGATGGCTTTTATATAATCATACTGAAATTACGTAAAAAATAGTTGTTTTATCCCTTTCCTTATATTTTCCAAACAATTTTCTTGAAACCCTTTCTTACTTTTGATAGACTAGTATCTAGTTTTTGAAAAAAGGAGAAAGAAAATGAAAAAATTTGTCGCTGAGTTAATCGGTACGTTCATGCTTGTGTTCATCGGAACAGGAGCTGTTGTTTTTGGAAATGGTCTTGGACATCTTGGAATTGCTTTTGCCTTTGGTTTGGCAATCGTAGTTGCAGCTTTCTCAATCGGAACTGTTTCAGGTGCTCACTTGAACCCAGCTGTTTCGATCGCTATGTTTGTAAACAAACGTTTGTCATCTTCTGAGCTTGTAAACTACATCCTTGGACAAGTTGTTGGAGCTTTCATCGCTTCTGGCGCTGTCTTCTTCCTCTTGGCAAATTCAGGGATGTCAACTGCAAGTCTTGGTGAAAATGCCTTGGCAAACGGAGTCACTGTCTTTGGTGGTTTCTTGTTTGAAGTCATCGCAACTTTCTTGTTTGTCTTGGTTATCATGACTGTGACATCAGCAAGCAAGGGCAATGGCGCGATTGCTGGTTTGGTAATCGGTTTGTCATTGATGGCTATGATCCTTGTTGGATTGAACATCACTGGACTTTCAGTTAACCCAGCACGTAGCTTGGCACCAGCTGTCTTGGTAGGTGGCGCAGCTCTTCAACAAGTATGGATTTTCATCCTTGCCCCAATCGTTGGTGGTGTTCTTGCAGCACTTGTTGCTAAAAACTGTCTTGGAACAGAAGAATAATTGAAACTCAAAAAGCCTTGCTCCTCATCTTGAGGAACAGGGCTTTTTCGTATGATACTCTTCGAAAATTTCTTCAAACCACGTCAGCTTCCATCTGCAACCTCAAAACAGTGTTTTGAGCTGATTTCGTTAGTTCTATCTACAACCTCAAAGCAGTGCTTTGGGCAACCTGCGGCTAGCTTCCTAGTTTGCTTTTTGATTTTCATTGAGTATGAGTTTAGCGGTTGTCAATTTTCTCTGGATAAAGGTCGTGTTGGAAGAGGCGTTGTTCTGCCAGGCCTTCATACTTGGTTCCAGGCTTACCGTAGTTGTAGTAAGGGTCGATTGAAATACCACCGCGAGGTGTAAATTTTCCCCAGACTTCTAAATAGCGAGGGTCTAGCAAGTTGACCAAGTCTTTCCCGATGGTATTGATACAGTTTTCGTGAAAATCCCCATGATTTCGGTAACTAAAGAGGTAGAGTTTGAGGGATTTTGACTCGACACAGAGCTTGTCAGGAATGTAGGAAATGTAAATGGTCGCAAAGTCTGGCTGAGCGGTAATAGGGCATAGTGAGGTAAATTCAGGACAGTTGAATTTGATGAAATAGTCATTTTCCACATGACGATTGTCAAAGGATTCGAGGACTTCTGGTTGATATTCGAAAATGTAGTTGGTTTCTTTGTTGCCTAGTAGGCTTAGGTTTTTCATTTCTTCTTGTTGTGACATGATTTTTTCTTTCTAATCTTAAACACCACGTTGGTTATCGTATAGGAGGGTATGCAGTTGAGGAAGGACGCGGACATTGCCCCAGCTATCGTCAGCAGCGACGCGTTCCCAGAGTTCTTTGAGGCGGTCCAGTTGATCTTGGACAATATTGCCTGTAGCCTTGGGCTCAGGATTTCCTGCTGATAAGAAGAGAACATCTGGTTGGTAGCGTTCTTGAATCCCTTTAGCAAAGGCTAGATCAACATCATCAAAGACAGGGATTTTAAAGGTGACCTTATCTGGATCTAATTGGGAAACGATAAAGTCCAAGGTCTCGAAGTTGACTTCCATCTTGGATGAGGGAGGTTTGGGGCTCAGAGTGACCTGGTCGATGTCTTTTAACCAATTTTGCCAGCGGGATCCTTGGGTCTCAACAGCAAGGGTGACACCACGTTCCTTGAGCTTGGTGACCAGTTCAGCCATGTTGGCTGCTAGGATAGCAGGATTTCCCCCAGATAGGGTGACGTAGTCGTAGCTCCCCAATTTATCCAAGGCAGCAATGACTTCATCAGCTGTCATACGAGTCGGTTTTTCAGAACCATCCCAAGTAAAGGCAGAGTCGCACCAGTCGCAGTGGTAGTCGCAACCAGCAGTGCGGACAAACATGGTTTTCTGCCCGATAGCACGACCTTCACCTTGAAAGGTTGGTCCAAAAATTTCCAGAATTGGTAGTTTGAGGACACGTTCCCTAGTCATCTAACCACTCCCGTCTAAACTCTGCAAAGGCAGTCGGAGTTTCATAAAGGCGAACGTATTCCAAACGGAGACCGCGTTCGTCGGGCAACTCTTGATTCATGGTTTGGAAAATCCAGTAAACCATATTTTCAGCAGTCGTGTTCATATAGGGCAGGGTTTCATTGAGATAGCGATGATCCAAATGGGGCTCTAAGTAGTTCTTGTAGATCGCTTTGATGTCTCCAAAATCGTAGGCCATGCCTCGTTCATCTAAAAATCCACTGACAGCGATTTGCAAATGGTAGGTGTGGCCGTGCAGGGACTTGCATTTTCCCTCGTAGTGAAAGAGGTGGTGGGCAGCATCAAAGGTAAATTCTTTTGATACCAAGGTTCTGTGAGGATTGTAGACAAGAGACTCCCCAGTTTCCTGTTTGATTTCTTTGGGTGCAAAAAACATTAGTCCTCTCCTTTCTGTGAGAGATAGACATCTAAACCATGCTGACGTAGGTGGCAGGCTGGGCAATCTCCACAGCCGCTTCCGATAATTCCGTTGTAGCAGGTTAAGGTCTTTTCACGAACATAGTCAAAGGCACCGAGTTGGTCAGCCAATTTCCAAGTTTCAGCCTTGTCTAGCCACATGAGAGGTGTTTGGATAACAAAGTCGTAATCCATGGCCAGGTTGAGAGTAACATTGAGAGATTTGACAAAGACATCTCGACAATCGGGGTAGCCTGAGAAGTCTGTCTCGCAGACACCTGTCACGATGTCTTTAATGCCCCGTTGCTTAGCAAGAACTGCTGCAAAGGATAGAAAGAGGTGGTTGCGACCATCAACGAAGGTATTGGGAACCTCCCCCTCTTTTTGCTCGATTTCCAAATCAGAGGTCAAGGCATTTTCAGTGATTTGCCCCAGAAGAGACATATCGAGGATATGATGGCGAATACCTTGTTCCTTAGCGATTTCTCTAGCAACTTGAATTTCGAGATGATGGCGTTGGCCATAGGCAAAGGTGACAGCTTCGACTGTTTCATAGTGTTTTTTGGCCCAAAAGAGGCAGGTTGTGGAATCTTGACCGCCACTAAAGACGACCAAGGCTGATTGACGTTTCATAGTACTCCTTCCAAAATGGGAAATGTTCAGAGCACGCAAAAAGCTCCCATGAGGGAGCTAAAAAATACCAAGTAGAGGTTTTTTTTAGCGATGGCATGTCCCAAACATCGTAATATTCTACCTACAGTCTAGCATATTTTTCGAAAAATGGCAAAGGGTAAGAAAAAAGAGACCAAAGCAAGTACTTGGTCTCTCGTTTGATTAGCTCAATTCAGCAACGATGGCCTTGATTTGTTCTGCTGTGTGAACACCAGCAACTTGTTTCACCACTTGGCCGTCTTTTTTGAAGAGAAGAGTTGGGATAGACATGATTCCAAAGGCACGAGCTGTGTTTGGATTTTCATCAACGTCCATTTTAACGATTTTCAAGACATCTTCTGAAAGTTCTTCAGACAATTTATCCAAGATTGGACCTTGCATACGACATGGACCACACCAAGTTGCCCAGAAGTCTACCAAGACCAAACCGTCTTTTGTTTCTTGTTCGAATGTTGCATCTGTAATTGCTTTTGCCATTGTATTTCTCCTTTTTTAGTTATATTGGCTTAAATCTTGTTTCATGAGATAGAAGAAGACATCTCCATAAGTCCCATGGTAGTCCAAATCATGACCCTTGTAAGTCAATTTTTGGACTGGGTAGTAGTCTGCGACGCCGATAAGGCAAGCTTGTTGTGAACGATCAAAATCTTCATAAGACTCGAAAGTCACAGTTCTTTCGTTCTTGCTGGCATCTAGATAGGTAATTTCAATCATTTTTAAAACTCCTTTGTTTAATGATGACTTTATTTTACTCCTTGTAAAAGAGAATGTCAAGAAAAATGATTGCGCACGCAACTTTTTCTAAAATCATCTTAAATCAAGAAATCCAAACCAGTTTCCAAGCTTTCTTCGACAGCCTTTTGTAGAGAGGCCAGTGTATTTTGTCCATCACTTGTCAGGCAGATAAAGCTAGAGCGTCTATCTTGATCACAACACATGCGACTAAGCAGACCGCAATTTTTAGCTTCTAAGCGAGCTACCATCCGAGAAACAGCGCTCGGGCTCAGATGAAGCTTATCTGGCAGGTCAATCTGTCGTAGAGATTTTTCTTGAGCCAAGTCCAGATAGTAGAGCAGGTAAAACTCTTTCAAGGTCAGACTTTGGTCACTCTGTTGGGCAATGGTCTCTTCCAAGAGACCTTCAATTTCTTTTTGCCGACGATTGAAGTCAAACCATTTTTCCAAATAAGTCATAGTATCTCCTTTCTTTTTAGAGTCATAAATAGAAGAAAGTCCATTTACGGACAATCTCTGTATCACAAGATGATTGCGCATGCAATAATTATACTACTTTTCAAGAAGGCTGGCAAGAAGGACGCTAGAATCTTTTTATCTTAAATTACGCCTGTTTTCACTAGTCTATAATTGTCTGTATCCCCTTTCTTCTCAAACTTTCATCAACTCTTGTGTATTTCCTTGAAATTTTCTGAAAAAAGAGTAAACTGGTATGCAAGAAGTCTATTTCGTGGAGTTTAGAATGAAATTATATGTTCAATTAATGATTCTCTTTGTGATTTCTCTAATCGGAGAGGGGATTTCCAGTTTCTTTCATTTGCCCATCCCAGGCAGTATTATCGGTCTGATTATTCTCTTTCTAGCCCTACAGTTCAAGTGGCTGAGAACCAGACATGTCAACATGGTGGGAAATTTCTTGCTGGCCAATATGACCATTCTCTTTTTGCCGCCAGCAGTGGGAATCATGGAAAAGTTTGATGTGATTGCTCCCTACCTTTTGCCCATCGTTTTGATTGTCTTTTTTGCAGCTGTTATCAATATTATTCTTATTGCCTTGGTGGTTCAGTTTATCAAACGACGGTTTGAGGGAGATTATGAGAAAGGAGATGCCAAATGAGTGAATTTGTTTCCAATCCCCTGTTTGGGCTGGCCCTGTCTATCCTAGCCTATCTAGTGGGAATGCTGATTTACAGACGTTTTCCCCATCCATTGACAACGCCCTTGCTTTTGTCAGCTGTTTTCATTATTATTTTTCTAAAGGCGACGGGTATTTCTTACCAAGATTACTACCAAGGTGGGGTTTATCTGAATAACTTGATTGTCCCATCGACAGTGGCTTTAGGGATTCCGCTTTATAAGAGTTTTCACCTGATGAAGCACCATGCTCGCAGTATTCTCTTTGGTAGTCTGCTAGCGGTAGTGGTCAATACCTCTTTCACAGCCCTTGTGGCCAAAATCTTTGGCATGGACTTTTTCCTAGCCATTTCTCTCTTTCCCAAGTCAGTGACAACCGCAATGGCAGTGGGAATCACAGAAAAATTGCAAGGCTTGACCACCGTGACCTTGGTTGTCGTAGTGGCGACTGGGATTTTAACCAGTGTGATCGGCCCAACACTTTTGAAGTGGTTGAAAATTGATGATCAAGTAGCGGTCGGTCTTTCCCTCGGAGGAACAGGGCATGCAGTCGGAACAGGAACAGCCTTTCGATACGGCTCTGTAGCAGGAGCTATGGGTGGCTTGGCTATCGGTGTCACTGGTATTCTCTACGTATTTGTCAGCCCTATTGTAGCCAGTTTGATATTGAGTTAAATCAAAACCCAGCTTTTTAGCTGGGCATTTTTTATTGCAAATTAACCTTGTTTCTCAAGATGTGATAAGTTCCTAGATAGTAGATGGCTATAAGAATAACTTCTTCCAGAATAGTCATGATAATGCCCATCTGGAATTGATCAGCTCCTCCAGAGGTTGATGGGAAGTAGAAACCAGGGTTAGAACGATAGAAGAGTTCAATAAAGCCAACGACGATTTGGATACCAATGTAGGCTACAATTGACAGTGCAGTACGGTATTCATTGAAAAGCTGTCCAATGGAAATAGCCAAGTAGATGCAGAGGATTCCAGAAATGGTATTTAGTAGGAAGGATACCCCCATAAGAGAGAGTTGAGGAAGGTGTGTTTCTATAAATGGAATCAAGTCAGAAGTTGCAAACCAATCGGGAGCTGTTAGAGTCAGAACAATAAAAGCACTTAGAGCTAGTACAGCAGTGCTAATCACAGACCAGATAAAGGCACCAACTAGTTTGGCTGTGATGATATGGTGTTCAGAAACTGGCAAGGTTAAAGTCAGATAGCCTTGTCGGTCATAGACACTTCCTTTGAATCGTTTAATAATCAAGAAGATAGTTGAAATCGCAAGTGTAATCATCAAACCACCAAAGACAGTAGCTAGAAAAACAAGTAGAACAGATAGATTTTTTTCAGGTAGTTTGATTAAGGATTGTGCTTGTATCCCGATAAGGGCAGAAAGGATGAGCACGGCAGCGTAAAGGGCTAAATACCACTTGTTAACATTTTTAAATTCGTAGCGAACTAAATTCCAAAACATAATAATCTCCTTTGCTTAGGCCTTAAATTCCTGACGGAAGAGTTGGTCAATGGATTCACCTGACTCATAGCGAATGTCATCTACATTTCCTTGACGAACTACTTTTCCATCTTTGAGGAAGACAATTTCATCCAAGATTGGCTCGATATCAGAAATCAAGTGGGTAGAAATCAAAACGGTAGAAGTTGGTGAGTAGTTATTGATAATGGTATTGAGGATATAATCACGGGCTGCTGGATCCACCCCACCAATGGGTTCGTCTAGAACGTAGAGACGAGCATCACGGCTCATAACCAAAATCAATTGAACCTTTTCTTTGTTTCCTTTTGATAATTTCTTGAGACGACTATTTTCATCAATGCCAAGGTCTGCAAGCAGATGATGGGCACGTTCCAGATTGAAATCTTTATAGAAGGTCTTGAAGTAGGTTAGGGCTTCTTTGACCTTCATTTGTTCATTGAGATAGGTCGTATCCGGCAAATAAGCTACGATAGCCTTGGTTGCTGGGCTTGGGTCCATGTCGTTGATAAGGACGCGTCCTTGATCTGGTTGTAAGAGGCCATTGATTAGTTTAATCAGGGTTGTTTTTCCTGAGCCGTTTGGGCCAAGGAGACCAACAATTTTTCCAGCTGGGATGTCAAGAGAAACATTTTCAAGGGCTGGGGTTGCTCCATAAGATTTGGATACATTTTCAAATGCTAGTAATGACATAGGCTTAAACTCCTTTAATATAATCGCCGACTACGCCTGGTAGTTCTTCTTTTTCATAACCAAAATGGGTCATGGAGGAAACGAAGTGTTCCAATTCTTCTTCTGATAGTTGTTTGCGTGATTGGGCGATCAGCTCCTTATCCTCAGTCACAAATCGTCCAGTTGTGCGCTTGCTGTAGACAAATCCTTCTCGTTCAAGGTCTGACAGGGCTCTTTGGATGGTGTTTGGATTGACACCAGCCTCGCTCGCCAGCTCTCTTACTGTTGGAAGTTGTTGATTGGGTTCCAGTGTATGGGAAACAATCTGAAGCTTGATTTTCTCCATAATCTGTAAATAGATGGGTTTTTTGTTGTCAAATGTCCAGGACATCTTGGTCTCCTTTCTTTTATCCTTTTGTCTTAATTAAATAATACAACAAAACAAAAAACTTGTCAAGCAAAAAGAAGAATTGTTTTGGGAATCGTTTAAAAAATGGTATAATGAAAAGAAAACGATAAGGAGGGAAAGGATGCGTTGTCCAAAATGTGGGGCTACCAAGTCAAGTGTTATTGATAGTCGCCAAGCAGAAGAAGGGAACACTATTCGTAGAAGACGTGAGTGCGACGAATGCCAACACCGTTTTACAACCTACGAACGGGTAGAAGAAAGAACCTTAGTGGTTGTTAAAAAAGATGGCACACGGGAACAATTCTCTAGAGATAAAATCTTTAATGGGATTATCCGCTCAGCCCAGAAACGTCCTGTGTCAAGTGATGAAATCAACATGGTAGTCAATCGTATCGAACAGAAACTCCGTGGTCGAAATGAAAATGAAATTCAAAGTGAGGACATTGGTTCACTCGTCATGGAGGAGTTGGCTGAATTGGATGAGATTACCTACGTACGTTTTGCTAGTGTCTATCGTAGTTTTAAGGATGTGAGTGAGTTAGAGAGCCTGCTCCAACAAATTACCCAGTCCTCTAAAAAGAAAAAGGAAAGATAAATGAAGCCAATTGACCGTTTTTCTTATCTAAAGAATAATCGGGTGTCGCAAGATACCTCATCTCTGGTACAGTGCTACCTCCCGATTATCGGTCAGGAGGCACTGAGCCTTTATCTTTATACGATTAGTTTTTGGGATAATGGTAGAAAGGAATATCTTTTTTCAAGCATTCTTAACCATCTCAACTTTGGGATGGATAGACTGATAAAATCCCTAAAAATCCTATCTGCTTTCAATCTCTTGACCCTCTATCAAAAGGGTGATGTTTATCAGCTAGCTCTCCATGCTCCTCTTTCGAGTCAGAACTTCTTGGAACATCCTGTTTATCGCAGACTTTTAGAGAAAAAGATTGGCGATGCAGCTGTGGAGGATTTGAAAGTTGAGAGTGCTGAGGGAGAAGAAATACCTGTCTCACTCAATCAAGTCTTTCCAGACTTGGCAGAACTGGGAAGTCAAGAAGACCTTGGTCTCAAGAAGAAAGTGGCCAACGATTTTGACTTGGACCATTTTCGTCAGCTTATGTCTCGAGATGGGCTTCGTTTTGCGGATGAGCAGTCCGATGTCTTAAACCTCTTTGCCATTGCCGAGGAGAAGAAATGGACTTGGTTTGAAACTTATCAATTGGCCAAGTCAACAGCTGTTTCCCAGGTTATTTCAACCAAACGCATGCGGGAAAAAATCGCTCAAAAACCTGTTTCCTCTGACTTTAGTCCTAAGGAAGCAACCATTATCAAAGAGGCCAAAAGTAAAACTACCCTGCAGTTCTTGGCAGAAATCAAGCAAACACGCAAGGGGACCATTACCCAGACAGAAAGAGACCTCTTGCAACAGATGGCTGGCTTGGGCTTGCTGGACGAAGTCATTAATATCATTCTCTTATTGACCTTTAATAAGGTGGATTCTGCAAATATCAATGAGAAATATGCCATGAAGGTAGCCAATGACTATGCCTATCAAAAGATTCATTCGGCAGAAGAGGCAGTTCTACGTATTCGTGAGCGAGGACAGAAGAGTCAGGCTCAAAAAAGCAGTAAACCCAGTCCTACCAAGTCCAATGTACCCAAGTGGAGCAATCCAGATTATAAGAATGAAACCAGCGAGGAAACTCGTCTGGAACTAGAACGTAAGAAACAAGAACTATTAGCTCGGTTAGAAAAAGGAGGAGATTAGATGGAAAGTGTCGGAGACGTACTCAAGCGTCAACCCAGCCGTTTTCATTATCAAGATTTGGTCCAGAAAATCATGAAGGACCCTGATGTTGCGGCCTTTATCCAGCAAGAATCCCTCAGCCCAGAGGAATTGAATCGCAGTATCTCCAAGTTTAATCAATATATCACTGAGCGCGACAAGTTTCTTCGTGGGGATATGGATTATATTGCTAAAGGCTACAAGCCTATTTTGGTTATGAATCATGGCTATGCGGATGTTTCTTATGAAGAAACTCCGGAATTAATCGCAGCGGAAAAAGAAGCGGCTATTAAGAATCGTCTCAAGTTAATTAATCTGCCAGCCAGTCTCAAGAAAGCTAGTTTGGCTCAAGTTGACATGGATGATTTGGGGCGCTTGCCAGTTTTTGAAAAGCTGTTAGCCTTCGTGGAGCAATATCCAGCTATTCGAAAAGGTCTTTACTTATATGGAGACTTTGGTGTGGGTAAAAGTTTCATGGTGGCTGCCTTAGCCCATGATTTATCAGAAAAACGTGGTGTTTCATCAACCCTTCTCCACTATCCTAGCTTTGTCATTGATGCCAAAAATGCCATTAGTGATGGCAATGTCAAGACCTTGGTGGATGAGATTAAGCTTTCTGAAGTCCTGATTTTAGATGATATTGGTGCCGAGCAATCAACAGCTTGGGTGCGGGATGAAATCCTACAAGTCATTCTCCAATATCGGATGCAGGAAAATTTACCGACCTTTTTCACTTCCAACTTCAACTTTGAAGAATTGGAGCTGCATTTCGCTAAAGGGAAGCATGGAAATGACGAAACCTGGGAAGCCAGACGCGTCATGGAACGCATCCGTTATTTGGCTGAGGAGACTCGTTTAGAAGGAGTGAACCGTCGATGACAGAAACGATTAAACTGATGAAAGCTCATAAGTCTGTTCGAAGATTTAAGGAGCAAGCCCTTCCTCAGGAAGACTTGACTGAAATCCTGACAGCAGCCCAAATGGCCTCGTCTTGGAAGAATTTTCAATCCTACTCTGTGATTGTAGTGCGAAGTCAAGAAAAGAAAGATGCTTTGTATGAATTGGTGCCTCAAGAAGCCATTCGCCAGTCAGCTGTTTTCCTTCTCTTTGTCGGAGATTTGAACCGAGCGGAAAAGGGAGCCCAGCTTCATACTGATACATTCCAACCCCAAGGTGTGGAAGGCCTCTTGATTAGTTCGGTCGATGCGGCTCTTGCTGGACAAAATGCCCTGCTGGCAGCTGAAAGTTTGGGCTATGGAGGTGTCATCATTGGCTTGGTTCGTTACAAGTCAGAAGAAGTGGCAGAGCTTTTTAACCTGCCTGACTACACCTATCCTGTTTTTGGGATGGCATTGGGTCTTCCAAATGAAGAACATGAAGTCAAACCTCGTTTGCCATTGAATCAAGTGGTATTTGAGGAAGAATACCGAGAACAGTCAACTGAGATAATCGAAGCTTATGACCGTATACAGGCTGACTATGCTGGGGCGCGTGCAACTACAAGCTGGAGTCAGCGCCTAGCAGAACAGTTTGGTCAAGCTGAACCAAGTTCAACTAGAAAAAATCTTGAACAGAAAAAGTTATTGTAGAAAGTGAGAAATTATGGCCCTACCAACTATTGCCATTGTAGGACGTCCCAATGTTGGGAAATCAACCCTATTTAATCGGATCGCTGGTGAGCGAATCTCCATTGTAGAAGATGTCGAAGGAGTGACACGTGACCGTATCTATGCAACGGGTGAGTGGCTTAATCGCTCTTTTAGCATGATTGATACAGGAGGAATCGATGATGTCGATGCTCCTTTCATGGAACAAATCAAGCACCAGGCAGAAATTGCTATGGAAGAAGCAGATGTTATCGTTTTTGTCGTGTCTGGTAAGGAAGGGATTACCGATGCGGACGAATACGTAGCCCGTAAGCTTTATAAGACCCACAAACCAGTTATCCTTGCAGTTAACAAGGTGGACAACCCTGAGATGCGAAATGATATCTATGATTTCTATGCTCTCGGTTTGGGTGAACCACTGCCAATTTCATCTGTCCATGGTATCGGTACAGGGGATGTGCTAGATGCTATTGTAGAAAACCTTCCAAATGAATACGAAGAAGAAAATCCAGATGTCATTAAGTTTAGCCTGATCGGTCGTCCTAACGTCGGAAAATCAAGCTTGATTAATGCTATCTTGGGAGAAGACCGTGTCATTGCCAGTCCAGTTGCTGGAACAACGCGTGACGCCATTGATACCCACTTTACAGATACAGATGGTCAAGAATTTACCATGATTGATACGGCTGGTATGCGTAAATCTGGTAAGGTCTATGAAAATACTGAGAAATACTCTGTCATGCGTGCTATGCGTGCGATTGACCGCTCAGATGTGGTCTTGATGGTTATCAATGCAGAAGAAGGCATCCGTGAATACGACAAGCGTATCGCAGGATTTGCCCATGAAGCTGGTAAAGGGATGATTATCGTGGTCAACAAGTGGGATACGCTTGAAAAAGACAATCACACCATGAAAAACTGGGAAGAAGATATCCGTGAGCAGTTCCAATACTTGCCTTACGCACCTATTATCTTTGTATCAGCCTTGACCAAGCAACGTCTCCACAAACTGCCTGAGATGATCAAGCAAATCAGTGAAAGTCAAAACACACGTATTCCATCAGCTGTCTTGAACGATGTGATTATGGATGCTATTGCCATCAATCCAACGCCGACAGACAAAGGAAAACGCCTCAAGATTTTCTATGCGACTCAAGTGGCAACCAAACCACCAACCTTTGTTATCTTTGTGAATGAAGAAGAACTCATGCACTTCTCTTACTTGCGTTTCTTGGAAAATCAAATCCGCAAGGCCTTTGTCTTTGAAGGAACACCAATCCATCTCATCGCAAGAAAACGTAAATAACAAAGCAGAATCTGGAATGACATTTCCAGATTTTTTTGATAGAATGAAAGTGAAGAAAACGCTATCAAAGAGAGGTGTCGATGATGGAACATTTGTTTAAATTCTTACTTTTAGCACCTTACTTTTATTTTGATAACTGGATTGAAAAGGCCAACAGAAATAGTAAATTTTTCCCAATTTTTTACTATTTTTACTGGGTTTACATCCCCCTCTATTCTCTTTTTAGCCTTGCTTGGACAGTTGTTTCAGTTCTGTTTTTCAATATTGTCTTGAGAAATGTGACAGATATCAAGTTTTGGGGCATTTGGTTTCTTTTTATTCTGCTAGCTATTAGTATGAATTGGTTAACTTATTCCTATTTCAAAAAAATGTTTCGCTTGAGACGGGAACTAGGGAAGTCTAAAGCAGGGAGACATTGATTTATATGGCTTTTATTGATAGGAGGTAGCTTATGGAACATCTAAAATCATTTATTACACGCTATTCTAAGGTCTATATTGGTTTAGTTCTGTTGATCTGGCTGGCTTTCTTCTTTGTTCCTTGGGATAAACCAGTTCTGGGAATATCTATCAATCTCTTAATAATGCAGAAAGTTTTACTAGTTTTTGGAATTCTGTCCATTTTGATGGCCTTGCTATCCAAGAAAGTTAGTCTCTTTGTTTTTGGACTTATCTGCTGTCTTTCTCTTTGGATTAACCTATTTATCCTATTTGCTCTTTTGCCGATTTTTGGCAATTAAAGTATCATAAAAGTCAGAGAGGTTAGCTTGGAAACTAGCCTCTTTTTCCTTTTCAAAATGGGGATTCTTCCTTGAAAATAATCAGTAATTGTGCTAAAATTAAAAGAACATTCTAAAATATTCGGAATTTAAAGTAAGGAAAAACATGGCTAATATTTTAAAAACAATTATCGAAAATGATAAAGGAGAAATCCGTCGTCTGGAAAAGATGGCCGATAAGGTTTTCAAATACGAAGACCAAATGGCTGCTTTGACAGATGACCAACTAAAAGCAAAAACAGTTGAATTTAAAGAACGTTATCAAAATGGAGAATCACTGGATTCATTGCTTTATGAAGCGTTTGCGGTTGTCCGTGAGGGTGCCAAACGTGTCCTAGGTCTCTTCCCATATAAGGTTCAGGTTATGGGGGGAATCGTTCTTCACCATGGTGACGTGCCAGAGATGCGTACAGGGGAAGGGAAAACCTTGACTGCGACTATGCCGGTATACCTCAATGCCCTTTCAGGCAAAGGGGTTCACGTAGTTACGGTCAATGAATATCTATCAGAACGTGACGCGACTGAGATGGGTGAATTGTACTCATGGCTTGGTTTATCAGTAGGAATTAACTTGGCTGCTAAATCTCCAATGGAGAAAAAAGAAGCCTATGAGTGTGATATTACCTACTCAACCAACTCAGAAATCGGATTTGACTACCTTCGTGACAACATGGTCGTCCGTGCTGAAAACATGGTACAACGTCCGCTTAACTATGCCTTGGTCGATGAGGTTGACTCTATCTTGATTGACGAAGCCCGTACACCATTGATTGTATCAGGTGCTAATGCAGTTGAAACCAGTCAGCTCTATCACATGGCAGACCACTACGTAAAATCTTTGGACAAAGACGACTACATCATCGATGTGCAGTCTAAGACTATCGGTTTGTCTGATTCAGGGATTGACAAGGCTGAAAGCTACTTCAAGCTTGAAAACCTCTATGATATCGAAAACGTGGCTTTGACTCACTTTATCGATAATGCCCTTCGGGCCAACTACATCATGCTTCTCGATATTGACTATGTGGTCAGCGAAGAGCAAGAAATCTTGATTGTCGACCAATTTACAGGTCGTACCATGGAAGGTCGTCGTTATTCTGATGGATTGCACCAAGCCATTGAAGCAAAAGAAGGTGTGCCAATCCAGGATGAAACCAAGACTTCTGCCTCAATCACTTACCAAAACCTTTTCCGTATGTACAAGAAATTGTCTGGTATGACGGGTACAGGTAAGACTGAGGAAGAAGAATTCCGTGAAATTTACAACATTCGTGTTATTCCAATCCCAACAAACCGTCCTGTTCAACGTATTGACCATCCAGACCTACTTTTTGCAAGCATTGAAGCTAAGTTTAAAGCAGTTGTCGAAGACGTTAAGGCTCGTTACCAAAAAGGTCAGCCTGTCTTGGTTGGTACAGTAGCTGTTGAAACTAGTGATTACATTTCTAAGAAATTGGTCGCAGCTGGTGTTCCTCACGAAGTCTTGAATGCTAAGAACCACTATAAAGAAGCCCAAATCATCATGAATGCTGGTCAACGTGGTGCCGTTACCATCGCAACCAACATGGCCGGTCGTGGTACCGACATCAAGCTTGGTGAAGGTGTTCGCGAACTTGGAGGACTTTGTGTTATTGGTACAGAACGTCATGAAAGCCGTCGTATCGATAACCAGCTTCGTGGACGTTCAGGTCGTCAAGGAGACCCAGGTGAGTCACAATTCTACCTATCTCTTGAAGATGATTTGATGAAACGTTTTGGTTCTGAACGCTTGAAGGGAATCTTTGAACGCTTGAATATGTCTGAAGAGGCCATTGAGTCTCGTATGTTGACACGTCAGGTCGAAGCAGCGCAAAAACGTGTCGAAGGAAATAACTACGATACTCGTAAACAAGTCCTTCAATACGATGATGTCATGCGTGAACAACGTGAGATTATCTACGCTCAACGTTACGACGTTATCACTGCAGATCGTGACTTGGCACCTGAAATTCACTCTATGATCAAACGCACGATTGGTCGTGTCGTTGATGGTCATGCGCGTTCAAAACAAGATGAAAAACTAGAGGCAATTTTGAACTTTGCTAAGTATAACTTGCTTCCTGAAGATTCTATTTCTGTTGAAGACTTGTCAGGCTTGTCTGATAAGGCTATTAAGGAAGAACTCTTCCAACGTGCCTTGAAGGTTTACGATAGTCAAGTTTCAAAACTACGCGATGAAGAAGCAGTCAAAGAATTCCAAAAAGTCTTGATTCTACGAGTTGTAGATAACAAGTGGACAGATCATATCGATGCCCTTGATCAATTGCGTAACGCGGTTGGACTTCGTGGTTATGCTCAGAACAACCCAGTTGTTGAGTATCAGGCAGAAGGTTTCCGTATGTTTAATGACATGATTGGTTCGATTGAGTTTGATGTGACACGCTTGATGATGAAAGCACAAATTCATGAACAAGAAAGACCACAAGCAGAACACCATATCAGTACAACAGCGACTCGCAATATCGCTGCCCACCAAGCAAATATGCCAGAAGATTTGGATTTGAGCCAGATTGGACGGAATGAACTTTGCCCATGTGGTTCTGGTAAGAAGTTTAAAAACTGTCACGGTAAAAGACAATAAAATGAGATAGTTTAGAGGCGGATACCTTGTGAAAAGTAAATTTTTACTTGGTATCCGTTTGCTTTATAAGGAGATGAGTTATGGTATTTACAGCAAGAAGTCCTAAAATTAATATTGAAGAAGTTCGTGCCTTATCAAAATTAGAAGGCCAAGCTTTGGAGAGAAAATCACAGCGCGATCAAGAGCTAGAATCCATTATACGTGGAGAAGACCAGCGAATTCTCTTGGTAATCGGGCCATGCTCATCTGACAATGAAGAATCTGTCCTTGAGTACGCTAAGCGTTTGGCAGCTTTGCAAGAAGAAGTCGCAGACCGTATCTTTATGGTTATGCGTGTTTATACTGCCAAACCCCGTACTAACGGAGATGGCTATAAGGGCTTGATTCACCAGCCTAACGCGACAGAAGCGCCTAGCCTCATCAACGGCATCAAAGCTGTTCGCCATCTTCACTATCGTGTCATTACAGAAACAGGCATGACAACAGCTGATGAAATGCTTTATCCTGAAAATCTTCCACTTGTGGATGATTTGATTTCTTATATGGCAGTTGGTGCTCGTTCAGTTGAAGACCAGCAACACCGCTTTGTGGCAAGTGGAGCAGATTTTGCGACTGGTTTTAAAAATCCAACCTCTGGAAATCTCAATGTTATGTTTAATGGGATTTATGCTGCTCAAAACAAACAAAGTTTCCTTTTCCTAGGAAAAGAAGTGGAAACAACTGGGAATCCGCTTTCGCACGCCATTCTTCGTGGAGCAATCAATGAGTATGGTAAGAATATTCCCAACTACTACTATGATAATTTGATGGATACCATTGCCCAGTATGAGAAAATGGGCTTGGAAAATCCCTTTATCATTGTGGATACCAATCATGACAACTCTGGTAAGCAATACATGGATCAGATTCGAATTGTCCGCCAGACCTTGATTAACCGTGATTGGAATGAAAAAATCAAGCAGTACGTTCGTGGCTTTATGATTGAGTCTTATCTAGAAGACGGCCGTCAAAACGAACCAGAAGTATTTGGCAAGTCGATCACAGACCCTTGCCTTGGCTGGGAAAATACGGAAGCCCTCGTCAGAGAAATCTACCAAACGCTAGGAGAATAAGATGGCATTTATTGAAAAAGGTCAAGAAATCGATATTGAAGCAATCAAGGCAGAAACTCAATTGTCTGCGGAAGCCTTGAGACTAAAGGAGCGTCGTGATAGAGAATTGGCAGACATTATTTCAGGGGAAGATGACCGTATCCTTTTGGTGATTGGCCCTTGCTCTTCTGATAATGAAGAAGCTGTCTTGGAATATGCCCGCCGTTTATCCGCTTTGCAGAAGAAGGTGGCGGACAAGATTTTCATGGTTATGCGTGTTTATACTGCTAAACCTCGCACCAACGGAGACGGCTATAAAGGTTTGGTTCACCAACCAGATACCTCTAAGGCTCCAAGCCTGATCAACGGTTTGCAGGCTGTGCGCCAGTTGCACTACCGCGTAATTACAGAGACTGGTTTGACAACGGCAGATGAGATGCTTTATCCGTCAAATCTGGTCTTGGTGGATGATTTGGTCAGCTACCATGCTGTTGGGGCTCGTTCTGTGGAAGACCAAGAGCACCGTTTTGTGGCCTCAGGGATTGATGCACCAGTCGGAATGAAAAATCCAACCTCTGGAAATTTGAGTGTCATGTTTAATGGCATCTATGCCGCTCAAAATAAACAGACCTTCCTTTTCCATGGGCAAGAAGTTGAGACTTCAGGAAATCCCTTGGCCCATGTCATCCTTCGTGGCGCAGTTAATGAATATGGGAAAAATGAGCCTAACTTTTACTATGAAACTTTGCTAAATGCCATTGAACGCTATGAAGCCATGGGACTTGAAAATCCTTTTATCCTCATTGACACCAACCATGATAATTCAGGCAAGCAATATATGGAGCAGATTCGAATTGTTCGCCAGACCTTGCAAAATCGTGATTGGAATGAGAAGATTAAAAAGATAGTTCGAGGCTTTATGATTGAATCTTACCTAGCAGATGGTCGTCAAAACCAACCAGAGGTCTTTGGTTGCTCCATTACCGATCCTTGTCTAGGTTGGGAAAATACAGAGGCCTTGGTAGAAGAAATCTATGCTACCTTGACAAAATAAGTGAAAAGGATGGAGTTGGGGAATCTCAACTCCTTTTGATGAGAATGATAGTTGGACACGGAATTGACATCGAAGAATTAGCTTCGATAGAAAGAGCAGTTACACGGCATGAAGGATTTGCTAAGCGCGTGCTGACCACTAAGGAAATGGAGCGATTTGCCAGTCTCAAAGGGCGCAGGCAAATAGAATATTTAGCTGGTCGCTGGTCGGCTAAGGAGGCTTTTTCCAAGGCTATGGGAACTGGTATTGGAAAGCTCAGTTTTCAGGATTTAGAAGTTTTGAACAATGAACGCGGGGCACCTTATTTTAGTCAGGCACCATTTTCAGGAAAAATTTGGCTGTCTATCAGCCATACAGATCAACTTGTGACAGCCAGTGTCATTTTGGAGGAAAATCATGAAAGCTAGTCCGCATAGACCAACCAAGGCTCTGATTCATCTGGGAGCTATTCGACACAATATTCAGCAAATGGGGGCTCATATCCCTCAAGGAACGCTCAAGTGGGCTGTGGTCAAGGCCAATGCTTATGGACATGGAGCTGTTGCCGTTGCCAAGGCGATTCAAGATGATGTTGATGGCTTTTGCGTTTCCAATATTGATGAAGCCATTGAACTCAGACAAGCTGGACTCAGCAAGAAAATCCTTATTTTAGGAGTTTCTGAAATCGAAGCTGTTGCTCTTGCTAAAGAATATGACATCACCTTGACAGTGGCTGGGCTGGAGTGGATTCAAGCACTCTTAGTTAAGGAAGCTGATTTAGCTGGTTTGACAGTCCACCTCAAGATTGATTCAGGAATGGGAAGGATTGGCTTTAGAGAGGCTAGTGAGGCTAATCAGGCTCAAGACTTACTCAGACAACACGGTGCTCGTGTTGAAGGGATTTTTACCCACTTTGCTACTGCAGATGAAGCATCAGATACCTATTTTAATGAGCAATTAGAACGGTTTAAAACTATTTTGGAAAGTATGAAAGGTCTTCCAGAGCTGGTTCATGCTAGTAATTCTGCAACGACTCTTTGGCATGCAGAGACTATTTTCAATGCGGTCCGTATGGGAGATGCCATGTATGGCCTGAATCCTAGTGGAGAGGTCTTGGACTTACCCTATGACTTGAAACCAGCCTTGACCTTGGAATCTGCCCTGGTTCATGTCAAGACAGTTCCAGCTGGAGCTTGTATGGGCTACGGAGCAACTTATCAAGCGGATAGCGAGCAAGTCATCGCGACCGTGCCAATCGGCTATGCGGACGGCTGGACACGAGACATGCAAAATTTCTCTGTCTTGGTAGATGGCCAAGCTTGCCCAATCGTTGGACGAGTATCTATGGACCAAATCACCATTCGGTTGCCTAAGCTTTATCCCTTAGGGACCAAAGTAACTTTGATTGGTTCCAACGGGGACAAGGAGATCACAGCTACTCAGGTAGCGACCTACCGTGGAACTATTAACTATGAAGTGGTTTGCCTTCTCAGCGACCGCATTCCGAGAGAATATTATTAGAAAAGAAAGGAGTGGAGCATGAATCTACATCAACCCTTGCATGTCTTACCTGGTGTGGGACCAAAGTCAGCAGAAAAATACGCCAAACTAGGAATTGAAAATTTGCAAGAGCTCTTGCTCTACTTTCCTTTCCGTTATGAAGATTTCAAGACCAAGCAAGTATTGGAACTAGAAGACGGTGAAAAGGCAGTCCTATCTGGCCAGGTAGTGACTCCTGCCAGTGTCCAGTATTATGGTTTCAAGCGCAATCGTCTGCGATTTAGCCTCAAGCAGGGAGAAGTTGTTTTTGCGGTAAATTTCTTTAATCAGCCCTATCTGGCTGATAAGATAGAGTTGGGAGCACCCCTTGCTGTCTTTGGAAAATGGGACCGCGCCAAGGCTAGTCTGACAGGGATGAAGGTCCTGGCTCAGGTGGAAGATGACCTCCAACCTGTTTATCGCTTGGCTCAGGGAATCAGTCAGACCAGTTTGGTTAAGGTCATTAAAACGGCCTTTGATCAGGGACTGGACCTCTTAATAGAAGAAAATCTTCCTCAGTCCTTGCTGGATAAATACAAACTCATGTCCCGTTGTCAGGCCGTTCGTGCTATGCATTTCCCCAAGGATTTGGCAGAATACAAGCAGGCCCTTCGCCGTATCAAGTTTGAGGAACTCTTTTACTTCCAAATGCAATTGCAGACGCTCAAGTCTGAAAACAGAGTTCAGGGAAGTGGTCTGGTTCTGGATTGGTCTCAGGAAAAAGTGACAGCAGTCAAGGAAAGCCTTCCTTTTGCCCTGACCACAGCTCAGGAAAAGAGTTTGCAGGAAATTTTGACAGACATGAAGTTCGACCATCACATGAATCGTCTCTTGCAAGGAGATGTGGGGAGTGGAAAAACAGTCGTCGCTGGCTTGGTCATGTTTGCGGCGGTGACAGCTGGCTATCAGGCAGCCCTCATGGTGCCAACAGAAATACTTGCTGAGCAACACTTTGAGAGTTTGAAGAGTCTCTTCCCAGACCTAAAACTTGCTCTCTTGACAGGTTCCTTGAAGGTTGCAGAAAAGAGAGAAGTCTTGGAGACTATTGCCAAGGGTGAGGCTGATTTGATTATCGGAACCCACGCTCTGATTCAGGATGGAGTGGATTATGCTCGTCTGGGATTGATTATCATCGATGAGCAGCACCGTTTTGGTGTGGGGCAAAGGCGTATTTTACGGGAAAAAGGGGATAATCCAGATGTACTCATGATGACAGCAACTCCCATACCACGAACCTTGGCTATCACAGCCTTTGGAGATATGGATGTTTCCATTATCGACCAGATGCCAGCAGGACGAAAGCCTATTGTGACTCGCTGGATCAAACATGAGCAATTGCCTCAGGTCTTGACTTGGTTAGAGGGGGAAATCCAAAAAGGTTCTCAAGCCTATGTCATCTCTCCCTTGATTGAAGAATCAGAAGCTCTGGATTTGAAAAATGCCATTGCCTTATCAGAAGAGTTGACGGCTCATTTTGCAGGTAAGGCAGAGGTGGCTCTTTTACATGGTAAGATGAAGAGTGACGAAAAAGACCAGATTATGCAGAATTTTAAAGAGAGAAAAACAGATATTCTGGTTTCGACAACGGTTATTGAGGTTGGGGTCAATGTTCCCAATGCGACCGTCATGATTATCATGGATGCCGATCGCTTCGGTCTCAGCCAGCTGCACCAGCTCAGAGGTCGTGTCGGTCGGGGAGACAAGCAGTCCTATGCTGTTCTCGTTGCCAATCCTAAGACGGATTCTGGGAAAGACCGCATGCGCATCATGACAGAAACCACTAATGGATTTGTCCTTGCGGAGGAAGATTTGAAAATGCGTGGTTCGGGTGAGATTTTTGGAACCAGACAGTCAGGTCTCCCAGAGTTTCAAGTGGCTGATATTATCGAAGATTTTCCGATTTTAGAAGAAGCCAGAAAGGTTGCTAGTTACATTAGTTCGATAGAAGGTTGGCAAGAGGATCCGGAATGGCGCATGATTGCCCTTCATATGGAAAAGAAAGAACATTTAGATTAATACTCTTCGAAAATCAAATTTAAACCACGTCAACGTCGCCTTGCCGTACTCAAGTACAGCCTGCGGCTAGTTTCCTAGTTTGCTCTTTGATTTTCATTGAGTATAAGCTTTCTCTAAGGAAAACTTAAGCTAGCTTTCAGGTTTGCCCCTTATACTAGAGTCATCAAAAAGAAACGAGGACTCTCACATGACAGTAACGATTAAAGTAAATTACCAAACCACTTTCCAAAAGAAAGAAGCAACAAAATAAGATTGAACAGAGAAGAAGGGCAGAAATGCTCTTTTTATTTTTATAAAATAATCGGCTATAAATCAAACTTAGTCAAGTGATAAAAAGATATTAGTCTTCCAGTCTATTTACTCTTTGACGGAAGCTTGATATAATGACCCCATCTGAATAAGGAGGAGTGAAAAGAATGTTAGAAACAAGAACGATTGCTATCCAGGATAAGTATGGAGAACGCTTCCAGCACTGTTGGGGTTGCGGCCCAAAGAATGATTTGGGATTGCATTTGAAAACTTATCCAAGTGTAGAGGGTACAAGCTGTATTAGCCGTATTAAGGTAGACCAGCAGTATACTGGCGGAGTTCCATCAAATGTCTTTGGAGGAATGATAGCGACTATTTTTGATTGTCATGGAACAGCGTCCGCTGCATGGTTTGCTCACCATCAAAAAGGGTTGGAATTGACGGACGAAACAGTTATCGGTCGCTTCATCACAGCTCATTTAGAAGTTGATTATCTTAGCCCAACCCCAATTAACGATGAAATTGTCGTCATTTCTACTCTGGAGGAATTAGGGGAAAGGAAGGCAATTATTTCTATGGAAATGTCAGTGGCGGGTAAAGTGCGTGCAAGAGCTAAAATGGTTGCTGTAGCTGTGAAGGATCATATGTAAAACTGGTACTAGAAGTTTAAGATTACCTTCAGATGATAGGTTTGAAGGAGGAGAAGCTAAATTCACTTTCTATTTATACTTAATGAAAATCAAAGAGTAAATTAGGAAATTAGCCGTAGGTTGCTCAAAGCACTACTTTGAGGTTGTAGATAAGACTGACCAAGTCAGTTACATATATAATCCAAGGCGACGTTGACGTGGGTTGAAGAGATTTTCGAAGAGTATTACCCTTCTTTCTTGAATTGCTTTTCTAGATATGCTACAGTTATGGTAGCGATTACAAAAAGGAGCATGTTATGAAAAATCTAGCTTTGTTAAAAGAAATCAAGACTTATAGAGGGCGAGATGAGGTTCCAGAAGACTTTGATGCTTTCTGGGATGGGGAAGTGAAAAAAGTTTCAACTCTTCCAGCCTACCAGTTGGAGGAAAGAGATTTCTGCATTCCTCAAGTCAAGTGCTATGAGTTAACATTTGAAGGAACCAATGAAGGTAAGGTCTATGCGCGCGTCGTTCTTCCAAAGAGTGAGGAGAAGGTTCCGATAATCTTCCATTTCCATGGTTATATGGGACGTGGCTGGGACTGGGCTGACATGCTGGCCTATACCGTGTCTGGTTACGGTGTTGTCTCCATGGATGTGCGGGGCCAGTCAGGTTACTCGCAAGACGGTTTGCGTTCTCTTCTTGGAAATACCGTTAAGGGGCATATCATCCGTGGTGCTGTGGAAGGTCGGGAGCATCTCTTTTATAAGGATGTTTATCTGGATATTTACCAGTTGATTGAGATTATTGCCAGTCTGCCACAGGTAGATGAGAAGCGTCTTTCTAGCTATGGTGCCTCACAAGGTGGCGCTCTAGCCTTGGTTGCAGCAGCGCTTAATCCTCGAATTCAGAAAACAGTTGCCATCTATCCCTTCTTGTCAGACTTTAGACGAGTGCTTGAGATTGGTAATACTAGCGAGGCTTACGACGAACTGTTCCGTTATTTCAAGTTCCATGATCCCTTCCATGAAACTGAGGAGGAAATCATGGCTACCCTTGCCTATATCGATGTGAAAAATCTTGCTCATCGTATCAAGGGTAAGGTCAAGATGATTACGGGCTTGGACGACGATGTTTGCTATCCTATTACCCAGTTTGCGATATACAACCGTCTCACCTGCGATAAGGCCTATCGCATTATGCCTGAGTATGCCCACGAAGCCATGAATGTCTTTGTCAATGACCAAGTCTACAACTGGCTATGTGGTAGTGAGATTCCTTTTAAATATGTGAAGTGATGAATGAGAGAGCCTAGTAGCTCTCTTTTTGTACAGAGTCTAGTCAGCAAATATTCTAGTTCACATATACTTTGAAATTCATACTCTTCGAAAATCTCTTCAAACCACGTCAGCTTTATCTGCAAGCTCAAAACAGTGTCTTGAGCAGCCTTCGTCTAGCTTCCTAGTTTGCTTTTTGATTTTTATTTAGTATGAATTTTTTTCTTGACCTTGGTGTAAAACAATTCATTTTGCTATCTAGTTTGGTATAAGTTCTTTCAAGACATTGGAAAGCGTCTGTAAAATGTGTTATAATTTATAAGAAAATATACAGTTTGGCTACAAATGAACATTTATATATAAGTTTATGTATAAGATGGTTTTCTCATTAGGATAATATCTTGTAAAAACGATATTCCTGTAGATACAGTACTTAAATAGCATTTGTAAAGTAGCAAAATAGTCCATGTCTATTTTTATTGTAAGAATCAAAGTAGAGAGTGTTATGCTAATGAAAACTGTAATATTTTATTTTTTAGAATTTACTTGGATAAATTAACTTTGAAAGTTAAAGTGAGGTAATGTATGTTTGTATGTTTAAAGGGTTTAGGGAAATTTCGTAAATCCAAAGCTTATGGTTTGGTTGGTTGTTTGACACTATCAGCGGTGATTGGCTTAGCTGCACCAGAGTTACCAGTTATTGGTGGTGGGGTTGTTTCTGCTGATGTCATTCAAGGCGGTAGCGATATTCACGATGTGGACGTTCATAGCAAGTCTGCGGAAGGTGTTGCTATGACTTATACCACTTATGATAGCGGAACAAGTGGAAAACAAACTGCATCAGGTAGCGGTGTCTTTGTAGCGCCGAATGTGATGGTAACAGTGGCGCATAACTACTATGATAAAAACCAAGAGGATAAGTCTGCAGTATTGCGTGGTGGGGAGTCTGCTCGTAGTTATGTCGTGATGAACTCAGAAACAGAGAAGAGTAATAAAGTACCTACTTCAGGGGTATCAGAAGCTCTTGAAAAAGACTCTATTCACTTGTATAACGGCAAAGACTTTGGTAAAGACTATAGCAACGACTTAGCAGTAGTGGTAACTAAAAAGCCTGTAGAAGCTATGACAGGGGGAGAAGACTCCCCAAGAGAGTTGAGTGATAAAGAGGTTTCTACTGGTGATAAAATCACTATGGTCGGATATCCCAATGATTTTTCTACTCCAAATTTAAGTAAAGAAAATAAAGCTCGCTTGAAAGACGGTAAGGCTTATTCAGTCTCAACAACTGTGAGCAGTGTCAATAAAGAGAGTGGTGCAGTCACTTATCACTCCTCAGCTTTAGGAGGTTTTTCGGGTGCTCCTTTGTTTAATGATAAGGGAGAGGTAGTCGGTATCCACCAGCACGGAACAAATACTTCAAACGCTCCTGAGAGTGAGCGTATTGGGGGTGGTACGATTTTTACGGACAAGCACAGAACTTGGATTCGTTCTATGATTGATAAATATGGTATAAAGGGTTGGTATATAGATGGTGCAAACCGTTACTACTATGATGAAAATCATATAGCTTTAAAAGATGTAGAGTCTGAGATTGATGGTGCTTTGTATAGTTTTGATGAAAAAGGTCGAGCTACTTTAGTAAAAGGTGAAGAAAAAGGTCGTGTTCTACTTCGAGTGGAAGATACTAAAGGAACTCGTTTGATTTCAGATAAGGTTGTTCAGGAAGGTTCTGTTGGAAGTGGCTTGAATTTTCATTTAAGACAAAATCCAGACTTCAAACAGTTAATAGCAACTTCCCCAACAGCTAAAGTGGTATCCTATAACGGAGTGCCAATTAACAAACTAGCAAGTGATACTACTTGGTCTGATGACTATGTCAGTAAGTTAGCTTTAGGAGATACAATTATAAGAGCGGTAGTAGATTCGGTAACTCCTCCATCAACGTCTTCTTCGGATTTTGCAAGAACTGAAGTTGGTAAAGTCGATTTGAGTGGTAAATCGAACTTACCTGTACCTAGTAAAGAGGTGTTACAAGCTCCGAATGGCTCAGAAAATTTCTATGCTACAACGCACATTCAAACGCCAGATGGGTCGGGGTCAGGTACTTTAATTGCACCCAATTTGGTGTTAACAGTCGCTCATAATTTCTTAACAGTTAAAGGTTCTGAAGTAATTACTAAATCTGGTCGTACCAATACAGTGTATAAAGCAACTTTACCGAATGGGTTGTCTGTGAATTTTTCAGATGATGATATTGTTTATTGGAATAAGAAAGATTCAGTATTTGGATTTAAAAATGACTTAGCTTTGGTTCGGTTAAAAGAAGCAGTAAAAGGAGTAACTCCTGTAGAGGTTGTAAAACAATCTTCGAAAGTTGCAGAGGGGGATTCAGTTTCGGTCTATGGTTTTCCAGATAACAAGCTAAGTCCAGTTTTAGATAGCAAAGTAGTAGGAACTACAGACTTCGGTTCTGGAATAGAGGGAATTAGCTATGGAGGTACGAAACCTGGAGCGTCTGGTGGTGGTCTTTATAATGATAAAGGTGCTTTAATTGGAGTTCACCAAAATGGTGTTGTAGGAAGCCGTAGTGGTGGTTTGGTTTTATCAAAAGAGCAGCTGGATTGGGTTCGTTCTTATATTGAGGGTCAACCAAAAGATCCTGTCTATGTGGAAGATAAAGAAGTGGAACCTTCTAAGAAGGATTCGGATAAGGATTTAGCTGGGAAATTAGATCCAAAAAAAGATAGTGGAAAAGAAGATTCTGGTATTTTAGGTACATCTGGTGACTTTGCAGCTCCGACAGTCGCTAAGCCAGAGTTTAAAGGTGGAGTTCCTTTCACTGAATCTCCTATACTGGAAATCCCAGAGTATATGGGTGTATTATCAACCTCAGGAGAAGAATCGGCCCCAACAGTTGAACAGCATGACTTTACAGGAGGAGTTAACGGAGGCGACTCACTTGTTACAGAAGTTCCAGAGTATAGTGGTATTATATCCACATTAGGTGATTCTCCAGCTCCGACAGTCGCTAAGCCAGAGTTTAAAGGTGGCGTGAATGGGGGCGACTCACTTGTTACAGAAGTTCCAGAGTATAGCGGTATTATATCCACATTAGGTGATTCTCCAGCTCCTACAGTCGCTAAGCCAGAGTTTAAAGGCGGAGTGAATGGAGGCGACTCACTTGTTACAGAAGTTCCAGAGTATAGTGGTATTATATCCACATTAGGTGATTCTCCAGCTCCTACAGTCGCTAAGCCAGAGTTTAAAGGTGGCGTGAATGGGGGCGACTCACTTGTTACAGAAGTTCCAGAGTATAGCGGTATTATATCCACATTAGGTGATTCTCCAGCTCCTACAGTCGTTAAGCCAGAGTTTACAGGTGGCGTGAATGGAGGCGACTCACTTGTTACAGAAGTTCCAGAGTATAGTGGTATTATATCCACATTAGGAGATTCTCCAGCTCCGACAGTCGCTAAGCCAGAGTTTACAGGTGGCGTGAATGGAGGCGACTCACTTGTTGCAGAAGTTCCAGAGTACAGAGGCTTCCTATCCACATTAGGTAATTCTCCAGCTCCTACAGTCGCTAAGCCAGAGTTTACAGGTGGCGTGAATGGTGCGGATGCTGAGATTCATCACCTTCCAGACTTCACAGGCGGAGTGAATGCAGTAACTAGTGTTGTGTATGATGTAGAAAATTATACAGAAGTATTATCTACAGCAGGAGAAGGAAGCTCAGTAGTGAAATCTACTGATAAACAAGTAAATAATAAAGACAGTAAGGATGAAGCAGAAACTAAGCACGTTATCACAGGAATTGCTAGTTCACAACGTATTTTAAAAAATGAAACAGGAAGTATTCAAATTCAAGCTTCAGAAGAAGTATTGAAAAATGTGATAGGTATTCAAATTCAAGAAATTCAAGTTAGTGATTTAAGTTCATTAAACTACAAAGCATTTGATATCAAATTGAAGGATGTAAATGGCAGATATGTTAAACCTGAAGGAAAAGTCCTTGTTACTTTTGCTACAGATCAGTCCGTTGAGAATGTTTATGCTGTAGATCCAGAAGGAAAACTACACACTATTGAATTCGAACAAAAAGATGGAAAGATTATTTTTGAGACTAATAATTCTAGTATTTATGCGATGACTTTCCGACACTCCATTGACAATCCACTATTTAAAAATCCTACAGAAGATAACAAGGCTGAGGAAGTTTCACTGTCGCCTAAATTGTTATCAACAAATGAAAACTCTGAATCTAATCGATTAGAGAATAAAGTAAGTAATAACGAACAGTCTATGTTACCAAATACAGGTGAGTCTGCCTCATCACTAACAATCTTATTTGGTTTTGTAGGAGTGTTCCTTGGAGCAATGATTTCTTATAAACGAAAAGACAGTTAATTTGTCTTCAGTTGTTCTTTGAACTTTTATGTTAATCTAAAATAAACCAGTCTGGAGTCCTGTAAAAAGATGGGAATTCTAGACTGGTTTTATTGGTATAGAAGTTTATAATAAGATTCGTAATTTTGAGTAATAGGTACGGATATTTATGTTATCTGAAACTACTTTCAGAAACAGCTGTTCTATAAAATACTTTTGAAACTGAAATCTATTCTATGACAAAGTATTGAAAGCGCTTTAAAAATAGTATATAATTGTCTCATAAGAAAAAAGGAAAAGGAGGAAAAAGGATGCCACAGATTACTAAAGAAGCCTTGATTGCACAAATCAAAGATGGAATCATTGTTTCTTGTCAGGCCCTTCCTCACGAACCGCTTTATACAGAAGCGGGAGGAGTCATCCCCTTGCTGGTCAAAGCGGCTGAGCAAGGTGGAGCAGTCGGTATTCGAGCCAATAGTGTTCGTGATATCAAGGAAATTAAAGAGGTTACAAAACTTCCGATTATAGGGATTATCAAACGAGATTATCCACCTCAAGAACCCTTCATCACTGCTACTATGAAAGAAGTTGATGAATTAGCAGAACTAGATATTGAAGTGATTGCTCTAGACTGTACTAAACGCGAACGCTACGATGGTTTGGAGATTCAGGAGTTTATCCGTCAGGTTAAGGAAAAATATCCTAACCAGCTCTTGATGGCTGATACTAGTACCTTCGAAGAAGGGTTAGCAGCCGTAGAAGCAGGAATTGACTTCGTTGGAACAACCTTATCAGGTTACACATCTTACAGTCCAAAGGTAGACGGTCCAGATTTTGAACTAATCAAGAAGTTCTGTGATGCGGGTGTAGATGTTATCGCTGAAGGGAAAATTCATACACCAGAACAAGCCAAACAAATCCTAGGATATGGAGTGCGAGGTATTGTTGTTGGTGGCGCTATTACTAGACCAAAAGAGATTACAGAACGCTTTGTTGCTGGTCTTAAATAACACAATCTCAAAATAGAGGAGAGTGGTGGAAGCGTCGGATAAAATGAAAACGTATACAGATGCAAACTTGCTCATTATCCAATATGGATACGCTTATAAATAGGAGAATACAAATGAAATTTAGAAAACTAGCTTGTACAGTGCTTGCGGGTGCTGCGATTCTTGGCCTTGCTGCATGTGGTAATTCTGGTGGAAGTAAAGATGCTGGAAAATCTGGTAGCGATAGTGGAAAAACAGAAATCACTTGGTGGGCATTCCCAGTCTTCACTCAAGAAAAAACTGGTGACGGTGTTGGAACATATGAAAAATCAATCATCGAAGCTTTTGAAAAAGCAAATCCAGATGTAAAAGTGAAATTGGAAACCATCGACTTCAAGTCTGGTCCTGAAAAAATCACAACAGCTATCGAAGCAGGGACAGCTCCAGACGTACTTTTTGACGCACCAGGACGTATCATCCAATACGGTAAAAATGGAAAATTGGCTGACTTGAACGACCTCTTTACAGACGACTTTGTTAAAGATGTTAACAATGAAAATATTGTAAAAGCAAGTAAAGCTGGCGATAAAGCTTATATGTATCCAATCAGTTCAGCACCATTCTACATGGCTATGAACAAGAAAATGTTGGAAGAAGCTGGAGTTGCGAATCTTGTAAAAGAAGGCTGGACAACAGACGACTTTGAAAAAGTATTGAAAGCACTCAAAGCTAAAGGCTATACACCAGGTTCATTGTTCAGTTCAGGTCAAGGGGGAGACCAAGGAACACGTGCCTTCATTTCAAACCTTTATGGTGCTTCTGTAACTGATAAAGATGTTACTAAGTATACAACTGATGATCCTAAATTCGTTAAAGGTCTTGAAAAAGCAACTAGCTGGATTAAAGATGGTTTGTTGAACAATGGTTCACAATTTGATGGTGGAGCAGACATCCAAAACTTTGCTAACGGTCAAACATCTTACACAATCCTTTGGGCACCAGCTCAAAATGGTATCCAAGCTAAACTCTTGGAAGCAAGTAAAGTAGAAGTAGTAGAAGTACCATTCCCATCTGATTCTGGTAAACCAGCTCTTGAGTACCTTGTAAATGGATTTGCAGTATTCAACAACAAGGATGACAAGAAAGTTGCTGCCTCTAAGAAATTTGTTCAATTCATCGCGGATGATAAAGAATGGGGTCCAAAAGATGTTGTTCGTACAGGAGCATTCCCAGTTCGTACATCATTTGGTAAACTCTATGATGACAAACGTATGGAAACAATCGGTGCTTGGACTAAGTACTATTCTCCATACTACAATACAATTGATGGTTTTGCAGAAATGAGAACTCTATGGTTCCCAATGTTGCAATCAGTTTCAAATGGTGATCAAAAACCAGCTGATGCATTGAAAGCATTTACTGAAAAAGCAAACGAAACTATCAAAAAAGCTACTAAACAATAAACCCTAAACTAGATGTTGTAGCCCCTTTTCCCTTTGCACGCTTGTGTAAGAAAAGGGGGCTTTTATTTAAAAGGTAAATCATCATTCTCTTAGGAGATTATCAATAAAAAAGAAAAGGAAAGAGAGGTGCCTACAGTGAAAGTTAATAAAATTCGTATGAGAGAAACCGTTATTTCTTATGCTTTCCTAGCGCCAGTTTTATTCTTCTTTGTTGTCTTTGTTTTAGCACCAATGATTATGGGCTTCATCACAAGTTTCTTTAACTATTCTATGACTAGTTTCCAATTTGTGGGCTTAGATAACTATATCCGTATGTTTAAAGATCCTGTCTTTACAAAATCTCTGATTAACACAGTTATTTTGGTTATTGGATCAGTTCCTGTAGTTGTTCTCTTCTCGCTCTTTGTAGCGTCACAGACCTACCATCAAAATGCTATCGCTAGATCATTCTATCGCTTTGTATTCTTCCTTCCAGTTGTTACAGGTAGTGTTGCCGTAACAGTTGTATGGAAATGGATCTATGATCCACTATCAGGTATCTTGAACTTTGTGCTTAAATCAAGTCATATCATTACTCAAAACATTTCATGGCTTGGTGATAAGCACTGGGCATTGATGGCGATTATGATTATCCTCTTGACAACTTCAGTTGGTCAACCGATTATCCTCTATATCGCTGCTATGGGTAATATTGACAATTCATTGGTTGAAGCTGCCCGCGTTGATGGTGCAACTGAGTTTCAAGTTTTCTGGAAGATTAAATGGCCAAGCCTTCTTCCAACAACTCTTTATATCGCAATCATCACAACAATTAACTCATTCCAATGTTTCGCCTTGATTCAGCTTTTGACATCTGGTGGTCCAAACTACTCAACAAGTACCTTGATGTACTACCTATACGAAAAAGCCTTCCAATTGACAGAGTATGGCTATGCCAATACAATTGGTGTCTTCTTGGCAGTTATGATTGCTATCGTAAGTTTTGTTCAATTTAAAGTACTCGGAAACGACGTAGAATACTAAAGAAAGGAGACAGCTATGCAATCTACAGAAAAAAAACCATTAACAGCCTTTACTGTTATTTCAACAATCATTTTGCTCTTGTTGACTGTGCTGTTCATCTTTCCATTCTACTGGATTTTGACAGGTGCCTTCAAGTCACAGCCTGATACGATCGTTATTCCACCACAATGGTTCCCTAAAATGCCAACCATGGAAAACTTCCAACAACTCATGGTGCAAAACCCTGCTATGCAATGGATGTGGAACTCAGTATTTATCTCATTGGTAACTATGTTCTTAGTCTGTGCAACTTCATCTCTAGCAGGTTATGTATTGGCTAAAAAACGTTTCTATGGTCAACGTATCCTCTTTGCAATCTTTATTGCTGCTATGGCTCTTCCAAAACAAGTTGTCCTTGTACCATTGGTACGTATCGTCAACTTCATGGGAATCCACGATACTCTCTGGGCAGTTATCTTGCCTTTGATTGGATGGCCATTTGGGGTTTTCCTTATGAAACAATTTAGTGAAAATATTCCAACAGAGTTGCTTGAATCAGCTAAAATTGATGGTTGTGGTGAGATTCGTACTTTCTGGAGCGTAGCTTTCCCAATTGTAAAACCAGGGTTTGCGGCTCTTGCAATCTTTACCTTCATCAATACTTGGAACGACTACTTCATGCAGTTGGTTATGTTGACTTCACGTAACAATTTGACTATTTCACTCGGTGTTGCGACCATGCAAGCCGAAATGGCAACCAACTATGGTTTAATCATGGCAGGTGCAGCTCTTGCTGCAGTGCCAATCGTAACAGTCTTCCTAGTCTTCCAAAAATCCTTCACACAAGGTATTACTATGGGAGCTGTTAAAGGATAAGAAACGATTTCTTTTACAGTATCAATTGGCTATTGCTAGCACTATCTAAAAGCCTCCGACAGTAAATGACACTGTTGGAGGTGTTAGTTTTAATCGCTTAATGACGATTTTTAAAGGAGAAAATAATGATTTTTGACGATTTGAAAAATATTAGCTTCTATAAAGGGATTCATCCCAATCTTGACAAGGCAATTGATTATCTTTATGAACATCGTAAAGATTCATTCGAGTTAGGAAAATATGATATTGATGGTGACAAGGTTTTTCTAGTTGTTCAAGAAAATGTCCTAAATAAAGCTGAAAATGACCAGTTTGAACATCACAAGAACTATGCAGACTTGCATTTATTGGTAGAAGGGCATGAATATTCGAGCTACGGTTCACGTATCAAAGATGAAGCAGTAGCATTTGACGAAACAAGTGATATTGGTTTTGTCCATTGTCATGAACACTACCCACTCTTGTTGGGGTATCACAATTTTGCGATTTTCTTCCCAGGAGAGCCACATCAACCAAATGGTTATGCAGGTATGGAAGATCAAGTTCGCAAGTATTTGTTTAAAATTTTAATTGATTAGAATGATAGATCGAGATAGCTGATGACTATCTTATATTCTTCGAAAATCAAATTCAAACCGCGTCAGCTTCGCCTTGGAATATATATGTGACTGATCTCGTCAGTCTTATCTACAACCTCAAAGCAGTGCTTTGAGCAACCTACGGCTAGCTTCCTAGTTTGCTCTTTGATTTTCATTGAGTATTATTGAACACTTTTGAAAATTGAGTTTAAGAGTTGAATCTTATCAATTGATAAATCGGAATGATTTAGCAAGTGATATAAATTATAGGGGGAGTAAAAGATGTCACAAAAAGGAAGAAGTCTCATCAAGGCTGCATTTGATACAGATAATTTTCTAATGCGAATTAGTGAGAAGGTTTTAGATATTGTAACAGTCAATCTTCTCTTTGTAGTAACTTGTTTGCCAATCGTAACGATTGGAGTAGCCAAAATTAGTCTCTATCAGACAATGTTTGAAATCAAGCAAAGTAGACGTGTTCCAGTTTTTAGAACCTATCTAAGAGTTTTTAGGCAAAACCTGAAACTAGGTTTTCAGTTGGGGATGTTAGAATTAGGAATTGTATTTCTAACTCTTTCAGATCTCTATCTTTTCTGGGGTCAAACAGCTCTGCCCTTCCAATTGGTGAAAGCTATTTGTCTAGGTATTCTTATCTTCCTCACCATTGTGATGTTGGCTAGTTACCCTATCGCGGCACGTTATGACCTATCTTGGAAAGAAATTCTTCAAAAAGGACTGATGTTGGCTAGTTTTAACGCTCCTTGGTTTATCTTGATGATCGCAACTATCTTTTTGATTTTGATGATTCTATATCTATCAGCCTTTACCCTTCTATTGGGAGGATCAGCTTTTATTCTCTTTGGTTTTGGACTTCTTGCTTTTTTACAAGTAGGAGTGATGGAAAAGCTATTTGCTAAGTATGAGTAAGGGTTGCAATTATTTCTGAAACTACTTTCAAACGCTCCAAACGCTATTCTATAAGCAAGAAACTAAAATCTAAGTGTCTACAAAATATTGAAAGCCTTTTCGGTAAAGTGTATACTAAAGAAGTAAAGAAAGAATCTGCTTTAGCAGAAAATAAAAATAATAGGAGAAAATCTATGTCAGATTTGAAAAAATACGAAGGTATCATTCCAGCCTTCTACGCATGTTATGATGAACAAGGAGAAGTAAGTCCAGAACGTACGCGTTCCTTGGTTCAATACTTTATTGATAAAGGTGTTCAAGGTCTTTATGTCAATGGTTCTTCTGGTGAATGTATCTACCAAAGTGTTGAAGACCGCAAGTTGATTTTGGAAGAAGTCATGGCAGTTGCCAAAGGTAAATTAACTATTATTGCCCATGTTGCTTGCAATAATACTAAAGATAGTATGGAACTAGCTCGCCATGCTGAAAGCTTGGGAGTAGATGCCATTGCAACGATTCCACCAATTTACTTCCGCTTGCCAGAATACTCAGTTGCCAAATACTGGAACGATATTAGTTCTGCAGCTCCAAATACAGACTATGTTATCTACAACATTCCTCAATTGGCAGGTGTTGCTTTGACTCCAAGTCTTTATACTGAAATGTTGAAGAATCCTCGTGTTATCGGTGTGAAGAACTCTTCTATGCCAGTTCAAGATATCCAAACTTTTGTTAGCCTTGGTGGAGAAGACCATATCGTCTTTAATGGTCCAGATGAGCAGTTCCTAGGAGGACGCCTCATGGGTGCTAAGGCTGGTATCGGTGGTACTTACGGTGCTATGCCAGAACTCTTCTTGAAACTTAACCAATTGATTGCGGATAAAGACTTGGAAACAGCGCGTGAATTACAATACGCTATCAACGCTATCATTGGTAAACTCACTTCTGCACATGGAAATATGTATGGTGTCATTAAAGAAGTCTTGAAGATCAATGAAGGACTTAATATTGGATCTGTTCGTTCACCTTTGACACCAGTGACTGAAGAAGATCGTCCAGTTGTGGAAGCAGCTGCAGCCTTGATTCGTGAAACCAAGGAGCGCTTCCTCTAATCTATAAGGAGGTATTTATGACACACTACGTTGCAATTGATATCGGTGGAACCAACATCAAATATGGCTTGATCGACCAAGAAGGCCAACTTGTTGAATCGCATGAAATGCCAACAGAAGCGCATCAGGGTGGACCTCATATCTTACAAAAGACCAAAGATATTGTAGCCAGCTATTTAGAAAAAGGCCCAGTAGCAGGTGTTGCCATTTCTTCTGCTGGGATGGTGGATCCAGACAAGGGTGAAATCTTCTATGCTGGTCCTCAAATCCCTAACTATGCAGGTACCCAGTTCAAAAAGGAAATCGAGACTAGCTTTACTATTCCTTGTGAGATTGAAAATGATGTCAACTGTGCAGGTCTAGCTGAGGCAGTATCTGGTTCAGGTAAGGGAGCGAGTGTCACTCTTTGCTTGACTATTGGAACCGGTATCGGTGGTTGTTTGATTATGGATGGGAAAGTTTTCCATGGATTTAGCAATTCAGCCTGTGAAGTTGGTTATATGCATATGCAGGATGGAGCGTTCCAAGATTTGGCTTCTACAACAGCCTTGGTTGAGTATGTAGCAGCAGGTCATGGAGATCCAGTTGACCAGTGGAATGGTCGACGTATTTTTAAGGAAGCTACTGAAGGAAACAAAATCTGCATGGAAGGCATTGACCGCATGGTAGATTACCTTGGGAAAGGTCTGGCAAATATTTGCTACGTTGCCAATCCAGAAGTGGTCATTCTCGGTGGTGGTATCATGGGGCAAGAGGCTATCCTCAAACCTAAGATCCGTACAGCCTTGAAAGAGGCTTTGGTACCAAGTTTAGCAGAAAAAACACGATTAGAATTTGCTCATCATCAAAATACGGCAGGTATGTTGGGTGCTTATTATCACTTTAAAACAAAACAATCCTAGTTTGGTTTAACCAAACTAGGATTTTCTAATCAAGTTCCCTTGACTTTCTTTATAATTGTGAGATAATAAAAAAAATATATAAAGGAATTATATAAAATGGCTATAGCGAATTCAAGTAAAATGGTAACCTTCCAAGCTAATAGAGAATTGGTAAACGATGCTATGGAAGTGTTAAAAGAACAAAATCTCTCTCTTTCATCAGCACTCAGATTATTTTTAAAGAATGTTGTCGTAACAAATGGAGTAGATTTACTGAGTGAAGAGGAATTAGAGAAGGAGTATTTGTTTAGACAATTACAAGCAGAAGTTCAAGAAAGTTATGCCAAGATTGAGGCTGGAAATTACTTGACAGATGAGGATGTCGTGACACGCTATGGATTATAAAAAATATAGGATTTTGTATTCTCCTAGAGTGATTGATAGTCTGGATAAAATATATCAGTATATAGCGGAGGAAATCGGTTTTGTAGAGGCTGCGAGAAGAAAAGTGGCGAGTATCAGAAAAGATATTAATCGTCTAGAAATTTTCCCCCAAGCTGGATTTGATGCCGATGAAAAATTTGGTAAGAAATTAGACCCTCGCTACCAAACGCGAGGATTGACCTTGAGTAAGGATTACATCGTATTATATACAATTGTTGAGGATACCGTCAGACTTGCTTATTTACTCCCTTCAAAAAGTGATTACATGAAATTATTCAAGACTAAGTCAAGATACGACTGATTCATAATCTTGAAGAGGTATGTTTGGTGATGAATAAAAATCCTAGTTTGGCTGAGCTAAACTAGGATTTTCTTATACGTTTTTGTCTACGATAGCCGTTGAGTTTCTTATTTTCCCAGTAGCTATTAAAGATTTTTTCCTTGCTTTCTCGATTGATTTCCAAAAAATAGGCATAAATCAAATCGATAAAGAAGAGCATAGGAAGTTGAGCGGATATCCGTTGAATGTAGGAAGGTTGGCTGTGAGTGGCAACAAGAACGGTCTCTGTGTAGGGCTGACTATCCTTATTGGGCACACTTGTAAAGAGAACAGTTTTTGCGCCCATCTCTTTAGCGTCTAATAAACTGTCTAAAATAGAAGGAGTTGAGCCAGAAAGTGAGAAACCCAGTACCAGACAATTCTCATCCATAATACTAGTTGTCCAAGCAAAGCCGTCTTGGTCTGTCAAAGCTTCGCAGACCACACCTAGACGCATGAAGCGCAATTTCATTTCACGGGCTACAAGGCCAGAACTCCCTGTTCCGAAGAAGTATATACGCTCAGCATCTTCGATTAACTGGGCAATTCGTTCTAGTTGGATTTCGTCAATCAAATCTTGTGTTTGTTCCCTCATGTTGCTATAACTTCTGAGGACTCGTTTGGTCAGTGGACTGTGCTTGGAGACTTGATTGGCTTGATTTTCTGCCTCATGTTGGTATTGGAAAATAAATTCTCGGTAGCCAGTAAAGCCACACTTTTTAGCAAAGCGGGTCAGAGCAGCCTGAGAGATATGTAATTTTTGAGTAACCTGTTGGGAGGAAAGGTCATCTTGAATCGTTTCTGCTTGTAAAAAATAGCGAGCGATTTCTTGCTCTAGGTCTGTCATTTCTTCAAAATGTGAATCAATGACAGTTGCGATATCTGGTTTGTCCATAGGGAAGGCTCCTTTAAATGAGTCGTGTTGGAAAAAGACTAGATTATTGAACTTTTACATTCATTATAACATATAATATAGGGATGGATAAATAAAAACGTATCTTACTGTAAAAACGAAAAAAAGCTTCTTTCTTTTCCATAATTTTCTGCTCAAATTGTGGTACAATTAAGAGTAAGATTTTAAGTTAGAAATGAGACTGATTTGTATGAGAAAATTTAACAGCCATTCGATTCCGATTCGGCTTAATTTATTGTTTTCAATCGTCATTTTACTCTTTATGACCATTATTGGTCGCCTGCTTTATATGCAGGTTTTGAACAAGGATTTTTATGAAAAAAAGCTAGCCTCAGCTAGTCAGACCAAGGTCACAACCAGTTCTGCTCGTGGGGAAATCTATGATGCTAGTGGAAAACCTTTGGTAGAAAATACATTAAAGCAGGTTGTTTCCTTTACGCGTAGTAATAAAATGACTGCTAAAGATCTGAAAGAAATCGCTAGTCAGTTGCTGGGATATGTGAGCATCAGTTCGCCAAATTTGACAGAACGCCAGCTGGCTGATTACTATTTGGCTGATCCTGAAATCTATAAAAAAACAGTGGAAGCTCTCCCGAGTGAGAAACGATTGGATTCAGATGGCAATCGCCTATCCGAATCAGAACTGTATAACAATGCGGTCGATAGTGTCCCAACAAGTCAACTAAACTATACAGAGGATGAAAAGAAAGAAATCTATCTTTTTAGTCAGTTAAATGCTGTTGGAAACTTTGCGACAGGAACCATTGCGACAGATCCTCTAAATGATTCTCAGGTGGCTGTTATTGCCTCTATTTCAAAGGAGATGCCTGGCATTAGTATTTCTACTTCTTGGGATCGAAAGATTTTGGAAACTTCCCTTTCTTCTATAGTAGGGAGTGTATCCAGTGAAAAAGCTGGTCTCCCAGCGGAAGAAGCAGAATCCTATCTTAAAAAAGGCTATTCTCTAAATGACCGTGTTGGAACCTCCTATTTGGAAAAGCAATATGAAGAGACCTTACAAGGAAAACGCTCGGTAAAAGAAATCCATCTGGATAAATATGGCAATATGGAAAGCGTGGACACAATTGAGGAAGGTAGTAAGGGAAACAATATCAAACTGACCATTGATTTGGCCTTCCAAGATAGCGTGGATGCTTTGCTGAAAAGTTATTTCAATTCCGAGCTAGGAAATGGTGGAGCCAAGTATTCTGAGGGTGTGTATGCAGTCGCCCTTAACCCCAAAACAGGTGCTGTTTTGTCTATGTCAGGACTCAAACATGACCTGAAAACGGGAGACTTGACGCCTGATTCCTTGGGAACGGTAACCAATGTCTTTGTCCCAGGGTCAGTAGTTAAGGCCGCTACCATCAGCTCAGGTTGGGAAAATGGTGTTTTATCAGGAAACCAAACCTTAACAGATCAGCCTATTGTTTTCCAAGGTTCAGCTCCAATTTATTCTTGGTATAAATTGGCATATGGATCTTTTCCTATTACAGCTGTGGAAGCCTTGGAGTATTCATCTAATGCTTACATGGTTCAAACCGCTCTTGGAATCATGGGCCAGACCTATCAACCAAATATGTTTGTTGGAACCAGCAATTTGGAAACAGCTATGGGAAAACTTCGTGCGACCTTTGGCGAATATGGCTTGGGGGCTGCGACCGGAATTGACCTACCAGATGAATCTACTGGATTTGTTCCCAAAGAGTATAGCTTTGCTAATTACATCACCAATGCCTTTGGGCAGTTTGATAACTATACGCCCATGCAGTTGGCTCAGTATGTAGCAACTATTGCAAATGATGGTGTTCGTGTGGCTCCTCGTATTGTTGAAGGTATTTATGGAAATAATGATAAGGGTGGCCTTGGGGAATTAATCCAAGCAATAGATACCAAGGAAATCAACAAGGTCAATATTTCTGAATCAGATATGGCAATCTTGCACCAAGGATTTTATCAGGTTGCTCATGGGACTAGTGGGTTGACAACTGGCCGTGCCTTTTCAAATGGTGCCTTGGTATCCATTAGCGGAAAAACGGGTACAGCCGAAAGCTATGTGGCAGATGGTCAGGAAGCAACCAATACCAATGCGGTGGCCTATGCTCCATCTGATAATCCTCAAATCGCTGTTGCAGTGGTCTTTCCTCATAATACCAATCTAACAAATGGTGTAGGACCTTCCATTGCGCGTGATATTATCAATCTGTATCAAAAATACCATCCAATGAACTAGAAAGGAATTTATGCTTTATCCAACACCTATTGCTAAGCTGATTGACAGTTATTCTAAGTTACCAGGTATCGGGATTAAGACGGCTACGCGTCTGGCCTTTTATACGATTGGGATGTCTGATGATGATGTCAATGAATTTGCAAAAAATCTCCTTTCTGCTAAGAGAGAGCTGACCTATTGCTCCATCTGTGGTCGTTTGACTGATGACGATCCTTGCTCTATCTGTACCGATCCAAGTCGTGACCAGACAACGATTTTGGTGCTAGAGGATAGTCGTGATGTGGCGGCCATGGAAAATATCCAAGAATATCATGGACTTTATCATGTTTTGCATGGCCTGATTTCCCCCATGAATGGCATCAGCCCAGATGATATCAATCTCAAGAGCCTCATGACTCGTCTCATGGATAGTGAGGTTTCAGAAGTCATCGTAGCAACCAATGCCACGGCAGATGGGGAAGCGACTTCCATGTATCTTTCACGCTTACTCAAGCCAGCTGGTATTAAGGTTACGCGTCTGGCACGAGGTCTTGCTGTGGGGGCAGATATCGAGTATGCGGACGAAGTTACACTCTTACGAGCCATTGAAAATCGGACAGAGCTGTAAGTCTAGATAAATTAATAAACTAAATTCATTTATACAAAAAATCAAGGAGATCGATATTTGTTTTATCGGTCTCTTTTTAGATTACTTTAAGACCAGTATCGGGTTCAAGTTTCAAAAAAGAAGCAAATATGATATACTAAAGAGCGAGTATTCTAGTAGAATTAGGACAAGTAATATGAAACAAACGATTATTCTTTTATACGGTGGACGGAGTGCAGAGCGTGAAGTCTCTGTCCTTTCAGCAGAAAGTGTCATGCGTGCGGTTAACTATGATCGTTTCGCAGTCAAGACTTTCTTTATCAGTCAGTCAGGTGACTTTATCAAAACGCAGGAATTTAGCCAGACTCCTGGGCAAGAGGATCGTCTTATGACCAATGAAACCATTGATTGGGATAAGAAAGTTGCACCAAGTGCTATCTACGAAGAAGGGGCAGTTGTCTTTCCAGTTCTTCATGGTCCGATGGGAGAAGATGGCTCTGTTCAAGGCTTCCTCGAAGTTTTGAAAATGCCTTATGTTGGTTGCAATATTTTGTCATCCAGTCTTGCCATGGACAAAATCACGACCAAGCGTGTGTTAGAATCTGCTGGCATTGCTCAAGTTCCTTATGTGGCTATCGTTGAAGGTGATGATATGACTTCTAAAATCGCTGAAGTGGAAGAAAAATTGACTTATCCAGTCTTCACTAAGCCGTCAAACATGGGTTCAAGTGTCGGTATTTCTAAATCTGAAAATCAAGAAGAACTCCGTCAGGCTTTGGAACTTGCCTTTCAATATGACAGTCGTGTTTTGGTAGAGCAAGGGGTCAATGCCCGTGAAATCGAGGTTGGACTCTTGGGAAACTACGATGTCAAAAGTACGCTACCAGGAGAAGTAGTCAAGGATGTTGCCTTTTATGACTACGATGCCAAGTATATTGACAACAAGATTACCATGGATATCCCAGCTAAAATCAGTGATGATGTGATAGCTGTCATGCGTCAAAATGCAGAAACGGCCTTCCGTGCCATTGGTGGTTTAGGCTTATCTCGTTGTGATTTCTTTTATACAGATAAGGGAGAAATCTTCCTAAATGAGCTCAATACCATGCCAGGTTTCACCCAGTGGTCAATGTATCCATTACTTTGGGACAATATGGGAATCAGCTACCCAGACCTAATCGAGCGTTTGGTTGACCTTGCCAAGGAAAGTTTTGACAAGCGCGAAGCGCATTTGCTATAAAAATGAAAGAAGGGGTAGGAGCCAGAACCATCACTACAAGGTGACTAGAGTTCTCGGGCTCCGACCCTTTTTAAAGGAGTAGAAATGAAATTAACTATCCACGAAGTTGCCCAAGCTGTTGGGGTGAAAAATGATGTCAGCATCTTTGAGGACATCCAGTTGGAAAAGGCTGAGTTTGACAGTCGTTTGATTGAGGAAGGGGACTTGTTTGTGCCCCTCAAAGGTGCGCGTGATGGCCATGACTTTATCGAAACAGCCTTTGAAAATGGTGCTGCTGTAACCCTGTCTGAGAAAGAAATCGCAAATCACCCCTACATTCTAGTAGACGACGTTTTGGCTGCCTTTCAATCACTAGCTGCCTACTATCTTGAGAAAACAGCTGTTGATGTCTTTGCTGTAACGGGTTCAAATGGTAAGACGACGACCAAGGATATGTTGGCGCATTTGCTATCAACAACCTACAAAACCTACAAAACACAAGGCAATTACAATAACGAGATTGGCCTTCCTTATACAGTTCTCCATATGCCTGAAGGAACAGAAAAGTTGGTCTTGGAGATGGGTCAGGATCACTTGGGAGATATCCATCTCTTGTCAGAACTGGCCCATCCAAAGACAGCCATTGTGACCTTGGTTGGAGAGGCTCATTTAGCCTTTTTCAAAGACCGTTCGGAAATTGCCAAGGGAAAAATGCAAATTGCAGATGGTATGGCTTCGGGTTCTTTGCTTTTGGCACCAGCTGACTCCATTGTAGAGGACTACTTGCCAGCTGATAAAAAGGTGGTTCGTTTTGGGCAAGGAGCAGAGCTGGAAATAACAGACTTGATTGAGCGCAAGGATAGTCTGACCTTTAAGACTAATTTCTTGGACCAAGCCCTTGATTTGCCAGTGACTGGCAAGTACAATGCCACTAATGCTATGATTGCGTCCTATGTTGCCCTGCAAGAAGGAGTTTCAGAGGAGAAAATTCGTCAGGCCTTCCAAAATCTTGAATTGACGCGTAACCGTACCGAGTGGAAGAAAGCAGCCAATGGAGCAGATATTCTGTCTGACGTATATAATGCTAATCCAACTGCTATGAAGTTAATTTTGGAGACATTCTTTGCCATCCCAGCCAATGAAGGGGGCAAGAAAATTGCAGTCTTGGCGGATATGAAGGAACTCGGTGACCAGTCTGTTCAACTCCATAACCAGATGATTTTGAGTCTCTCGCCAGATGTGATTGATACCGTGATTTTCTATGGAGAAGATATCGCAGAATTGGCCCAATTGGCCAGTCAAATGTTCCCGATCGGCCATGTTTTCTACTTCAAAAAAACGGCCGACGAGGACCAATTTGAAGATCTAGTCAAGCAAGTCAAGGAAAGTCTTGGAGATAATGACCAAATCCTGCTCAAAGGCTCTAACTCTATGAATCTAGCCAAGCTGGTAGAAAGTTTAGAGCATGAAGACAAGTGATTTTGTCAAGTATTTGCAAAGAATGATTGCCATTACAGATACTGGATTAACCTTTACAAAAGATCCGTTTGACCGTGAGCGCTACGAAGACTTGCGAGGCCTTTTATCTGAAATGTTGAATCAAGCATCAGACCTTGATGCCGAAGAAGTGGCAGAAGTCTTGAAGCCAACTTCTGCTTACGCGACTCCGTTAATGGACGTCCGTGCTTGGATTGTTGAGGACGAAAAGATTTGTCTGGTTAGGGGACAAGGAGAGGATAGTTGGGCTTTGCCAGGTGGCTTTGGTGAGGTTGGCTATTCTCCAACAGAAAATATTCTCAAGGAAATTGAAGAAGAAACCGGTTTTAAAGCCAAAGTTGAAAGACTGCTAGCTGTTTTTGATACCAATCGTTTCCAACTACAGAGCAAACAATATGCAAAGTTTGTTTTTGAATGTAAGCTTCTTGATGGACAATTCCAAGAAAATCAAGAAATTGCTGACCTTCAATTTTTTGCCATTGACCAACTACCAACCTTATCTGAAAAACGCATTACCAAGGAGCAAATAGAGCTTCTTTGGCAGGTTTATCAAGGTCAGAGGGAACAATATCTTGACTAAAAAGATGATTATCGTATTTCTAAATTCATTTTTCTCAAGTAGCATGGTATAATAAAATGCAGGAAAATTTTGAATCATGAGGAAGACTAGATGAATTTATGGGATATTTTCTTTACGACCCAAGCAACAGAACCACCCAAATTTGACCTTTTTTGGTATGTCAGTATATTTACACTCTTGGCCTTGACCTTTTATACAGCCTATCGTTATCGTGAGAAGAAGGTTTACCAACGATTTTTCCAGATTTTACAGGCAGTTCAGTTAATCCTTCTCTATGGTTGGTACTGGGTCAATCATATGCCACTGTCAGAAAGCTTACCCTTTTACCATTGTCGTATGGCCATGTTTGTGGTACTCTTGCTTCCTGGTCAGTCCAAATATCGGCAGTATTTTGCATTGCTAGGGACATTCGGAACATTAGCAGCCTTTGTTTATCCAGTGCCAGACGCCTATCCTTTCCCCCATATTGCCATCTTGTCCTTTATCTTTGGGCACTTAGCACTCTTGGGGAACTCTCTAGTTTATCTCTTGAGACAGTATAATGCGCGATTGCTGGATGTGAAGGGAATTTTTCTCATGACCTTTACCCTAAATGCCTTGATTTTTGTGGTCAATTTGGTAACAGGTGGTGATTACGGATTCTTGACAAAACCGCCATTGGTTGGGGATCACGGCTTAGTGGCTAATTATTTAATCGTTTCCCTAGCCTTGTCGGCAGCGATTACCTTGACCAAGAAAATTTTGGAACTATTTTTAGAACAAGAAGCAGAAAAAATGATTGCAAAGAAAGCTTAGAAATGAGCTTTCTTTTTTGTACAATAGACAGATTGTTGACAAAGTTTACAGTGAATGAATTTCTGAACAGAAAAACAAAAAAATTGGCTAGTAAATTTAGGAAAAAACTGAGCACGATGAGATTTTTTGTGTTATAATATTCTGTGAATAGCTATGCCCACGTTTAGCTATTGAATATTACGAAGTTAGAAACTTGGAAGATAGAGAGGATGCGATGTAATGGCTAGAGAAGGCTTTTTTACAGGTCTAGATATTGGAACAAGCTCTGTCAAGGTGCTTGTAGCCGAGCAGAGAAATGGTGAATTAAATGTAATTGGTGTGAGTAATGCCAAAAGTAAAGGTGTAAAGGATGGAATTATTGTTGATATTGATGCAGCAGCAACTGCTATCAAATCGGCAATTTCCCAAGCTGAAGAAAAAGCAGGCATTTCAATTAAATCGGTGAATGTTGGTTTGCCAGCTAATCTTTTACAGGTAGAACCAACTCAAGGAATGATTCCAGTAACATCTGATACCAAGGAAATTATGGATCAAGATGTCGAAAATGTTGTCAAATCAGCCTTGACTAAGAGTATGACACCTGATCGTGAGGTTATCACATTCATCCCTGAGGAATTTATTGTTGATGGCTTTCAAGGGATTCGTGATCCACGTGGTATGATGGGGGTTCGCCTGGAAATGCGTGGTTTGCTTTATACAGGCCCTCGTACTATCTTGCACAATTTGCGTAAGACGGTTGAGCGTGCAGGTGTTCAGGTTGAAAATGTTATCATTTCACCACTAGCAATGGTTCAATCAGTTTTGAACGAAGGTGAGCGTGAATTTGGTGCTACAGTGATTGATATGGGGGCAGGTCAAACGACTGTCGCTACAATCCGTAACCAAGAACTCCAGTTTACCAATATTCTCCAAGAAGGCGGAGATTATGTAACTAAGGATATCTCTAAAGTCTTGAAGACATCACAGAAACTAGCCGAAGGTTTAAAATTAAACTATGGAGAGGCTTATCCTCCTATTGCAAGTAAAGAAACCTTCCAAGTAGAGGTTATTGGGGAAGTAGAACCTGTTGAAGTGACAGAAAATTACTTGTCAGAAATTATTTCTGCACGTATTAAGCATATTTTTGAACAAATCAAACAAGACTTAGACAGAAGACATTTATTGGATCTTCCTGGTGGCATTGTTTTGATTGGTGGAACGGCTATTTTACCTGGTATTGTGGAGCTTGCTCAAGAAGTTTTTGGTGTTCGTGTCAAGCTTTATGTTCCTAATCAAGTTGGGATTCGTAATCCAGCCTTTGCTCATGTGATTAGCTTGTCAGAATTTGCGGGACAATTGACAGAAGTACATCTCTTGGCTCAGCGAGCAGTCAAGGGTGATGAAGGACTATTCCAACAACCGCTTGGTTTTGGGGGTATGATTCAGAAAACAGCTCAGTTTGTCCAATCAACTACTGTTCAACCAACCCCTGCTCCAGAAGTAGAACCTGTAGCTCCTGCAGAACAAATTGCAGATTTCCAACAGACTTCACAAAATAAACCGAAATTAGCAGATCGTTTCCGTGGCTTGATCGGAAGCATGTTTGACGAATAAAGAGGAAAAATAAATTATGACATTTTCATTTGATACAGCTGCTGCCCAAGGCGCAGTGATTAAAGTAATTGGTGTCGGTGGAGGTGGTGGCAATGCCATCAACCGTATGGTCGACGAAGGTGTTACAGGCGTAGAATTTATCGCAGCAAATACCGATGTGCAAGCCTTGAGTAGTACAAAAGCTGAGACTGTTATTCAGTTGGGACCTAAATTGACTCGTGGTTTAGGTGCTGGGGGTCAACCTGAGGTTGGTCGTAAGGCTGCTGAAGAAAGCGAAGAAACACTGACTGAAGCTATCAGTGGTGCAGATATGGTCTTCATCACTGCTGGTATGGGAGGAGGATCTGGAACTGGAGCTGCTCCTGTTATTGCCCGTATCGCCAAAGATTTAGGTGCTCTTACAGTTGGTGTTGTAACACGTCCGTTTGGTTTTGAAGGAAGCAAGCGTGGACAATTTGCTGTAGAAGGAATCAATCAACTTCGTGAGCATGTAGATACTCTATTGATTATCTCAAACAACAACTTGCTTGAAATTGTTGATAAGAAAACACCGCTTTTGGAAGCTCTTAGCGAAGCGGATAATGTTCTTCGTCAAGGTGTGCAAGGAATTACCGATTTGATTACCAATCCAGGATTGATTAACCTTGACTTTGCCGATGTGAAAACGGTAATGGCAAACAAAGGCAATGCCCTCATGGGTATTGGTATCGGTAGTGGAGAAGAGCGTGTTGTTGAAGCAGCTCGTAAGGCAATCTACTCACCACTTCTTGAAACAACAATTGATGGAGCAGAAGATGTTATCGTCAACGTTACTGGTGGTCTTGATTTAACCTTGATTGAGGCAGAAGAGGCTTCACAAATTGTGAACCAGGCAGCAGGTCAAGGAGTGAACATCTGGCTCGGTACTTCAATTGATGAAAGTATGCGTGATGAAATTCGTGTAACAGTTGTCGCAACGGGTGTTCGTCAAGAACGTGTAGAGAAGGTTGTGGCTCCACAAGCTAGACCTACTGCCAACTACCGTGAGACAGTGAGACCAGCTCATTCACATGGATTTGATCGTCATTTTGATATGGCAGAAACGGCTGAATTGCCAAAACAAAATCAACGTCGCTCGGAACAAGCTCAAGGATCCGCTTTTGGTGATTGGGATTTACGTCGCGAGACAATTGTTCGTCCGACTGATTCAGTAGTGTCACCGGTAGAACGTTTTGAAATTCCAAATTCACAAGATGAAGATGAGTTGGATACACCTCCATTTTTCAAAAATCGTTAAGTAAATGAATGTAAAAGAAAATACAGAACGTGTTTTTCGAGAAGTTGCAGAAGCAAGTTTGAGTGCTCATCGCGAGAGTGGCTCAGTCTCTGTCATTGCAGTTACCAAGTATGTAGATGTACCGACAGCGGAAGCTTTGCTTCCGCTAGGGGTTCATCATATCGGTGAAAATCGTGTAGATAAGTTTCTAGAGAAATATCAAGCTTTAAAAGATCGAGATGTGACTTGGCATTTGATTGGTACCTTGCAAAGACGTAAGGTGAAAGATGTCATTCAATACGTTGATTATTTCCATGCATTGGACTCAGTAAAGCTAGCAGAGGAAATTCAAAAAAGAAGTGACCGAGTCATCAAGTGTTTCCTTCAGGTAAATATTTCTAAAGAAGAAAGTAAACACGGCTTTTCGAGAGAGGAACTGCTGGAAATCTTGCCAGAGTTAGCCAAACTAGATAAGATTGAATATGTTGGTTTAATGACCATGGCACCTTTTGAGGCTAGCAGTGAGCAGTTGAAAGAAATTTTCAAGGCGACCCAAGATTTACAAAAAGAAATCCAAGAAAAACAAATTCCAAATATGCCTATGACAGAGTTAAGTATGGGAATGAGTCGTGATTATAAAGAAGCGATTCAATTCGGTTCCACCTTTGTTCGTATAGGTACAGCATTTTTTAAGTAGGAGAGAACCATGTCTTTAAAAGATAGATTCGATAGATTTATAGATTATTTTACGGAGGATGAGGATTTAAGTCTCCCTAATGAAAAACGAGATGAGCCTATTTTAACTCCAGTAAATTCTACACAGGACACGGCTCTTTCAACAAATCAAACACCACGCACAAATAGTACAAAAGAAAATAATATTACTAGACTGCATGCACGTCAACAAGAGTTAGCCAAGCAAAGTCAGCATTCTACTGAAAAAGTAACAATCGATGTTCGTTATCCTAGAAAATATGAAGATGCGATAGAAATTGTTGATTTATTAGCAGGAAATGAAAGTATTTTGATTGATTTTCAATATATGACTGAAGTGCAAGCTCGTCGTTGTTTAGATTATCTGGATGGAGCTTGCCATGTTCTAGCTGGAAATTTGAAAAAGGTAGCTTCTACCATGTATTTGTTGACACCAGTGAATGTTATTGTGAATATTGAAGATATTCGTTTACCGGATGAAGATCAACAAGGTGAGTTTGATTTTGATATGAGACGAAATAGAGTACGATAATGATTTTTTTAATTCGTATGATTTATAACGCAGTAGATATTTACTCCCTGATTTTGGTAGCCTTTGCTGTCATGTCTTGGTTTCCAGGTGCCTATGAATCAAGTTTAGGTCGTTGGATTGTAGCATTGGTAAAGCCAGTGCTTTCTCCCTTGCAACGCTTGCCTTTACAGATAGCGGGTCTTGATTTATCTGTTTGGGTTGCGATTGTTTTGGTTCGATTTTTAGGGGAAAATTTAGTGCGTTTTCTTGCAATGATAATATGAATAGAGGTATTTACCAGCATTTTTCTATAGAAGATCGTCCATTTCTTGACAAGGGAATGGAATGGATCAAGAAGGTGGAAGATAGCTACGCGCCTTTTTTAACTCCTTTTATCAATCCTCATCAAGAGAAGATATTAAAAATTTTAGCCAAAACCTATGGCCTTTCTTGTAGTAGTAGTGGGGAATTTGTATTGAGTGAGTATGTTCGGGTCTTACTATATCCAGACTATTTCCAACCTGAGTTTTCAGATTTTGAAATGTCTCTCCAGGAAATTGTGTATTCCAATAAATTTGAAAATTTAACGCATGCTAAAATTTTAGGAACAGTCATCAATCAATTAGGGATTGAACGGAAACTTTTTGGAGATATCCTAGTAGATGATGAACGGGCGCAGATTATGATTAATCAGCAATTTATTCTTCTCTTCCAAGATGGATTAAAGAAAATTGGTCGTATACCCGTTTCGCTGGAGGAACGTCCTTTCACCGATAAAATAGATAAGTTAGAACAGTATCGAGAGATAGATTTATGCGTGTCTAGCTTTAGATTAGATGTCCTTTTATCAAGCGTTTTAAAACTATCTAGAAGTCAAGCAAACCAGTTGGTTGAAAAGAAACTTGTCCAAGTAAATTATCATATAGTAGATAAATTAGATTATACCGTTCAAGTTGGAGACTTGATTAGTGTGAGAAAATTTGGACGCTTGAGGTTGCTTCAAGATAAGGGACAAACTAAAAAAGAGAAGAAAAAAATAACAGTCCAGTTATTATTAAGTAAGTGAGGAAAAATATGCCAATTACATCGTTAGAAATCAAAGATAAAACCTTTAGCACACGCTTCAGAGGTTTTGATCCAGAAGAAGTAGATGAATTTTTAGATATTGTAGTTCGTGATTATGAAGATTTGGTTCGTTCTAATCATGATAAGGATTTACATATTAAAAGTTTGGAAGAGCGTTTGTCTTACTTTGATGAGATGAAAGATTCATTGAGCCAGTCGGTATTGATTGCTCAAGATACAGCTGAGAGAGTAAAACAGACAGCACACGATCGTTCAAATAATATTATTCATCAAGCTGAACAGGATGCACATCGATTATTGGAAGAAGCTAAATATAAGGCAAACGAGATTCTTCGTCAAGCAACAGATAATGCTAAGAAAGTTGCTGTTGAAACTGAAGAATTGAAGAACAAGAGTCGTGTCTTCCATCAACGTCTTAAATCAACAATTGAGAGTCAGTTGGCTATTGTTGAATCTTCAGATTGGGAAGATATTCTTCGTCCAACAGCTACTTATCTTCAAACCAGTGATGAAGCCTTTAAAGAAGTTGTTAGTGAAGTACTTGGGGAACCGATTCCTACTCTAAGTGAGGAAGAACCCATTGATATGACACGTCAATTTTCACAAGAAGAAATAATGGAATTGCAAGCACGTATCGAGGCAGGTAATAGAGAATTGGCTGAATTTGAAGCTCAGTCTAAACAGGAAGTGGAAGATCCGACTCCTCAGATGGAAGAAGATTCTGCTCATCCAGTTGGTCCGATGTATGAAGAGCCAGAAGTAGCCCCAAGTCATTACTCAGGCCCAACACCAGCTACAGAAACTGTTGGTTCAGCACCAGGATTTGAGGCACCGCAAGAATCCGTTACAATTTTATAAGAAACGATGTGAGAACAATATTTTATCCTTATATTTCCAGCGAGCAGGAGATGGTGTGAGTCCTGTAATCCCTATTGATAAGATTATCCTCTCAAAAACTCAAGTCTGAAGCTAGTAAGATTTGACGTTCCCCACGTTACGGGAGAAGAGGAAAAAAGCTGAGTCTTTTTTCGAATAAAGGTGGTACCACGATTTTCGTCCTTTTTGGCAGTCGTGGTTTTTAATTTGTTATTATTTATAAAGGAGATACCATGAAACTCAAAGATACCCTTAATCTTGGGAAAACAACTTTCCCAATGCGTGCAGGCCTTCCTACCAAAGAGCCAGTTTGGCAAAAGGAATGGGAAGATGCAAAACTTTATCAACGTCGTCAAGAATTGAACCAAGGAAAACCTCATTTCACCTTGCATGATGGCCCTCCATACGCTAACGGAAATATCCACGTTGGACACGCTATGAACAAGATTTCAAAAGATATCATTGTTCGTTCAAAATCAATGTCAGGTTTTTACGCACCATTTATCCCGGGTTGGGACACTCATGGTCTGCCAATCGAGCAAGTTTTGGCAAAACAAGGTGTCAAACGTAAAGAAATGGACTTGGTTGAGTACTTGAAACTTTGCCGTGAATATGCTCTTTCTCAAGTAGATAAACAACGTGAAGACTTCAAACGTTTGGGTGTTTCTGGTGACTGGGAAAATCCATATGTGACTTTGACTCCTGACTATGAAGCGGCCCAAATCCGTGTCTTCGGTGAGATGGCTAACAAGGGTTATATCTATCGTGGTGCCAAGCCAGTTTACTGGTCATGGTCATCTGAGTCTGCCCTTGCGGAAGCGGAGATTGAATACCATGACTTGCTTTCAACTTCCCTTTACTATGCCAATAAGGTAAAAGATGGCAAAGGTGTCCTAGACACTGATACTTACATCGTTGTTTGGACAACAACTCCATTTACTATCACTGCTTCTCGTGGTTTGACTGTTGGTGCGGATATTGACTACGTTTTGGTTCAACCTGCTGGTGAAACTCGTAAGTTTGTGGTTGCTGCTGAATTGTTGAACAGCTTGTCTGAGAAGTTTGGTTGGGCTGATGTTCAAGTATTGGCAACTTATCGTGGTCAAGAATTGAACCACATCGTAACAGAACACCCATGGGATACAGCTGTAGATGAGCTCGTTATCCTTGGTGACCATGTTACAACTGACTCTGGTACAGGTATTGTCCATACAGCCCCTGGTTTTGGTGAGGACGACTACAATGTTGGTATTGCTAATGGTCTTGAAGTCGCAGTCACTGTTGACGAACGTGGTATCATGATGGTTAATGCTGGTGCTGAGTTTGAAGGCCAATTCTACGACAAGGTTGTTCCAACTGTTATCGAAAAACTTGGTAACCTCCTTCTTGCCCAAGAAGAAATCTCTCACTCATACCCATTTGACTGGCGTACGAAGAAACCAATCATCTGGCGTGCGGTTCCACAATGGTTTGCCTCAGTTTCTAAATTCCGTCAAGAAATCTTGAACGAAATTGAAAAAGTGAAATTCCACTCAGAATGGGGTAAAGTTCGTCTTTACAATATGATCCGTGACCGTGGCGACTGGGTTATCTCTCGTCAACGTGCTTGGGGTGTTCCGCTTCCTATCTTCTATGCTGAAGACGGTACAGCTATCATGACAGCTGAAACGATTGAACATGTGGCTCAACTTTTTGAGGAACATGGTTCAAGTATTTGGTGGGAACGTGATGCTAAGGACCTCTTGCCAGAAGGATTTAGCCACCCAGGTTCACCAAATGGCGAGTTCAAGAAAGAAACAGACATCATGGACGTTTGGTTTGACTCAGGTTCATCATGGAATGGAGTTGTAGTAAACCGTCCTGAGTTGACTTACCCAGCAGACCTTTACCTAGAAGGTTCTGACCAGTATCGTGGATGGTTCAACTCATCACTTATCACATCTGTTGCCAACCATGGTGTAGCACCTTACAAACAAATCTTGTCACAAGGTTTTGCCCTTGACGGTAAAGGTGAGAAGATGTCTAAATCTCTTGGAAATACCATTGCTCCAAGCGATGTTGAAAAACAATTTGGTGCAGAAATCTTGCGTCTATGGGTAACTAGTGTGGACTCAAGCAACGATGTGCGTATCTCTATGGATATCTTGAGCCAAGTCTCTGAAACTTACCGTAAGATCCGTAACACTCTTCGTTTCTTGATTGCTAACACATCTGACTTTAACCCAGCTGAGGATGCGGTAGCTTACGAAGAACTACGTTCAGTTGATAAGTACATGACGATTCGCTTTAACCAGCTTGTGAAAACGATTCGTGATGCTTACGCAAACTTTGAATTCTTGACAATTTACAAGGCCTTGGTGAACTTTATCAACGTTGACTTGTCAGCCTTTTACCTTGATTTTGCTAAGGACGTTGTTTATATCGAAGGTGCTAAATCACTGGAACGTCGTCAAATGCAGACTGTTTTCTATGATATTCTTGTGAAAATCACCAAACTCTTGACACCAATCCTTCCTCACACTGCGGAAGAAATCTGGTCATATCTTGAGTTTGAAACTGAAGACTTCGTTCAATTGTCAGAATTGCCAGAAGCAGAAACTTTTGCTAACCAAGAAGAAATCTTGGATACATGGGCAGCCTTCATGGACTTCCGTGGACAAGCTCAAAAAGCCTTGGAAGAAGCTCGTAATGCAAAAGTAATCGGTAAATCACTTGAAGCTCACTTGACAGTTTATCCAAATGAAGTGGTGAAAACTCTACTCGAAGCAGTAAACAGCAATGTAGCTCAACTTTTGATCGTGTCTGAATTGACTATCGCAGAAGGACCAGCTCCAGAATCTGCCGTTAGTTTCGAAGATGTAGCCTTTACAGTTGAACGTGCTGCAGGCCAAGTATGTGACCGTTGCCGTCGTATCGACCCAACAACAGCAGAACGTAGCTACCACGCAGTCATCTGTGACCACTGTGCAAGCATCGTAGAAGAAAACTTTGCGGATGCAGTCGCAGAAGGATTTGAAGAGAAGTAAGGTTGAAAAGTCCAGGGAAAACTCAATCTGAGAAGAAAAGATAACTAATCTTATAGACTATCAAACGCATTGTATCACGTTTTTGAACACCTGATATGATGCGTTTTTATAATGTTAGAAGTTTATTGACGTTTTCTTGTTTCAATTAACTCTACATCGCTATATATTGTTGAATTTCAAAAAGCTCATGAATCATCTGAAAAGTAGATTTCATGAGCTTTTATCTGTTGGCAGTCTAAAGGGATTCATCAATCAAGTGTTTAAGATTTGATAGGAGATGCTCCAAAGTTAGGACTGTTTTCTGCTGGTGAGCTAGTTGGTAGAGATTTTGAAAGTAGTCTTGAATATCGTTTTCAAAATTTTGAGGTAGATGAGAGCAATTATTTTTTGCGAACTGGAGCATGCGTTTTTCTCCTGGATGGAGTTGCTCATTGAAGGCGAAGAGCAAATCAAAATAAGAGGCAAAAAACTCACTAGTGCGGTGATTGATGCTGAGTAAATCTTGGCGTTTGAGGGCTTTTTTGATTTGTCTTGAAAAAGCTGGCATAGCTTGGTCGAGGAGCAGGAACTGTTTGTTTATGATATTCTTTTTCAGTTCAGCTGGATAAGGAAGATTGTATTTTTTCTGGAGAGCAGCATAGTGACCATATCGATCGTAGATAATCCTACTGTTGAGTAGATTGTACCACATACAAGTAGTGTAAGAATTCTGGGCTTGGTGCTCTAAAACTACGGCTTGTAAATCTTTGTCAAATTCGTCCAAAGAGCGGTAAATCAGCTCGATTTCGATACCATTATTGAGAACACAATCATCCTCCAATTCCCAAAATTGATTACCGATTTCCATATAGGAGCAGTGTTTACTGAGGATTTCTTTTCGTATGTCTGGCGAGAGAGGGGCACTGAGGTAGACATATACATCATAATCAGAGTCTTTATCAAAATGTTGTCCGGCCCGTGAACCTCCTAGAGCTAGAGCCTCTACTTGCTCTAGTTGAGCCAATTCTTTAAAGAGATGTTGTGGCATAATGTTAACCTTCTTTATTTTTTGACATCATTCTAACAAAAAGTAAAGAGACTAGCAAGGGTGAAATGGAAATTTCTTTTTAAACATTTGCTGATATTTGATTAAAGCAATTCAAGTCTCAAACAGTCCTTTCCTTTTTGGTTTTGACTAGCTTTTTTGTGAAAAATTGTGTAAAATAGAATAGATAAACGAGGGAAAACCTCGGAAAATTTAAAGGAGAATCCATCTAATGGTAAAATTGGTTTTTGCTCGCCACGGTGAGTCTGAATGGAACAAAGCTAACCTTTTCACTGGTTGGGCTGATGTTGATTTGTCTGAAAAAGGTACACAACAAGCGATTGACGCTGGTAAATTGATCAAAGAAGCTGGTATCGAATTTGACCAAGCTTACACTTCAGTATTGAAACGTGCGATTAAAACAACTAACTTGGCTCTTGAAGCTTCTGATCAATTGTGGGTTCCAGTTGAAAAATCATGGCGCTTGAATGAACGTCACTACGGTGGTTTGACTGGTAAAAACAAAGCTGAAGCTGCTGAACAATTTGGTGATGAGCAAGTTCACATCTGGCGTCGTTCATACGATGTATTGCCTCCAAACATGGATCGTGATGATGAGCACTCAGCTCACACAGACCGTCGTTACGCTTCACTTGACGACTCAGTTATTCCAGATGCTGAAAACTTGAAAGTGACTTTGGAACGTGCCCTTCCTTTCTGGGAAGATAAAATCGCTCCAGCTCTTAAAGATGGTAAAAACGTATTCGTAGGAGCTCACGGTAACTCAATCCGTGCCCTTGTAAAACACATCAAAGGTTTGTCAGATGACGAAATCATGGACGTGGAAATCCCTAACTTCCCACCATTGGTATTCGAATTCGACGAAAAATTGAACGTAGTTTCTGAATACTACCTTGGAAAATAAAAAATTGTAAGTCTAGAATTGATTTCTAGGCTTTTTGGTTTTGTTCCCAGTTTCCAACTATTTGAAAAAGCGTTATAATGGTAGTAGGAAGTAATTTGTTTGAGAGAGGGTGGGTCTAATGGCTTATATTGAGATGAAACGCTGTTACAAGCGTTATCAGGTTGGAGATATGGAGATTGTGGCCAATCGCGATGTGAATTTTGAGATTGAAAAGGGTGAATTGGTGATTATTCTAGGTGCGTCTGGTGCAGGCAAGTCAACGGTTCTTAACCTTCTTGGGGGAATGGATACCAATGATGAAGGGGAAATCTGGATTGATGGTGCCAATATTGCAGACTATAGTTCCTACCAGCGCACCAATTACCGCCGCAATGATGTAGGCTTTGTTTTTCAGTTTTATAATCTAGTTTCCAATCTAACCGCTAAGGAAAATGTGGAGTTGGCTTCAGAAATCGTGACAGATGCCTTGAATCCTGAACAGGTCTTGACAGATGTAGGTCTGGCTCATCGTCTCAATAACTTTCCAGCCCAGCTGTCTGGAGGGGAGCAACAGCGAGTCTCCATTGCACGCGCGGTAGCCAAAAATCCTAAAATCCTCCTTTGTGATGAACCGACTGGAGCCTTGGATTATCAGACGGGCAAGCAGGTTTTGAAAATTCTCCAAGATATGTCTCGTCAAAAGGGAGCGACGGTGATCATCGTGACTCATAATGGAGCTTTGGCGCCCATTGCTGATCGCGTGATTCATATGCATGATGCTAGTGTCAAGGATGTGGTGATCAACCAGCATCCTCAGGATATCGACAGTTTGGAGTACTAGCATGATCAAGCGAAAAACCTATTGGAAGGACTTGATTCAGTCCTTCACCGGCTCCAAGGGGCGTTTTTTATCCATCTTGACCTTGATGATGTTGGGGTCTCTAGCCCTAGTAGGCCTCAAAGTGACTAGCCCCAACATGGAGGCGACAGCTAATGCTTATTTAAGAACTGCTCAAACCTTGGATTTTGCAGTCATGTCTAACTATGGCTTGGATCAAGCAGATCAAGAAGAACTAGGACAGACGCAGGGCGCAGAGGTTGAGTTTGGCTATTTGACAGATGTGACTATGGAAAATGGGCAGGATGCCATTCGTCTGTACTCCAAACCAGAGCAAATTTCAACCTTTCAGCTAAGAGAGGGACGACTTCCTCAGTCAGACAAGGAAATCGCTTTGGCCACTCATTTACAAGGACAATATCGTGTGGGACAGGAGATTAGTTTTAAAGAAAAAGAAGACAGTCATTCCTCTTTAAAAGACCATACTTATACCATTACTGGTTTTGTGGATTCAGCTGAAATCCTCTCTCAGAGAGATATGGGCTACGCAGGAAGTGGAAGTGGGACTCTGACTTCCTATGGGGTGATTTTATCTAGTCAGTTTGATCAGAAAGTCTACAATATAGCTCGTTTGAAATATCAAGATTTGTCAGGATTAAATGCTTTTTCAGCAGCTTATGAAGAGAAATCCAAACAGCATCAGGAAGAGGTTGAACAAGCTTTGTCAGATAATGGCAAGACACGTCTTCAACTCTTGAAAAAAGAAGGACAAGAGTCTCTAGACAAAAGTAAAGAGACCCTTGACAAGGCTGAAACCAATTTACAGGAAGGCAAGCGTCGTTTAGCAGCTGCTCAAGCTCGCTTACAGGCTCAGGAAAGTCAACTAGCCTTGCTGCCTCAAGCTCAGAGAGAGCAAGCCAGTGCTCAATTTACCCAAGCCAAGCAGGAATTGAGCAAGGAAGAGGATAAACTAAAGCAGGCTGAACAAAATCTAGCCCAAGAAAAGGAAAAATTAGAAAAACATCAGCAAGTTTTGGATGATTTGGCTGAGCCCAAGTATCAAGTATATAATCGTCAGACCATGCCTGGCGGTCAAGGCTACCTCATGTATAGAAATGCTTCATCCAGTATTCGAGCAGTGGGTAATATCTTTCCTGTGGTTCTTTATGCCGTAGCAGCCATGGTGACCTTTACAACCATGACTCGCTTTGTGGATGAAGAGCGAACACATGCTGGGATTTTTAAGGCCTTGGGCTATCGTAGTAAGGATATTATTGCTAAATTTCTCCTCTACGGTCTAGTAGCTGGGACTGTCGGAACAGCTTTAGGTAGCATACTTGGCCATTATTTACTAGCTAGTGTGATTTCAAGTGTCATTACAAAAGGAATGGTAGTGGGAGAAACCCAGATTCAGTTTTATTGGACCTATAGTTTGCTGGCTCTTGGCTTGAGTTGGGTGGCGAGTGTGTTACCAGCCTATCTGGTGGCTCGTAGGGAACTGCATGACGAAGCAGCCCAGCTTTTACTGCCTAAACCACCTGTCAAAGGAGCTAAAATCTTACTGGAGCGCATCGGCTTTATCTGGCACCGTCTCAGTTTTACTCATAAGGTAACAGCTCGCAATATCTTTCGTTATAAGCAGCGGATGTTGATGACGATCTTTGGTGTGGCAGGTTCAGTCGCTCTGCTCTTTGCAGGTTTGGGAATCCAATCCTCTGTAGCAGGAGTTCCGTCTAGACAGTTTCAACAAATCCAACAGTATCAGATGATTGTCTCTGAAAATCCTAGTGCGACCAATCAGGACAAGGCAGAGCTAGAAGAAGTATTGAAAGGGCAGGACATCAAAGCCTACCAGAAGATCTATTCTAAAACGCTAGACAAGGATTTCAAAGGTAAGGCTGGTCTTCAAACTATTACTCTTATGATGACAGATAAGGAAGATTTGACTCCTTTTATCCATCTGCAAAATCATCAGCAGGAGCTGACATTAAAAGATGGCGTTGTTATTACAGCTAAACTCGCCCAGCTGGCAGATGTCAAGGTTTGGCAGACTTTAGAAATTGAAGGTAAGGAACTAAAGGTCGCTGCCATTGCTGAGAACTACGTTGGTCACTTTATTTATATGAGTCAGGCTAGCTATGAGCAAATTTACGGACAGCTACCCCAAGCCAACACTTATCTGGTTACGTTAAAGGATTCTAGTGCGACTAGCATCGAAAGGCAGGCAGGTTTACTTATGAATCAATCTGCGGTGTCAAGTGTTGTCCAGAATGCTTCAGCTATTCGGCTCTTTGACTCCGTCGCTAGCTCACTCAATCAGACCATGACCATCTTGGTCATCGTATCGGTTCTATTGGCTATTGTTATCCTCTACAATTTGACCAATATCAACGTAGCTGAGAGAATCCGTGAACTCTCCACTATCAAGGTTCTCGGCTTTCATAATAAAGAAGTCACTCTCTACATTTACCGTGAGACGATTGTGCTGTCCCTTGTGGGAATCGTATTTGGTCTGGTATCTGGTTTCTACTTACACCAATTTTTGATTCAAATGATTTCGCCTGCGACTATTCTCTTTTATCCGCAGGTAGGCTGGGAAGTCTATGTAATCCCAGTGGCAGCAGTAAGCATCATTTTGACCTTGCTTGGTTTCTTCGTCAATCATCATCTGAGAAAGGTCGATATGCTTGAAGCCTTGAAATCTGTAGAGTAATACTCTTCGAAAATCTCTTCAAATCACGTCAGCTATATCTACAACCTCAAAACAGTGTCTTGAGTAGCCTGAGGCTAGAGTCTTAGTTTACTCTTTGATTTTCATTGAGTATAAGGTAGTTGTTTTTAGCTGATTGAACTTATATTTACTCGTAAACAAAAATCCTCCGTTTCAAAGAGCAGGAAACTCTTTGTGACAGAGGATTTTTTCTATAGGGCTTTAGCAGCTGCAACTGCGGCTTCGAAGTTTGGTTCAGAGTTGATATTGTCCACGTATTCAACGTAGCGAATAGTATTGTCAGTATCGAGGACAAAGACTGCGCGTGCCAATAGGTGCCACTCATTGATTAAAAGTGCATAGTCACGCCCAAAGGAATGGTCGAAATAGTCTGAGAGCATGATGGCATTTTCAATACCTTCAGCACCACACCAACGTTTTTGAGCAAAAGGTAGGTCCATGGAAACAGTCAATACGACCGTGTTGTCCAGTCCAGCAAGTTCTTCATTAAAGCGACGCGTTTGAGTTGAGCAGATACCTGTATCGATAGAAGGAACGACACTCAAGACTTTTTTCTTGCCATCAAAATCAGCCAGAGATTTTTTAGAAAGGTCTGTTGTAGTAAGAGAAAAATCGAGCGCCTTGTCGCCGACTTGTAGTTGTTTACCTGTAAAGCTCACAGGATTTCCGAGGAAAGTTACCATAAGATACTCCAATCTTTTTTCTTCCATTTTAGCTGAAACGGTCAGAATTTTCCAATGATTTGACTGGAAATATGGGCAGAAAAAAACGTCAGCTCATGTGAGAATGACGTTTTTCAGAGTATTATTTTGCCAATCCTTCAGCAATCTTGTCAAGGTTGTATTTCATCATGCTGTAGTAGCTGTCGCCTTCTTTACCTTGTTCTGCGATAGAGTCAGTAAAGATTTGTGCGTAGATTGGGATGTTTGTGTCTTGTGAAACAGTCTTCATTGGACGGTCATCCACACTAGATTCTACAAAGAGTGAAGGAACTTTTGTTTGGCGAAGTTTTTCAACCAAGGTCTTGATTTGTTCAGGTGTTCCTTCTTCTTCAGTGTTGATTTCCCAGATGTAAGCACTTGGGACACCATAGGCTTTAGAGAAGTATTTGAATGCTCCTTCGCTGGTTACAATGAGTTTCTTTTCAGCAGGGATGTTATTAAATTTATCCTTACTTTCTTTATCAAGTTTGTCTAACTTATCAGTATATTCTTTGAGATTTTTTTCATAGAATTCCTTGTTGTTAGGATCTTTAGCGCTCAATTGTTTGGCGATATTTTTAGCAAAGATAATTCCATTTTCAAGGTTAAGCCAAGCGTGTGGGTCTTCTTTTCCTTTTTCATTTTTTCCTTCAAGGTAGATAACATCAACGCCTTCGCTGACTGCAAAGTAGTCTTTGTTTTCAGTTTTCTTAGCATTTTCTACCAATTTGCTAAACCAAGCATTGCCACCTGTTTCAAGGTTGATACCGTTATAGAAAATGAGGTTAGCCTCAGAAGTTTTCTTAACATCTTCAGGGAGTGGTTCGTATTCGTGTGGGTCTTGTCCAATCGGAACGATACTGTGAAGATCAATCTTGTCACCAGCAATATTTTTAGTAATATCAGCGATGATTGAATTTGTAGCAACAACTTTTAGTTTTTGACCAGAAGCTGTATCTTTTTTTCCGCTAGCACATGCTACAAGAACAATAACGGAAAGAAAGAGAACGAATAATGTACCTAATTTTTTCATTAGATCCTCCAATTTATTGGGGCTTTTCCCCTTATTTTAACAAATGTTTATTTTTCAGTTTCAAATATCGTTGTTTTGGAGCGATAAAGAAGCTAATGAGAAAGAAACTAGCAGCTGTAAGCACGATACTAGAACCTGCTGCAATGTTAAAGCTATAGCCGATAAAGAGTCCCAAAACTGAAGCTGTCGCTCCAAAGGTTGAGGAAAGGAAAATCATACTTTTCAGGCTATTAGCATACAGATAAGCAGTTGCAGCTGGGGTAATCAGCATGGCTACAATCAGGATAGTTCCGACACTTTGCATGGCTGTCACAGACACGAGAGTCAGGAGTACCATGAGAAGGTAGTGATAGAAATTGACAGGCATTCCCATGGCTTTAGCTAAGAGTTCATCAAAGGAAGTGATCAAGAGTTGCTTGAAGAAAATCCAGATTAACAAGAGAATGGCTGCCCCTACACCCATGGTAATAAACATATCCGTATCTTGGACGGCTAGGATATTACCAAAAAGGATATGGAAAAGGTCAGTTGAACTTTTAGCGACACTAATCAAGATGATACCGAGGGCTAAGAAAGAAGAAAAGGTAATGCCGATGGCGGTATCGCTTTTGATAATCGAGTTCCCCTTGATGTAGGTAATGATGATGGCAGCTAGCAATCCAAAGACAATGGCTCCGATAAAGAAGTCAAGGCCCAAGATGAAGGAGAGGGCTACACCTGGCAAGACAGCATGTGAAATAGCATCTCCCATGAGTGACATCCCGCGTAGAATGATGAAACATCCCACAGCTCCAGCTACGACCCCGACGACAATAGCTGTTATCAAGGCATTTTGTAGGAAATGGAATTTTTGCAATCCATCGATAAATTCTGCAATCATAGGTCACCTCCATTGAAAAAGAGTCGATTACCGTAAGCTTCTTTGAGATTGGCTTCGGTAAAGGTTTCTTTGGTTGGACCAAAGGCAATCACTTCTCGATTGACAAGTAAGACTTGATCGAAGTAGTGGGAAACCTTGCTGAGGTCGTGGTGAACGATGAGAACCGTCTTACCAGCTTTTTTCAAATCTCTCAGCGTATTCATGATGATTTCCTCACTGACAGAGTCAATCCCAACAAAGGGTTCATCCAAGAGGATATAATCGGCTTCCTGCACCAAACATCTGGCAATCAAGACCCGCTGGAATTGACCTCCAGACAGTTGACTGATTTGACGTTCAGCGTAGTCAGCTAGGCCGACGATTTCAAGGGCTTCCTCTACTTTTTTCCAATGTTTAACATTTAAACTGCGAAAGAGAGGAATAGAGGGAAAGAGTCCTAGTGAGACACATTCCTTGACCTTGATGGGAAAGTTGTAGTCGATATTGATTTTTTGTTCGACATAGGCAATTCGGTGTAAGGATTTTTTAACTTCCTTGTCATCGAGAAATGCCTGACCTTGATGAGGGATAATTCCCAGCATACCTTTTAATAATGTTGATTTTCCAGCACCGTTTGGACCAATGATTCCGGTAATTGTTGGTCCTTGGAGCACTAGTGAAATATCCTTAAGTGCCAACGTTTCTTTGTAGGAGACACTGAGGTTTTCGATACGTATCATAAACTTATATTCCTCCTGACTCTTAATATACCTTAAAAAAAAAATTAAGTCAAGTTAATTTTTCAAAAAATTAAAATATTAACTGAAAAACAATAGGAAACATCCGTTTATTTTTAATTGCATTCCCAGGTAATTTTTGTTAAGCTAAAAACAAATAAACAAATACAAATGAAAGCGAGAACAAGATGACACGTTATCAAGACGATTTTTATGATGCAATCAATGGAGAATGGCAGAAGACAGCTGAAATTCCAGCAGATAAGTCTCAAACGGGAGGTTTTGTTGATTTAGACCAGGAAATTGAAGACCTGATGCTGGCGACAACAGACAAGTGGTTGACAGGTCAAGAGGTGCCTGAGGATGCTATCTTGGCAAACTTTGTCAAATACCACCGCCTAGTTCGTGATTTTGACAAGAGAGAAGCTGACGGTATCACACCTGTCTTACCACTTCTTAAAGAATTCCAAGAATTGGAGACTTTTGCGGATTTTACAGCTAAACTAGCAGAGTTTGAGCTTGCTGGCAAACCAAACTTTCTTCCTTTTGGTGTATCGCCAGACTTTATGGATGCTAGAATCAATGTTCTATGGGCTAGCGCTCCAAGCACAATCTTGCCAGATACGACCTACTATGCAGAAGACCATCCTCAGCGCGAAGAACTCTTGACTCTTTGGAAAGAAACCAGCGTAAATCTTCTCAAGGCTTATGATTTCTCTGATGAAGAAATTGAAGACTTGCTAGAAAAAAGACTAGAATTGGACCGTCGAGTTGCGGCAGTGGTGCTCTCTAATGAAGAAAGTTCAGAATATGCTAAACTCTATCACCCATATTCTTATGAAGACTTCAAGAAATTCGCACCTGCCCTACCTTTGGATGACTTCTTCCAAGCCGTTCTTGGACAAGTACCAGACAAGGTTATCGTAGACGAGGAACGTTTCTGGCAAGCAGCAGATCAATTCTATAGTGAAGAGGCATGGCCTCTCCTAAAGGCAACCTTAATTTTAAGTGTTGTTAATCTCTCAGCCAGCTATTTAACAGAAGAAATCCGTGTCTTGTCAGGTGCCTATAGCCGTGCGCTTTCAGGAGTTCCAGAAGCCAAAGACAAGGTCAAGGCAGCCTACCAACTAGCACAAGGTCCATTCAAACAAGCCTTGGGTCTTTGGTATGCCCATGAAAAATTCTCTCCAGAAGCTAAGGCAGACGTAGAGAAAAAAGTGGCAACTATGATTGATGTCTATAAGGAACGCTTGGCTAAAAATGACTGGCTAACTCCTGAAACTCGTGACAAGGCCATTGTCAAACTCAATGTCATCAAGCCTTATATTGGTTACCCAGAAGAATTGCCAGAACGCTACAAGGACAAGGTGGTCGATGAAAATGCTAGCCTTTTTGACAATGCTCTTGCCTTTGCGCGTGTGGAAATCAAGCACAGTTGGAGCAAGTGGAACCAGCCTGTGGACTATAAGGAATGGGGTATGCCTGCTCATATGGTCAACGCCTACTACAATCCACAGAAGAACCTAATTGTCTTCCCAGCGGCTATTTTGCAGGCGCCTTTCTATGACTTGCATCAGTCATCTTCCGCTAACTACGGTGGGATTGGGGCGGTTATTGCCCATGAAATTTCCCACGCCTTTGATACCAACGGAGCTTCTTTTGATGAAAATGGTAGCCTAAAGGATTGGTGGACAGATAGTGATTATACTGCCTTCAAGGAGAAAACACAAAAAGTTATTGACCAGTTTGATGGACAGGATTCTTATGGTGCAACCATCAACGGTAAATTGACTGTGTCAGAAAACGTGGCGGATTTGGGAGGAATCGCTGCAGCTCTTGAAGCAGCTAAGAGAGAACCAGACTTCTCAGCAGAAGAATTCTTCTACAACTTTGGTCGTATCTGGCGCATGAAAGGTCGTCCAGAATTTATGAAACTTTTGGCTAGTGTCGATGTGCACGCACCAGCCAAACTCCGTGTCAATGTACAAGTACCAAACTTCGATGATTTCTTTACAACCTATGATGTCAAAGAAGGCGACGGTATGTGGCGTTCCCCAGAAGAGCGCGTCATTATTTGGTAATGCAGAAAATCTATTAATTAGAAAAAGGCATCCTGTCAGGTGTGAAAACCTTGATAGGATGCCTTTTATAGTGGAAAGACTTGCTAATAGTTTATTTAAACTGCGATAGTCATTATCATTATCTTTCTAGAAAAAGGGATTGAAGGTCTTTTCATGAGCAATAGTAGTAGCTGGACCATGCCCTGGATAGACATCGTAGTTTGGCAGGGTGAAGAGTTGGTTCTGGATACTGTGAAGGAGTTGCTCCATACTACCAGTTGGAAGGTCGGTCCGTCCGATGGTTTCACGGAATAGAGCATCTCCCGTCAATACTAGGTGAGCATCAGGAAAGACGATAGAAACACCTCCGATAGAGTGCCCTGGTGTTGGCAAGACAGTGAAACGAAATTCTTCCAGCTGATATTCTTCATGAAAGACAAAAGTGCGCTCAGCAGGTTTTGCGACCACATCTGCCATATCATCGTGGCGAGGGAGGCCAGAGAGATTGTCGACAGGAGTATAGAGCCAGCTGGCTTCGCTCTCTGCGATATAGACAGGAGGATTGCCAAAAGTTTCGCGCACCAAGTCCAGACTCATGATATGGTCATAATGGGCGTGGGTCAAGAGAATAGCGCAGATCGGTTTGTTGATCTTCTCGATTGTCTGACGAATAGCGTCCCAATGGCTACCAGGATCGACAACGATGAGGTGTTTTTCGCCTTCTAGGTAATAGGTATTTTCATAGGCAACAGGATTCACGGTTTTATGGATTTTCATATTAGCTCCAATCTCAAAGAATGTACTAAGAAATGTACTAAGATAAGTATAGCACAGTTGGGGAGAATAAGCTGAAAAAGGAAATAATTCTAGAAAGAAGAATACGGTTTGGATAAGAAAAAAACAAGCCCCGAATGAGATCGAGGCTTAGACTGTTTTAATTTCCTGCGTAATATTTTTGGATTCCCTTGACAATCCCTTCAACCAGTTTATCTTGGTAGTCACTACTGCGGATTTTTTGGTTTTCTTCTGGATTATCCATATATCCCATCTCTAGCAAAACAGCTGGTTTAGCTGTTTCACGTAGAACAGCAAAGGTTGCTTGTAAGAGGCCAGCATCTCTAGCTCCAGTTTCAGCTAACAGTGAAGAATGGATATCAGCTGCGAGACGGTTGCTTTCACTCATCCGTTCAGGATTATTATGCCAATCCTTGTTAATCTTGCTAGGGAAACCAGGTTCTTCCTTGTAAGAATAGGTCTGGATACCTAGATTAACGGTTGTATCATTCCCTTTTGCATTGAAATGAAGGCTGATGAAAAAGTCAGCATTGGTCTTATTGACCATACGAGAACGCTCGGTAATGAAATCAACGTCTATATCACTATCTCGAGAAGTGAGAACGGTGTAGCCAAGTCCTTCTAATCGTTTACGTAGCTTACGATAAACTTGTAGGTTTAAATCTTTTTCAGCTATGCCATAGTAATAAGCTCCGCGGTCTTTACCACCGTGTCCTGGATCTAGAAAGATTGTTTTGGAGTAATGTCCTTTTTGAAAACCTTGTATTAATTCACGAATCCATTTTCCATTTCCTTGGAAAAGTTGGTTTTTACCATCCACAGCATAGGTTCCTGTGACATAGACACCATCGTCTTTAAGGTAGTACCAAGCTTGATAGTCTTGGTCGTAGATCCATTCTTTGTGGGCCATGTAGCCACCAGATTTGAGATAGTAGGAACCAATCCATTGTTTTTGGGCGTAGCGTCCGCCAGATTTGAGGTAAAACCAACTAGAGTAGTTTTGATCATAGACCCATTCCTTATCTGCCATAGCACCGCTGGATTTGAGGTAGTAATCGCCTTTCCAGGCATTGGCCAGCATTCTACCGTAGTCATCAAAAGCATACCACTTGCCATTGATTTGGCTCCATTGATTGGATAAATATTTACCTGAGCCATTGATATAGTACCAATTATTTCCCATTTGATACCAGCTATTTTCAAGCAAATAGCCATGACTATCAAAGAGATAACCATCATAGAGAGTATCTGTAAATTTGACCCCAGTTTGACTATAAAAAGTCCACTTGCTTCCTTCTTTTACCCAGCCAGTCTGTATAGGTTGATTGGGTTTGGTTTCCTTAGAAAGAGATGGCTTGGTTTCTTGTTCGCTTGAACTAGCTGTGCTCGACGAAGTTTCTGTACTAGCTTGTGAACTGCTAGCAGAAGTATTTGTAGAATTACTTGTTGAGCTACTGGTTGAACTAGTCATAGGGTTAGTAGTAGAATGACTTGTGTCATCAGCTAACACGACTTGGTTTGTTAGTCCAAGAAAAGCCAAAGCTAAAAGTGTCAGTCTTTTGTGTGATTTCATGTGATTTGCCTTTCTAGAAAAATGAAAATTCAGTAATTATCGTAAAAAACTGTTCATATTACCATTATACACTAAAAAAGTTAGAAAATTATCAAAATATTAAACATTTCTTATTGAAAAAGGAAGAATATATTTTCATTTCACTAACTTTTAACGCAGTCAATATCAAAACAAAGTTAGATGAAGAGCTAGATAAATTTGTTGTTTTAGTGTGAATCTTATGTTATCCTCCTTTCTAACAAACTGAATAAGCTTTAGAATCCTCTTTTCTAGTTTTCATATTATTAAAAAAGTGATAAAATGGTAGGAAGAATTGGAGAGTAGAGATGCCAAAAGAAGTGAATTTAACAGGCGAAGAAGTTGTCGCTTTAACAAAAGAATATTTAACGGAAGAGGATGTTGCTTTTGTACATAAAGCCTTGGTCTATGCGGTGGATTGCCACAGTGGTCAATACCGCAAATCAGGCGAGCCTTATATCATTCACCCTATCCAAGTGGCAGGTATTTTAGCCAAACTCAAGCTAGATGCTGTAACGGTAGCTTGTGGTTTCTTGCATGATGTGGTGGAAGATACAGATGCTACCTTGGACGATTTGGAAAGAGAGTTTGGTCCTGATGTGCGCGTGATTGTCGATGGGGTTACTAAGCTTGGTAAGGTCGAGTACAAATCAATCGAGGAGCAGTTGGCTGAAAATCATCGTAAGATGCTTATGGCCATGTCTGAGGACATCCGTGTTATCTTGGTCAAACTGTCAGACCGCTTGCACAATATGCGGACCCTAAAACATCTTCGAAAAGACAAGCAGGAGCGCATTTCCAAAGAAACCATGGAAATCTATGCTCCACTTGCCCATCGTTTGGGGATTTCTAGCGTCAAATGGGAATTGGAAGACCTATCTTTCCGTTATCTAAATCCAACGGAGTTTTACAAGATTACCCATATGATGAAGGAAAAGCGCAGAGAGCGTGAAGCCTTGGTGGATGAGGTGGTCACAAAATTAGAAAACTATACAACGGATCGTCACTTGAAAGGGAAGATTTATGGTCGTCCCAAGCATATTTACTCGATTTTCCGCAAAATGCAGGATAAGAGAAAACGCTTTGAGGAAATCTATGACTTGATTGCCATTCGTTGTATTTTAGATACCCAAAGTGATGTTTATGCCATGCTTGGTTATGTGCATGAGCTTTGGAAACCCATGCCTGGTCGTTTCAAAGACTATATCGCCAACCGCAAGGCCAATGGTTACCAGTCTATCCATACGACTGTTTATGGGCCAAAAGGGCCGATTGAATTCCAGATTCGAACCAAGGCCATGCATGAGGTGGCTGAGTACGGGGTTGCGGCTCACTGGGCTTATAAGAAAGGCATTAAGGGGCAGGTTAACAGCAAGGAATCAGCCATTGGAATGAACTGGATTAAGGAGATGATGGAGCTCCAAGACCAGGCTGATGATGCCAAGGAATTTGTGGACTCTGTGAAGGAAAACTATCTGGCAGAGGAAATTTACGTTTTTACTCCAGATGGTGCTGTCCGTTCTCTTCCAAAAGATTCAGGACCGATTGATTTTGCCTACGAAATCCATACCAAGGTCGGTGAAAAAGCAACTGGTGCCAAGGTCAATGGTCGCATGGTTCCACTGACAACCAAGCTCAAGACAGGGGATCAGGTTGAAATTGTCACCAACCCCAACTCCTTTGGACCTAGCCGTGACTGGCTCAATATAGTTAAGACCAGCAAGGCTCGTAACAAGATTCGTCAGTTCTTTAAAAACCAAGACAAGGAATTGTCTGTCAACAAGGGTCGTGAAATGCTGATGGCCCAGTTCCAAGAAAATGGCTATGTGGCCAATAAATTCATGGACAAGCGCCATATGGACCAAGTTCTGCAAAAGACCAGCTACAAGACAGAAGAATCCCTCTTTGCGGCTATTGGTTTTGGAGAAATCGGTGCGATTACTGTCTTTAACCGTCTGACTGAAAAGGAACGTCGTGAAGAAGAACGTGCAAAAGCCAAGGCTGAAGCAGAAGAACTTGTCAAAGGTGGAGAGGTCAAGGTTGAAAACAAAGAAACCCTCAAGGTTAAGCATGAGGGGGGTGTGGTCATTGAAGGTGCTTCAGGTCTCCTAGTGCGGATTGCTAAGTGCTGTAATCCCGTGCCTGGTGATGACATTGTTGGCTATATTACCAAGGGTCGTGGTGTGGCTATTCACCGTGTGGACTGTATGAACCTGCGTGCCCAAGAAAACTACGAGCAACGTCTCCTTGATGTGGAGTGGGAAGACCAGTATTCAAACTCAAATAAGGAGTATATGGCCCATATCGATATTTACGGCCTCAACCGTACAGGACTGTTGAACGATGTACTGCAAGTTCTTTCAAATACAACCAAGAATATTTCAACGGTCAATGCCCAACCAACCAAGGATATGAAATTTGCTAATATCCATGTATCCTTTGGCATTGCCAACCTCTCTACACTGACCACGGTTGTCGATAAGATTAAGAGTGTGCCAGAGGTCTATTCTGTCAAACGGACCAACGGCTAAGTGTCCGAGCTTCTACTAGAAAGGCTATTATGAAAATCATTATTCAACGGGTTACAAAAGCCCAAGTCAGTATTCAAGGTCAGGTTCATGGAAAAATAAATCAGGGGCTCTTATTGCTGGTTGGTGTTGGGCCAGAGGACCAAGAGGAAGATTTGGACTATGCTGTGAGAAAGCTTGTCAATATGCGGATTTTTTCAGACGCAGAAGGCAAGATGAACCTGTCTGTCAAAGATATTGAAGGAGAAATCCTTTCTATTTCTCAGTTTACCCTCTTTGCGGACACCAAGAAAGGCAATCGTCCAGCCTTCACAGGCGCAGCCAAGCCTGATATGGCATCAGACTTCTATGATGCTTTCAATCAAAAATTAGCGCAAGAAGTGCCCGTTCAGATAGGCATTTTTGGAGCGGATATGCAGGTTGAGCTGGTCAATGACGGACCAGTCACCATTATCCTTGATACTAAAAATAGATAAGAAAGACCAAGCCCGGACGGCTTGGTTTTTCTCATCTATCATAAAATACTCCAAAATGAAATCTGTTCCTGATAGGCCTTGGGGAAATCTTGTTTCAGGCTTTGGCTTATGCGATAGGAAGGGATGAAATGTCCTAGGATTAGGAGAGTGCCCTGAAGGAAAAGTGGGAAACCACTTAAACATATCAAGGAGAGAATCATCAGGCTATCCCATAGGAGAATTTGTAAGGTAAAACGCCAGAATTTCGGTCTAATCTGGGAATAGAGTTGGCTAAAGTGGTCACAAAGCTGGTTGGACAGATAGATCAATAGCACAGGATGAAAGAAAATAAGCCAACCGTTATAAATCAAAATCCAATCCCAAGTAAGCCCCTCTTTAAATGTCAAAAATGTCAGCATAATTCCATCAATGACAAGGAGTTGAATGGTTTTGATGAAGATGATTTTCTTCATGATAAAACCTCCTTTTCCTTAGAGACATTCCCACAAAGAGATATGTTTGTTGTAAAAATCTAGATAGTTTTCTCTTAGGTAGTCCGCCGTTCTATAATATAAAGTAGAATGACAAGCAGTGATGAATGGCATAAGAGAGGGAAAACGATGAGAACTAACGAAGGCTAAAAGGACAAAAAATAGAAAATCAATGGAGAGAACCCCTAAATAGTAGAAGCGAATCTTTTTATTGATTTGAGGATAAATCTCAATGAATTGATGTTTGAGTCGGACAACCAAGCGAAATAGCAGGAGTCCCTGAGCAAGGAAGAAAATTAAACCAGAGAGCAAGAGCCATTCTAAAGCTGTCTCGGGTCTAGTGCTAAAAAATGCAAATAGTAGCAAATCGATAACTGCAATTGCTATAAAATGGATTCTAAAGAGTTTTTTCATAAGATGACCTCCCTCTTTTATCTAGCTTCATTCTACTCCAAAAGAATGGGAGTTACAAGTAAAATGATAAAAAATTTTAGTAAGGAGATTCTGTTAGATTTCTTTATTTGATTTCCCTCTTATTGTTCCACCTCTTCATCATTCCAGACAAATAAAGCTCCGATTGCATTGAGGATATAAAAGATGTATTTTCCGATATTAGCGAAGTTTCCTTGAATGCCAGCCTTTGTCAGCTGCACAAAATTGTAAATTAACCAAAAGCCCCACTGAGTTGTTAGTTTCAATGCATTCAAAGCATTGGCAATGAGGGACAGTGCAAAGGCAATAGTTGTCACATAGGCAAGGAGATTCATCTTTCCTCCATAGCCGATATAGTTGGTCACAAAGGCAAAGAGGAAGGCGATGATGGAAATGATGATGGCCGCCAATTTTAGTTGTTTTTGGCTCATTTGGTTGGGTCTGCCTTCTTGCGAAGCTTCCCATTTCTTTATGGCAAAGGTATAGATAAGGAAGGTGACAGGATAGGTAATGATGGCCGCCTTATTTCCAAGGATATAATCAATAGCACCGGACAAAATGGTATTAACAATACCAAAGTAATTTCCCCATTTGCTTAATTTTCCCGTGAAACGAGTGGATAGCATGGAAATCCCAACGTTGGTTACGGAAATCAATCCAAAAGGAACAAGAGCAGTCCATGGTCCCCAGTCTACAAATTTGTCGAGGCGTGAGTTGAGGTAACCAGATGCAATCGCAATCCCAACGACCAAAGCAACCCCGAAGAGGTCAAACCATTTGGATGTCGCAAAAATTTTTAGTGATTTTTTCATAGTTTAAACTATCTTTCTTGTTTTTTACAAACATTCTACAACTAAATGAAAGCAAAATCAAATGATAGAAATAAAACCCTGAAAATTTGATTTTCAGGGTTGGTAGGGGACTTGAGAAATTAGTTGATTTTCTCGACGTAGAGTTGTTTGGCAATGTCCATACCTACTTGTAAATCTTCGTCTTTACTGAGGATAGTGAAAGTATTGCTGAAGCCATCAAACTGCTTGACTTGGAGCGAATCACCGATGGAAAGTGAGTGCTTGTCCAGATAATGGAGAATGTCAAAACTATCGTGCACCCGGGTCAGGCGGTAGGCGCCAGCTTCCTTGATATCAGCTAGTGGTAGGTTGTTGATTTCAACCAGGAGTTCTCCCTTGGCAGGAATAGTTCCTCCGTGAGGGCAGGTTTTGGGGAATCTAAGCAATTTTTCCAGTCTCTCCACGAATAGGTCAGAGACAGTGTGTTCCAATACCTCAGCTTCCTCGTGAATCTGGTCACTCGTATAGTCTAAATGATGAACTAGAAAAACTTCAATCAAGCGATGCTTACGGTAGAGCTCAGAGACCAGTTTGAGGCCGATGTCTGTCAGCAGATAACCACATTCCTTGTCCTTAATGATGAGATTTTCACTTTTCATCCGTTTAATCATTTCAGTTACGGCAGGGGGAGAGACTTGCATACGAGCCGCAATTTCCTTGTTGGTAATCTTATGCAAATCTATGCCAATTTCATAAATACATTTTAGATAGTCTTCTTTATTCGGGGTCATTCGCTTCCTCTTGTCTAATATCTCTATCTAGTATATCAAAAAAAGCTAGATTTCTCTAGCTGTGACTTTTTATGTTATACTTATTGCAAGAGAAAAAACGAGGAGATGGATATGACGAAAATAGCTCTTCTTTCAGATATTCATGGAAATACCACCGCCTTGGAGGCTGTTTTGGCAGATTCTCGGCAGCTAGGAGTGGATGAATACTGGCTTTTGGGAGACATTCTCATGCCAGGGACAGGGCGTAGAAGGATTTTGGACTTGTTGGCTCAACTACCGATTACGGCTAGAGTTTTGGGAAACTGGGAAGACAGTCTTTGGCATGGTGTCCGCAAGGAATTGGATAGTACTCGTCCCAGTCAACGCTATCTCTTGCGCCAGTGTCAGTATGTTTTAGAGGAAATTTCCCTAGAAGAAATTGAACTGCTCCACAATCAACCTCTCCAGCTTCATCGTCAGTTTGGGGATTTGACGGTAGGAATTAGCCACCATCTTCCTGATAAGAACTGGGGGAGAGAGTTGATTCATACTGGAGCGCAAGAGGATTTTGACCGCTTGGTGACCAATCCGCCTTGTGATATTGCTGTTTATGGTCATATTCACCAGCAGTTGCTTCGTTACGGGACTGGTGGGCAATTAATTGTCAATCCAGGTTCGATTGGGCAACCTTTCTTTCTAGATGCCCAGTTGCGGAAGGACTTGCGGGCCCAGTATATGATTTTAGAGTTTGATGGCAAGGGCTTGGTAGATATGGACTTCCGACGGGTAGACTACGATGTGGCAGCTGAATTGCAGCTGGCTAAAGACCTCAAACTTCCCTATTTTGAGGTTTACTATGAAAGTCTGGTCAATGGTATCCACCATACTCATCATCAGGAATTTCTGAGAGAATTAGCCCAGAAAGAGGGCTATGATAGGGAATTAGATGCTTGGTTGAAAAGTGGTAATGATTGACATTACAACTAAAAAGGGTATAATAAAAGAAAAAGAAGAGTAGAGGCAGGGGAGCCTCGTAAAAAGGAGAAGAGGATGCAAATTCCAAGTAGATTTACCATTGCGACTCATATGCTGATAATCATTGCCCTCAAGGGGAAGGAAAGCAAGGTGACCAGTGATTTTCTGGCTGCTAGTGTCGGGGTCAATCCTGTCATTATCAGAAAGACCTTGTCCCAGTTGAAGAAGGCAGAGTTGATTTCAGTCGCGCGCGGAACAGGGGGAACAGAGATTGTTAAGGATCTAAAAGACATTAGTCTTTTAGATGTTTATCAAGCGGTTGAGTGTCTTGGTAAGACTGGTCAACTCTTCAGTTTCCATGACAATCCGAATCCAAATTGTCCAGTTGGAGCTCATATTCATGATGTTTTGGATCAAAAATTGGAGAGAATCCAGTTGGCAATGGAGACTGAACTTGGTCAGACCAGTCTAGAACAAGTCGTGGCAGATGCAGAGAGTCAGATGAAGGAGTAAGAGGGATAGATGCCCTCTTTTTCTCTTTAGATAATTATGATAAAATGTAGTTATTAAAGGAGGAAGAAATGTATCTCGTTATAGGAATTGTATTAGCATTTATAGTGTCATTTTGGAAGGATAATAGAAGTTTGTGGAATCCAGTATTATTCTTATTATCCCTCATTTCAAGTTATATTTCTCTATCCCACCTTTTTTATAAAAATGGGTATGAGAATATTCAGTTAGCTTTTTATGTAGTTACCTTTGTTTTACTCCCGTTTCTGATTTTTTTGAGTGGTATCTTTTTAATCTATAATGGCCTTATCCTGCTGAAGCGAGAGGGACGTTCAAAAGCCAATTATCTTTCAACGCTTTTTGGAATAGTCATTTTGGTATTTTTTCCCTTGATTTCATTTCGACTAGGAGATCGAAATGAATTATTTCATACACATCACTTTCTAAACATTTTATTTGTATTAATCGTTTATTCTTACTTTATTTTTGGTTTTGCGTTCGTGGGTTTTATGTTGTATTCTATTTTATATCTCTTTATTCCTAAGAAGAAGCATTATGATTTTATTATCATTCACGGTGCTGGTTTATTAGGCGGAGAAAAGGTAACACCTTTGCTAAAGAGGAGAATTGATAAGGCAGTAGAAGCTTACCACAAGTCTAAGAATTCTAACATAAAAATTATTGCCAGTGGTGGTCAAGGAGCAGATGAAAAGATTTCTGAAGCGCAGGCCATTTATAACTATATTTTAGAAGAGACAGATGTCAGCAAGGAATCTGTTCTTCTTGAAGATAAGTCCAGAACAACCTATGAAAATTTATTGTTTTCAAAAGAAATTGGAGAACAATTGGTTGAAAATCCGTGTTTCCTCTTTGTTACAAATGACTATCATGTCTTTCGCACTAGTACCTATGCTCGTAAGTTAAATATGAAGGGAGATGGACTCGGATGTAGGACAGCAGGCTACTACATACCATCTGCTTTTATTCGGGAGTACGTGGCTCTATGTGTCAAAATGAAATGGCTATTCCTCGCCTTTTATGTTCCTATATTAGCTATCATTTTGCTAGCCTATAAAGGGGTTATTTGGTAGTTAGATTTTATTAACACTCTTTTAAAATCTCTTCAAACCATGTCAACTTTATCTGCAACCTCAAAGCTGTGCTTTGAGCAACCTGCGGCTAGTCTCCTAGTTTACTCTTTGATTTTCATTGAGTATAAAAAAGACTTAGAATGCACATGAAAGTATGTATTCTAGGTCTTTTGTTTTGTATTCATTTGATTTTTGAAAGGTACTATCTATTTTTCCAGACTTGGTAACGGGTATCAATCAATAACTGAGTAAGGCGTCCCATGGTTTCCCTTTCTTCTGGAGTGAGGGATTGCGCTTGGACAAAGAGATGATGAATGTGTTCAAGCGCCTTTAAGGAAGACAAGTCATTGATGGAGCTAATGCCAGCATCAAGAATGGTGCCAAAGAAGAGGTCGAAGTAGAGCTGAAGTTCCTCATCAGGGACTGTGGACACCCATTCTTTGAAGGTCGTGTCGACTTGTTGGCTATCGCTATTGGTCTTATCCAGTTGGACAAAGTGTTTGTTCTCAATTTGCCAGCTAAAAGTATCGTGCTGGGCGATACCACCCAAGGCAGTACTGTGCACGATGATTTGGTAGGCAGGAATTTCTAGCATCATACCGATAATAGAACCTTGTGGGATGAAGACCTTGGTTCTATCCATTATTCTTTGATAGCCCTCACTTTGTGTCAGTTCTTTGTGGAGACCAGGCGAATCAAAGGTATAAACTGCTGTGATTTGATTTTGCAAGCTTTGCTCAATTTGACTAGCCGCATAGATAGCTAGATTTCCTCCCTTGGAATGCCCAGCCAGAATGACCTTCTGCTTAGGATGGTGGATAAAAAAGTTCTTTAAATAGCGGAGGGCGTGCTTTTGAGCAGGAATTTCCTTCATATAGGTCAGGTGGAAATCTTCCTTCCAGCCAATGATACTGTCATCAGTCCCACGAAAGACAATCAGATAGGTATCGAGAGTGAGGCGGTAGGTCATAGCCGAAAACTGTTTTTGCAGTTCAGGATCAATGTCGTTGATAAAATGAGAGAGTTTGCAATTTTTGAAGCGTTTGTGTTGAGCTAGTTCATCTAATAGCTGGAGGCGATTTTTATTGGTCAACATGTTAGATTCTCTTGGAACCTGAGGTGCCAGGTCTAAAAGACGCTGAGGAGTTGTGGAGACCAGATTATCAAAGGAGAGGTAGGTGGTTTCTGTTAAGGCTAGAATGTCTAATTCATTTAAAGGAAGGTCGTAATAAGAATCGTATGCGACATCTTCCAGATAATCAAAAATATTGGCCATGAGAGCTCCTTTCTTTTTATTTATCTTATCACAATCACATAGAATTTACTAGTTGGTTTGTACGAGCTCTCTACATACCGACCTATAATGGTATGATTCAGATACATAGAAGATAGTTTGCTTTTATTTCAAACCTCTAAACATACTTGTTTGCATCTGTTTGTCGTCAATCCCATTCTCTTTTAAGAAATTTTTCATCTCATTTATATCATCAGGTTGGCCGGTCAAGAGATAAATAGCTTGGTTGCCGTATTTCTCAACAGCATTTTTTAGAAATGCTTGGCTTTGAGAAAGGGTTTCGCTAGTTTTATAAGTTAGATTCGGATTGTTCTGACTAAGCTCTCTTAACTCATTATCAAAAATGTTTACTCCTTTGTCTAAATGATTAAGAATGATGGAGCGCTTACCAGCCCACTCTTTCACAACTGGACGTAGAGTAGAAATACCGACATCAGAGGCAAAACAAACCAGTGCTTGGTCATTGTCTTTAACAGATAAAGATGACTCCAGCCAACTCATCTCAATTTCACTACCAGCTGGTAAATGTGTTAAGGTTTCCTTGAACACGCTACCACTATTATGGGTTACAATAAGAATTTCGTCCTCATCAGGAGTGGAAGCAAGGGTTAGCCATCGGCTAGTCTGTTCCTCCTTTACTGGACTTTTGTTTGTACCAAACGAGCTATCAGGAAGCTTAAACTGAGCATAGGAGCCAGCTTTCCATATTTGATTTTTTGGTTTTGTGATGTGAACTAAATATAAATCTCCGCTGGGATTTTCAATGGATTGTATCGATAAAGTCTGACTTCGTCCAAGGTAGGCAATGATTCCCCAAGATATAAAGCCGAGCACTCCAAGTGTAGTTAGAATAATCATGAACATTTTTTTCCCTCGTTTCATTTTTAACTCCTATAGTGTAGTAATTTTCTATGAATGAATAATATTTTTTTTCATTCAATAATTTCCAAAAAATAAAGAAAAGATTTCTTTATTTCAGTATTCCTTTAATGAAGTTGGTTGCTAGTATTTCTACAGTTTTGCTAATATCTGGAAAATCATTTTCTGTGATATGCATATCCATGTAGTAAAATAGGTTGTAAACTTGTAAAATATCTTGAATTTTTTCTGGAGAATGGCCTTCAGCCTGCAAACGATGAGTAAAGGTTTTCACGAGAAATTGATGAAATGGATTCGTGACTTTCCCTTCTTCTGAGGAATAGTAGCTATGCAACTCATCTGCTATGGCAGGATTGTACCATTCTGCAAGGATTTTATTGGAAGAAACGAGTGCTCTGGATTGAGCAAAGAGTTGACTAATAAGATCAATCATATCAATTTCCCAATCCAGTTCTTCGATCATAGTTTGGCGAACACGGTTGTTTTCATCAATATAGATATCTAAAAAAATAGCTTCTTTACTTTCGTAATAGTTATAAAAAGATCCGACTGCCATATGAGCTTGTCTAGCAATTTCTGAAATTCCTGTCGCCTTGTATCCTTTTTTTGAAAAAACTTCATAAGCTGCGGATTTCAAAGCCTGTTTTTTGTTCAATTTGATTCACCTCTTTTCTGAATGAATATTAAATTTTGTTCATTCATATCTTAACAAATCTTTTTCAGATTGTCAATCTGAAAGCTAGAACTTTTTACGGATACCACTTGATAAGGAACTTTTCAATGTTAGAAGAGTATAGAGTGTCGTTTTAACTACACTCAAGATTTGGAAGAATAGATATAAATTTTGGTTAAGGGGATGTATAAAAGAACTGAAATGAGGGTTGAAAAAATTAAAAATAAATGGGTAGTGCTGGCACTATGTCTGAAAATAAGGTATGATATCAATGGGGTTATTCACTATCTGTTTTTGAGCTGTTGTGACAAGGAAATGTTAAAAAAGTATTAGATACTAAGCCCTCTATTTATACTAAAGGATTTAAGACTCCTAAAATTAGCAAAGGAGAATCAGATGCACAAGATTTTATTAGTAGAAGATGATCAGGTTATTCGTCAACAGGTCGGGAAAATGCTCTCTGAATGGGGCTTTGAAGTGGTGCTGGTAGAAGACTTTATGGAAGTTTTGAGTCTATTTGTTCAGTCGGAACCTCATCTGGTCCTCATGGATATTGGACTGCCTTTGTTTAATGGCTATCACTGGTGTCAGGAGATTCGCAAGATTTCCAAGGTACCCATCATGTTTCTGTCTTCGAGAGACCAGGCGATGGATATTGTCATGGCAATCAATATGGGCGCGGATGACTTTGTGACCAAGCCTTTTGACCAGCAGGTTCTTTTAGCCAAGGTTCAGGGCTTGTTGCGCCGTTCCTATGAGTTTGGGCGTGACGAGAGTTTACTGGAATATGCTGGTGTTATCCTCAATACCAAATCAATGGACTTACATTATCAAGGGCAAGTCTTGAATTTGACCAAGAATGAGTTTCAGATTTTACGCGTTTTGTTTGAGCATGCAGGCAATATTGTAGCTCGCGATGACCTGATGCGGGAACTTTGGAACAGTGACTTTTTCATTGATGATAATACCCTATCTGTCAATGTGGCTCGTTTGCGTAAAAAATTGGAAGAGCAGGGCTTGGTAGGATTTATCGAAACCAAGAAAGGGATAGGGTACGGACTGAAGCATGCTTGATTGGAAACAATTTTTTCTAGCCTATCTGCGTTCCCGTAGTCGTCTGTTTGTTTATCTGATTTCTTTGACGTTTCTGGTCTTACTCTTTCAGTTTTTATTTGCCAGTTTGGGAATTTACTTTCTCTACTTTTTCCTGCTATGTTGCTTTGTAACCATCTTATTTTTCACTTGGGACATATTGGTAGAAATGCAGGTCTATCGTCAGGAACTTCTCTATGGGGAGAGGGAAGCCAAATCTCCTTTGGAAAGAGCCTTGGCTGAAAAATTAGAAGCGCGTGAGATGGAACTCTATCAGCAGAGGTCAGATTCAGAAAGAAAACTGACGGATTTGCTGGATTACTATACCTTGTGGGTCCATCAGATTAAGACCCCCATTGCAGCTAGTCAACTCTTAGTTGCAGAAGTAGCCGACCGCCAACTGAAGCAGCAATTAGAACAGGAAACTTTCAAGATAGACTCCTATACCAATCTAGTTTTACAGTACCTGCGTTTAGAAAGTTTCCATGATGATTTGGTCTTAAAGCAGGTTCAAATTGAGGACTTGGTCAAGGAAATAATTCGTAAATATGCTCTTTTCTTTATTCAAAAAGGACTAAATGTCAATCTACATGACCTTGATAAAGAAATCGTTACGGATAAAAAGTGGCTATTAGTGGTCATTGAACAAATTATCTCAAACAGCCTCAAGTACACCAAGGAAGGTGGTCTGGAGATTTATATGGAAGGCCAGGAACTCTGTATCAAGGATACAGGAATCGGGATAAAAAATAGTGATGTCCTCCGAGTCTTTGAACGTGGCTTTTCAGGATATAATGGACGCCTAACTCAGCAGTCATCTGGCCTTGGACTTTACCTATCTAAGAAAATTTCTGAAGAACTGGGTCACCAGATTCGTATCGAGTCTGAGGTCGGAAAAGGAACGATAGTGCGGATTCAGTTTTCTCAAGTGAACTTAGTCCTTGAGTGAGAAGAGACAATGAGTTTTTACCCAATCTCTTTTTGCTATATTTCAGGATATTTGAAGACTGTTTTTTACAAAACCAATAATAGAATTTTTAATACGGAATATAGTATAAATACTGGTTCAAAGTGAAGTTTTGTATGCTTTATACTTTTGTTGAGTATAAAATCTATAAACTAAGGGTGAATTACAAAAATTAATTTAAGATGAAGTGAATTGTAGACTTGGGGGGAATGTCTCCTATTCGATTTCAGAATGAATCGTTGATACAGGATTAAAAGAACTGCAGCTTTCTTTTTATTTTGAATGATAGTAAAAACTGCAGTACTTGTGTGATTTACAATTATTGCACTCAATGTCCGAGTATCGCACTATCTGAAATAGGGAATAGTAGAGATTGTTCTGCGATATGTAAAAAAACGCATTAGTAAGGAGTATCGTATATGCTACCATATCTTAAAACTATTAGATGGTATCTCTTCTTTAATTTTCTTTTTGGTGTAGTATCGAATATCTGCACAGCTTTGTTACCGTATTTCACGCAGGCATTAATCAAAGGGGATTATCAAGTAGCTCTATATGGTTACTCTATGTCAGTGGCTGGCTATTTGAGTTGTAACTATATCCAAATGATACTTGATTGGAAGCAGGGGATTATCTTTTCGACTACTTTGAAAAATGAGTGGTTTCGTTCACTTCTGGGACTCAGTCACCACGATTTCAAGCAGAAAACAGTAGCAGAGTATATTTCCTATCAATCTAATGACCTAGATTCGTTGGAAAAGGATTACCTTCCTCCATTGATGAGTTTTATCAAACAAATTTTACGTATCATCATTTACGCTTTCATTATTAGCAGAACAATTAATCCTATTGTATCATTGATTTTAATCTTTTCCACTGGAATTAGTATTCAAATTCCTAAAATCGTTGGGAAGTTGACCGCTAATCGCAGACAGGTTTACTTGAAAAAACAAGGAGATTACTATCGAACTTTGGAGGATTTGCTCATGGGACATCATTTGGTAAATAAACTAACTATGTCGCATTTTTTGAATCAACAAAAGAGTTCTCTAAAGAATTTGCAGGATAAGTATTTTAAGTATGGTTTGACAAAAATTACTGGCATCTTATTGACAGGTGTTTCTTTTGAATTCATTAGTCTTGTTCTGTTTATTTATTTAGCCTACTCTCTATCTCACCAGCAACTCGGTATTCCTGAGGTGGTGGCGAGTTTCGGATATATTAATGCTTTTTCTGAACCAATACAGGAAATCCTTTATGATTTACAAATGTTAGAGTCCGTAAAGCCTGTAATCAAGAGTTTTCAAAACATTGTTGGGAGACCCGTTTCAGTTCAAGCACCTCAACATTCTTTTGATACGATTACTTTGAAAAACATTTCCAAACAAATGGGAGAATCAAAATTGATAATTACTTCCGCTACGATTCAAAAAGGGGATAAAATTGCGCTTATTGGTAAGAATGGGTCTGGAAAAAGTAGTCTTCTCAACATTTTAAATGGAACAGATGAAGATTTTGAAGGACAAATTGTGCTAGATGGGCTTGTTTTGGACCATCTTTGGGGAAGATTCGGTATGATTCTGCAACAAGAACATACATTTATTTCAAGTTATGAAAATAATGTAACGCTATTCAATAGTTTCAATGAAAAATTCAGAGAAGAAGATTTTGAAAAAATTCCACCACAATCCCTGTCAGGTGGTCAGCAACAACGAATGTATTTAAATCGTGAGAAAAATCGTAAAAATCCATTGCTTATCCTAGACGAACCTTTCTCTGCCTTGGATACTAATCAGTTTAAAATGGAATTGGAAAGAGTTCTGGAACTACCAAGTGCCGTCATTGTTACTTTACATCGCCAAAACGAATTATTAAGTAAGTTTGACCAAGTTTGGGAAATTAAGAATGGAGAACTTGTAATTTTGAAATAGCTAAATTATAAAGAATAAAACGCATAGTATCAAGGTTCAGGAGATATCGTTTTTCCTTCTTCGGATAAGGAAACAAAAATTTCTTGCTTCATCTATCTGTTAAATTGAGAGATTTCCTCAGAGAAAGACTGTAAAATTTTTGATATAATGTTAAGGATGGACTGACGGATATTTAAAAGATAATGTTCAAAAGAATAACAGGTGAGAAGAAAAATATGTAAGATTGGACAGAAGTATCTCTACCATCATCCATGCAGAAACAAGATTATATGAAATAAAAGGAGTAACTAATGACCGGAAACTATTCAACACGTGAATACCGTGAGAAATTATATGATGATCTTCATGTTCGATTAAGAGATACAGTGATTTTGATGTGTGCGATTTTTATTGCCTCTATCGGCCTAAATATGAATTCAACGGCTGTCATTATTGGAGCCATGCTGATTTCCCCTCTTATGACACCGATTGTTGGACTGGGGTTTGGTTTAGCTATTTTTGATACGCGTTTAATCAAGCAATCTCTAGAGGTTTTATTTACCCAAGTATTGGTTAGCTTGCTTGTCTCGGCTCTGTATTTCTGGATTTCTCCCTTATCTTATGAAAGTAGCGAATTGATTGCACGAACCTCTCCAACAATTTGGGATGTGCTCATTGCTATTGCTGGTGGGATAGCAGGTTTCATTGGTTCAAGGAAAAAAGAAGCAAACAATATCGTACCAGGAGTAGCCATTGCAACAGCTCTGATGCCACCTATCTGCACTGCAGGTTACGGTTTAGCTAATGGAAATGTACGATTTTTATTTGGAGCTCTTTATCTTTTCTTGATCAACTGTGTCTTTATCATGCTAATCAACATTGTTGGAACAAGAATTATGATGAGAAAATCTCCCTTAAGTTCATTTAAAGAGCTAAACATTAAAATGAGAATTGGGTTGATATCCTTGATTGTATTATTGATTCTTCCGGCTAGTTATTCAGCAATTACTTTGACGATAGATCAAGCGCGCAAAGAAGGGATCAAACAGTTTGTAGGAAAAGAGTTCGCCAATCACACGGTCATTAATCAAGTCTACAAATCAAGAAACAATGAGTTGGTCTTGACGGTTGTTGGAGATCCGATTTCAGAAGAAGAATTAGAAACGCTCCACCAAAAACAAGCCTCTTACGGTATTCAATCTGTTCAATTGAAAGTCAATCAAGTTCATAATTCGACAAAATTAGACAGTGATTCGACCAAGGAATTTTATGAAACCATTAACAAGTATATCGATCAAAAACTCTCTGAAAAGGATTCACAAAAAGATCTCGTAAAAGAAAATGAAGCAGACAAGGATTGAGGACAATGAACTGAATCGGTTTTTACGCCGTGTTTTTCTTGTATCTTCCTCTTTCTTACTTATAGCAGGTTGTTTTTGATAAATCTAAGCAACACTAAATGATGAAGTGAAAGGGGATGAATCTTTGATAGTATTCATTTATTGTGAAATATGATATATTTATTAATTAGATGGATGAATACTTCTAGAGTTAAATATAGCATAATAGGGACAGACTTTTTGGTTTATTTTTGTTTGTAGTCGGATTATGAAAGAATATCCAATATTATGCGATAAGATAGAATGTTACAAAAAAGAAAGGGGATGCAATCCGATGAAGAAAGACAGATTAATTGTATTGACAGATGCTGTTCTAGCAATTATTATGACCATCTTGATTTTAGAGTTAGAAAAACCAACAACACCAAGTCTTGAAGCTTTTTGGGATTTACGGCAAAATTTCTTTGCTTGTTTTCTTTCCTTTTTCTGGTTGGGATCGTTATGGATGGCACTAAACACATTATGGGAAAAGGTTGAGAAAATTTCCTCAGAAATTATTTGGTGGAATTTGTTTCTACTCTTGGAGCGGCAGGAGTTCTCTTTGGAGAATTTCATGCCATCCAAGATACCAGTCTGAATGATGTGGTGGACCGGATCTATATAAATGTCAAGGATTTACCGTTTCAGTCCTTGGGAGCTTTAGCTAATATCCTGTCTGATGTTAAGAAGGGACTGATTCAAGACAGTCATATCTGGTCTTTCTTCCAGTCATTTTTCAAACAATATCAGTTGATAATCAGCTTAAATCAGATCTATCAGTTTGTCTATCTTTCTCTGATGGAGATCATGTCCTATCTTCACTTTGATTATTGGAAAAAACGGCTCGGTCAGGAGCTAGTATGAATAAGGAGAACAAATGAGACGTTTAAAAATGTTATGGCATATTATACAGGTTACGGGTTTTACTCGGTTTGCTCTGAGTTTTGTGACCTTTGTTTTTGGGTCAGGAGGCGTGCTTTTCCTAGTTGAACCTGCTATCACAAATTACGGAGACGGTCTTTGGTATGCTTTTGTGACTTCGACGACTGTCGGCTACGGGGATCTCCTAGCTGTGACCTTGATTGGAAGGATTACCAGTGTCTTCTTGACGATTTATGGGCTCATATTTTTTGGCTGTTTATCAGCTGTTATTATTAATTATTATACCGATTTAAATAAGGAAAGAGGAGAGGACAAATGACTGCCAATTATTCAACACGGGAATACCGTGAGAAATTATACGATGACCTTCATGTTCGATTGAGAGATACAGCGATTTTGATGTGTGCAATTTTTATTGCCTCTATCGGTCTAAATATGAATTCAACAGCTGTTATTATTGGAGCCATGTTAATTTCACCTCTCATGACACCGATTGTTGGACTGGGATTCGGTTTAGCTATTTTTGATACGCGTTTAATCAAGCAATCTCTAGAGGTTTTATTGACTCAAGTGTTGGTCAGTTTGCTTGTCTCGACTCTGTATTTCTGGATTTCTCCCTTGTCTTATGCAAGTAGCGAGTTGATCGCACGAACCTCTCCAACCATTTGGGATGTTCTCATTGCTATTGCTGGTGGGATTGCTGGTGTGATCGGTTCAAGGAAAAAAGAAGCAAACAATATCGTGCCAGGAGTAGCCATTGCTACAGCTTTGATGCCGCCTATCTGTACTGCTGGCTATGGTTTAGCTAATGGGAATGTACGATTTTTATTGGGGGCTCTCTATCTTTTCTTGATCAACTGTGTCTTTATCATGCTAGCCAACATTGTTGGAACAAGAATTTTGATGAGAAAATCTCCTTTAACTTCATTTAAAGAGCTGAGCATTAAAATGAGAATTGGCTTGATTTCTTTGATTGTATTGTTGATTCTTCCAGCTAGCTATTCGGCAGTTACTCTGACAATAGAACAAGCGCGCAAAGAAGGGATCAAACAGTTTGTAGGAAAAGAGTTCGCCAATTATACGGTTATTAATCAAGTCTACAAGTCAAGTAACAATGAATTGGTCTTGACGGTTGTTGGAGATCCGATTTCAGAAGAAGAATTAGAAACGCTCCACCAAAAACAAGCCTCTTACGGTATTCAATCTGTTCAATTGAAAGTGAATCAAGTTCAGAACTCGCCAACATTAGATAGTGAAGCGACCAAGGAATTTTATGAAAACATTGACAAGTATATTGATCAAAAACTCTCTGAAAAAGATCCACAAAAAGATCTCGTAAAAGAAGTAAAAGAAAATGAAGCAGACAAGGAATGAGGATATTGACCTTATCCAACTCATGAAAGCAAATCTTGTGTGGTAGTTTGACCAATCACTACTAGCTCAGGTTAAATAAAATATAAAAAAGCAACAGCTGAAATAGTTGTTGCTTTTTAGCTAGCTAGGATTTTATCCCAGGTTTTGTCTCTTATTTCTCAACGCGTGATTTGTTAGCGATATCAGCAAGGATAGCTTGAACAAAATCATCAACTGAGACAGTTTGTGTTTCTTTTTGGCCATAGCGGCGAACGTTAACAGTTCCGTCTTCCATTTCCTTGTCCCCAACGATCAATTGGTAAGGAATCTTGCTGGTTTGTGAAGCACGGATTTTGAACTGCATTTTTTCATTGCGCTCATCGACATCTGCACGGACACCGCGGTCACGGAGTTTCTTAGCCACTTCCCAAGCGTAGTCCACATGTTTTTCGTTAGAAACTGGAATGAGGGTTACTTGGTGTGGTGCTAGCCATGTTGGGAAGGCACCCTTGTAGTTCTCAATCAAAATAGCTGTGAAGCGTTCCATAGTTGAGATAACCCCACGGTGGATCATAACTGGACGGTGCTCTTCGCCATCAGCTCCGATGTATTTAAGGTCGAAGCGTTCTGGAAGCAAGAAGTCAAGTTGGATAGTTGAAAGGGTTTCTTCTTTACCAAGGGCGGTCTTAACTTGGATATCCAATTTTGGTCCGTAGAAGGCTGCTTCACCTTCGGCTTCAAAGTAGTCAACGCCCATTTCATCAAGAGCTGCACGAAGCATGGTTTGGGCATTTTCCCACATCTCATCGTTGTCAAAGTACTTGTGAGTATCTTGAGGGTCGCGAAGAGAGAGACGGAAGCGGTATTCAGTCAAGTTGAAATCTTCATAAACATCGATAATCAACTGAAGGGCACGTTGGAATTCTTCTTGGATTTGTTCTGGAGTAACGAAAAGGTGACCGTCGTTGAGTGACATCTCACGCACACGTTGAAGACCAGTGAGGGCACCTGATTTTTCATAACGGTGCATCATACCGATTTCAGCGATACGGATTGGCAATTCACGGTAAGAGTGAACATGGTGTTTAAAGACTTGGATGTGGTGTGGGCAGTTCATTGGACGAAGGACAAATTCTTCCCCGTCACCCATGTCCATAGTTGGGAACATATCTTCTTGGTAATGATCCCAGTGACCGGAAGTTTTGTAAAGCTCAACAGAAGCAAGTGGTGGAGTGTAAACGTGTTGGTAGCCAGAAGCCAACTCCTTGTCGACAATGTAGCGTTCCAATTCACGACGGATAGTCGCACCATTTGGTAACCAGAATGGAAGCCCTTGACCAACCTCTTGAGAAATCATGAAGAGATCAAGTTCTTTACCAAGTTTGCGGTGATCACGTTCCTTAGCTTCTTCACGCATTTGGAGGTAGTTTTTCAAGTCTTTCTTGTCAAACCAAGCTGTACCGTAGATACGTTGCATCATAGCGTTGTCGCTATTTCCACGCCAGTAAGCACCGGCTACATGGAGAAGGTGGAAGATTTGGATGCGGCCTGTTGATGGGACGTGAGGGCCACGGCAAAGGTCTACATATTCACCCTGACGATAGATAGTCAAACCGCCTTCGTCTTCTGAGTGTTCTTCAATCAATTCCAACTTGTAAGGGTCGTTCTTGAAGATTTCACGTGCCTCGTCTTTAGTAACTTCTTCACGGATTGATGGGAAGTTTTCTTTGACGATTTTGTGCATTTCTTCTTCGATACGAGGAAGGTCTTCGTTAGAGATTTGACCAGCAGTATTGTCAGTATCGTAGTAGAAACCATCTTCGATGGCTGGACCAACTCCCAAGTGAATGTCTGGGAACAGACGACGAGCTGCTTGGGCGAACAAGTGAGCAGCTGAGTGACGCAAGATTGGAAGGGCATCTTCGTGATCAGGTGTCACGATTTCGATGCTTCCATCTTCAGTGATAGCACGAGTAGTGTCGATGAGTTTGCCGTTGAATTTACCAGCCAAGGCTTTTTTAGCTAGGGAATTGCTGATAGATTGGGCAATTTCAAAAGTTGTAACGCCAGATTCGAATTCACGAACAGCGCCATCTGGGAAAGTAATGTTAATCATGATGTTCTCCTTACTTATATTATTGACGAATGTGTTAACCCTATTTTGAAAACAGGGACAGAGGATAGTGAAAGCTAGAAAAACAAAAAGCGACATCCTCGAAAGGACGTCGCAACGTGGTTCCACCTTCATTTATGTTCCTCAAAAAAGAGGGACACCTCTGATTGGCTCTAACGTGGCCACCGTTTTATGTTTTCATAAAAATTCAAGAGTAGTATCAGTTTAGGCCTCCTATGCGTTTCCAGCAACCACGCACTCTCTAGTAGAAAGGGACTAAGTGACTTGTCTCTATGGATTATTATAGCATGATTGTGAAAATTTTCAAGATATTTGTAGATTTTTTTGAATTTCCTTGTTGAGGGGGAGAATTAGGAATGGTAGTCTTTAGAAGAAGCTGAGTATCTCCATTATGTTGGTGAAGTAAGGTGAAAGAAGTAAATCTGTTGACAAAGAAGTTAGTTATTGGTAGAATAGGGATTGTCGTAAAGACAAATAACTTCTTCTTGGTTACAGGCATGCCAACCTGTCACTCGGATGAAGCCAAATAAAAAGGAGAAACATCATGGCAATCTCAAAAGAGAAAAAAAATGAAATCATCGCACAATATGCACGTCACGAAGGTGATACAGGTTCAGTAGAGGTTCAAGTTGCTGTCCTTACTTGGGAAATCAACCACCTTAACGAACACATCAAACAACACAAAAAAGACCACGCTACTTACCGTGGATTGATGAAGAAAATCGGTCGCCGTCGTAACTTGCTTGCATACTTGCGTAAAAACGACGTTAACCGTTACCGTGAGTTGATCAACTCTCTAGGACTTCGTCGCTAATTCAAGATACAAAGGCCGTCAAAAGCACAAAGCAAAAATAGGAAAATTGACGAAGAAACTTCAGTTTCTAGGAGGTTTTATCTTTTTTGCCAAGTGCTTAGGCCGTGTTCAATTGAGCATATCTTGATAATGAAGCTACTCTAAATTGGGTAGCTTTTTTGTATGGATTTTATCCCAATCTCAAATCAGCTCTTTATTTTCAGAGGGCTTTTTATATTGTCACCTTACCTCGATATACTCAAGTATAATCTTCGGTTACGGTTCCTAGCACTGTAAGGTAAAATAAACCAGATATTCTCCCTTCGGGGAGATTTTTTTGTTTCACTAAAAATTTTGTACAATCTTCGCCTCATCTCCTAGTCTATAAACGGTTTATCCAGCAAGAATCATGATGCTAAGGGCGCAAGAAATCTGTATGAAAATAGGGAAACGACACAGTGTTCGATGAACATAAGGAGTTTCATCTTTTTCACTAGGATTTTAGCCCGGGCTCAAATCAGCTCTCGGACTTCAGAGGACTTTTTTATTGAGGTTTTATCGGTCACAATTTTGGAGACTACAAAAACTGGTACATACATAGGCGGAATGCCTGCCATGTTTTATCGGTCACAATTTTGGAGACTACAAAAACTGGTACATACATAGGCGGAATGCCTGCCATGTTTTATCGGTCACAATTTTGGAGACTACAAAAACTTTAGTACCAGTCAAGATAGTCATACCTTTGTTTTATCGGCCACAATTTTGGAGACTACAAAAACCTCAAATGGTATCAGCTAATTACACCATAAGGGTGCGCAGCTACTCGGCTTGAAAAGCCTAGTAGCTGTCTGCAAGTCCCTCGAAGAGCCCACACTTTACGAAGTAAAGTATAGTATGTTATACTTTACATGGAAGTAGTCACCGAATTCCAGTTAGAAATTACTTTGTAACTACATTTTGAGGAGGAGTAAAATGCTTTCCTACGTTCGACATTACCCACTAGCGATAGCTAAATTAATGTGTCTGTGCTCTCCTAAAATCTGCTGATTTATTACTGACTAATACAGGAGGTTTTTTATGGGACAGACAATCATATCTGCTATTGGTGTTTATATTTCCACCAGTATCGATTATTTAATTATTTTAATTATTTTATTTGCACAGCTATCACAGAATAAACAAAAATGGCATATTTATGCGGGGCAATATCTAGGCACAGGCTTACTTGTAGGGGCGAGTTTAGTTGCTGCTTATGTCGTTAATTTCGTGCCTGAAGAATGGATGGTTGGATTGCTTGGTTTAATCCCTATCTATTTAGGGATTCGCTTTGCAATTGTTGGAGAAGGTGATGAAGAAGAAGAGGAAGAAATTATTGAAAGATTAGAACAAAGCAAGGCAAATCAACTGTTTTGGACAGTTACATTGCTGACAATTGCGTCTGGCGGAGATAATTTAGGTATCTATATACCTTATTTTGCTTCGTTAGATTGGTCACAGACCCTCGTGGCGTTGCTTGTGTTTGTAATCGGCATAATTATCTTATGCGAGATTAGTCGGGTGTTATCCTCTATTCCGTTAATATTCGAGACAATTGAAAAATACGAGCGAATCATTGTGCCCTTAGTATTCATTCTACTTGGACTATACATCATGTATGAAAATGGCACGATAGAGACTTTTCTGACCGTGTAGATTTTTTTGTTTCACTAGAATTTTAGCCCAAGCTCAAATCAGCTCTCTGATTTTCAGAGGGCTTTTTACGTTGTCACCTTACCTCGATATACTCAAGTATTATCTTTACTTACGGTTCCTAGCACTATAAAACCAACTATATTCATTTGTTCTCATCTTGTTACGCAGTTGAAAATATGGTATACTTTTTCATGAGAATTTTCTAAATTTTTAAGATTCTATCAAAGGAGGTTTGCATGCTTTCCAAATTTTCTGGAAGCCGACAAGACCAGCAATTTGTGTTACTTTTAGTTATTTTGCTAGGTATTTTAGGGATTTCTCTCTTTCTAGCAGTTTCAATGGGATCTGTTACGATTAATCTAGGAGATACCTATCGGATTATTTTGAGCAGGTTGGGATTTCCTCTTGAGATAGGAGAGGTTTCCAAGTCTACTCTTGCCATTGTATGGAACATGAGATTCCCTCGAGTATTGTTAGGTCTGATAGTAGGAGCAGGCCTTTCTATGTGTGGTAGTGTGATGCAGTCCACGGTAAACAATCCCATCGCTGAGCCCTATGTCTTAGGAATCTCTGCTGGTGCAACTCTAGGGGCAACCTTGAGCATCATTCTTGGTTTAAAAGTGATGATTAGCCTTGGAGCTTTTCTTGGAGCTATTTTGGCAACAATTGCTGTCCTTATCATTGCCTCTATGCAGGGAAGGATGACAACTTCTAGCCTGATTTTATCAGGAACGGTGGTCAATGCTCTCTTTCTGGCTTTTTCCAACTTTATTATCTCAGTTGGCGCTAATGCGGACAGTGTGATGACCATTAAGTTTTGGACCATGGGTTCGCTTGCCGGGACTTCCTGGGCAGACTTGGTCCTGCCAACTACAGTGGTAGGAATAGCCTTTCTATTTTTCTCTACTCAGTATCGTGTTTTCAATGCGATGATGATGGGAGATGAGACTGCTTTAACTTTGGGGATTCCCTTACGCTTTTATTGGTATCTTTATGTGACAATGGTGGCTGTACTGACAGCAGTCTTAGTGGCAACCTGTGGGATTATTGGATTTGTCGGTCTGATTACTCCACATTTAGCTCGAGGGTTAATAGGAACGAATTACAAGAGGCTTTTTCCCGTTGCAACCTTGCTGGGTGCCCTCTTTGTCATCTGGGCAGACGTACTCTCTCGTATCATCATTCCAAACGCAGAGCTTCCTATTGGTATTTTCACAGCCTTAGTAGGTGCTCCCTTCTTTATCTACATTGTTGGAGGTAGGCGAAGGGAGGTGAGGGTCTGATATGGACTTGATTTGTAAGGATATCCATTTTGGACTAGGAGAGAAAAAAATCCTCAATGGAGTTTCTCTTAAGGTTGAAGGGCATCAATTTCACACGATACTAGGGCCAAATGGAAGTGGAAAAACCAGCCTGCTTAAACTCCTCTATCGTCAGGAAAAGGCGGACAAAGGCTTGATAAGTCTAGATGGGAAACCTCTGGAACAATGGACAATCAAAGAAACAGCCAAGCAAATGGCAGTTGTGACCCAGTTTAACCAGCTGCAGTTTGATTGTACAGTTGAGGAAATCGTCTTGCTGGGAAGAACTCCCCACCTCTCTTTTTTACAGAAGGAAAGGGAAAGGGATTATGCCCTCGTTCAAGATGCCCTCGTTAAGGTGGATATGCTTGAGAAGAAAACTCGTCTCTATTCGTCTCTGTCAGGGGGAGAGAAACAGCGAGTCTTACTAGCCCGCGCCTTAGCGCAAGAACCGACTCTCTTACTCCTAGACGAACCAACTAATCACCTGGATATTAAGTATCAGTTAGACTTGTTGGCCATTGTGAAGGAGCTCAAGGTCAATGTTCTAGCTGTCCTGCATGATATTCAACTTGCTTGTCGCTATTCGGATTATCTCTATCTAATGAAAGAGGGAGAAATCCTTTACCAAGGGACTCCAAAGGAGACCATCACCCCTGAGTCATTGCAAACTGTATATGGAGTTCAAAGTCAGGTGACTTGGACCGAGGATCAGCAAGCTATGATTCACTATTTATAAGAATGAAAAGGAAAACAAGATGAAAAAAACACTAAGCATTTTACTCGTAACAGTAGCTACTCTAACCATGGTAGCTTGTGGCAATACTACTACAGAAAAAGCTACCACACAGTCTAGCACAGAAACAAGTCAAAAGGCTAACGCAGAGACGACTTATCCGTTAACGGTTAAGACCTATGATGCTAAAGGGAATGAAGTTGAACAAGTTTTTGACAAGGCACCTGAAAAAGTTATCACCAACAATCTTTCAACCACTGAAATCTTATTGGAGTTAGGCTTGAAGGATAAAATTGCTGGCATGCTCAACCCTGATAATGCTGTGACGGACAAATACAAGGACGCTATTGCAGCTATTCCTCAAATCGGGGATAAAAAAACAGTCTCACAAGAGACAGTACTTTCTTATGAGCCAGATGCAGTGATGGGTCGAAACATGATGTTTTCCGAAAAATCCTTGGGGGCAGTTAGCACTTGGAATGAAAATAAAATCCCAGTCTATACGCAAAAAGCTTCTCTCTCAACGATTCAGCAAGATTTGGGAAATATCGTAGAAGATGTTAAAAATCTTGGAATGATTTTTAATGTTCAGGACAAGGCTAATGAATACGCAGCCCAATTACAAGCTAAAATTGACGCTGTTAAAAAAGCAAATCCAGCAAGCCAAGGTGAAAAGAAAAAGGCTTTGATTATGGTTGCATATAATGATCAAACCTTTGGTGCTTACAAGTCTGCTTTGCAAGAAAGTTTGCTGAACCAACTTGGTTATACAAACGTTGCTACGGGGACATCAGGCTTGACCTTGGAAAATCTCGTGTCAATGGATCCTGAATTGATTATCTATGTAACCAGCGACCGCAATAAAAAATTGGATGAAAAAGCAGTAGAGTTGATGAAGGCAAATGCTGTTTTGGAAAGCGTTCCTGCTATTAAGAATCAAAAAATCATGACCATCTCTTACGATGAATTGATGGACTATGGTCCAGCAGTGATTGATTCCCTTGAAAAAATCAATGACTTTATCAATAAATAATGAGTTTGATTGGGAAGGGATTCAAGTCAAAATTAGCCTTCCTTCTACCTATGACCCCAATCAAACCTATCCGGCTATTTTATTGAATGATGGAAACTTGGATTTTCTATCCTCCCTTTCCGAATCTGTGATTTTAATGGGCTTGATCTCTAAAAATCGCTTAGACGACTACACTCCCTGGCAGGCATCGGCTCTGAGAGATGGGGCTCCAGATTTTGGAGGTCAGGCCAAGGTCTATCATGATCATTTATTTGGAGGTCTTTTGGACAAGTTGCAGTCGCTTTATCACCTGGATGAAACTCGCCTTGCTTATGGAGGCTACTCACTAGGTGGTTTGGCGGCAGTCTACAGTCTTTTCAGCTTTGACAAGGTTTCCTGTGTCTTTTCGATCTGCGGTTCCTTTTGGTACCCTGATTTTGTGGATTACTGCAAGGAAGAGACAGTAAAAAATCTAGACTGTTTGCTGTATCTACAGAATGGTCAAACAGAAGGAGTACACCATACTAATCGCTTGGCTCAAGCACCAGTCTATGCTGAGCAGATTCATACCAGTCTTCAGAAATGCTATCCGAACGGCCAGTTTGTTTTTGATCCTTATGGACACCATGAACAAGTAGCTGAGCGATTTCTAGCCTTTTCCAACTGGTTGGCCCAAAAATGGAAAATTGAATAAAAGAATTATCCCTTGGCAAAAGCCAAGGGATTGTTGTATTTATTTAACCAAGTTTTTCTCTTTTCTTATCTGGATTCCAGATAAAGCTTGCGATAAAGCTAAAGATGATGGTTAGGATAGCGAGGATAATGGCAAGGATGAGAGCAGGGATGCGGATAAACCACCAGAGTGGATTTGGTTTTTTATCATTGTGCCATTGTTTTGTTTCTTGGTCCAGACGTTGGAATTCTGCTTGAATGCGATTGGCGACTGTTTCAATGCCTTCATCATTCATTTTCTTGATATCTGAGATATCGATTGGATTTCCAAAGTTCATATCGACACGCTCGCGGCTAATCAAGCCTTTCAAGGTCATGGGACCTGTGTAGGTAACGGGCATGATACGAACCTTGGCCATCTTGGCAATCAGAGCAACTCCACCCTTGACATCGTTTGAGTGACGGCTCCCACTTGGAAACATGATGAGAGAGCGGTCACTTTTTTTAAGAACATTGATAGGATATTTGATGGCAGAAGCACTAGGATTTTCACGGTCGATAGGAAATGCACCACACATACGAATCCACCAGCCAAAGATACGGTTGGTAAAGAGCTCTTTTTTGGCCATAAAGATAAACTGTTTTGGCTTGGTCGCAAAAGCCATGTAAACTGGATCCCACCAAGTACGGTGAGGGGCAACCAGAATATAATTTTCATCTTGATTAGGAATTTTATCGGTATTATGATAGTGGGCATTGCCATTGATGGACCATAGGAGTAAGACAACTAATCCACGTAAATAAGTATAAAACATGCGATCTCCTTCGATTATTTTCTTGTTATTATTATACCTTATCAAAGGAGGGCTGGCAAACTTTTCCCTTGACCAGGTACATATTTAGGATGAAATTAGAATTCTTTTAGAAAAAATGATATGATAGAATTTATGGATAAAAATAAGATTATGGGATTAACCCAAAGAGAAGTCAAGGAAAGACAGGCTAAGGGTTTGGTCAATGATTTTACCGCATCGGCCAGTACCAGCACTTGGCAAATCATCAAACGAAATGTCTTTACCCTTTTTAACGCTTTGAACTTTGCCATTGCTTTGGCCCTAGCCTTTGTGCAGGCTTGGAGCAATTTGGTCTTCTTTGCTGTTATCTGCTTTAACGCTTTTTCTGGAATTGTGACCGAGCTACGGGCCAAACACATGGTGGACAAGCTCAATCTTATGACCAAGGAAAAAGTCAAGACTATTCGGGATGGCCAAGAAGTGGCTCTGAATCCTGAAGAATTGGTGCTAGGAGATGTCATTCGTCTGTCTGCTGGAGAGCAGATTCCCAGTGATGCCTTGGTTTTGGAAGGCTTTTCGGAAGTCAATGAAGCCATGTTAACGGGGGAAAGTGATTTGGTGCAAAAGGAAGTTGACGCCTTGCTTCTGTCTGGAAGTTTCCTAGCCAGTGGGTCAGTTTTAGCTCAAGTTCACCATGTCGGTGCAGACAACTATGCTGCCAAACTCATGCTGGAAGCCAAGACTGTTAAACCAATCAACTCTCGTATCATGAAATCGCTGGACAAGTTAGCAGGTTTTACTGGAAAGATTATCATTCCTTTTGGTCTGGCTCTCTTGCTAGAAGCCTTGCTTTTAAAAGGACTGCCTCTCAAGTCATCCGTTGTAAATTCATCGACAGCCCTACTGGGAATGTTACCCAAGGGAATCGCCCTTTTGACCATCACTTCGCTCTTGACAGCGGTGATTAAGTTGGGCTTGAAAAAGGTCTTGGTGCAGGAGATGTATTCTGTTGAGACCTTGGCGCGCGTGGATATGCTCTGTTTGGACAAGACGGGCACCATCACCCAAGGAAAGATGCAGGTGGAGGCTGTTCTTCCACTGACGGCAACTTATGGTGAAGAGACTATTGCCAGCATCCTGACCAGCTACATAGCCCATAGTGAGGATAAGAATCCAACTGCCCAAGCTATTCGCCAACGTTTCCAAGGTCAGGTAGTCTATCCTATGATTTTCAATCTTCCCTTCTCCAGCGACCGCAAGTGGGGAGCTATGGAGTTAGAAGGCTTGGGAACAGTTTTCTTAGGTGCACCTGAGATGTTGCTGGATTCTGAGGTCCCAGAAGCCAGAGAGGCCTTGGAGAGAGGGTCACGTGTCTTGGTCTTGGCTCTCAGTCAGGAAAAACTAGACCATCACAAGCCACAGAAACCATCTGATATTCATGCTCTAGCCTTGCTGGAAATTTTGGATCCTATTCGAGAAGGAGCAGCAGAGACGCTGGACTATCTCCGTTCTCAGGAAGTAGGACTGAAGATTATCTCTGGTGATAATCCAGTCACTGTATCCAGCATTGCCCAGAAGGCTGGTTTTGCGGACTATGACAGCTATGTAGATTGTTCAAAAATAACGGATGAGGAATTGATTGCTATGGCTGAGGAGACAGCTATTTTCGGACGTGTTTCCCCTCATCAAAAGAAACTCATCATCCAAACGCTGAAAAAAGCGGGTCATACAACAGCTATGACAGGGGACGGGGTCAATGATATCCTGGCCCTTCGTGAGGCGGATTGTTCTATCGTGATGGCCGAGGGAGATCCTGCGACACGTCAGATTGCCAATCTGGTTCTCTTGAACTCAGACTTTAATGATGTTCCTGAGATTCTCTTTGAAGGTCGTCGCGTGGTCAATAACATTGCCCATATCGCCCCGATTTTCTTGATAAAGACCATCTATTCTTTCTTGCTCGCAGTTATCTGTATCGCCAGTGCTTTACTAGGTCGGTCTGAGTGGATCTTGATTTTCCCTTTCATTCCAATCCAGATTACCATGATTGATCAGTTCGTGGAAGGTTTCCCACCATTCGTTCTGACTTTTGAGCGAAATATCAAATCTGTTGAGCCAAATTTCCTCAGAAGATCCATGCTTCGTGCTCTACCAAGTGCTCTCATGGTTGTGTTCAGCGTTCTTTTTGTGAAAATATTTGGAAGTAGCCAAGGTTGGTCTGAGTTAGAAATCTCAACTCTACTCTATTATCTCTTGGGGTCAATTGGTTTCTTATCCGTATTTAGAGCCTGCATGCCATTTACCCTATGGCGTGTCCTCTTGATTGTTTGGTCAGTAGGAGGCTTCCTAGCCACAGCTCTCTTCCCAAGAATTCAAAAACTGCTTGAAATTTCAACCTTAACAGGACAAACATTACCTGTTTATGGTGTCATGATGTTGGTCTTTACCGTGATTTTCATCCTGACTAGTCGCTATCAAGCTAGAAAATAAAGACAGACTGCAATCTGTGGATTGTGGTCTTTTTAGGTACAAGATTGCCAGACGAAATGTGGTATAATAAGGCTAATAGAGTTTTGGAAAGTGAGAGAGAATGATTTCAAAGAGATTAGAATTAGTGGCTTCCTTTGTGCCACAGGGAGCCATTTTGCTAGATGTGGGAAGTGACCATGCTTATCTGCCTATCGAGTTGGTCGAAAGAGGCCAAATCAAAAGTGCCATTGCGGGTGAGGTGGTGGAAGGCCCCTATCAGTCTGCGGTCAAAAATGTTGAGGCTCACGGCCTAAAGGAGAAAATCCAGGTTCGTTTAGCCAATGGCTTGGCAGCTTTTGAAGAGGCAGACCAGGTGTCAGTCATCACCATTGCAGGTATGGGCGGCCGTTTGATTGCTAGGATTTTAGAAGAAGGCTTGGACAAGTTAGCCAATGTAGAGCGGTTAATCCTCCAACCTAATAATCGTGAAGATGACTTGCGCATTTGGTTGCAAGACAATGGTTTTCAGATTGTGGCAGAAAGCATTCTAGAAGAAGCTGGTAAGTTTTACGAGATTTTGGTGGTGGAAGCAGGACAAATGAAGTTATCATCTAGTGATGTTCGCTTTGGACCTTTCTTGTCTAAAGAAGTCAGTCCAGTCTTTGTCCAAAAGTGGCAAAAAGAAGCTGTTAAGCTAGAGTTTGCCCTCGGACAAATCCCTGAAAAAAATTTGGAAGAACGTCAAGTTCTAGTAGATAAAATTCAAGCCATCAAGGAGGTGCTCCATGTTAGCAAGTGAAGTAATTAACGCATATGAAGCCTTTTGCCCTCAGGAATTTTCCATAGAGGGAGACAGTCGTGGTCTGCAAATTGGCACTTTGGACAAGGATATCCAAAGTGTCATGGTGACTCTCGATATTCGTGAAGAAACGGTGACTGAAGCTATTGAAAAGGGTGTGAATTTGATTATCGTCAAGCATGCGCCGATTTTCCGTCCCATCAAGGATTTGGTAGCCAGCCGTCCACAAAATCAGATTTACATTGATCTCATCAAGCATGATATCGCAGTTTATGTCAGCCATACCAATATTGATATCGTTGAAAATGGTCTCAATGACTGGTTCTGCCAGATGCTAGGAATCGAGGAGACGACTTATCTTCAGGAGACAGGTTCTGAACGTGGAATTGGGCGTATTGGGAATGTTCAGACTCAGACATTTGGGGAATTGGCCCAGAATGTCAAGCAAATATTTGATTTAGATAGTCTTCGAATGGTGCATTATCAAGAGAGTGATTTGCAGAAGCCTATTTCAAGAGTGGCCATCTGTGGTGGAAGCGGGCAGTCATTCTATAAGGAGGCTTTGGCTAAGGGAGCAGATGTCTATATTACTGGCGATATCTACTATCACACTGCCCAAGATATGCTGTCTGATGGCTTGCTGGCACTGGATCCAGGCCACTATATCGAAGTGCTTTTTGTGGAAAAAATCGCAGCACTCCTTACTCAATGGAAGGCAGAGAAGGGCTGGTCTATTGATATTTTGCCTAGTCAAGCATCGACCAATCCTTTCCACCATATCTAGTTAGAAGGTGAAGACAATGAAGAAAGTTGCTATTATAGGAGCAGGGATTGTGGGAGCAACAGCTGCATACTATCTCTCGAAAGAAAGTGACCTTGAGGTGACCGTTTTTGACCATGGAAAAGGTCAGGCTACCAAGGCAGCAGCGGGAATTATCAGTCCTTGGTTTTCCAAACGTCGCAATAAAGCTTGGTACAAGATGGCACGCTTGGGGGCTGACTTTTATGTGGATTTGTTAGCTGATTTAGAAAAGTCTGGTCAGAAAATCGACTTTTACCAGCGCTCGGGAGTCTTTCTCCTGAAAAGGGATGAATCTAAGTTGGAAGAACTCTATCAACTAGCCCTCCAGCGCAGGGAAGAATCTCCCTCGATAGGTCAGTTAGCTATTTTGGATCAAGCCTCAGCTAATGAATTATTCCCTGATTTGCAGGGATTTGACAGCTTGCTCTATGCTTCTGGTGGAGCGAGAGTGGATGGCCAACTCTTAGTGACTCGTTTGCTAGAAGCTAGTCAGGTCAAGCTGGTCAAAGAAAAAGTGAGTCTGACACCTTTAGCATCAGGACATCAGATTGGCACAGAGGTGTTTGATCAGGTTATTTTAGCGACGGGAGCTTGGTTGGGACACATATTAGAACCCTTAGGATATGAAGTGGATGTTCGTCCTCAAAAAGGACAACTCCGAGACTATCAACTTGCCCAAGACATGGAATCCTATCCTGTTGTTATGCCAGAAGGGGAGTGGGATTTGATTCCTTTTGCAGGTGGGAAATTATCCTTAGGCGCTACCCATGAAAATGATATGGGATTTGATTTGACGGTGGATGAAGCCTTGCTCCAGCAAATGGAGGATGCGGCCTTACCTCACTATCTAGGCTTGGTAGAAGCGACTTCCAGAGCTGAGCGTGTGGGAATCCGTGCCTACACCAGTGATTTCTCTCCTTTCTTTGGGCAGGTGCCAGAATTGGCAGGTGTCTATGCTGCTAGTGGACTAGGTTCATCAGGCCTCACAACTGGTCCTATCATTGGTTACCATCTAGCCCAACTTATCCAAGACAAGGAGTTGACCTTGTATCCAGTAAACTACCCAATTGAAAACTATATCAAACGACTAAAAAACGAATAAAATTTTACTGAAATTTTAGCTTCCCTTCTAGGATGGAAAATGACATTCCCTATCAAAAATGGTAAAATAAGAAAAAATAATCCGAGAATCGAGGAAAGAAGATGCAAGAAAAGATTTTAGTAACAGGTGGAGCTGGTTTTATCGGAACCCACACAGTTATTGAGTTAATCCAAGCAGGTCATCAGGTTGTTGTGGTGGATAACCTTGTCAACAGCAATCGCAAAAGTTTAGAAGTTGTTGAGAGAATTACAGGAGTTGAAGTACCTTTCTATGAGGCAGATATTCGTGACACAGATATCCTCAGAGATATTTTCAAGCAAGAAGAACCAACAGGTGTCATTCACTTTGCTGGTTTGAAGGCTGTTGGCGAATCAACACGTATCCCTCTTGCCTACTATGACAACAATATCGCAGGAACTGTCAGTCTTTTAAAAGCTATGGAGGAAAACAACTGTAAAAATATCATTTTCAGTTCTTCTGCGACAGTTTACGGAGATCCTCATACAGTGCCAATCTTGGAAGATTTCCCACTTTCAGTGACTAATCCATACGGTCGTACCAAACTTATGCTAGAGGAAATTTTGACCGATATCTACAAGGCAGACTCAGAATGGAATGTGGTCTTGCTTCGTTATTTCAACCCAATCGGAGCTCATGAAAGTGGAGACCTAGGAGAAAATCCAAACGGTATTCCAAACAACCTCTTGCCATATGTGACTCAAGTAGCCGTTGGGAAATTAGAGCAAGTGCAAGTATTTGGAGACGATTACGATACGGAAGACGGAACTGGTGTTCGTGACTATATCCACGTTGTCGATTTGGCTAAGGGTCATGTTGCAGCTCTGAAAAAAATTCAAAAAGGTTCAGGTCTAAACGTTTACAACCTTGGAACAGGTAAAGGTTACTCTGTTCTTGAAATTATCCAAAATATGGAAAAAGCAGTGGGGCGTCCGATTCCTTACCGCATTGTAGAACGTCGTCCAGGTGATATTGCAGCCTGCTACTCAGACCCAGCAAAAGCCAAAGCAGAACTTGGTTGGGAAGCAGAACTTGACATTACTCAAATGTGTGAAGACGCATGGCGTTGGCAAAGCAAGCATCCAAATGGATTTGAAGACTAAGATGGTGATTTCAATCATTGTCCCCTGTTTAAACGAAGAGGAAGTACTTCCTCTTTTTTATCAGGCTTTGGAAGATTTGATTCCTGACTTGGGAGCAGAAATCGAGTATATCTTTGTCGATGATGGATCAAGTGATGGAACCTTGGAACTCTTAAAGGCCTATCGGGAGCAAAATCCGGCAGTGCATTATCTTTCCTTCTCTCGAAATTTTGGCAAAGAAGCAGCTCTGTATGCAGGTTTGCAGTATGCGACAGGAGATCTGGTGGTGGTGATGGATGCAGACCTCCAAGATCCTCCTAGTATGCTACTTGAGATGAAAGCTTTACTGGATCAGAATGCAGACTTGGACTGTCTAGGGACACGCAGAACCAGTCGGGAGGGAGAACCCTTCTTTCGCAGTTTCTGCGCTGATCTCTTTTACCGCCTTATGAAAAAAATCAGTCCAGTAGCCCTGCCGTCAGGTGTTCGTGATTTTCGGATGATGAGAAGGTCTGTGGTCGATGCCATTTTAAGCTTGACTGAGTCCAATCGTTTTTCAAAGGGACTATTTGCCTGGGTCGGCTTTAAAACCTACTATCTGGACTATCCAAATGTCGAAAGGCAGGCTGGCAAGACAAGTTGGAGTTTTAGGCAGCTCTTTTTCTACTCCATGGAAGGGATTGTTAATTTTTCAGATTTTCCTTTGATTATAGCCTTTGTAGCAGGTCTTCTATCTTGTTTTATTTCTCTCCTCATGACCTTTTTTGTTGTGGTTCGGACCCTTATTTTGGGCAATCCGACATCGGGTTGGACCTCTCTGATGGCTGTCATTCTCTTTCTTGGAGGCATTCAACTTTTGACCATTGGAATTCTAGGCAAGTACATCAGTAAGATTTATCTAGAGACTAAAAAAAGACCACTTTATCTTATCAAAGAAAAAAGTGATCTTCCTATTTTAACCGAAAAAAATAGAGAGAAAAGACTATAATTTTACATGGAAATATGCTAAACTAGAAGGAGTGGATTACCGCCATTGATTTAGGATTCTTGGTTTCCAATTAGGGCGCGAGTTGGGCAGTTTTTAATAGCCTCTAAGACGTCTTGACTAGGAGAAATTTCTTTTTCCAGTTGATCAGGATCATCGTAAAAACGCACGATTCCATTATCGTGGTAATCAAATAAATCAGAATAAGTTTGGCAAAGCCCACAGGCAATGCAACGTTCAGGTATAAGTGTGATTTTCATATTTATATTGTAATAAGAAAGTAGAAAAAAAACAAGGAGTAAGGTATGGCAAAAGAACCGTGGCAAGAAGATATTTATGAAAATCAAGAGGAAACAAGAACACAACGTCATAATCGAGAACAAGGTGGAGGAGTCATTGCTAATCGTATCTTAACTATTTTAGCAAGTATTTTCTTTGTGATTGTAGTTGTGATGATTATTGTTCTGATCTATCTTTCATCGGGTGGGAGTAATCGCACAGCAGCCTTGAAAGATTTTCATGATTCTGATGCAAATGTAGTACAGATTTCATCTTCTAGTAGTTCAGAGCAGGCATCTTCTAGTTCAGAGGAAAAGGTAGAAGAGTCATCTAGTAGTTCAGAACATCCAACTGATCCAGAAGGAACGACAAAAGTGTTAGCAGGAGAAGGGGAAGCAGCCATTGCAGCTCGTGCAGGTATCTCGATTGCTCAGTTGGAAGCCTTAAATCCTAGTCATATGGCTACAGGCTCTTGGTTTGCTAATCCAGGTGATGTTATAAAAATAAAATAGGAGCCGATATGAAAACAATTCAAATTGCTATTGACGGTCCTGCTTCAAGTGGTAAGAGTACAGTCGCAAAGATTATTGCTAAGGATTTTGGTTATACCTACCTTGATACAGGTGCTATGTATCGTGCCGCGACTTATATGGCTCTCAGGAACCAATTAGGAGTTGAACAAGTTGAAGAACTCTTAGACTTATTGGACCAGCATCCAATCAGCTTTGGGCGTTCAGAAACTGGAGAACAGCTTGTCTTTGTAGGAGATGTGGATATTACTCATCCTATCCGTGAAAATGAAGTGACAAATCATGTCTCTGCTATTGCGGCAATTCCTGAAATTCGTGAGAAACTAGTTTCTCTCCAACAAGAAATCGCCCAGCAAGGTGGGATTGTTATGGACGGTCGCGATATTGGCACGGTTGTATTGCCACAAGCAGAATTGAAAATTTTCCTAGTAGCTTCTGTTGATGAAAGAGCAGAGCGCCGTTATAAGGAAAATATCTCTAAGGGAATTGAGACAGACCTTGAAACCCTAAAAGAGGAAATTGCTGCGCGTGACTACAAGGATAGTCATCGTGAGACTTCACCTCTCAAACAAGCAGAGGACGCAGTTTACCTTGATACAACTGGTTTAAACATTCAAGAAGTAGTTGAAAAAATCAAAGCAGAAGCTGAAAAAAGAATGTAAATGTTGAAAAGCCGATAGATTGATATCGGTTTTTTTCTAAATTTGTCAAAATACTAATTTTAAGGTATAATAGTTGCTGTTCGAGAAATTTTGATTTTCAAAGAATAGTGAATGATTATAAGGAGAAACCATGAACAACCTACCAAATTGCCCACAATGTAACTCAGAGTATGTCTACGAAGACGGTGCCCTACTGGTTTGCCCAGAGTGTGCTCATGAGTGGAATCCTGCTGAAGTTGCAGAAGTAGAAGAAGGTCTTGTCGCTATCGATGCCAACGGAAATAAATTGGCTGACGGTGATACAGTAACTCTCATCAAGGACTTGAAAGTAAAAGGTGCGCCAAAAGATTTGAAACAAGGGACGCGCGTGAAAAATATCCGCATCGTAGAAGGCGACCACAATATCGACTGTAAAATCGATGGCTTTGGCGCTATGAAACTTAAATCAGAGTTTGTGAAGAAAATTTAAGCATGTCAAAGCACTATAAAATAGTATTTTATAGCCGTATCTTCTTGTTTCTAGCGGCTTTTACGGGAGTTTATCTTGAAATCGCCAAGCATGGTGGATTTGGGATGCTTCTCTATTATACGGTTCTGTCAAATCTTTTAGTAGCGATTTTTACGCTCTATCTTCTAAAGGTTATGAGCCGTTTAGGTGAAAATTGGCAAAGGCCAAGTCTCCTGCGCTTAAAAGGTGGGGTCACCATGAGTATCATGATTACCTGTGTGATTTACCATTTCCTTTTAGCGCCCATTGCGACTAATTTCTATACTCTGGAAAATTTCCTTTGCCACTATATCGTTCCCCTCTGGTTTTTAGCAGATACCCTCTTTTTTGACAAACAGGGTCAATACAAAATCTGGGATCCAGTTGTGTGGACGATTTTACCCTTGCTGTATATGATTTTTGCTCTTTTTAATGGCTTGGTACTGAAACTAGATATTCCTAATTCTAAGGTCAGTCCTTTCCCTTACTTCTTTTTGAATGTGAACAAGGGTTGGGATGTTGTGTTTAAGTGGTGTCTGATTATCTTTGTTGCCTATATGGTGGCAGGATTTATCTTCTACTTTATTAAGCAAATCAAGAGAAAGTCATCCTAAGACACAAGGGATTCATTTTCGAGTTTAAGAAGGAGTCTACGAACCAATGAGACTTCTTCTTTTCTTGCTTGAAAACTATCTAAAAAAGAAGATTAAGAGAAATATAGAAAGAGATTTTATGAAACAATTTTTAGAACGGGCCAGTATTTTGGCTCTCTCCCTCGTTTTGATTACGTCCTTTTCGATTTCAAGTGCCCTACCAGCCATGTTTGACTATTATCAGGGTTATCCTAAGGAACAAATTGAGCTCTTGGCGAGCTTGCCTTCCTTTGGGATCATGATCATGTTACTACTAAATGGTTTCTTAGAAAAAATATTCCCTGAGCGCTTACAGATTAGTTTGGGCTTGCTGATTTTATCACTCAGCGGGACGGCTCCCTTCTGGTATCAAGTCTACCCCTTTGTTTTTGGAACACGGATTCTTTTTGGTTTAGGTGTTGGGATGATCAATGCCAAGGCCATTTCCATTATCAGTGAACGTTATCAAGGAAAAACGCGAATTCAGATGCTAGGGCTACGTGGTTCTGCAGAGGTTGTTGGAGCTTCTCTCATTACCTTGGCCGTCGGTCAGTTGTTGGGCTTTGGTTGGACAGCTACTTTCTTAGCCTATAGTGCTGGATTTTTGGTGCTGACCCTTTATCTGCTCTTTGTCCCTTATGGAAAGGAAAAGAAAGAAGTCAAGAAAAAAGAGAAGGAAGCAAGTCGCTTAACTCGGGAAATGAAAGGCTTGATTTTTATCCTAGCTATTGAAGCAGCAGTGGTAGTTTGTACTAATACAGCTATTACCATCCGTATTCCAAGTTTGATGGTGGAAAGAGGACTTGGAGATGCCCAGTTATCTAGTTTTGTCCTTAGTGTCATGCAGTTGATCGGGATTGTGGCTGGTGTGAGTTTCTCTTTCTTGATTTCTATCTTTAAAGAGAAACTGCTCCTCTGGTCTGGTATTACCTTCGGCTTAGGGCAAATCGTGATTGCCCTCTCTCCATCCTTGTGGGTGGTAGTGGTAGGAAGCATTCTTGCTGGTTTTGCCTACAGTGTAGCCTTGACGACAGTTTTTCAACTTGTCTCTGAAAGAATTCCAGCTAAACTCCTCAATCAAGCAACTTCATTTGCTGTATTAGGCTGTAGTTTCGGAGCCTTTACGACACCATTCGTTCTAAGTGCAATTGGCTTGCTAACACAAAATGGGATGTTGGTATTTAGTATCTTAGGATGTTGGTTGATTGTAACCTCTATCTTTGTCATGTACCTACTTCAAAAGAGAGCTTAGGATTGGTTTCCTAAGTTTTTCTTTTTGGAAACATTGTACCCGGACAGTTTTGAATTTTCTAGCTTGTTACTGGATTATTTTCTTGGTAAAATAGAAGTTATGACTAGATATAAAGCAACTATTTCCTATGATGGTTATGCCTTTGCTGGCTTTCAGCGCCAGCCTCATGCGCGTAGCGTTCAGGAGGAAATTGAAAAAACCTTGACTAGATTGAATAAGGGGCAAGCCATTACTGTTCACGGTGCTGGTAGGACAGATAGTGGGGTTCATGCCCTGGGACAGGTCATTCATTTTGACCTGCCCTATCAGATGGATGAGGAGAAGCTCCGTTTTGCTTTGGACACCCAGTCTCCTGAAGATATTGATGTGATTTCGATTGAGCTTGTGGCAGATGATTTTCATTGCCGTTATGCCAAGCACAGTAAGACCTATGAGTTTATCGTGGATAGGGGGCGTCCCAAGAATCCTATGCGCCGTCACTATGCGACTCACTTTCCCTATCCACTCGATGTGGAACGCATGCAAATTGCAATCAAAAAGCTAGAGGGAACCCATGATTTTACCGGTTTTACAGCCTCTGGAACTAGTGTAGAAGACAAGGTTCGCACCATTACAGAAGCTAGTTTAACAGTCGATGAGACAGGCCAATTTTTGACCTTTACCTTTTCAGGAAATGGTTTCTTGTATAAACAGATTCGCAATATGGTGGGGACGCTGCTCAAAATCGGAAATAATCGTATGCCAGTGGAGCAGATTGACCTGATCTTGGAGAAGAAGGACAGGCAACTTGCAGGTCCCACTGCAGCACCAAATGGTTTGTATTTAAAGGAGATTCGTTATGAAGAATAATCGTATTTTAGCACTTTCTGGGAATGATATTTTTAGTGGTGGTGGTTTGTCAGCTGATTTGGCTACCTATACCTTGAACGGCTTGCATGGCTTTGTAGCAGTGACTTGTTTGACAGCCTTGACAGAAAAAGGATTTGAAGTCTTTTCAACTGACGATACCATTTTTCAACATGAATTAGATAGTTTGAGAGATGTGGAGTTTGGGGGAATTAAAATCGGTCTTCTACCAACTGTCAGTGTGGCTGAGAAAGCATTAGACTTTATCAAGCAGCGCCCAGGTGTGCCTGTGGTATTGGATCCTGTCTTGGTCTGCAAGGAAACGCACGATGTAGCTGTAAGTGAACTCTGCCAAGAGTTGATTCGCTTTTTCCCTCATGTCAGTGTGATTACGCCTAATCTTCCTGAAGCAGAATTATTAGCTGGTCAGGAAATCAAAACCTTGGAAGACATGAAAGTTGCAGCGCAGAAATTGCATGAATTAGGATCGCCAGCAGTCATTATTAAGGGAGGCAATCGCCTTAGTCAGGACAAGGCTGTAGATGTCTTTTATGACGGACAAACCTTTACAGTCCTAGAAAATCCTGTCATCCAAGGCCAAAATGCTGGTGCAGGTTGTACCTTTGCCTCAAGCATTGCCAGTCACTTGGTTAAAGGTGATGAACTTTTACCAGCAGTAGAAAATTCAAAAGCTTTCGTTTATCGTGCCATTGCACAAGCAGATCAATATGGAGTAAGACAATATGAAGCAAACCAAAACAACTAAAATCGCCCTTGTATCCCTCTTAACCGCCCTTTCTGTGGTTCTAGGTTATTTCTTGAAAATCCCAACACCGACAGGTATTTTAACTCTTTTAGATGCGGGTGTCTTCTTTGCGGCCTTTTACTTTGGTAGTCGTGAAGGGGCTGTAGTCGGAGGACTAGCAGGTTTCTTGATTGACCTCTTATCAGGCTACCCTCAATGGATGTTCTTTAGCTTGATCAACCATGGCTTGCAAGGATTTTTCGCAGGATTTAAAGGCAAGACTCAGTGGCTAGGCCTTATTTTGGCAACTATTGCTATGGTAGGGGGCTACGCCTTGGGTTCTACTTTAATGAATGGCTGGGCAGCAGCTCTACCAGAAATCCTACCAAATTTCATGCAAAATATTGTAGGGATGATTGTAGGATTTATCCTTAGTCAAAGTATTAAGAAGATTAAGTAACACTCTTCGAAAATCTCTCCAAACCACGTCAGCTTCACCTTGCCGTAGATATGGTTACTGACTCCATCAGTCTTATCTACAACCTCAAAACAGTGTTTTGAGCAACCTGCGGCTAGCTTCCTAGTTTGCACTTTGAGTATAAAGAGGCTGAGTCAAAAGTCCTAAAAATAAGAAAAATGCATAGTATCAGGTGTTGAAAAAACTTGATACTATGCTTTTTTGTTGTGGGAAGATTTTGGAAGAATATTAATCAAAATAAAGCAAGTCTTTGCTGGTGCTTGTAAAGAGGTCGAAGCCATCCTTGGTAACAACACCGCAGTCTTCGATACGGACACCGACTTTACCAGGGATATAGATACCTGGTTCAACAGAGAAGCACATGCCTTCTTCGATGACCATGTTGTTTCCTTCCATGATAGATGGAAATTCGTGGACATCCATACCGATACCGTGACCGAGACGGTGGTTGAAGTACTCGCCGTAACCAGCTTTTTCGATGACCTCACGGGCAGCGCGGTCTACTTCATGGGCAGTCACACCTGGTTTGATAAATTCAAGAGCAGCTTGTTGGGCTTCAAGAGTCAAGTTGTAAATATCTTTCTTGAATTGGTCAGGTTTACCGACAGCGACTGTACGAGTCATATCTGACGCGTAGCCGTTTACTAGAACACCAAGGTCAAAGAGGAGAAGAGCATCATTTTCAACCTTATTCGCTGCTGGGATGCCGTGTGGATTTGCAGCATTATCACCAGTCAAGACCATAGTATCAAAGCTCATTTCATAACCTTCACGTTTCATGGCAAAGTCGATTTGAGCGATAATATCTGTCTCGGTCTTATCAAGAGAAATATTGTCAAAACCAACATGAACAGCCTTGTCCGCATAGAGACCTGCAACCATCATTTTTTGCACTTCATCAGCTGATTTGATGAGGCGCATGCGTTGGATACGAGGAGTGAGGTTTTCAAATTCAGCAGTTTCAAAGACTGTTTTCAAGCCATGGTATTTTGTCAAAATGAGATTGTCAAACTCAACAGCAACGCGTTTGAAGTCGTGCTGTGGAAGAGCATGTTTCATTTTTTGCCATGGATTTTCAGAATCCACATAGCCCACAACTGGGAAGGAAACAGTGCTGCTTGCACGCTCAACCTCAAGGGCTGGGACAAAGAGGAGGGGTTCCTGACCCGCTAGGACAAAAAGGAACATTTGGCGTTCATGGGGATCACTGTAAAAGCCAGTGAGGTAATTGATTGTGACGGGGTCAGATACGACAGCGACGTCTAGTTTTTCTGATTCAAGATATGTTACGATTTGTTGTAATTTAGACATATGCTACCTTCTTTCTACCCCTCTATTTTGGCAAAAAAAGAAAGAAAATGCAAGGGAGAAGGGTAAAAGAACAGGCAAAAAGAACTCCGAAACGATAGCGGAGTTCTTTGATATGGTTTTCCTTGGTTTAAGAAAAGTCAGCCTTGCTTTTGACGTCGCTGTATTCTTCAGCGATTTCTTGGCTGAGGATGTCCTCATAGGCAGGGAGTTGGATGTCCTGTCCGTACTTTTTCTTGAGAGCAGTAGTGACTAGGCGATAGGCCAGATTAGCATTACGAGAGAGGATAGGTCCGTGGAAGTAGGAGCCAAAGACATTCTTATAATGAACCCCTTCGCCGACCTTTTCTTCGTTGTTTCCATTTCCATAGACGACCTGACCGAGTGGTTTTTGGTCATCTGAGAGGAAGGTACGGCCTTGGTGGTTCTCAAAGCCAAAGTAGGTTTCATCGAAATCTTCGTTATGAATTTTAATATCACCGATAAAGCGGTTGTTAGTTTGATTGAGAGTGTAGTGTCCCATGACACCTAGACCTTCGATACGTCTTCCAGAAGCTTCGATATAGTATTGACCCAATAGTTGGAAACCTCCACAGATAGCAAGGACGACACCATTATTTTGGATGAAGTTGTCAATGCTTTCTTTTTTAGCAGGCAAATCACCAGCAATGATGCTTTGTTCAAAGTCTTGACCACCGCCGAAAAAGGCGATGTCGTAGTGATTTTCATCGAAATCATCGTGGAGAGAAACGATGTCAACTGTTACGTGAGCACTCAACTTTTCAGCTACATACTTGAGCATGAGGATATTCCCATTATCTCCGTATGTGTTCATGAGGTTACCATAGAGGTGGGCGATATTTAGCTGGTAAGGATAGTTGCCGTCTTTTGAGGAAAGTGAAGTATAAACCATTAGTTCATCTCCTTTCTAACAAGTTGACGATTGGCTAGTAATTCTCGGAATTCCAGCATAGCAGTGTAAGTCGCAAGGATATAGGCATGCTTACAATCTTGGGCTTCAATCGTTTTAAGAACTTGTTCCAAACTACTTGTTTCGGTAATCTTGTCAGCTGGATAGCCAGTCACTCGAAGACGGCGTGCAATTTCAGAATGACGAACACCGCCAGCGTTGATTTCAGGAATGTCCATGTCAGTGATTTGTTCAAAATCAGCATCCCAGATCCAGCTTGTATCAATTCCGTCTGCATAGTTAGCATTAAGGAGGACAGAAAGGCTAAATGGATAAGGTGCTAGTTTGATCATTTCGATAGCTTGAGTTGCACCGACTGGATTTTTAATCAAGATAAGGGTACATTCTTTATTACCGATATGGAAGATTTCTTGACGTCCAAAGACAGCACGGCTCTTGTCGAATCCCTGCTTGATTAGTTGTGAATCTGCACCAAGGAAACGGGCGATGGCAACCGCAGCTAGGGCGTTGTAGATATTATAGAGACCACCGATTTGAATACCGTATTCTTGTCCGTCAATGACAAAGCGAGAGCGATTGTTGGTTAACTCAACCAATTCTGTCAAGCCATAGTCGAGATCAGGACGTTTACATCCGCAGCCTTCACAGATATAGGCACCCAAGTTTGCATAGGTATTGTGCTCGTATTTGAGGATGCTTTGACAGTCAGGGCAGAGAATCCCTTCGGTATTGTAGTGAGCTAGCTGGGCTGGGCCTTTCTCCAAGTCAAAACCAAAATACTGTACAGGATTTGGAATAGCTGGCTTGTAGAAAAGTGGACTGTCTCCATTGAGGAGAACAGTGGCAGTAGGCACCTTACGAATAGCATCCAAAATCATCTTGTAAGTTGTATAAATCTCACCATAGCGGTCCATCTGGTCACGGAAGATATTCGTGATGACAAAAAGGCTTGGCTGGATATAGTCACAGATACGAGATAGGCTGGCTTCATCGATTTCTAGGACGGCAATATTTTTCCCAGTTTTAGAAGATTTGGCTGTTAAGAAGGTTGTCGCAATTCCTGTGATCATGTTGGCACCGCTTGGGTTGGTCAGAACTTGACCATAAACCTCTTTTAAAATGCCGACAGTGAGGGCAGTTGTCAAGGTTTTTCCGTTGGTTCCAGTGACCACGACAATCTCGTAGTTCTTAGCTAGATTTTGTAAAATATCTTTATCAAATTGAAGGGCAAGTTTTCCTGGGAGCGTACTTCCACGGCCAAGATGGCTTAAAACGAAGTGGGAAGAACGCCCAGCTAGGAGGCCCAAAGTAGTTTTTAATTTCATGTTTCTATTATATCATAAAAGAGGGAAAAGACAGATTTGAGATTTCGCAGAAGTAAAAACAGCCCAGAGAGGGCTGTTCGATACGATTAAATCTTAACTTAAATCGCAAACAAGTCATTCAAGTTCTCAGCCAAGGTTGGGTGAGTGAAGATTTGTTTTGTGAAGTAAGTGTAAGGAATCTTGTTGTCCATAGCAACAGTGATGATGTTGATGATTTCTTGAGAACCTTCTGAGAAGATGCTTGCTCCAAGAATTTCTTTTGTTTCAGTATTGACAACAGCTTTGAAGGCTCCGCGAAGGTCTCCATTTACGTGACCGCGAGGCATTGCTGCAACAGGGATTTCCTTCACTGCGTATGGAAGTTTCAAATCAGCAGCTTGGCTTTCAGTCAAACCGACTTGTGAAAGTGCAGGTGTGATGAACATAGTGTTTGGTACATTGAGACGGTCTTCAAGTGTGTAGCTACCATCTCCAGCAAGGTAGCTGTAAACAACACGGAAGTCATCAAGTGAAATGTAAGTAAATTGAAGGCCACCGTTGACATCTCCAACTGCAAAGACACCAGGAACGTTTGTTTGACAATGTTTGTCTACTTTAATAGCACCACGTTCAGTTAGTTCAATATCTGTATTTTCAAGTTGAAGTGGTTCTACATTTGGTTTGCGTCCAGTTGAGTAGAGAAGGGCGTCGAAACGGTAAGTTTCGTTTTCAGTTACAAGGAGTACTTGGTCACCATCGTTTTTGATTTCAGTAGTGCGGATATTTTGAAGTAATTCAATACCGTCTTCTTCCATGTATTGTTTAGCAAGAGCTGCGATGGAAGGTTCTGCACGAGGTAGGAAAGTATCCAAGGCATCTAGAACTGTAACCTTGCTTCCAAGTTTATTGTAAAGACCAGCAAATTCAAGACCGATATTTCCGCCACCAAGGACACCAAGTTTTTCAGGCAATTTGTCCAAGTTTTGGATACCTGTTGAGTCAAAGACATTTTTGCTTGTAGCAAGTCCTGGAATTGGCAAGACGTTTGAAACAGCACCAGTGTTGATGACGATTGTTTCAGCGGTCAGTTCTTTCTTTTCATCACCAGCTTGGATTTCGATGACTTTATTTGAAAGGAAGTGAGCTTCCGCATCAAAGATATCCACGCCTGTACCTGCGACAGTAGCATAGTTTTTACCATTGAGGCGACCAGTGATAGTGTTTTTGGTAGCAATCACTTCTTCAAAAGACAAGTCTTTCTCAGCAGCAACTAGCAAAGTTTTAGTTGGGATACAACCAATGTTGATACAAGTTCCACCGTACATAGCTTTGCTACGTTCAACGAGGGCAACTTTTTTGCCAGCTGAAGCCAATTTACCAGCTAGTGTTTTACCAGCTTTACCAAATCCGATAACGATTAAATCATAAGTTAACATTTAGAATTCCTCCTTTTCGACTTTCATTCTAGCACAAGAAAAAAACTTTTGCACAATTCTGCTACGCTTTAAAAAAGTTAATGAAATAGTGGAAATTTTATCTTCATTTTCTAAGGAAAATCGTTTACATGACTTTATCGACGGATTTAACTATCTTTTGCTCTGGTCTTGTGTTATACTAGATAGGTTGCAAAGAAAACAGTACTTTTCTTTTGTGGAAAAGAAGCAACACGATTTTGTATCCAGTATATGAAAATACGTCATAAAAAGAAAAGTATAAAATAAGCCCTATAGGGTGGCTTCGCACCACCTTTAGAAAGAAGAAAAACGTGAAATTTAATGAATTAAACTTGTCTGCTGATTTGCTAGCAGAGATTGAAAAAGCTGGTTTTGTAGAAGCTAGTCCGATCCAAGAACAAACTATTCCCTTGGCCCTTGAAGGTAAGGACGTTATCGGTCAAGCACAGACTGGTACAGGGAAAACTGCAGCCTTTGGCTTGCCAACCCTTGAAAAAATTCGTACAGAAGAAGCAACCATCCAAGCCTTGGTCATCGCTCCAACTCGTGAACTCGCTGTCCAAAGTCAAGAGGAACTCTTCCGCTTTGGTCGTAGCAAGGGAGTGAAAGTACGCTCAGTATATGGTGGATCAAGCATTGAAAAACAAATTAAGGCTCTTAAATCTGGTGCCCATATCGTGGTGGGAACACCTGGTCGCCTTTTGGACTTGATTAAACGCAAGGCCTTGAAATTACAAGATATTGAAACGCTCATCCTTGACGAAGCGGATGAAATGCTCAACATGGGCTTCCTTGAAGACATCGAAGCTATTATTTCTCGTGTCCCTGAAAGCCGTCAAACCTTACTTTTCTCAGCAACTATGCCAGATGCTATCAAACGTATTGGTGTTCAGTTTATGAAAGAACCTGAACATGTGAAGATTGCTGCCAAGGAATTGACAACAGAATTGGTTGACCAATACTACATCCGTGTTAAAGAACAAGAAAAATTTGATACCATGACACGTCTCATGGATGTGGAACAACCAGAACTTGCTATCGTATTTGGCCGTACCAAACGCCGTGTGGATGAATTGACTCGTGGTCTTAAAATTCGTGGCTTCCGTGCAGAAGGGATTCATGGAGACCTAGACCAAAACAAACGTCTTCGTGTCCTTCGTGACTTTAAAAACGGTAACCTTGATGTTTTGGTTGCGACAGACGTGGCAGCGCGTGGTTTGGATATTTCAGGTGTGACCCATGTCTATAACTACGATATTCCACAAGATCCTGAAAGTTATGTTCACCGTATCGGTCGTACAGGTCGTGCTGGTAAGTCAGGTCAATCGATTACCTTTGTTGCTCCAAATGAAATGGGCTACCTTCAAATTATTGAAAACTTGACTAAGAAACGTATGAAAGGTCTCAAACCTGCAAGTGCAGAAGAAGCCTTCCAAGCAAAAAAACATGTAGCTCTCAAGAAAATTGAACGTGATTTTGCAGATGAGACTATCCGTGCCAACTTTGAGAAATTTGGTAAGGATGCTCGTAAGCTAGCTGCCGAATTTACTCCAGAAGAATTGGCTATGTATATCTTGAGTCTGACTGTTCAAGATCCGGATAGCCTTCCAGAAGTGGAGATTGCACGTGAAAAACCACTGCCATTTAAACCATCAGGTAATGGCTTCGGTGGTAAAACTAAGGGAGGTCGTCGTGGAGATGACCGTCGTGATAATCGCCGTGGCAATGGTCGTCGTGATGATTTCAAAAAAGGAAGTCGTGGCAATGATCGTTTTGATAAAGACAGACGTTACCGTAATAAAGACAATAAAAAACCACGCAATACTTCAAGCGAAAAGCAAACAGGCTTTGTTATTCGTAACAAGGGCGACAAATAAGAAAAAGCGGTTCAAAATGAATCGCTTTTTTATATAAGGAGACCAAGGGTGAAAGAAGATGGTGATAGCAAAGGATAGGTGAAATGGAAAGGTATTATCCATCCAACTTCTTATGATAATATGATATCAAAAATAAATTAGTTTGTCAATGATAAAAATCTATTTTTCTAAAATATTTCAGCTAGTCTAAATTGCAATTAAATAAGCAATTTTCAGATAATAATTGAAAATTCAAGCTTTTTATGTTATAATGATAGCGATTAAATTCGAGGTGAAAAATGGCACATTTATTAGAAAAAACAAGAAAAATTACTTCTATCCTGAAGCGCTCGGAGGAGCAGTTGCAGGAAGAACTTCCCTACAATGCGATTACGCGTCAACTGGCAGATATTATTGATTGTAATGCTTGTATCGTAAATAGCAAGGGACGTCTCCTTGGCTATTTTATGCGTTATAAAACCAATACGGATCGTGTAGAGCAGTTCTTCCAAACTAAGATTTTCCCAGATGACTACATTCAAGGTGCGAACATGATTTACGATACAGAAGCAAATCTGACAGTTGATCATGATTTGAGTATTTTCCCTGTAGAGAGTCGTTCGGATTTTCCAGATGGCTTGACAACCATTGCACCGATTCATGTATCAGGGATTCGCCTTGGTTCTTTGATTATTTGGCGCAATGATAAAAAATTCGAAGATGAGGATTTGATCCTTGTTGAGATTGCCAGTACCGTTGTTGGGATTCAACTCCTCAACTTCCAGCGTGAAGAAGATGAGAAAAATATCCGTCGCCGTACTGCTGTCACCATGGCGGTTAACACCCTTTCTTATTCCGAACTTCGTGCTGTTTCAGCGATTTTAGGGGAATTAAATGGAAATGAAGGGCAGTTGACTGCGTCTGTGATTGCAGACCGTATCGGAATTACCCGTTCTGTGATTGTCAATGCTCTTCGTAAACTTGAGTCTGCAGGGATTATTGAAAGTCGCTCACTTGGAATGAAGGGAACCTATCTTAAGGTCTTGATTTCAGATATTTTTGAAGAAGTGAAGAAAAGAGATTACTAATGACTAAAGCTTTGATTTCGATTGATTATACAGAAGATTTTGTTGCCGACAGTGGTAAATTGACAGCAGGTGCTCCAGCTCAAGCTATTTCGGAAGCCATTAGTAAGGTGACTCGGTTAGCTTTTGAACGCGGAGATTACATCTTCTTTACTATCGATGCTCATGAAGAAAACGATTGTTTCCATCCAGAAAGCAAGCTATTTCCTCCTCACAATTTGATTGGGACTAGTGGACGCAATTTATACGGAGATTTGGGTACATTTTATCAAGAGCATGGTTCAGACAGTCGTGTCTTTTGGATGGATAAACGCCATTACTCAGCTTTTTCAGGGACTGACCTGGATATCCGCTTGAGAGAGCGTCGAATTTCTACAGTTATCTTAACAGGGGTTTTGACCGATATCTGTGTCCTACATACAGCTATAGATGCCTATAATCTAGGATATGATATCGAGATTGTTCAACCAGCCGTTGCTTCTATCTGGCCTGAAAATCATCAATTTGCTCTAGGCCATTTCAAAAATACACTTGGAGCTAAGTTAGTAGATGAGAAGCTAAATGAAATTTCAGAGTAATTTAGTTGGTGAAATGAAAAAAATTTGAAAAAAGTGTTGACAAGAGTCCTAAAAGTTGATATACTAGTAAAGTAATCGACGCGGGGATGGCGGAATTGGCAGACGCGCAGGACTAAGGATCCTGTGACCGCTTTAGGTCGTGAGGGTTCAAGTCCCTCTCTCCGCATAGGATAAGAGTTAGTTTAGGCTAGCTCTTTTGTTTTCATCTAATTCAAGTAGAGCAAAAAAATTTTTGCTCTTTTTTTTGTATTTCATAAACATTTCATATTTGGATTTTATAATAGTCTTACAAATATGGAGGTGACAAATGAATCCAATCCAAAGAGCTTGGGCTTATGTCAGCAGAAAACGACTGAGAAGTTTTATTTTATTTCTGATTTTATTGGTTCTCTTGGCCGGAATTTCAGCCTGTTTGACTCTGATGAAGTCCAACAAAACAGTTGAAACCAATCTTTACAAATCACTCAATACATCTTTTTCTATTAAGAAGATAGAAAATGGTCAGACCTTCAAGTTGTCAGACCTAGCATCTGTAAGCAAGATTAAGGGACTGGAAAATGTCTCTCCTGAACTGGAGACGGTCGCAAAATTAAAAGACAAGGAAGCGGTGAGTGGCGAGCAGAGCGTGGAGCGTGATGATTTATCAGCTGCAGACAAGAACTTGGTTAGCTTGACAGCTCTTGAGGATTCATCCAAGGATGTGACCTTTACCAGTTCGGCTTTCAATCTAAAAGAAGGGCGACACCTTCAAAAAGGGGATTCCAAGAAAATCTTGATCCACGAAGAGTTGGCCAAGAAGAACGGTCTTTCGCTTCATGACAAGCTTCGCTTGGATGCTGGACAGTCAGAATCTGGCAAAGGACAAACAGTAGAATTTGAGATTGTCGGCATCTTCTCTGGTAAAAAACAAGAGAAATTTACAGGCTTGTCTTCAGACTTCAGTGAAAACCAGATCTTTACAGACTATGAAAGTAGCCAAATCCTTTTGGGAAATAGTGAACCTCAAGTCAGTGCAGCTCACTTCTATGTAGAAAATCCTAAGGAAATGGATGGACTTATGAAGCAGGTGGAAAACTTGGCCTTGGAAAATCAAGGCTATCAAGTTGAAAAGGAAAACAAGGCTTTTGAACAAATCAAAGACTCAGTTGCAACCTTCCAAACTTTTCTGACCATCTTCCTTTATGGGATGTTGATAGCTGGAGCTGGGGCCTTAATTTTGGTTTTGTCTCTCTGGTTGAGAGAAAGGGTCTACGAAGTGGGAATTTTACTTGCACTTGGAAAAGGCAAGAGCTCGATTTTCCTACAATTCTGTTTAGAGGTAGTTTTGGTATCTCTCGGAGCTTTGCTTCCAGCATTTGTTGCAGGAAACGCCATTACATCCTATCTGCTCCAAACTCTACTAGCCAGTGGAGATCAGGCAAGCTTACAAGATACACTAGCCAAAGCAAGTAGTCTATCAACCAGCACCCTATCTTTTGCAGAATCCTATGTTTTTCTAGTTCTGCTTAGTTGCTTATCTGTAGCCCTTTGTTTCCTATTCTTATTTAGAAAATCACCTAAGGAAATTTTATCATCTATTAGTTAATACTCTTCGAAAATCAAATTTAAACCGTGTCAGCTTCGCCTTGCCGTACTCAAGTACAGCCTGCGGCTAGCTTCCTAGTTTAATCTTTGATTTTCATTGAGTATAAGAAGGAGAAATCATGACTTTATTACAATTACAAGATGTTACCTACCGTTATAAGAACACTGCTGAAGCAGTCCTATATCAGATCAATTATAATTTTGAACCCGGGAAATTTTACAGTATTATTGGTGAGTCAGGAGCAGGAAAATCTACACTCTTGTCCCTACTTGCTGGTCTAGATAGTCCTGTTGAAGGTTCTATCCTTTTCCAAGGAGAGGACATTCGTAAGAAGGGCTATTCTTACCATCGCATGCACCATATTTCCCTGGTCTTTCAAAATTATAACTTGATAGATTATCTTTCTCCACTGGAAAATATCCGCTTGGTCAATAAAAAGGCAAGCAAGGATACACTGCTTGAGCTTGGTTTGGATGAAAGTCAGATTAAGCGGAATGTTCTCCAGTTATCAGGTGGTCAACAACAACGTGTTGCCATTGCTCGTAGTTTGGTCTCAGAAGCTCCAGTTATTCTAGCAGATGAGCCAACAGGAAATCTGGACCCTAAAACTGCTGGAGATATTGTCGAACTGCTCAAATCACTTGCCCAGAAAACAGGTAAATGTGTCATCGTCGTAACTCACAGCAAAGAAGTGGCGCAAGCGTCAGATATTACACTTGAGTTGAAGGACAAGAAACTGACTGAAACTCGCAATACGACGAAATAATATGAGCTTTTTCTATTAGAATTATAAAATAGAACAACATCTAGAAAGGGAACCTATGTTACACAACGCATTTGCCTATGTTACAAGGAAGTTTTTCAAATCGATTGTTATCTTCCTGATTATTCTCCTCATGGCGAGCTTGAGTTTGGTCGGCTTGTCGATCAAGGGAGCTACTGCCAAGGCTTCTCAGGAGACCTTTAAAAATATCACCAACAGCTTCTCCATGCAAATCAATCGTCGCGTCAATCAAGGAACGCCACGTGGTGCTGGGAATATTAAAGGTGAAGATATCAAAAAAATCACCGAAAACAAGGCCATCGAGTCTTATGTTAAGCGCATCAACGCTATCGGAGATTTGACTGGATATGAACTTATCGAAACTCCAGAAACCAAGAAAAATCTGACACCTGATCGTGCTAAACATTTTGGAAGTAGCTTGATGATTACAGGTGTCAATGACTCTTCTAAAGAAGACAAGTTTGTCTCTGGTTCTTATAAGCTGGTCGAAGGAGAGCACCTAACAAACGACGACAAGGACAAGATCCTCCTGCACAAGGACTTGGCAGCCAAACACGGCTGGAAAGTAGGGGACAAGGTCAAACTAGACTCTAATATCTACGATGCAGACAATGAAAAAGGAGCCAAGGAAACAGTCGAAGTGACAATCAAGGGACTCTTTGATGGTCATAATAAGTCAGCAGTAACCTACTCACAAGAACTATACGAGAACACAGCTATCACAGACATCCATACAGCTGCTAAACTTTATGGATACACAGAAGACACAGCTATTTATGGGGACGCAACCTTCTTTGTAACAGCAGACAAGAACTTGGATGACGTCATGAAAGAGTTGAATGGTATCAGTGGTATTAACTGGAAGAGCTACACACTCGTTAAGAGCTCATCTAACTACCCAGCTCTTGAGCAATCCATCTCTGGTATGTACAAGATGGCCAACCTCCTCTTCTGGGGTAGCTTGAGCTTCTCAGTTCTTCTCCTAGCCCTCTTGCTCAGCCTTTGGATTAACGCTCGTCGCAAGGAAGTGGGAATTCTCCTCTCTATCGGTCTTAAGCAGGCAAGTATCTTGGGTCAATTCATCACCGAATCCATCTTGATTGCCATTCCTGCTCTTGTTTCTGCTTACTTCTTAGCTACTTACACAGCGCGTGCAATCGGAAACACCGTTCTTGCCAATGTCACTTCAGGTGTTGCCAAGCAAGCCAGCAAGGCAGCTCAAGCCTCTAACCTTGGTGGTGGTGCAGAAGTAGATGGCTTTAGCAAGACCTTGTCGAGCCTAGATATTTCCATTCAGACATCAGACTTTATCATCGTCTTTGTCCTTGCCTTGGTTCTAGTGGTTCTCGTTATGGCGCTTGCTTCAAGCAATCTTCTTAGAAAACAACCAAAAGAACTCTTGCTGGATAGCGAATAACAAACTTGCTACCTATTCTCCCCTAAATGGAGTATAATATAGGTAGCATTTTTATCTATTTTATCTTGATAAGGCCTCTTTCTTTCAGGATGAACTTGAGATGATTTACAAGAAATTTAAAGGAATGTGAAACGTTTTTTCTATGAAAATTTTAATTGTAGAAGATGAAGAGATGATCCGTGAGGGTATCAGTGATTATTTGACGGATTGTGGTTATGAAACCATTGAGGCTGCAGATGGGCAAGAAGCTTTAGAAAAATTTTCCAGCTATGAAGTAGCCTTGGTTTTACTGGATATTCAGATGCCCAAGCTCAACGGTCTAGAAGTCCTAGCTGAGATTCGTAAAACCAGTCAGGTGCCTGTATTGATGCTGACAGCCTTTCAGGATGAAGAATACAAGATGAGTGCCTTTGCCTCTCTGGCAGATGGCTATCTGGAAAAACCTTTTTCCCTCTCCCTCTTAAAAGTAAGGGTGGACGCGATTTTCAAGCGCTATTATGATACGGGACGAATCTTCTCCTATAAGGATACCAAGGTGGACTTTGAGAGCTACAGTGCAAGCCTAGCAGGTCAAGAAGTGGCTATCAATGCCAAAGAATTGGAAATTCTGGACTATCTGGTAAAAAATGAAGGAAGGGCCTTGACCCGATCTCAGATAATCGATGCTGTCTGGAAAGCGACAGATGAGGTTCCCTTTGACCGCGTCATTGATGTCTATATCAAGGAATTGCGGAAAAAGCTAGACTTGGACTGTATCCTCACTGTGCGCAATGTTGGTTATAAATTGGAGCGAAAATGAAACGAACAGGTTTATTTACAAAGATATTTATCTATACCTTCTCGATTTTTAGTGTTCTGGTTATTTGCCTTCATTTGGCCATTTATTTTCTTTTTCCCTCGACTTATCTGAGCCATCGTCAGGAAAGCATTGGTCAAAAAGCGACAGCCATTGCCCAGTCCCTTGACGGAAAGGATAGGCAGAGTATCGAGCAAGTGTTAGACTTGTATTCCCAGACCAGTGATATCAAAGGGTCTGTTAAGGGTGAGATGACTGAGGACAAGTTAGAGGTTAAGGATAATTTTCCACTAGATACAGCTCGCCAGACAACTTCACTCTTCATTGAAGAACGCGAGGTGAAAACACAGGACGGTGGCACCATGACTCTCCAGTTTCTAGCTTCCATGGATTTGCAAAAGGAAGCAGAGCAAATCAGTCTCCAGTTTCTTCCCTATACCTTGCTGGCCTCTTTTCTGATTTCCCTCTTGGTAGCCTACATATATGCTCGGACTATTGCTGCCCCGATTTTGGAAATCAAGCGGGTGACCCGTCGGATGATGGAACTGGATGCCCAAGTGCGATTACGTGTGGATTCTAAGGATGAGATTGGTGATCTCAAGGAACAAATCAATAGCCTCTACCAGCATCTTTTGACTGTTATTGCGGACTTGCATGACAAGAATGAAGCTATTCTCCAGCTGGAAAAGATGAAGGTCGAATTCCTACGAGGGGCTTCTCATGAATTGAAAACACCGCTGGCTAGTTTGAAAATCCTGATCGAAAACATGAAAGAAAATGTCGGGCGTTATAAGGATAGAGACCACTATCTGGGAGTTGCCTTAGGAATTGTGGATGAACTTAATCACCATGTTCTCCAGATACTTTCTCTCTCGTCTGTGCAGGAATTGCGAGATGATAGGGAACAAATTGACTTATACCATATGACGCAAAGTCTGGTTAAGGATTATGCCTTGCTCGCCAAGGAAAGAGAACTCCAGATAGCCAATAGTTTGACCCATCAGCAGGCTTGTCTAAACCCATCTGTCATGAAATTAATTCTTTCTAACCTCATCAGCAATGCTATTAAGCACTCTGTTCCAGGTGGTCTGGTTGGCATTGGAGAAAGAGAAGGAGAACTCTTTATCGAGAATAGCTGTAGCCCAGAAGAACAAGAAAAACTAGCCCAGTCTTTTTCTGACAATGCTAGTCGCAAGGCCAAAGGGTCTGGGATGGGGCTCTTTGTGGTTAAGAGTTTATTAGAACATGAAAAATTACCTTATCGTTTTGAGATGCAGGAGAATCGTTTAACCTTCTTTATAGCTATTCCAAAAGTCGCTCAAGACTAGGGAGAGAAAGGGTTTACATAGATGGCGCTAGAAGAAATTCAATCGAAACTACGGGAAAAACTAGATTTTTTTGTCAAAAAGTGATAAAATGAACAATGTAAATGGGATGACCCATAAAAATATACAGGAGGCCTGATAAAATGGCAATCGTTTCAGCAGAAAAATTTGTCCAAGCAGCTCGTGACAATGGTTATGCAGTTGGTGGATTTAACACAAACAACCTTGAGTGGACTCAAGCTATCTTGCGTGCAGCAGAAGCTAAAAAAGCTCCAGTTTTGATCCAAACTTCAATGGGTGCTGCTAAATACATGGGTGGTTACAAAGTTGCTCGCAACTTGATCGCTAACCTTGTTGAATCAATGGGTATCACTGTACCAGTAGCTATCCACCTTGACCACGGTCACTACGAAGATGCACTTGAGTGTATCGAAGTTGGTTACACTTCAATCATGTTTGACGGTTCACACCTTCCAGTTGAAGAAAACCTTAAATTGGCTAAAGAAGTTGTTGAAAAAGCACACGCTAAAGGTATCTCAGTAGAAGCTGAAGTTGGTACTATCGGTGGTGAAGAAGACGGAATCATCGGTAAAGGTGAATTGGCTCCAATCGAAGACGCTAAAGCAATGGTTGAAACTGGAATTGACTTCTTGGCAGCTGGTATCGGTAACATCCACGGTCCTTACCCAGCAAACTGGGAAGGTCTTGACCTTGATCACTTGCAAAAATTGACAGAAGCTCTTCCAGGATTCCCAATCGTATTGCACGGTGGATCAGGTATTCCTGATGAGCAAATCCAAGCAGCTATCAAACTTGGTGTTGCGAAAGTTAACGTTAACACTGAATGCCAAATCGCATTCGCTAACGCAACTCGTAAATTTGCTCGTGACTACGAAGCAAACGAAGCAGAATACGACAAGAAAAAACTCTTCGACCCACGTAAATTCTTGGCTGACGGTGTAAAAGCTATCCAAGCATCAGTTGAAGAACGTATCGACGTATTCGGTTCAGAAGGTAAAGCTTAATCTAGCTGAATAATACAGATGAAACCTGCCCATTGGGTGGGTTTTTTGGTGTGGGAAAAATATATGATATAGACTTTGTATTATGCCTTTGATACAATTAATTTAGCTTAAAGGTAAATATCAAGTTTTTTAATATGTGGTAATATATAGTTTTAAAACTTAATAAAGTTACTAGCTAGTTTTAGTATATTAGAATTATTGAGGTTGATGTTAGAGATGAAAGATAATATCGTGAGTTTTTTTCAGTATTTTTTATGGAAAAGAAAAATTAAAGAGGTCCATACTCACAATGAGGCTAGTGTTAGAAGAGTGTTTAGGTCTATTGCACAGAATGGATTTGATTATTATGGTGAGTCAGTACCTTATGGACGGGCTAAGTGGTTTATTGAGTCAGAAAAAGAATTTTATAATGAATTTTCTAATACTGAATTTGAATATTTTGGTTATTCTCCAGTTAGAAGTTTAAAGGAAGAAGATTTCAAAGAATATGGTTTACTCTTGACTCAGTATGGAATTTTCGAAAAAATACAAATCAAGGATCAAGAAAGGTGTAATGTACAATTTTTTCCATTTTCCAATTTATGGAAAGTAGAGGTAGATGACAATGATCAGTTAGCATTTTACTATCCATATGGGATTATTAAACGTTTGAATGTCTCGAATAGTTTGAACTATGTTGTTAGGGAATTGAATGAATTGATTGCCTCGGGTTATACAAATGATGTACAAGTTGAAAATTTAAACACACAGTTATTAAAAATTGGTAAAAAGAATGTTAATTCAACTACCTTTAGAAGAGGAACTGAAATAGGAGTTGTTTCTTGGTTTTTATTAAGTGTTGGTGATAGATTGCATAAAGCTCAAATAAATGCAATGGTTAGCGCTCCTTCAGGCCATGGACATGCAGCTGAGTTTGCAAATAATCTAATGGATAAGATTAAATATCCATTCCACCATGTAAGACAAACAGGTCAAGATAATGCAAAAAATGGTGCGGATAGAATGGTTGGAAATCAAAAAATTCAAACTAAGTACTATAACAATGCTAGAGGTACTGTAAATGCAGCTTTTGAATCTAAAAACGATGGAGGGATGTATAAGTATAATGGAATGCAATTGGAAGTTCCTAAAGATCAATATGATAAAGCAGTAGAGTTATTTGAAGAAAAAATTAGACAAGGTAAAGTTGAAGGAGTTAATAATCCAGCTGAGGCAAAAAATATCATCAGAAAAGGTCATATTACCTATAATGAAGCAAAATTGATAGCTAAAGGAGGTAATTTGACCTCTATTAAATTTGATGCAATTGATGGAGCTATTAATTCATTACCAGGTGTAGGTATAAGCTTTGTTATTGTCTTTTCTCAGGCTAAATGGTCGGGTGCAGAAACCAAAGATGCGGCTCTAATGGCTGGTAAAGCAGGATTACGAACCCTAGCTATGGGAACTAGTATCTATGTTGCGTCACAGCAATTTGCAAAAATATTTACAAAACAAATTAATGATTATTTTGGAAAAAAAATTACAGCTGAAGTTGTTGCAAGACGAGCTGCACCAGTGATATCGTTCGCTATTATTATGGGTCCAGATATTTTTGAAGCGCTTGTTGGAAGAATTTCTTCCCAGCAGTTATTAAAAAATGCAGCAGTTGCTGGGGGCGGTATGATGGCAGGAGCTGGTGCAGGTGCAGTTGGTGGTGCAATTGCTGGGCCAATAGGAGCATTTGCAGGTGCGATTATAGGAGGAATTGCAGGAGGAATAGGAGCAAAAGCAATTGCGGATCAATTCATAGAAGATGATCGTGTGGAAATGTTTGCTCAATTAAAAGAAGAGTTTATTGATATTGTAATGGTTATTTCGCTATCTCAGAAGGAATTTAATAAAATTCAAGAAGATGTCTTTAATGAACAATTGGAAAGTTTACTGAAGGACATGTTCCAGCAGAAAGAAAATAGTCGAACTTATGCAAAAGAGTTTGTTGAGGAAAAAGTTAAATCTGTCATAAAAGATAGAAAACGAGTTGAATTGAAGGAAATTATTGAGGCAGTTCAAGTAATAAATGATGTTCAAGACTCATCGGAATCAGGATGGACACAAAATGATGGTGCTTGGTACTATCTAAATAATAGCGGTTCTTTAGCAAGGGGGTGGATTCAAGATAATGAACATTGGTACTATCTAAGTGAAGATGGAGCTCTGGTAACAGGTTGGTTTCAATATAATGATGTCTGGTATTACTTGAAAGATAATGGCGCTATGGCGACAGGTTGGATTCAAGATTCAGGGAAATGGTATTATTTAAATGAAGACGGATCAATGGTAACAGGTTGGTACCAAGTTGGCGAAACATGGTATTATTCATATTCTTCAGGAGAACTCGCAGTTAATACTACCATAGACGGGTATAGAGTTAATGAAAATGGGGAATGTGTTGATTAAATTGAATATGTGAGGTAAAATCATTTTTAATACTAGCCTGCCCATGAGGTAGGGTGGGTTTTTTGGCGTTTTAAGGAGACTATTAAACCAGAATTTTGGACTAATACTCTTCGAAAATCTCTTCAAACCATCTACAACCTCAAAGCAGTGCTTTGAGCAACCTACGGCTAGCTTTCTAGTTTGCTCTTTGATTTTCATTGAGTATAAAATACCACTTTAAGAGAAAAATTTTCAATTTCATAACCTATAGGCAAACGCTTGCATTCTATTTTTTATTGGATTATAATAGGTTGGTATAAAGCTTTCTGTAATAATATTGAGAAGGTGTAGAAAGTAAGGATTTAGAATATTTGTAGTAAAAAATACAATGTTGCTATTCCTTACCATAGGGAGATAGATATGGCAATGATAGAAGTGGAACATCTTCAGAAAAATTTTGTGAAGACTGTTAAGGAACCGGGCTTGAAGGGGGCTTTGCGCTCCTTTATTCATCCTGAAAAGCAGAGCTTTGAAGCGGTCAAGGATTTGACCTTTGAGGTACCCAAGGGCCAGATTCTAGGCTTTATCGGCGCAAATGGTGCTGGGAAGTCGACAACCATCAAAATGCTGACTGGGATTTTGAAACCGACATCTGGTTTTTGTCGGATTAACGGCAAGATTCCCCAGGACAATCGCCAAGATTATGTCAAGGATATTGGGGTGGTTTTTGGACAACGTACCCAGCTATGGTGGGATTTGGCGCTTCAAGAAACCTACACGGTTTTGAAAGAGATTTACGATGTGCCAGACTCGCTCTTCCATAAGCGTATGGACTTTTTGAATGAGGTCTTGGATTTGAAGGACTTTATCAAAGACCCCGTGCGGACTCTTTCACTGGGTCAACGGATGCGGGCGGATATTGCGGCTTCCTTGCTTCACAATCCCAAGGTCCTCTTTTTAGATGAGCCGACCATTGGTTTGGATGTATCGGTCAAGGATAATATTCGCCGCGCCATCACCCAGATCAATCAAGAGGAAGAAACAACCATTCTCTTGACCACTCACGATCTGAGTGACATTGAGCAACTTTGTGATCGGATTTTTATGATTGATAAGGGGCAGGAGATTTTTGATGGAACGGTGAGCCAGCTCAAGGAGACCTTTGGCAAGATGAAGACTCTATCCTTTGAATTAGTGCCAGGGCAAAGTCATCTCGCTTCTCACTATGAAGGCCTACCTGATATGTCTATTGATAGACAAGGAAATAGCCTCAACATTGAATTTGATAGTTCACGCTACCAGTCGGCGGACATTATCAAGCAAACTCTGTCTGATTTTGAAATCCGCGATTTGAAGATGGTGGATACGGATATTGAGGATATTATCCGTCGCTTCTACCGAAAGGAGCTCTAAGATGGCCAAATTGTGGAGACGTTATAAACCCTTTATCAATGCAGGGATTCAGGAGTTGATTACCTATCGAGTCAACTTTATTCTCTATCGGATTGGCGATGTCATGGGGGCTTTTGTTGCTTTTTATCTTTGGAAGGCTGTCTTTGATTCCTCTCAGGAGTCTTTAATTCAGGGCTTCAGCATGGCAGATATCACCCTTTACATCATCATGAGTTTTGTGACCAATCTCTTGACCAAGTCAGATAGCTCTTTTATGATTGGAGAGGAGGTCAAGGATGGCTCTATCATCATGCGTTTGTTGAGACCAGTGCATTTTGCGGCCTCCTATCTTTTTACCGAGCTTGGTTCCAAGTGGTTAATTTTTATCAGTGTCGGCTTTCCATTTTTAAGTGTCATTGTTTTGATGAAAATCTTATCTGGGCAAGGGATTGTAGAAGTGCTGGGCTTAACAGTCCTCTATCTTTTTAGCTTAACGCTAGCTTATCTGATTAACTTTTTCTTTAATATCTGCTTTGGATTTTCAGCCTTTGTGTTTAAAAATCTATGGGGTTCCAATCTCCTCAAAACTTCCATAGTGGCTTTTATGTCTGGAAGTTTGATTCCTTTGGTTTTCTTTCCAAAGGTTGTTGCAGATATTCTGTCCTTCCTGCCTTTTTCATCCTTGATTTACACTCCGGTCATGATTATCGTTGGGAAATACGATACCAATCAGATTCTTCAGGCGCTTTTGGTACAGTTTTTCTGGCTCTTAGTGATGGTGGGCTTGTCTCAGTTGATTTGGAAACGAGTCCAGTCATTCATTACCATTCAGGGAGGTTAGTATGAAAAAATATCAACGTATGCATCTGATTTTTATCAGACAATACATCAAACAAATCATGGAATACAAGGTGGATTTTGTGGTTGGTGTGCTGGGAGTTTTTCTAACTCAAGGCTTGAACCTCTTGTTTCTCAATGTCATTTTTCAACACATTCCATCACTAGAAGGTTGGACCTTTCAAGAAATCGCCTTTATCTATGGATTTTCCTTGATTCCCAAGGGACTGGACCATCTCTTTTTTGACAATCTCTGGGCGTTAGGGCAACGCTTGGTGCGAAAAGGTGAGTTTGACAAGTATCTGACTCGTCCTATCAATCCTCTCTTTCACATCCTCGTCGAGACCTTTCAGATTGATGCCTTGGGCGAACTATTGGTCGGTGGCATTTTACTAGGGATTACGGTGACTAGCATTGCTTGGACGCTTCCCAAATTCCTGCTTTTCCTAGTCTGTATTCCTTTTGCGACCTTGATTTATACTTCCTTGAAAATCGCGACAGCCAGCATAGCTTTTTGGACCAAGCAGTCAGGCGCCATGATCTACATTTTTTATATGTTTAATGACTTTGCTAAGTATCCGATTTCGATTTACAATTCGCTTCTTCGTTGGTTAATCAGTTTTATCGTGCCTTTTGCCTTTACGGCCTACTATCCTGCTAGCTATTTCTTGCAGAACAAGGATGTAATCTTTAACATCGGAGGTTTGATATTGATTTCCCTTGTTTTCTTTGTCATTTCCCTTAAACTTTGGGATAGGGGCTTGGATGCCTACGAAAGTGCAGGTTCGTAAATAATAGAATACCAAAGCCTTGTCTCAGGACAGGCTTTTTCTAATAGAGATGAAAATTCCTTGACATCTATCCTCATAGTGCTATGCTGTAAGTGTAATCGCCGATTTAGCTTATACTCTTCGAAAATCTCTTCAAACCACGTCAGCTTCCATCTGCAACCTCAAAACAGTGTTTTGAGCTGACTTCGTCAGTTCTATCTACAACCTAAAAGCAGTGCTTTTAGCAACCTGCGGCTAGCTTCCTAGTTTGTTCTTTGATTTTCATTGAGTATTAGTTGCTAGAGCAAAGTACTCGTAAAGCTTAGGTTATAGGTAGATAAACGACTGAGGATTTGAAAAAAATTAGATAAGTAGAAAATAACCGTTAAGCCTAGTTCTTATCGGTTATTTATGTTATTAAATAGCATTGTTATTGCATCAATTATGTCTATTTTTGTAATTATGGTAGTGGTTCAACTTGCTTGCTACTATTTTTGATGGTGTGAATGTGCTTATAATGTATCCCCGTTAAGTACGAAACTTTTGTATCATTTTTTAACACAGGTTAAAAATAAAATTAACAAACCTTAATTTTTCTTGACTTAAATTTTTTTAATTGATATACTATTTTTCAGAGAGCTAACAATTATATATAAATGTACTACTCTATTTCCTAGATAATACTTAGTAAAACTTTTTATAACAAAGGCTAGCAAAGTTAAAGTTTTTTATCTATTGGAAGTTAAATAAATATGTAAGGAATTAAAATGAAAAAAAGTACAGTATTGTCACTAACCACAGCTGCAGTTATTTTAGCAGCATATGTCCCTAATGAGCTAGTTTTAGCAGACACATCTAGTTCTGAAGATGCTTTAAATATCTCTGATAAAGAAAAAGTAGTAGGTAAACAAAAAGAAAACAAAGAAAAACTTGAAGATATCCATAATGCTATAGAAACTTCAAAGGATACTGAAGAGAAGAAAACAACGGTTATTGAGGAAAAAGAAGTTGTTAGTAAAGAATCTGTGATAGATAACAAAACTAGCAATGAAGAAAAACTCAAAGAAGATTCCAATCAATCCAAAGAAGATAAAGCGGACTCGTCTGCAAGTAAAGACCCAGAAAGTCCCAAAAAAGAGGATAAACTTGTCTATATTGCTGAATTTAAAGATAAAGAATCTGGAGAAAAAGCAATCAAGGAATTATCCAATCTTAAGGATACAAAAGTTTTATATACTTATGATACGGTTTTTAATGGCGTTGCAATAGAAACAACTCCAGATAATCTGGACAAAATTAAACTAATAGAGGGTATCTCATCGGTTGAACGATCACAAAAAGTCCAGCCAATGATGAATCATGCTAGAAAGGAAATTGGAGTTGAAGAGGCAATTGATTACCTAAAATCTATCAATGCTCCATTTGGGAAAAACTTTGATGGTCGGGGTATGGTCATTTCAAACATCGATACTGGGACAGATTATAGGCATAAGGCTATGAGAATCGATGATGATGCCAAAGACTCAATGAGATTTAAAAAAGAAGACTTAAAAGGTACTGATAAAAATTTCTGGTTGAGTGATAAAATCCCTCATGCTTTCAATTATTATAATGGTGGTAAAATTACTGTAGAAAAAGCTGATGATGGAAGCGATTATTTTGATCCACATGGAATGCATATTGCAGGGATTCTTGCGGGAAATGATACTGAAAAAGATATTAAAAACTTTAACGGAATAGATGGAATTGCTCCTAATGCACAGATCTTCTCTTATAAAATGTACTCTGACGCAGGATCTGGCTTCGCAGGAGATGAAACAATGTTTCATGCTATTGAAGATTCGATCAAACACAATGTCGATGTTGTTTCGGTATCATCTGGCTTTACAGGAACAGGTCTTGTAGGTGAGAAATATTGGGAAGCTATTAGAGCGTTAAGAAAAGCAGGCATTCCAATGGTTGTAGCTACGGGTAACTATGCGACTTCTGCTTCAAGTTCTTCATGGGATTTAGTGGCAAATAATAATCTGAAAATGACCGACACTGGAAATGTAACGCGAACTGCAGCACATGAAGATGCGATAGCGGTCGCTTCTGCTAAAAATCAGACAGTTGAGTTTGATAAAGTCAACATAGGTGGAGAAAATTTTAAATACAGAAATATAGGGGCCTTTTTCGATAAGAATAAAATCATAACAAATGAAGATGGTTCAAAAGCTCCTGATAAGTTGAAATTTGTATATATAGGCAAAGGTCAAGACAAAGATTTGATAGGATTGGATCTTAAGGGCAAAATTGCAGTAATGGATCGAATTTATACCAAGGATTTAAAAGATGCTTTTAAAAGAGCAACGGATAAGGGCGCACGTGGCATTATGGTTGTAAATACTGTCAATTACTATAACAGAGATAATTGGACAGAGCTTCCAGCCATGGGATATGAAGCGGATGAAGGGACTAAAAGTCAAGTATTTTCAATTTCAGGAGATGATGGTGTAAAGCTATGGAACATGATTAATCCTGATAAAAAAACTGATGTTAAAAGAAATAGTAAGGAAGATTTCAAAGATAAATTGGAGCAATACTATCCAATTGATATGGCCAGCTATAATTCTAATAAACCGAATGTAGGTGACGAAAAAGAGATTGACTTTAAGTTTGCACCTGACACAGACAAAGAATTGTATAAAGAAGATGTCATAGTTCCAGCAGGATCCACATCTTGGGGACCGAGAACAGATTTACTTTTAAAACCTGATGTCTCAGCACCAGGTAAAAACATTAAATCCACTCTCAATGTCATTAATGGGAAATCAACTTATGGCTATATGTCAGGAACTAGTATGGCAACTCCAATCGTGGCAGCTTCTACTGTTTTGATTAGACCAAAGTTAAAGGAAATGCTTGAAAGACCTGCCTTGAAAAATCTTGAAGGAGATGACAAAATAGACCTTACGAGTCTTACAAAAATAGCCCTACAAAATACTGCACGGCCAATGATGGATGCAACTTCTTGGAAAGAAAAAAGTCAATACTTTGCATCACCTAGACAACAAGGAGCAGGGCTAATTAATGTTGCCAATGCTTTGAGAAATGAAGTTGTAGCGACTTTCAAAAACACAGATTCTAAAGGTTTGGTAAACTCTTATGGTTCTATTTCTCTTAAAGAAATAAAAGGAGATAAAAAATACTTTACAATTAAGCTTCACAATACATCAAACAGACCTTTAACCTTTAAAGTTTCAGCATCAGCGGTAACTACAGATGCTCTAACTGATAGACTAAAACTGGATGAAACATACAAAGATGAAAAATCTCCAGATGGGAAGCAAATTGTTCCAGAAATCCACCCAGAGAAAGTAAAAGATGCAAATATTACATTTGAGCATGACACTTTCACTATAGGCCCAAATTCTAGCTTTGATTTAAATGCGGTTATAAACGTTGGAGAGGCTAAAAATAAAAATAAATTTGTAGAATCATTTATTCATTTTGAATCAGTGGAAGAAATGGAAGCTCTAAACTCCAATGGTAAGAAAACAAATTTCCAACCTTCTTTATCGATGCCTCTAATGGGATTTGCTGGGGATTGGAATAAGGAACCAATCCTTGATAAATGGGCCTGGGAAGAAGGTTCAAAATCAAAAACAATGGAAGGTTATGATGATGATGGTAAACCAAAAATTCCAGGAACCTTAAATAAGGGAATTGGTGGAGAACATGGTATAGATAAATTTAATCCAGCAGGAGTTATCCAAAATAGAAAAGATAAAAATACAACATCCCTAGATCAAAATCCAGAATTATTTGCTTTCAATAACGAAGGTATCAACGCACCATCATCAAGTGGTTCTAATATTGCTAAAATTTATCCTTTAGATTCAAATGGAAATCCTCAAGATGCTCAACTTGAGAGAGGATTAACACCTTCTCCACTTGTATTAAGAAGTGCAGAAGAAGGAATGATTTCAATAGTAAATACAAATAAAGAGGGAGAAAATCAAATTGACTTAAAAGTCATTTCGAGAGAACACTTTATTAAAGGAATTTTAAACTCTAAGAGAAATGATGCAAAGGGAATCAAATCTTCAAAACTAAAAGTTTGGGGTGATTTGAAGTGGGATGGACTCATCTATAACCCTAGAGGTCGAGAAGAAAATGCACCAGAAAGTAAGGATAACCAAGATCCTGCTACTAAGATAAGAGGTCAATTTGAACCGATTGCGGAAGGTCAATATTTCTATAAATTTAAATATAGATTAACTAAAGATTATCCATGGCAGGTTTCCTATATTCCTGTAAAAATTGATAACACAGCTCCTAAGATTGTTTCTGTTGATTTTTCAAATCCTGAAAAAATTAAGCTGATCACAAAGGATACTTATCACAAGGTAAAAGATCAGTATAAGAATGAAACTTTATTTGCTAGAGATCAAAAAGAACATCCTGAAAAATTTGATGAGATTGCAAACGAAGTTTGGTATGCTGGTGCCGCTCTTGTTAATGAAGATGGAGAGGTTGAGAAAAATCTTGAAGTAACTTACGCAGGTGAGGGTCAAGGAAGAAATAGGAAACTTGACAAAGACGGAAATACCATTTATGAAATTAATGGTGCAGGAGATTTAAGAGGAAAAATCATTGAAGTCATTGCATTAGATGGTTCTAGCAATTTCACAAAGATTCATAGAATTAAATTTGCTGATCATGCTGATGAAAAGGGGATGATTTCCTATTATCTAGTAGATCCTGATAAGGATTCATCTAAATACCAAAAGCTTGGAGAGATTGCCGAATCTAAATTTAAAAATTTAGAAAATAGAAAAGAGGATAGTCTTAAAAAAGATACAACTGAGGAAGAAAATCATCAAGACAATGAAGAGTCTATCGAAGAAAAATCTAGCTTGACTATTCATAAAACGATTTCAACAATTAGAGAGTTTGAAAGCAAAGACTTGAAGAAACTCATTAAAAAGAAATTTAGAGAAGTTGATGACTTTACAAGTGAAACTGGTAAGAGGACAGAAGAATACGATTATAAATACGATGATAAGGGAAATATCATTGCTTATGACGATGGTAGCGCCTTAGAATATGAAACTGAAAAACTTGACGAAATAAAATCAAAAATTTATGGTGTTCTAAGTCCGTCTAAAAATGGACACTTTGAAATTCTTGGAAAGATAAGTAATGTTTCTAAAAATGCCAAGGTATATTATGGTAATAACTATAAATCGATAGAAATCAAAACGACCAAGTATGATTCCCACTCAAAAACGATGACATTTGATTTATACGCTAATATTAATGATATTGTGGATGGATTAGCTTTTTCAGGAGATATGAGATTCTTTGTTAAAGATGATGATCAGATAAAAGCTGAAACTAAAATTAGAATGCCTGAAAAAAATAAGGAAACTAAGACAGAATATCCCTATGCATCAAGTTATGGGAATGTAATAGAATTAGGAGAAGGAGATCTTTCAAAAAACAAACCAAACAATTTAACGGAGATGGAATCTGGTAAAATCTATTCTGATTCAGAAAAACAACAATATCTGTTAAAAGATAACATTATTCTAAGAAAAGGCTATGCACTAAAAGTGACTACCTATAATCCTGGAAAAACGGATATGTTAGAAGGAAATGGAGTCTATAACAAGGAAGATATAGCAAAAATCCAAAAGGCCAATCCTAATCTAAGAGTCCTTTCAGAAAAAATAATTTATGCTGATAGTAGAAATGTTGAAGATGGAAGAAGTATCCAATCAGTATTAATGTCGGCTTTGGACGGCTTTAATATTGTAAGATATCAAGTGTTTACCTTTAAAATGAATGATAAAGGGGAGGCAATCGATAAAGATGGAAATCTTGTGACAGATTCTTCTAAACTTGTATTATTTGGTAAGGATGGTAAAGAGTACACTGGGGAGGATAAATCCAATGTAGAAGCTATAAAAGAAGATGGTTCTACGTTATTTATTGATGCAAAACCAGTAAACCTTTCAATGGACAAGAACTACTTTAATCCATCTAAATCTAATAAAATTTATGTACGAAATCCAGAATTCTATTTAAGAGGTAAGATTTCTGATAAGGGTGGTTTTAACTGGGAGTTGAGAGTTAATGAATCGGTTGTAGATAATTATTTAATCTATGGAGATTTACACATTGATAACACTAGAGATTTTAACATTAAGCTTAATGTTAAAGACGGTGACATCATGGACTGGGGAATGAAAGACTATAAAGCAAACGGATTCCCAGATAAGGTAACAGATATGGATGGAAATGTTTATCTTCAAACTGGCTATAGCGATTTGAATGCGAAAGCGGTTGGAGTACACTATCAATTTTTATATGATAATGTTAAACCAGAAGTAAACATTGATCCAAAAGGAAATACTAGTATTGAATATGCTGACGGAAAATCTGTAGTCTTTAATATCAATGATAAAAGAAATAATGGATTCGATGGTGAGATTCAAGAACGACATATTTATGTAAATGGAAAAGAATACAAATCATTTGATGATATTAAACAACTAACAGATAAGACACTAAACATTAAGATTCTTGTAAAAGATTTTGCAAGAAATACAACCGTAAAAGAATTCATTTTAAACAAGGATACGGGAGAGGTAAGCGAATTAAAACCTCATACGGTGACTGTGACCATTCAAAATGGAAAAGAAATGAGTTCAACGATAGTGTCGGAAGAAGATTTCATTTTACCTGTCTATAAGGGTGAATTAGAAAAAGGATATCAATTTGATGGCTGGGAAATTTCTGGTGTCGAAGGGAAAAAAGATGCTGGTTATGTTATTAATGTGTCAAAAGATACCCTTATAAAACCTGTATTCAAGAAAATAGAGGAGAAAAAGGAAGAGGAGAATAAACCTACTTTTGATTTATCGAAAAAGAAAGATAAGGTGCAAGCAAATCATAATCAATTAGATGAAAGTAACAGAAAAGAGGATTTACAAAGAGAACATCATTCACACAAATCTGATTCAACTGAGGATATCAAAGCTACAGTTCCTGTACAAGTAAATTATAGTCAATTAGATGAAAGTCAAAGATCTGATTCAACTAAGGATGTTACAGCTACAGTTCCTGATAAAAATGATAAAAACTTTGAAAATAAGAAGGAAGTTTATCTTAATGAACCAGAGAACATAGCTAATAAACATACAAATATTGATAGTAAATCAACTACTAACAATGATAGGTTGCCAAAAACCGGAACAGTTAGCGAAGTCTTCACGTCATTAGTTGCCGGAATAATGTTTACTGTAGGTACATTTCTTGGATTGAAGAAAAAAGATTAAGATGAAGACAAAAGCTATAGATGAAAAAATGGTTTATGTACTGAGATAGTATGATGATGAAACCGTTTTGTGAAAATAGCTATTTATAACTCAATTATTTAGTTTACTTTACTATTGATACTCTTTTTGGATCTATTAATAGACTTAGTTTCGATAACTAATGAATTGATTGAAAGGGTTAATATTGACAAATATTGATCATATTGATTAGATAATAAAGTCTTTCAAAATTTAAAGGCTACTTTATTTAATAGAGGTGATGAAATAATTTCAGTGAAGGAATTAAGTAGCGTTTGGTTGCTTAATTCCTTTTTATTTGGAAGGAAGCTTTTCAGGCTCTTTGTCAACTGTAGTGGGTTGAAGAAAAGCTAAGCTCGAGAAAGGACAAATTTCGTCCTTTCTTTTTTGATATTCAGAGCGATAAAAATCCGTTTTTTGAAGTTTTCAAAGTTCCGAAAACCAAAGGCATTGCGTTTGATAAGTTTGATGAGATTATTGGTTGCTTCTAATTTGGCATTAGAATAGGGTAACTGAAGGGCATTGACGATTTTCTCTTTGTCCTTTAGAAAGGTTTTAAAGACAGTCTTAAAAAGAGGATGAACTTTCTTTAGATTTTCCTCAATGAGTCCGAAAAATTTCTCCGGTTCCTTATTCTGAAAGTGAAAAAGCAAGAGTTGATAGAGATGATAGTGGTGTTTCAAGTCTTCTGAATAGCTCAAAAGCTTGTCAATAATCTCTTTATTGGTTAAGTGCATGCGAAAAGTAGGGCGATAAAATCGCTTATCACTCAGTTTACGGCTATCCTGTTGAATGAGTTTCCAGTAGCGCTTGATAGCCTTATATTCATGAGATTTTCGCTCAAATTGCTTCATGATTTGGACACGAACACGACTCATAGCACGGCTAAGATGTTGTACAATGTGGAAGCGATCTAGAACGATTTTGGCATACGGAAAAAGATGTTTAGCCAAGTCATAGTAAGGACTAAACATATCCATAGTAATGATTTTCACCTGACAACGAACAGAGCGATTGTAGCGCAGAAAATGATTTCTTATGATAGTTTGTGTTCTACCCTCAAGAACAGTGATAATATTGAGCTTATCAAAATCTTGAGCAATGAAACTCATCTTTCCCTTAGTGAAGGCATATTCGTCCCAGGACATAATCTCAGGGAGGTAAGAAAAATCAGACTTAAAACAGAAGTCATTGAGCTTGCGAATAACAGTTGAAGTTGAAATAGACAGCTGACGGGCAATATCGGTCATAGAAGTCTTCTCAATTAGCTTCTGGGCAATCTTTTGGTTGATGATACGAGGGATTTGGTGATTCTTCTTGACGAGAGAAGTCTCAGCTACCATCATTTTCGAGCAATGATAGCACTTGAATCGACGTTTTCTAAGGAGAATTCTAGTAGGCATACCAGTCGTTTCAAGGTAAGGAACCTTAGACGGTTTTTGGAAGTCATATTTCTTCATTTGACTTCCACACTCAGGACAAGATGGAGCGTCGTAGTCCAGTTTAGCGATGATTTCCTTGTGGGTATTCCTATTAATGACATCCATAATTTGGATATTTGGGTCTTTAATGTCTAGTAATTTTGTGATAAAATGTAATTGTTCCATAGGATTCTTTCTAATGATGGTTTGGTTGCTTTTCATTATAGATCTTATGGGACTTTTTTTCTACAACAAAATAGGCTCCATAATATCCATAGGGGATTTACCCACTACAAATATTATAGAGCCGCTTTTCACCTGTTTCCTTATTTATCGCTATTATTCAACCACTTAGACAGAGATAGAGACCAGATAGGCAAAAGAACTTGTTCTTGAAACAGACCTCTGCTATAATGATTTTTGTAAGGGACGTGAGTATTCAATATTAAATAACTCAAGTTCTTAAAAAAGAAATTGGAGATAAACAAATGAAAAAATTATTGGGGATTCTATTTTTACTAGCAGCAGCGACAGTAGTGTATTTTGGTTCTGTTGGTTGGCCAAGTTTGGATGTCAACCTATGGTCCCTGGTTCCGGTAGGATTGTTCCTCTTTTTCACACTAGAGAATCTTTTAAAAAAGGATTACAAGGCTAGTCTGATGTGTTTGATTATTGCCTTCATCATCGCAAATGCAATTTTGGATCTTTTGCCAATTTCAAGTGGCTTGGTAATTGGAGCAGGTGTGTTGGCTTGTGTAGGTATTGGCTTTCTCTTTCCTGATAAAGAAGGAAAATAAGATTTTCAAATAGCGATGTAACATTATATAGCTTGATAGGAATGTTTAGGAATAAGGTGAATGTAACCAATATTCATAAAGCAAAATAAGAATGAAGAGTTAACGAAATCAGGAAATAGCTGAAATATTCGTTTGCTCTTTTTGTATTTTTAATTCTGTTAAAAAGAGTGTTTTGAGTCAAAAAGAATATTTCTAGCATACTCTTTTCATTTTATTTTAAGATGGAAAGAATATTTTTTGTTTTAAAAAATTCTCTAATTTTTATAAAAAACAATCAAAAATATTGTTTTTATTTGTATAAGGTTGACAAATTTTTTATTGTTTATAAAATTGTATTATAAGATAATTATAATAAGGAGCTTGCTTTTAGAGAAAATGAAAGCGGTTACTAAAAAGGGGGATTCCATGCAAAAAGGTAATTGGAACAAAAAGAGAGTTTATAGTATTCGAAAATTTTCAGTCGGTGCTTGCTCAGTGCTCATAGGAAGTTGTGTGCTATTGTTAGGATCAAGTTTTAGCCTAGCTTCTGTTGCCCATGCGAATGAAAATACTAATGAACTAATTTCAATAAGTAAGCAGAATGATGATTCTGAAAATCAAGGAGAGAGTGAATATACATCTGAAGTGATAGCTTCAGAAAAAGCAAGTGAACAAATGGATAATATATCTCTTAAGGATAATGCAGATATTGTAGGTGTTTCTGACCAGGCTCATGAAGATCACTCCCCAGCTACAGTTGCTGATAATAAAGAATTTTCTTTAGAAGAAGGTAAGACTGAAGTGAAAAGTATGATAGAAGAAACGAAAGTATCTGAGGAAAGAAATAAATCTGAGGAAAAACACAAATCTGAAGAAACAAATAAAGCGGAATCACAAGATCCTGCTGTTTCAAAAGATAAGAAGGAATTCAAATCTGCTACAAATGAAGTTGTTGATAAGTTAATTGAAGATAGAAACCTTTCTTTCAATCAAAATTGGCACTTTAAACTAAATGCCAATGCTAAAGAAGCTGTTAAACCAGATGCAGATATATCTTCTTGGAAAAAAATGGATCTTCCTCATGATTGGAGTATTCATTTTGATTTTGATCATGATTCACCATCTCAAAATGAAGGAGGACAACTGAATGGTGGAGATGGATGGTATCGTAAAACTTTTAAGTTAGACGAAAAAGATTTAAATAAGGATGTCCGTGTGACCTTTGATGGAGTTTACATGGATTCACAAGTATTCGTCAATGGCCAACTTGTTGGACACTATCCAAATGGTTACAATCAATTTTCATACGACATTACCAATTATCTTTATAAGGATGGAAGAGAAAATGTTATTTCTGTTCATGCAGTAAACAAACAGCCAAGTAGTCGTTGGTATTCAGGAAGTGGCATCTATCGAGATGTGACATTGCAGGTAACAGACAAGATTCATGTTGCAAAAAATGGAACAACTATTTTAACTCCAAAACTTGAACACCAACAAAATGGTAAGGTTGAAACCCAAGTAAGCAGTAAAATTGTTAATACAGACAATAAAGACCATGAAATTGTAGCGGAGTATCAAATTTTTGAACGAGGTGGTCAGGCAGTTACAGAACTTGTTCGAACTGAGAGTAAAACTCTAAAAGCTAAGGAAACAATTCATTTGGATTCAGCATTAGAAGTTGAAAAACCTAAATTGTGGACAGTGTCGTCCGATAAACCTGCTTTATATGAGATGGTAACTCGTATTTACAAAGATGGTCAGCTTGTAGATGCAAAGAAAGATTTATTTGGTTATCGTTACTATAACTGGACTCCAGACCAAGGATTCTCTTTGAACGGTGAACACATCAAGTTCCATGGAGTTTCCTTGCACCATGATCACGGAGCACTAGGAGCAGAAGAAAACTACAAGGCTGAATATCGTCGTCTGAAACAGATGAAGGAGATGGGAGTGAATTCAATTCGTACAACCCACAATCCAGCAAGTCCTCAAACACTACAGATTGCAGCTGAACTTGGTTTATTGGTTCAGGAAGAAGCTTTTGACACTTGGTATGGAGGTAAGAAACCATACGACTATGGTCGTTTCTTTGAAAAAGATGCAACACACCCTGAAGCTAAAAAAGGGGAAAAATGGTCAGATTATGATCTACGTACCATGGTAGAAAGAGACAAAAATAACCCAGCTGTCTTTATGTGGTCTATCGGAAATGAGATTGGAGAAGCTAATGGTGATGCCCACTCTCTAGCAACTGTAAAACGTTTGGTTAAAGTAATCAAGGACGTTGATAAGACTCGTTATGTGACTATGGGAGCAGATAAGTTCCGTTTTGGTAATGGTAGTGGTGGACATGAGAAAATTGCTGATGAACTAGATGCGGTTGGATTCAACTACTCTGAAGATAATTACAAGAAACTTCGTGCTAAACATCCAAATTGGTTGATTTATGGTTCAGAGACCTCTTCAGCTACTCGTACTCGTGGAAGTTATTATCGTCCAGAGCGTGAATTGGTACACAGTAATCAAGACTATCGTAACTATGAGCAGTCTGATTATGGAAATGATCGTGTTGGTTGGGGTAAAACAGCAACAGCTTCATGGACTTTTGACCGGGACAATGCTGGTTATGCTGGACAGTTTATCTGGACCGGTACTGACTATATTGGTGAACCTACGCCATGGCACAACCAAAATCAAACACCAGTCAAAAGTTCTTATTTTGGTATTGTAGATACAGCTGGTATTCCAAAAAATGATTTCTATCTTTACCAGAGCCAATGGGTATCTGCTCAGAAAAAACCGATGGTTCACCTACTTCCCCACTGGAACTGGGAGGACTCAGCTCTAAAAGATAATGTAGCTGATGCAGATGGTAAAATTCCAGTTCGTGCCTACTCTAACGCTGCAAGTGTGGAGTTATTGTTGAACGGTGAATCACTGGGACAGAAGACCTTCACTAAAAAACAAACCAGTGATGGGCGAACTTACCAAGAAGGTGCTAATACTGATGAATTGTATCTTGAATGGAAAGTTGCCTATCAACCAGGTACCTTGGAAGCAATAGCTCGTGATGAATCTGGCAAGGAAATTGCTCGAGACAAGATCACAACTGCTGGCAAACCAGCAGCTGTTCGTCTCATCAAAGAAGAGCAGGCAATTGCGGCAGATGGTAAAGATTTGACTTACATCTACTACGAAATCGTTGACAGTCAAGGGAATATAGTCCCAACTGCCAATAATCTGGTTCGTTTCCAATTGCATGGACAAGGTCAACTTGTCGGTGTCGATAATGGTGAACAAGCCAGCCGTGAACGCTATAAAGCACAAGCAGATGGTTCTTGGATTCGCAGAGTCTTTAACGGTAAAGGTGTTGTCATTGTCAAATCGACTGAGCAAGCAGGAAAATTTACTCTTACTGCCCATTCTGATCTCTTGAAATCGGATCAAGTGACTGTCTTTACTGGTAAAAAAGAAGGACAAGAAAAGACTGTTTTGGGTACAGAAGTAGCAAAAGTTCGTACATTGCTAGGTAAAGATCCAAAAATGCCGAAGACGGTAGCATTTGTATACAGTGATGGTAGTCGTGAGAAACATCCAGCAACCTGGTCTCAAGTTGATGTTAGTCAAGCAGGAGTTGTGACTGCTAAAGGTACAGCAAATGGACGTGAGGTAGAGGCGCGTGTCGAGGTTCTAGCAATTGCGAAAGAACTACCAACAGTTAAACGTGTTGCTCCTGGAGCTAACTTGAACACTGTAGATAAATATGTGTCAATACTTGTAACCGATGGAAGTGTACAAGAGTATGAAGTAGATAGCTGGGAGATTGCAGAAGCAGATAAAGCCAAACTTTCAGTCCCAGGATCACGTATTCAAATGACTGGTCAGTTAGCTGGAGAAACTATTCATGCAACCCTTGTGGTAGAAGAAGGAAATGTTGCAGCACCTGCAGTGCCAACTGTAACTGTTGGTGGTGAAGCTGTGACAGGGCTTACTAGTCACCATCCAATGCAATATCGTACTCTAGCTTATGGATCAAAATTGCCAGAAGTCTCAGCAAGTGCTGAAAATGCTGATGTTACAGTCCTTCAAGCAAGTGCAGCAAACGGTATGCGCGCAAGTATCTTTGTTCAGTCAAAAGATGGTGCCCCACTTCAAACCTATGCAATCCAATTCCTAGAAGAAGCACCAAAAATTGACCATTTGAGCTTGCAGGTGGAGCAAGCTGACGGCCTTAAAGAAGATCAAACAGTGAAATTGTCTGTTCTTGCTCACTATCAAGACGGAACACAAGCAATTCTACCAGCTGATAAGGTGACCTTCTCTACAAGTGGTGAAGGGGAAGTTGCAGTCCGTAAGGGAATGCTTGAACTTCATAGACCAGGAGTAGTCGCTCTCAAAGCTGTATATGAGGGTGCTGAAGGCCAGGTTAATCTCACTATTCAAGCCAATACTGAGAAGAAGATTGCGAAATCTATCCGTCCTGTAAATGTAGTGACAGATTTACACCAAGAACCTACTCTTCCGTCAACAGTAACTGTTGAGTATGACAAAGGTTTCCCTAAAGCTCACAAAGTAACTTGGCAAGCTATTCCAAAAGAAAAACTAGACCACTATCAAACCTTTGAGGTGTTAGGTGAAGTTGAAGGGATTGATCTTGAGGCGCGTGCCAAAGTCTCTGTAGAAGGCATCGTTTCGGTTGAAGAAGTCAGTGTGACAACACCGATCGCAGAAGCGCCACAATTACCAGAAAGCGTTCGTACATATGATTCAAATGGTCACGTTTCATCAGCTAAGGTTGCATGGGATGCGATTCGTCCAGAGCAATACGCCAAGGAAGGTGTCTTTACAGTTAATGGTCGCTTAGAAGGTACTCAATTAACAACTAAACTTCATGTTCGCGTATCTGCTCAAACAGAGCAAGGAGCAAATATTTCTGACCAATGGACAGGTTCAGAATTGCCACTTGCCTTTGCTTCAGACTCGAATCCAACCGACCCTGTTTCAAATGTCAACGATAAATTGATTTCCTTTAATGACCGACCAGCCAACCGTTGGACAAACTGGAATCGTAGTAATCCAGAAGCTTCAGTCGGTGTTCTGTTTGGAGATTCAGGTATCTTGAGCAAACGTTCCGTTGATAATCTAAGTGTTGGATTCCACGAAGACCACGGAGTCGGTGCTCCTAAGTCTTATGTGATTGAGTATTATGTTGGCCAAAAGGTTCCGACAGCTCCTAAAAATCCTAGCTTTGTAGGCGGTGAAAATCATGCCTTTAATGATCCTGCTAACTGGAAACCAGTTACCAATCTAAAAGCACCAGCTCAACTCAAGGCTGGAGAAATGAATCACTTTAGCTTTGATAAAGTTGAAACTTATGCAGTTCGCATTCGCATGGTTAAAGCAGATAATAAGCGAGGAACTTCTATCACAGAAGTACAAATCTTTGCCAAACAAGTTGCGCCAGCCAAACAAGGAAAGACAAGAATCCAAGTTGACGGCAAAGACTTAGTAAACTTCAATCCTGATTTGGCAGACTACTATCTTGAGTCTGGAGATGGAAAAGTTCCTGCAGTAACAGCAAGTGTTAGCAACAATGGTCTTGCTACAATCGTTCCCAGTGTTCGTGAAGGTGAACCAGTCCGTGTCATCGCGAAAGCAGAAAATGGAGACATCCTAGGAGAATACCGCCTACACTTCACAAACGATAAAGACTTGCTCTCTCGTAAACCAGTTGTTGCGTTTAAACAAGCTCGCTTGTTACAAGTAGGTCAATCGCTTGAGTTACCAACTAAGGTTCCTGTTTATTTCACAGGTAAGGACGGCTATGAGATAAAAGACTTGGCAGTGGAATGGGAAGAAGTTCCAGCAGAAAATGTCACAAAAGCAGGTCAATTTACTGTTCAAGGTCGTGTCCTTGGTAGTAATCTTATAGCTGAATTCTCTGTACGAGTGACAGACAAACTAGGTGAGGCTCTCTCAGATAACCCTGATTATGATGAAAATGGGAATCAGGCCTTTGCTTCAGCAACCAACGATATTGACAACAGTTCCCATGACCGTGTTGACTATCTCAATGACGGTGATCACTCAGAAAATCGTCGTTGGACAAACTGGTCTGCAAGACCATCTACTAATACAGAAGCATCAGCAGGCGTCATCTTCCGTGAAAATGGTAAGATTGTAGAACGGACTGTTGCACAAGCCAAACTCCAGTTCTTTGCAGATAGTGGTACAGATGCACCATCTAAACTCGTTTTGGAACGCTATATTGGTCCAGACTTTGAAGTGCCAACCTACTATTCAAACTACCAAGCTTATGAAGCAGATCATCCATTTAATAATCCGGAAAATTGGGCTGCTGTTCCTTATCGTGCGAATAAAGACATTGAAGCTGGAGATGAAATCAATGTAACATTTAAAGCTGTCAAAGCCAAAGCTATGAGATGGCGCATGGATCGTAAGTCAGACAAGAGTGGTGTTGCGATGATTGAAATGACCTTCCTTGCACCGAGCGAATTGCCTCAAGATAGCACTCAATCAAAGATTCTTGTGGATGGAAAAGATCTTCCAGATTTCGTTGAAAATCGTCAAGACTATCAAATCACCTATAAAGGTCAACGTCCAAAAGTCTCAGTTGAAGAAAACAATCAAGTAGTTTCAACAGTTGTAGATAGTGGAGAGGATAGCCTTCCAGTACTTGTTCGCCTAGTTTCAGAGAGTGGAAAACAAGTCAAGGAATACCGTGTCCAGTTGACTAAGGAGAAACCAGTTTCTGAGAAGACAGTTGCTGCAGTACAGGAGGATTTACCAAAATTAGAAGCTCTTGAACAAGATTTGGCCTACAAGACAATTGAGAAAAAAGATTCAAGGCTTTATCTTGGTGAAACTCGTTTAGAACAAGAAGGACAAGTTGGTAAGGAACGAATTCTTATCTCTATCAATCCTGACGGAAGTAAGGAAGAAAAATTCCGTGAAATAGTTCAAACTCCAACAAACCGTATTGTTGTTGTCGGAACTAAACTAGGAACCGCTCTTCCAGAGGACGAATTCAATACTCTAGTTTTCAACAGACCAGAGCTTATAGTTGAGGAAGAGGCAGTCGGCTTCCAAATCCAGGAGCGTAAGTCTGACAAGTTATATCTAGGTGAAACTCGTATCCTCCAAGAAGGAAGACAAGGTCTCCGTATTCACTTGATTGAAGTAGAAAATGGCAAGCGGACTGAGAAAGAAAGCTATGATAAAGTTATAGCTCAGGACCGTATTGTAGAGGTTGGTACAGCTATAAAGGATACAAAATCAGCTTCTCAAGAAAATCTTAAACCAGCTCCTCAGGAAGCTAGCAAGTCTGTTCTACAAGATCAAGATGTTCAAAAACCAGAATCTCAAGAAACTACAAAACAACAAGTAGCAACTGAGAAAACGGATGTAAAACAAGTGAGCTCACGTTCAGTTGAAGCCCAGCAAGATGAAAAGAACCACTTGCCAAACACTGGAACAGAGGCAGAACAGGCAGCAGTCGCAGCAGGTTTAGCTCTTCTAGGTTTGAGTGCAGGATTAGTAGCCACTAAAGGTAAAAAAGAAGATTAGAAATTTTGATACCGTCTTTATCGTTAAAGATTAGAGAGAAGTTCTTGTCCTAGATAGAAGATAAATCCCTTGGAATATAAGTTTCTAAGGGATTTTCTTTGTATAAAATTGTATAGTGTTATTGTCTATCCTATTTTGTAGAGAAAGTAAAAATCCCTAGGCCTCAACTTTCTAGGGATTTGACTATTTTATTAAGAACAATTCAACAATCATCTCGATATACATGATCAGGGTTAATAAGAATCCTGCACGCCAGAAGAATTTGATGAATTTAGGATAGTAAAAGCTGCGTTTTTTCAAAAGGAAGAAAAAAACGAGAATAATGGCTAGGACTGAGAGGGCTAGGCCTAGTCTAGGGAGAAAATTATGGGTAAAGGTCTTAGCTGTAATCAAGTAATACTCAAATACCAAGACCGGAAAAGCTAAATCCGCAAAGTTTCGTCCTAGTTTTTTTAATCTAAACAGTTTGGTTAGGATGATGCAGACTACTAAGGTCAGTATCAATAATAAAATAGATGCTAATTTCATTAAAATCATATCCATATTGTATCATAAAAAATGGCTAATGGAAACGAGAAATAGAGGAATTTATAGGAAAGTCAGGCTTTTGAGATTGTGGGTGTTTTTTGTTATAATGAAGGTTATGAAATCTTATAATACCTTGAATGATTATTATCGAAAACTTTTTGGAGAAAAGACCTTTAAAGTCCCTATTGATGCGGGATTTGACTGTCCCAATCGTGATGGAACTGTAGCTCATGGAGGCTGTACTTTTTGTACGGTTTCAGGTTCTGGAGATGCTATCGTAGCACCGGATGCGCCTATCCGTGAGCAATTTTATAAGGAAATTGACTTTATGCATCGCAAGTGGCCAGACGTGCAGAAGTATCTGGTTTATTTTCAAAATTTTACCAATACCCATGAAAAGGTGGAAGTGATTCGGGAACGCTATGAGCAGGCTATCAACGAGCCAGGTGTAGTGGGAATTAATATCGGAACACGCCCTGACTGTTTACCAGACGAAACCATTGAATATTTGGCTGAATTGTCGGAGCGCATGCATGTGACGGTTGAATTGGGCTTGCAGACTACTTTTGAAACAACTTCTGATTTGATTAACCGTGCCCACTCTTATGAATTGTACGTGGAAACGGTCAAGCGTTTGAGAAAGTATCCCAAAATTGAGATTGTCTCCCATCTGATCAATGGACTTCCTGGTGAAACCCATGAGATGATGGTTGAAAATGTCCGCCGCTGTGTCACGGATAACGATATTCAAGGAATTAAACTGCACTTGCTTCACCTGATGACCAATACGCGTATGCAACGAGATTACCACGAGGGACGTTTGCAACTGATGAGTCAGGACGAATATGTCAAGGTCATCTGCGACCAACTGGAAATCATTCCCAAGCATATTGTTATCCATCGAATCACAGGAGATGCACCTAGGGATATGCTGATTGGTCCTATGTGGAGCCTCAATAAATGGGAAGTTCTCAACAGTATTGAGACGGAGATGCGACGTCGTGGAAGCGTTCAAGGATGCAAGGCTGTAAAACAGGAGTTTAATAATGAAAAGACCACTTGAGATGGCACATGATTTTTTAGATGAGGTTGTAACTCAGGACGATACCGTAGTGGATGCGACCATGGGAAATGGGCATGATACTCTATTTCTAGCCAAGCTAGCCAAGCAAGTCTATGCCTTTGATATTCAGGAGCAAGCCTTGGAAAAGACGCAAGAGCGTTTGGACCAGGCTGGAATGACAAATGCCCAGTTAATCTTGCAAGGTCATGAGACACTGGACCAGTTTGTGACAGAAGCCAAGGCAGGGATTTTTAATCTGGGCTATCTGCCGTCAGCTGATAAGTCTGTCATCACCCGACCTCAGACAACTATTGAAGCATTAGAAAAGCTGTGTGGTTTACTTGTCAAAGGTGGACGAATTGCCATTATGATTTACTATGGTCATGAAGGAGGAGACATCGAGAAAGATGCTGTCTTGGATTTTGTTAGCCAGTTGAACCAACAAGAGTACACAGCTACCATTTATCGAACCCTGAATCAAGTTAACAACCCACCATTTTTAGTGATGATTGAAAAATTAGAAAGATATAGACATGGATAAACAATATCTACGTGAAAAGCTGGATGCCATGCGCCAGAATTTTGTTGAATCAACCCACCACGAACGAGCGGTGGGGGTGTTAGATCAAGCGCATATGAGCAAAAAAATGCTTAAAATCAAGAAAAAATTAGTTGCTCTTGAAATGGAACGGTGCCAGAGAAAAATTGAGCACAAAGATTGTTCCAAGATTGACCAAAAAATCAAAGAGCAGAAGGAGATATTTGAATTCTGTTGTAAAAAAGACTAAGGAGGAAGTGCGTGGAATTACTGATTTACCTAATCCTATTTTTACTGGTCTTGATTGTCTCAAGTACAACCAATAAGCTTCTGCCCTTTTTGCCTCTCCCTTTGGTGCAAATTCTTTTGGGAACTGTGATTGGTCTCTTTTTACCTAATACCGACTTTCACCTCAATACGGAGTTGTTTTTGGCCCTGGTTATCGGGCCCTTGCTTTTCCGAGAGTCGGAAGAAGCGGATATTACAGCTATTTTAAAACACTGGCGAATTATTGTTTATCTCATATTTCCAGTGATTTTTATCTCGACTCTGAGTTTGGGTGGCTTGGCCCATCTTCTTTGGCTTAGCCTTCCCTTGGTGGCTTGCTTGGCTGTTGGGGCAGCCCTTGGGCCTACGGACTTGGTGGCTTTTGCTTCTCTTTCGGAGCGCTTTAGCTTTCCTAAGCGCGTGTCCAATATCCTTAAGGGTGAAGGACTCTTGAATGATGCTTCTGGTTTGGTGGCCTTTCAGGTAGCCTTGACAGCTTGGACAACAGGAGCCTTTTCCCTTGGGCAAGCTAGTAGTTCGCTTATCTTTTCAATCCTAGGCGGTTTTTTAGTTGGCTTTTTAACAGCTATGACCAACCGTTTCCTCCATACCTTCTTGCTGAGTGTGCGAGCAACGGATATTGCCAGCGAACTTTTATTAGAATTGAGTTTGCCTCTGGTGACCTTCTTCCTGGCAGAAGAAGTCCATGTTTCAGGAATTATTGCCGTGGTGGTTGCTGGGATTTTAAAGGCAAGCCGTTTTAAGAAAATTACTCTCCTTGAAGCCCAAGTGGATACGGTGACTGAGACGGTCTGGCATACAGTGAACTTTATGCTCAACGGTTCTGTCTTTGTGATTTTAGGGATGGAGTTGGAAATGATAGCAGAACCTATCTTGACCAATCCAATCTATAATCCTCTACTCTTACTAGTATCTCTTTTAGCCCTTACCTTTGTCCTCTTTGCCATTCGTTTTGTCATGATCTATGGCTATTTTGCCTATAGGACTAGACGACTCAAGAAAAAGCTAAATAAGTATATAAAGGATATGCTTCTCCTGACCTTCTCAGGTGTTAAGGGAACCGTGTCGATTGCTACGATTCTTTTGATACCAAGTAATCTAGAGCAGGAGTATCCTCTCTTACTTTTCCTCGTTGCAGGTGTGACGCTGGTAAGCTTTTTAACAGGTCTCTTAATCCTGCCTCATCTTTCGGATGAACAGGAAGAAAGCAAGAATTATCTCATGCATATTGCTATTTTGAATGAAGTAACGCTAGAGTTAGAAAAAGAGTTGGAAGGGACCAGAAATAAACTTCCCCTCTATGCGGCTATTGACAATTATCATGGACGTATTGAAAATCTTATCCTGAGCCAAGAAAATAAGGGTGAGCAAGAAGACTGGGAGGCCTTGAAACTTCTCATCCTCAGTATTGAAAGTGATGGTTTAGAACAAGCCTACGAAGAAGGCAAGATGAGTGAGCGTGCCTATCGAGTCTACCAACGTTATCTGAAAAACATGGAACAAAGCATCAATCGCAAGTTTGCTTCACGATTGACCTATTATTTCCTTGTTTCCTTGCGGATTTTACGTTTTCTCCTTCACGAAGTCTTTACCTTAGGCAAGACCTTCCGCAGTTGGAAAAATGAAGAATCTAAGAAACTCAGAGCCCTTGACTATGACCAAATTGCAGAGCTCTATCTAGAAAATACAGAGATGATTATCGAAAGTTTGGAGAACCTAAAAGGAGTTTATAAGAGTTCTTTAATCAGCTTCATGCAGGATTCTCGTCTCCGAGAAACAGCTATTATTACCAGTGGTGCTTTTGTCGAACGGGTTATCAATCGTGTCAAACCCAACAATATCGATGAAATGCTGAGAGGCTATTATCTGGAGCGCAAGTTGATTTTCGAATATGAAGAGAAACGATTGATTACAACCAAGTATGCCAAGAAGTTACGACAAAATGTGAATAACTTAGAGAACTATTCCTTGAAGGAAGCTGCCAATACCCTGCCTTATGATATGGTGGAATTGGTAAGAAGAAATTAATCAAGATTGTAAATAAAGGAGTATGACATGAAGAAGTGGTGGAAAGAGCTGATAGATAAGCCTTTATTAAAAGCATTTTTGCATTATTATCAAGTATCAGATAGTGAGTTTACCAGTGTCGCAGTAGCCTACTATTGGTTGATTTCGATTTTTCCATTGCTTTTGGTGGTGGTCAATATCCTCCCCTATTTTCAGATTCCAGTTTCCAATTTTTTAAAGGTTGTCAATGAATTTTTACCGGATACTATGTATGATGTGGTGGCAAAGATTATCACAGAAGTGTTGACCCAACCTTCAACGGGTTTATTGAGTTTTGCGGTTTTGTCAGCCCTATGGACCTTTTCAAAATCCATGAATTTCCTACAGAAAGCTTTTAATAAAGCCTACGGAGTTGCTAAAAATCGTGGAATGATTTCCCGTCAGCTCATGAGTTTGTTTGTCAGTTTTGGCTTGCAGATTCTCTTCGCCTTAGCTCTGTTTCTCAGTGTCTTTGGTCGTATGCTTCTCAACCTTATCAAGAATCACTGGAAATCGGATAGTCCTATCTTTGATTATCTGCAAGACCTAACAGGCCCCTTGATCTATACCTTGATTTTCGCTATCTTGGTCATGCTTTATTATTTCCTGCCTAATGTTACGGTCCGACGAATTCGCTATGTGTTGCCAGGTAGTGCCTTTGTCTTGTTGACTCTGGCCTTACTGCTCAACATCTTTTCAGTCTATGTCAACAATTATGTCAATCACCTAGTAGACGTCCGCTTTTTCAGTTCCGTCGTCGTGGTGGTTATGATGTTCTGGTTTATTCTCATTGCTAAGATTTTGATTGTCGGCGCGGTGATTAATGCCAGTGTGCAGAGTTTGAAAGATCTGAATTTTAGAAAAGACTAACGAATTTTTAATTCATTACAAAACGCATAATATCAAGGTTGATGCACGAAAATTCCACGAGGCCAACTATAGTCAGAAAGCTGAACAACAAGCCAAAACGTCCAAAAAAGGCGGCAAAAAGCAAGCACCTGCAAGCAACGTGCCGAAATGGTCAAATCCTGATTATGTCAACGAATTAGACCCAAAAATCGTTGATATGCTAGTAGAATTTCACAAGTCACAATGCACTTTGGAAACTCCCGAGGCACAAGCAGAAATCGCCCAAAAACGTGAAGAAATCGAGCAAAGGAGAGCTGAGCTTGAGGATAAAAACAAGAGCTTTTGAACCGCTTGAACAAATAGAGTTTCGCAAGTATTATGCTTACAAATTACTTGAGCAATTAACTAAAATATAAACCCTGCCTTTATATCTAGGCAGGGTTTATATTTTAGAAATTCACGTAGCTTGTTTCGGTTTTTACATACCCAGTATAATCTGAGTTTCTATAGTATTCAGTGATAAACTTCCATTTTCTTTGAGAAAGATGGATATAAGTACTTTTTATGTAGTATGGATATGGGCTTTGTGAATCCAAGTAAGACTGATAAGCTTGTATACCAAAATATGCTCCACCAATTATGCCACTCCATGGCCCCCCAATATAGAACCTATAAAGCCAAACATCGCGGTTATTCCAGAATCAATCATGAAGTGAGCGAATGTGTTGGCTTGTTTATTCCCATGTATTGTGTTGACGTAATTCCAAACATTAGGATCGTATGATCTAAAAGATATATTTAGATCGAGTTCATTCTTTTGATAAGCCATATAAAATGACCCATTGATATAGACGCCATCAGCACCTCGTTCAATAGTGTCTACACTTCCATTTGGATTGAGCACCTCAAGAATTTCATCACTTAAAATATTTACTTGCGTATCTCCGAACCGCACTGATGAGCCATTCTCAAACTGAGCCTCACCAGATACAACTTTAGAGTTTGCCGATAAGCTATCATCAGCAAAAACAACAAGCGACGGGGAAATGCTAGACATACAGAAAACAGACATAACTAGCAAACACATGCATTTAGACATCTTAGACATAACGGAAACTCCTTTGTATTTTTGATTTTTTTCAACTTTTGTTATACAATAAAACCAAATAAAAAGAAAGCGGTAACAATATGCTTAATGTGAAAATTTTTTATATATTTTTCTTTTTGATCTTTGTCGAAACTACAGGCTTGTTGTTGTTGAAAAACGGTCTTGAAAGAGGTTATTTAGATACAGGAGCTATCATCCTTGCAGTTTTTTCATTTGCTTTCTACAACCTATGTTCATTCGGTTGGGTCTACTTTACAATAAAAAACCATAAAAAATAAATAGACGTATTTTCAAAAAAAGATTGCATATTTATATCAGTAAAACGACGATTTAAATCGTCGTTTTTTTGTATAACTCCCCCTGAAATTTATTTTAATTATGCAAATTTCACGTATTTTTGGTGCTGAGACAACGATTCTGAGAGCTTTTCAGACTTTTTTGATTGTAAAAATTAATAGATAAACATGGCATCGCCAAAACTAAAGAAGCGGTAGTGTTCTTGGATGGCATGGTGGTAGGCATCTAAGACTAATTCGCGACCTGCAAAGGCAGAAACCAACATGACCAGAGTTGATTTTGGCAGGTGGAAGTTGGTTGAGAAGGCATCCACAACCTTCCATTCATAGCCAGGTTTGATAAAGATATTGGTCCAGCCAGAATCTGCTTGGATTTGCCCCTCAAACTTGGAACCAATAGTCTCCAAGGTGCGAATAGAAGTGGTTCCGACAGCGATGACACGACCACCATTTTCCTTAACAGAGCGAAGAGTGGCAGCCGCTTCCTCAGAAAGTTGGTAGAATTCTGAGTGCATTTCATGTTCGTCCAGATTGTCAACAGAAACGGGTCTAAAGGTTCCGAGCCCGACATGCAGAGTCAGATAGACTAGATGAACGCCTTTAGCTTGGATTTCTGTTAGCAGTTCTTTGGTGAAGTGCAGTCCAGCAGTTGGTGCAGCAGCAGAGCCACTTTCTTTGGCGTAGACGGTTTGATAACGCTCACGGTCATCTAGTTTTTCGTGGATATAAGGTGGCAGAGGCATTTCACCTAGACTTTCCAAAACTTCTAGGAAAATTCCTTGGTATTCAAAGCGGACAATGCGGCCCCCATGGGTCAATTCTTCTGTCACGACAGCGCTGAGGCGACCATCACCAAAACTGACACGAGTACCAACCTTGAGACGTTTGGCAGGTTTAGCCAGAACTTCCCACTCATCTCCACTAGTATTTTTGAGTAGAAGAAGTTCCACATGGCCCCCTGTTTCCTCTTTTTGACCATAGAGGCGGGCAGGGAGAACGCGGGTGTCGTTCATGACAAGGGCATCACCAGGTTCCAGCATATCAATAATAGAGTGGAAGTGTTTATCCTGCATTTCTCCCGTCTCACGGTTGACAATGAGGAGTTTAGAGGCATCCCGTTTTTCAAGGGGCGTTTGGGCAATCAATTCCTCGGGTAAGTGGAAGTCAAAATCAGCTGTATTCATATATCTGTTCATTCTTTCTAAGTTCTAATCCTATCCATTATAACATGTTTCAAGTTTGGACGCTCTTTTTTAGAAATTAAATCGTTTTCACTTGACAAAAATTGGTCTATACCATATAATAAATATAGATTGAAACGGAGGATAAAAAGATGAAAGTTATTAAAGTTGAAAACCAAATCGAAGGTGGAAAAGTTGCTTTTGAGATTTTGAAGGAAAAATTGGCCAACGGCGCTCAAACCCTAGGACTTGCGACAGGAAGTAGCCCACTTGAATTTTACAAGGAAATTGTTGAGAGTGACCTTGATTTTTCAAATCTAACCAGTGTCAACCTTGATGAGTATGTAGGGCTTGATGGGGACAATCCACAGTCTTATCGTTACTTCATGCAAGAAAACTTGTTTAACAAAAAACCATTTAAAGAAAGTTTCTTGCCTCGTGGGGTTAAGGACAATGCTGAAGCTGAAGTTGAACGCTACAACCAAATTTTGGCTGACCATCCAGTTGACCTCCAAATCTTGGGAATCGGTCGCAATGGACACATCGGATTTAATGAGCCAGGAACTGCCTTTGATAGCCAGACACACCTTGTAGATCTAGACCAGTCTACAATCGAAGCCAATGCGCGCTTCTTTGACAAGATTGAAGACGTCCCAACCCAAGCCATTTCAATGGGAATTAAAAATATCTTGGATGCCAAGTCTATTATTCTCTTTGCTTATGGTGAGTCGAAAGCAGAAGCCATTGCCGGAACCGTGTCTGGCCCAGTGACTGAAAGTCTACCAGCAAGTAGTCTGCAAAATCACCCTGATGTGACCATTATCGCAGATGCTGAAGCACTTAGCTTACTTGAAAAATAAAAAAGTGAAACCATTCAGTATTTTCTATTGAGCGCTTTCAAGACTTGTATAAATGGCAGAAAAAATCAAAATTAAACCGCATTTTTTCTTGACAATTATTCCTTTTACGTGTAGAATAGAATAGATCTTGAACTTGAAGGGAGTGAAAAAAATGTCTAAAACAGTAGTACGTAAGAATGAATCTCTTGACGACGCACTTCGTCGTTTCAAACGTGCGGTTACTAAAGCTGGTACTCTTCAAGAAACACGCAAACGTGAATTCTATGAAAAACCTTCTGTAAAACGTAAACGTAAATCAGAAGCAGCTCGTAAACGTAAAAAATTCTAATTGAAATGAAAGGCTAGAGAAATCTAGTCCTTTTTCTTTTAAATAAATACTCCAAAGCCTGCAAAAATCTCAAATATCCTCCTACAATTTGATATAATAGTAAAAAGAACTCGATTGAAGGAGGAAATGATGTCGGTTTTAGTAAAAGAAGTGATTGAAAAGCTTAGACTAGACATTGTCTATGGCGAACCAGAATTACTTGAAAAGGAAATCAATACAGCGGACATTACGCGACCTGGTCTTGAAATGACAGGTTATTTTGACTACTACACGCCAGAGCGGATCCAGCTCTTAGGGATGAAGGAGTGGTCTTATCTGATTAGCATGCCTTCTAACAGCCGTTATGAAGTTTTGAAAAAAATGTTTCTACCTGAGACACCTGCGGTTATTGTTGCCCGTGGTTTGGTGGTTCCAGAGGAGATGTTAAAGGCAGCCAGAGAATGTAAGATTGCCATTTTAACCAGCCGTACAGCTACCAGTCGTTTGTCTGGAGAATTATCTAGTTATCTGGATTCTCGTTTGGCGGAACGCACCAGTGTTCACGGTGTCTTGATGGATATCTATGGGATGGGTGTCTTGATTCAAGGAGATAGTGGTATCGGTAAGAGTGAAACAGGTCTGGAGCTTGTCAAACGTGGTCACCGCTTGGTAGCAGATGATCGGGTAGATATTTATTCTAAGGATGAATTAACTCTTTGGGGAGAGCCTGCTGAAATCTTGAAACACTTGATTGAAATTCGTGGGGTTGGTATTATCGATGTCATGAGCCTCTACGGTGCGAGTGCGGTAAAAGATTCTTCACAAGTTCAGTTGGCTGTCTACTTGGAAAATTACGATACGCATAAGACCTTTGATCGACTTGGAAATAATGCAGAGGAATTAGAAATTTCTGGCGTAGCCATTCCTCGTATCCGTATTCCAGTTAAAACAGGTCGTAATATCTCTGTCGTGATTGAGGCTGCTGCCATGAATTATCGTGCTAAGGAAATGGGCTTTGATGCGACGCGTTTATTTGAAGAACGATTGACAAATCTTATTGCTCAAAACGAGGAGGTCCCTAATGCTTGATCCAATTGCTATTCATCTAGGCCCTATAGCCATTCGTTGGTATGCTTTGTGTATTGTGACAGGCTTGATTCTTGCGGTTTATTTGACCATGAAAGAAGCGCCTAGGAAGAAGATCATACCAGACGATATTTTAGATTTTATCTTAGTAGCCTTTCCTCTGGCTATTTTAGGAGCTCGTCTCTACTATGTCATTTTCCGTTTTGATTACTATAGTCAGAATTTAGGAGAGATTTTTGCCATTTGGAATGGTGGTTTGGCCATCTACGGTGGTTTGATAACTGGGGCCCTTGTACTCTACATCTTTGCCGATCGTAAACTCATCAATACTTGGGATTTTCTAGACATTGCAGCGCCTAGTGTCATGATTGCCCAAAGTTTGGGGCGCTGGGGCAATTTCTTTAATCAAGAAGCTTATGGTGCAGCAGTGGATAATTTGGATTATCTACCTGCCTTTATCCGTGATCAGATGTATATTGAGGGGAGCTACCGTCAGCCGACCTTCCTTTATGAATCCCTATGGAATCTACTTGGCTTTGCCTTGATTCTGATATTCAGACGAAAATGGAAGAGCCTCAGACGAGGTCATATCACTGCTTTCTACTTAATTTGGTATGGTTTCGGTCGTATGGTTATCGAAGGCATGCGGGCAGATAGCCTTATGTTCTTTGGTCTTCGAGTATCTCAGTGGCTTTCAGTTGTCCTTATCGGTCTCGGTATTTTTATCGTTCTATATCAAAATCGAAAGAAGGCCCCTTACTATGTTACAGAGGAGGAAAACTAAATGTTAGAAGTTGCATATATTCTTGTAGCCCTTGCTTTGATTGTATTTTTGGTTTATCTGATTATCACTGTACAAAAGCTTGGACGTGTGATCGATGAAACAGAGAAGACGATTAAAACCTTAACTTCAGATGTGGATGTGACCTTGCACCATACCAATGAGTTATTGGCTAAGGTCAATGTCTTGGCAGATGATATCAATGTCAAGGTGGCAACAATTGATCCACTCTTTAGTGCTGTTGCAGATTTATCTCTATCTGTTTCAGATCTCAATGACCATGCGCGTGTCTTGAGCAAGAAAGCTTCATCAGCTGGTTCAAAAACCATTAAGACTGGTGCAAGTTTGTCAGCTCTTCGTCTTGCAAGTAAATTTTTCAAAAAATAAAAAAGGAGAATCCTTATGGGTAAACTATCCTCAATCCTTTTAGGAACCGTTTCAGGTGCAGCTCTTGCCTTGTTTTTAACAAGCGACAAGGGCAAACAAGTTTGCAGTCAAGCTCAAGATTTTCTAGATGATTTGAGAGAAGATCCTGAATATGCTAAAGAGCAGGTCTGTGAAAAACTGACAGAAGTTAAGGAACAAGCTACAGATTTTGTTCTTAAAACCAAAGAACAGGTTGAGTCAGGTGAAATCACTGTGGATAGTGTCCTTGCTCAAGCTAAATCATGTGCTCGTCAAGCGACAGAAGCATCAAAAGATCGATTCAATAATCTCAAGGAGCAGTGGCAAGAAAAGTCCGATAGTCTTGATGAATCAGAAGAGATTGTGATTGATATCGAAGAAGAAAAAATCTAAATTTGACGAGAATGAGCGAAAACTCAATTCTAGGAGAAAATGAAGCACATTTTCCCACAATCAAACGCATAGTATCAAGGATTGTAATTGCCTGATATTATGCGTTTTTTATGATTTTTAAGACTTTTTGATAAACCTTTTTTAAAACACATGAGTGTTATGATTTTTTATGGTATAATGGCAGTGTTAGAAGTGAAATATTTACATTTTTTTATATTTTACTGATATTTTAGTAATATTAAGCAATCAATTTTCTATGATTAGAAATCAATGTGGTAGCTTATGATCAGGTAGAGGAAAAGCTCTAAAATTTTAGTCAAGAAACGATTTAGTATTCTGTCAAGGGAAAATATTAGAACCCTCTATTTTGTAAAAAATAGTTAGAAAGAAAGTTAGTAAAATGAAAGACATTTTTAATAAACGTCAACGCTTTTCAATTCGAAAGTTTTCGGTTGGAGTGGCTTCTGTATTAATAGGAATTACCTTGTTTACACCATCCCAGGGAGTACTGGCTTCTACGGAAAATAATTTGGCAACAGAGATAGGTGCTAATTCTGAAAAGGAGAATGCGACCCCGACTGTGGAGAAAAAAGAAGAGAATCAAAATTCACCAGAGAATCAAGATGCTATCCCCAGTCCAGTCCCAAAAGATACTCCAATAATATCTACAAGAACTACAGAACTTGAGACATCTGGGGATAAAGAAAATAATAGCTTGACCACAAGGGCTTCCGTGGCGGGTGAAGACAGATCAAGTGCTCCAGCGGTGAGAGCGGCATCGAATCCTTCCGAGATAAAAAAATATGAATTGACTGAGGAAGATGCTAAAAAAATCAAAGCAGGAGTAATCGGTTCAGAAGGCAATAAGCTTGACAGTTTGTTATTAAACGGCCCTGAGTTAAGTCCAGAAGCTTATACAGATAATGACTACTTGAAGGATAAAGAAGAACTTTATATTTATGAAAAAGGCGGGAAAAAGTATGTAGGCTATAATAGTCATCCCTTATTAGAAGATACTGATGGTGATGGTATTATTGATAGTAAAGAAAAGCCAGATGAAAAATTAAAATGGAATGTCAGTGAGCGCGATATGATTATGTTCATGGAATTGTCCTACCGTGATGATAATTATATTGATAGAGTGCTGGATCATAAGAAACCCTTAACAGAGTCAGAGTTATATAAAAATAATGGTGACAGTAGACCACGTTATGAGTATATGATGATGAATAAGGAATTGGGACCTTATTGGGAAAGGAAGAAAAGTTATCATACCTCCAGTGGACTAGATGCTGTCTTGTATGAAACAAAGAGTGATTTCTCATATTTACCAAATGGAACTGCTCAAGTGTTAGCCTTTCGTGGAACAAGTGATGCCAAAGATATAGGAACTGATATAACACTTGGATTAGGAAGCAATCCTCAGCAAGGGATCGATGCAGAAAATATCATGCGTGAACTGGCTAAAGATAAGAGTATTACCAATCTTTATTTGACGGGACATTCTTTAGGAGGATATTTAGTACAACGGGCAATGGTTGAAGCCTATCAGTTGGCATATTCTGACAGTAGAGTCATGTCTTCTAAAGACCAGCAGGCTTATAGAAACTTTTATAACAATGTATTAAAAAAAGGAACAACATTCAATGCTCCAAAAGTGAGGACAAATTATTTCTCATCATCTGAATTTTGGCAGAAAGGTCTAGATAGTAAAAAAATAGCTAAGTCTGGGAAAATGACACATTATATTGTTGATAATGATTCGACGATAAGTAAAGGCGTCAGCAATGATAGTGATGTTGTTATAAATGTTGGACGAACCAGTGGAGGTCATAGTTCACGTTCTTATTTTGAAGCCGATATGATTAATAGACGGTCAGAGTTTATATCTGGGAAACGAATTTCTTTAGATAGGACAGGTTATCAAGATAAAAAAATTGCAACAGCTAAATCTGTAGAAAAAGTTGGAGAAACTGTTGTATATAGTAAACGTGGAGATGACATCATTAAGTCAACAACTGTTAGTATCAAAGATCCTGATACAGGGCAGATTACTAAAAATACACTTAATGAAGTGTTCAAGAAAGATGGTGCCAAATCAACAGTTGTGGTTACGTCACTTGAGCCAATTGTTCGTTATGAGAAAGACGCTACAAGACCCAAAGGTGAAGCTAATGTAACAACAGCTGGTACTTCAGGCGCTAGAACAGTAACTACAACCTATACTGTGAATCCGACAGATGGTAGCCTTGTTTCGCATGAAGAACCGGCAGTAGTAGTCCCATCCAAACCGACAGTGGTCAAAGTGCCAGCTAAAGATGAGGTTGAATACCTCAAAGAAGGCGATGATGTGGTTAAGAAGACAACCACTTACGAAGTCAATGCCAGTACAGGTAACCTTGCTCCAACAGAGAAAAAGGAAATCTTCAAACAAAATGGTGCCAAGGCTAAGTTTGTTGTTACACCAATACAGCCAAGTGTCCGTTATGAAAAAGACTCCACAAGAGCTAGAGGTGGAGAAAATGTAACAATAGCTGGTACTCCAGGTACCCGAACAGTAACCATCACCTACACGGTTAACCCTACAAATGGTAGACTCATTCCGCATGAAGGCAAACCAGTTATCAAATCGTCAATTCCGACAGTGGTCAAGGTGCCAGCTAAGGATGAGGTTGAATACCTCAAAGAGGGTGATAATGTGGTTAAGAAGACTACAAGTTACGCGGTCAATGCAAGCACAGGTACCCTTACTCCAACAGAGAAAAAGGAAATCTTCAAACAAAATGGTGCCAAGGCTAAGGTTGTTGTTACGCCATTACAGCCAAGTGTTCGTTATGATAAAGATGCCACAAGAGCTAGAGGTGGAGAAAATGTAACAATAGCTGGCACTCCAGGTACCCGAACAGTAACCACCACCTACACGGTTAACCCTACAAATGGTAGACTCATTCCGCATGAAGGCAAACCAGTTATCAAATCGTCAATTTCGACAGTGGTCAAGGTGCCAGCTAAGGATGAGGTTGAATACCTCAAAGAGGGTGATAATGTGGTTAAGAAGACTACAAGTTACGCGGTCAATGCAAGCACAGGTACCCTTACTCCAACAGAGAAAAAGGAAATCTTCAAACAAAATAGCGCCAAATCTACAGTTGTGGTTACGCCAATCGAGCCAAGTGTTCGTTATGAAAAAGACACCACAAGAGCCAAAGGTGAAGCAAATGTAACAATAGCTGGTACTTCAGGCGCTAGAACAGTAACTACAACCTATACTGTGAATCCGACAGATGGCAGCCTCATTCCACATGAAGGCAAACCAGTTATCAAATCGTCAACTACCACAGTAGTCAAAGTCCCAGCCCAAGATGAGGTTGAATACCTCAAAGAAGGCGACGACGTGGTTAAGAAGACTACGAGTTACGCGGTCAATGCAAGTACAGGTACCCTTACTCCAACAGAGAAAAAGGAAATCTTCAAACAAAATGGTGCCAAGGCTAAGGTTGTTGTTACGCCACTTGAGCCAAGTGTTCGTTATGATAAAGATGCTACAAGAGCTAGAGGTGGAGAAAATGTAACAGTAGCTGGTACTCCAGGTACAAGCACAGTCACTACTACTTATACTGTGAATCCTACAGATGGCAGTCTCATTCCACATGAAGAGCTAGCAGTAGTAGTCCCATCAAAACCTACAGTGGTTAGGGTCCCAGCCCAAGATGAGGTTGAATACCTCAAAGAAGGCGACGACGTGGTTAAGAAGACTACGAGTTACGCGGTCAATGCAAGCACCGGTGCCCTTACTCCAACAGAGAAAAAGGAAATCTTCAAACAAAATGGCGTTAAAGCTACAGTTGTTGTTACGCCATTACAGCCAAGTGTTCGTTATGATAAAGATGCCACAAGAGCCAGAGGTGGAGAAAATGTAACAATAGTTGGCACTCAGGGGACAAGTACACTAACTACAACATATACAGTTAATCCGACAGACGGTAGCCTCATTCCACAAGAAGGGCAACCTGTTATCAAACCGTCAACTCCGACAGTGGTCAAGGTCCCGGCCAAAGATGAGGTCGAATACCTCAAAGAAGGCGACGACGTGGTTAAGAAGACTACAAGTTACGCGGTCAATGCAAGTACAGGTAACCTTACTCCAACAGAGAAAAAGGAAATCTTCAAACAAAGTGGTGCCAAATCTACAGTTGTTGTTACCCAACTTGAGCCAAGTGTTCGTTATGAAAAAGATGTCACAAGAGCCAAAGGTGAAACTAATGTAACAACAGATGGTACACCAGGAACAAGAACAGTAACTACCACCTACACAGTTAATCCGACAGATGGCAGTCTCATTCCACATGAAGGCCAACCAGTTATCAAACCGTCAACTCCTACAGTGGTCAAAGTTTCAGCTAAAGATGAGGTCGAATACCTCAAAGAAGGCGACAACGTGGTTAAGAAGACTACAAGTTACGCGGTCAATTCAAGTACCGGTGCTCTTACTCCAACAGAGAAAAAGGAAATCTTCAAACAAAATGGTGCTAAATCTACAGTTGCCGTTACCAAACTAGAGCCAAGTGTTCGTTATGAAAAAGACGCCACAAAAGCCAAAGGTGAAGATAATGTAACAACAGTTGGTACACCAGGAACAAGCACAGTCACTACTACTTATACTGTTAACCCTGCAGATGGCAGTCTCATTCCATATGAAGGCCAACCTGTTACCATCCCTTCGACTCCGACAGTGGTCAAGGTGCCAGCTAAAGACGAGGTTGAATACCTCAAAGAAGGCGATGATGTTGTTAAGAAGACCATAACTTACGCGGTCAATGCAAGTACCGGTGCTCTTACTCCAACAGAGAAAAAGGAAATCTTCAAACAAAATGGTGCTAAATCTACAGTTGCCGTTACCAAACTAGAGCCAAGTGTTCGTTATGAAAAAGACGCCACAAGAGCCAAAGGTGGAGCTAATGTAACAGTAGCTGGTACTTCAGGTACTAGAACAGTAACCACAACCTATACTGTCAATCCTACAGATGGCAGCCTCATTCCGCATGAAGAACCTGCAGTGGTAGTTCCCGCAAAACCTACAGTGGTCAAAGTCCCAGCTCAAGATGAGGTTGAATACCTCAAAGAAGGTGATGATGTAGTTAAGAAGACAACCAGCTACCAAGTCAATGCAAGTACCGGTGCTCTCACTCCAACAGAGAAAAAGGAAGTGTTCAAACAAAATGGCGCCAAATCTACAGTTGTTGTTACCTCACTTGAGCCAAGTGTTCGTTATGAGAAAGACGCCACAAAAGCCAAAGGTGAAGCTAATGTAACAACAGCTGGTACACCAGGAACAAGAACAGTAACCACAACCTATACTGTTAACCCTGCAGACGGTAGCCTTATTCCACATGAAGGAAAACCAGTTATCAAACTTTCAACGCCTACAGTGGTCAAGGTCCCAGCTAAGGATGAGGTTGAATACCTTAAAGATGGTGATGATGTAGTTAAGAAGACAACCAGCTATCAAGTCAATTCAAGTACCGGTGCCCTTACTCCAACTGTAAGGAAAGACATTACCAGTCCAAATGGCGCTAAATCAACAGTTGTTGTTACGTCACTTGAACCAAGTGTTCGTTATGAGAAAGATGCCACAAGAGCCAAAGGTGAAGCTAATGTAACAGTAGCTGGTACTCCAGGTACCAGAACAGTAACCACAACATATGCAGTTAATCCTACAGACGGCAGCCTCATTCCACATGAAGGTCAACCTGTTATCAAACTTTCAACTACTACAGTGGTCAAGGTCTCGGCCAAAGACGAAGTAGTAGAAACTCCGATTGAACCAGAAGTGGAATATGTTAAAGATGTTGAAAAAGACTTCGGTACACCAGATCAGCGTACTGAGGGTGAAAAAGGTAAAACAGTTACTATAACTGCTTACGATGTAGATTCAAAGGACGGTCATATCACAGAACACGTTGGTAATCCAGTATTCATCCCCGCAGGTAAGATAATCGTTAAAGTAGGAGCTAAAACTAAGGTTGAACAAACTAAAGATTCTGAAGGTCGCGATGTGATTGATACCACTACCTATGAAGTTAATCCAAAAACAGGTAAGGTAACTCCTACAACCGTTCGAACTTATGGAACAACAAAAGAACCAACAGTTGAGAAGAGAGTAGTAACATCACCTGTTGTCTATGAAAAAGATGGTACGAAAGAAAAAGGTACAGCCCCAACTACTGTTAAAGGTGAAGATGGTGAAGACACTGTCACAACCATTTACACTGTGGATCCTAATACTGGAAAGATTACAGCAAGTGAAGGTCAACCAGTTCGTACGAAAGAACCAACTAATACTATTGTCAAAGTCGCAGCTAAGGATAAAGTAGAAACAACAGAAATCCCATCACCTAAGAAATACGTAAAAGATGATACACGCGACAAAGGCCAAGACAATGTAGAAGAAGCAGGCCAAGTAGGTTCACGTACAACAACAACTACTTACGAAGTAAATCCAGCAGATGGAACAATTACAGAAAGAGTGGGAGAACCAGTAGTAGTAAATCCAACATCAACAATTGTCAAAGTTGCAGCGAAGGACAAAGTAGTAGAAACACTGATTGAACCAGAAGTGGAATACGTAAAAGATGTTGAAAAAGACTTCGGTACACCAGATCAGCGTACTGAGGGTGAAAAAGGTAAAACAATTACTACAACCACTTACGATGTAGATCCAAAGGACGGTCATATCACAGAGCACGTTGGTAATCCAGTTGTAATCCCAGCAGGTAAGACAATCGTTAAAGTTGGTGCGAAAACTAAGGCTGAACAATCTAAAGATCCTGAAGGTCGTGATGTGATTGATACCACTACCTATGAAGTTGATCCAAAAACAGGTAAGGTAACTCCGACAACAGTTCGAACATATGGAACAACGAAAGAACCAAAAGTAGAGGTAGAACAAGATCCTAAGACAGGTGACGTTACAGTAACACCGAAGAAACCAGATGGCTCAACATACCCACCAGGAACTAAGGTAGAAATCTCAGGCGAAGATGGTAAAGGTAAAGTAGCAAACAGTGATCTACCAGATGTAGAAAAACCAGGTATAGGTAAGACTACTGAGCCAGGTAAACCATCTGTGGAAGTTCCTAATGTAACAACTCCGCCTAAGGTAACAATTTTTGAAAATGGTCTATTACCAGATTCAATTGAATTGCCAGAGCTCATGATTGAGGTTCGATGGATTGGTGAAGATGGAAATGGATTGAAACCATCCCTTAAGACAGGTAGTGAAAAGGATGCTGAACATGGATCAATTTCTGGATATGAATTTGTACGAACTGTGATTGATGAAAATGAACCAGTAATGACTCACATTTTCAGAAAAGTAAGTTCAAACACAACTCCAATTCCAGTAACACCTGATACTAATGGAAATTCTAGTCACGATACGCCTGCGCTAACCACTCCAACTCCAGTTACGCCAGTAATACCTGATGCTAATGGAAATTCTGGTCAAGATACAGCTGTATCACCAACTCCAATTCCAGATGCAGTTACTCCGAATACAGATCAGGTAGATACTAAAACTACTGTTGATAACGGAGCTAAGTCAAATGATTCTCAAACTGTATTACCAAATACAGGAACAGAATCAAATGCTACTCTTGCATCTCTAGGACTTCTTGGTATGCTAGGCGGTCTAGGACTTGCTTTTGGAAAGAAAAAAGAAGACTAAAGTTAAAATGTAGTCAAAATCTGAACTGTTCATTGTTAAGTGAACAATGAATGTAAAAGATAAAGAAACGGCCTTGTTCCTCATTTCAAGAGGTACAAGGTTGTTTTTGTATTCTAGAAAAAGTAGATATCAATATTCGTACTTAGAGATCATGGGTTGAAATAAAATATGTACAAATGGATTAGGAATTTATACTCAATGAAAATCAAAGAGCAAACTAGGAAGCTAGCCGAAGGCTATACTTGAGTACGGCAAGCTGAATCTGACGTGGTTTGAAGAGATTTTCGAAGAGTATTAGATTAATTTTTAAAAATGAATTAGAGGGCATGTTATACTATTTTAGCTTCAATCTGCGATACTCATTTGAAATCAAGGTTCCCCTTTTGTTGATAGACTATTCAAGAAATATTGTTGTATAAGTATATGCTTTAAAATTATAGGTGCAAGGAACCAATGATAGGATTTTTAATTAAAACTATTATATATTTGTTTTTTAAGGAAGAAATTTATTTTTTTGATTTTGTAATAATATAAATTTATATTTATAGGATATATCTGAAGAATATTTTAAAATTAAGGATGGGATATTTATCGTTATTCAGAGTTGTTTTTAATTATTATATATTTACTGATTACGCTTTCTTTGGATTGCTTGCGTTTATACTATTTTGATTGATTAAATATATTGAAAGTGGTATAATCTAGCTGTCAAAACTATGATGTGAAATGTCTATCATAGTGGTTTTTATTGTTTTATTCCCAGAGGGAATATTGCTTTTAATTTGATTTTGTATTTTAACATAAGGAGGAACAATGGAAAATAAATCAAATTCACTTAATAGAATCAAGCGCCAGCAACGTGAAAAAGTTTTGCGCTTTTCTATTCGTAAGTATAGTTTCGGTGCCGCTTCAGTTGCTGTTGCAGCGCTGATGTTTTTAGGTGCCCGCGTTGCGAGTGCGGATAGTCTAGTTGACAAGACTTCACAACTTAATGCGGGTGTAGTGAACCCTAAGGATAAGGTTGATTTGCCTGAGGATGTTACAGAATCTACTGCAAACAAAGTAGATGAAGGACATAAATCTCCAGAAAATCAAGTGCCTGCAGTTCCTGCAAATAACGCGCCTACAGTTGATAAAGCCAAGTTAAGAAAAGTAGTTGAAGAATTAAATGCTCTTCTTTCAACTAAATTAAACCTTGACGAGTCAGTAGTATCACCTGTCAAAGATAGACTTCAAAAAGGGAAAGAAGCCCTAGAAAGTTCTGAGCTAGCTCAAAAGGATATTGATAAGCTTGCGGAACTCTTGTCTAAAGATGTGACAGTCGTATCAGCTGCTAAGGAAGCAACTGAGGTTCAAGTAGATAAACAAGTAGATAAACAAGTAGATAAACAAGTAGATAAAACTGAGAAGCAAGCTGATAACCTAGCCAACCAATCTTCTCCTGAAGTAAGCGCAAGCGAAGAGAGCCAAACTGTATCAGCTAAAAAAGATGCTTTGAAAGTATCTGTAGATCAATTGAAGGCAGCAGTTCTGGAATTGCCTGAGCAGGAGACTAGCAAAGAAGTTCTTGAAAAAGCCAATGAACTATTGGGCTTAGCCCAAGGTGTTCTTGAAAATACAACAGTTTCTCTGAATGAAGTTGAAGATATGAACAAACTTGTGAAGAGAATGTTTAACTCTGTTAAAAACGCTACAACGCGTTTGAGTTCAGGTTCTCATGATCCGCGTAATGGCAAGAGCATGGGTCAAGGAACAGGTGGAAGAGCTGCAACGGTATCTTCAAGATGGACCAATCAAGACAATCTATTATCTTATCAACGTTTCTATGGAAGTGATAGAGATGGGAATAAGAGGAATAACGACAGACAATTCGTAGAGCAAAAAGTGGATATGACCGGTCGAATTGAGACGATTGATGGGCAAAAATATGTAGTTTACGATGTGTTCTTTAATAATAACGGTCAAAACATAGCTGAACATAGTTATCAACAGGCATATAGACTATTGTTGCAACCTAAAATCTTAGATTTGCAACCTAACGGATATTATAAAACAGACGCTATTAGAGATTTATACTTTGAAATCTATCGTAGAAATAATCAAAATGAAGGTGGGACACTCTCACAAAATCCAGAGAAATTTCATCTTGAAAGGAAACTGAATTACCACTTTGCAAATGATAATGAGCGAAGTCAGAATGGATTTACCTATTTTAACAGTGCAGGTGTCCGTGCATCAGGAGATCATTGGAAAGATATGAGGGATATCTTTAAGGCGAATCAATATGAGCCTGATTTGGAAAAGGCTGTAAAATTAGAAGGGAATCACAAAGACAAGAGTTATGGGTTAGGATTGAAAACTAACGATAAAACAGCTGCTGTTCATATGCATCTAAAAGCAAAATTAAGACCAGATGTAACGGATGAAGAAGTTAGACAAGCATTTACTATAGGTGTTGCAAGCAGTTTTGGTCTGACAACGCACCAATCCTATACTTTCGTGTCAGGGAAAGAACCTAATGAAAATGTAGAACCGACTGTTAAACAAAGTACAAAATACCCTATTATCGGTAAAGAGGTTACAAAAAAAGTTGGAGAATCTCTTGGAAATTTAAATAAACCAGTAGAAATTGGTTTTGTAACGGGTAAGGATGGAAGTACAAGTTTTCCTAACAACACGTCTTGGGATTGGCCAGATGGACAACCAAATACTGGTACAGCAGGAGTATTCAAGCGTCAAGTAAAAGCTACCTACAGCGACAATACTTCAAATACTACTACTGCTACATTAAAGGTTATTCCACATAAACCTGCTATTGATCAAAGCTCTGTAAATGAAAAAGCAGGGAAGACTGGGCAAGAGGTTACTGTAAATGTCGGAAACGGAGTGCCAGATGGTTCGACAGTGAATCTTTACGAAGGTAAGACACTTATCGGAACTGGAAAAACTACTGGAGGCACTGCGAAAATCACAGTTGAAGGAGCTCTACCAGAAAAGCCTATTACAGCTGAAACAGTTGTGAATAATGGTGAAACAGTAACTTCTGAACGTAGTACTCCTGTAAAACCAACCCCTGAACGAGATACCCAAAAACCTACATTAGAAATTTCACGAAAAAGCCAAACAGTAGTAGAAGGTGAAAAAGTAACCTTCACAATAACAGCAAGAGATAATAAAGTTGTTACGATAGAAGGTAAAGATTTCACTGACAAATATGGTGATAGACTTCTTTCTCGTCAAGCAACAAATAATAAGGTAAAGATTACTGACACTGAAAAAATAATTGAAATTACTATTACAACTAAGAAAGAAGACGTTGGTAAACCACATGAGATTACTTTCGGAGCTCATGATGATGCAGGTAATAAAGCTGACCCTGTAAAATTTACTTTCAATGTAACACCACGTGATAACCAAAAACCAATCGTTGAGGTTGGCGGAATTCGTTTAACAGAAAATGAACCACAATCTGCTCAATTTTATGTCTATCGTGGAGCTACATTTAATCCAACTGTGAAAGCCTGGGATAATTCAGGTAACATTACTTCTATGAGTGTTGAGAACTTACCAAATGGATCTAAAGTTCAAACTTATACACCTCAAACTGGGAAAGATGGAAGTACGGAAGATAAAAAATACACTACGAGCCTATCTACAGGAACAGTAGCGGATACACAGACACTAGGAGATCACGTAGCTAAGTTCAAAATTTCTGATGGTGTAAATAGTGCTACCTATCTGATGAAGTATAAAGTTGTCGATGTTGTTGTAGAAAACACACCTAAGACAGTCGAATTAAACAGCAAGTCAGGTGATCCAAATGAATACCTAAATACAGCTGGTAAGCAAGACAAGTCAGGTAAACCAGTTGTAGAATCGCAAGCAGATGTCCACTTCCCAGGAGGAATGAAATTCCGTTGGGACGATGCTAAAGGATCAGATACGAATTTAACTTTATCTAAAGTAGGAAAGCAAACTCATAAAGCGATTGCGGTGTTCCCTAAAAATCCAAGTCAGCGTGGTAGTGTCCAAGTATTTGCACCAGAAAAAGCTGAGAGAAATGTTGTTTTCAATGTAGTGGATAATGAAAAACCAAAAGCAAGTCTAAATGGAAAAGAGTTATCAGAAACTGCTAATGAACCAATCTTTACAGTTTATCGTGGAGCTACATTTAACCCAGAGCTAAAAGTATCGGATAACTCTGGTGTGATTTCTAAAGTAGAAGTTAAGGGAGGACTTCCAAAAGGAGTGAATCCATCTACATTTACAGCTCAAACAGGAAAAACTGAAGCAACTCCATATGCAGAGCGTTTATCTTCAGGAGCTGTATTGGATACTGAAACTTTAGGAGTACATGAATCAACTATTCATGTAGAAGGAAGTAATCCTTCAGATAGCCGTGATTTCAAATTCAAGTACCGCGTAGTTGATATTGAAACGAAAAATGTTGATAAAAATGGTATCGCAAAAGTACCAGTTGCTTCAACATTAAATAAAGATAATAGTTCTAAAAATATTGATGCGCATAACTATCTGAAAGTAGTCGATAGTGAAGATAAAGCAGATCGTGGTAACAATTATTTACCAAGTGGTATGACTTGGACATGGAAAGACAGAAACGGCGTTAATAAAGATCGAGGAACAACACTTGACAATTCAGGTAAATATACTCGAACTGCAACAGCAATCTTCCCAGGCACTAAAGCTAATAATATGACAGATGATACTAGCACGACCAGAGATGTATTTGCACCAGCAGAAATCAAGCGTAAAGTAATTCTAGCAGTAACACCAACAGCACCTACCGTAGAAGGTAAAGAGAATGGTAGTGTAACAATTACCCCACCAAAACAACCTGATAGTACTAATCAACAAGATATTGATAAAATTACTCTTACTTATACACCGACAGGTAAAACAAGTCCAGAAACTGTAACAGTTACGAAATCTGGAAGCAAATGGACTGTAAATGGTAAGTCTGATGATAAAGTATCAGTATCACCTGAAGGAGTTGTAACAATTTCTGATGCTGAAATTGCAGATAAAACAGAAGTAACTGCAAAAGTTTCTAAGAACATTGATGGTGTACTTACTCTTGAGAGTCCTGTAGCTAGAGGAACAGCAAATGGACCTTTAGCAGCTGAGGTTACAAACCCAGCACCAGTTCCGGAAAAAGCACAAATTACACCAGTTACAGTTGTGACACCAAACAAACCAGGTTCAAGCATTACAGTAGATGGCCCAGTAAATGGTTTAACAGTAGATGATGAAGGTAAACTTAAAGGAAAACCAGAGGTAAATGATTGGAAACCAAAAGAAGAAGAACGCACAGTCGAAATTCCGGTTAAAGTTACAAAAGGTGGCGAGACAGTTACTGTGAAAGTTCCAGTTCCAATTTTACGCGATACAGATGGAGACGGTATTCCAGATAAAGAAGATTCAGATGATGACAATGATGGAATTCCAGATGAGGAAGAAATCAAAAATGGAACAGATCCAAAAACACCAACAACTCAAACTCCAGTTGAGATTGAAATTACTCCACAACCAAATGGAGATGCGATTGTAACGCCTAAGAAACCAGGAGGAGGAACATATCCACCAGGTACTAAGGTAGAAATCCCAGGTGAAGATGGAAACACAATTACTGTTGAAATCGGTAAAGATGGTTCAGGTAAAGTACCAAATGACAAACTTCCTAAGAAAGCTGTCCCAGGTACAGGAACAGTAACAGAACCGAACAAGAAACCATCACAACCAGTGAATGTAACAACACCAGCTCGTAAGACACCAACAATAGAGTTGAAACCAGATCCTAAGACAGGTGACGTTACAGTAACACCGCAGAGACCAGGAGGAGGAACATATCCACCAGGAACTACGGTAGAAATCCCAGGTGAAGATGGTCCAATCACTGTTGAAATCGGTAAAGATGGTTCAGGTAAAGTACCAAATGATAAACTTCCTAAGAAAGATGTTCCAGGTACAGGTAAGATTACAGAACCAGGTAAACCAGCTGTGGAAGTTCCTAATGTAACAACACCAGCTAAGGTAACACCAGAAACACCAGAAACTGAAAAACCAGTTGAGATTGAAATTACTCCACAACCAAATGGAGATGCGATTGTAACGCCTAAGAAACCAGGAGGAGGAACATATCCACCAGGTACTAAGGTAGAAATCCCAGGTGAAGATGGAAACACAATTACTGTTGAAATCGGTAAAGACGGTTCAGGTAAAGTACCAAATGACAAACTTCCTAAGAAAGCTGTCCCAGGTACAGGAACAGTAACAGAACCGAACAAGAAACCATCACAACCAGTGAATGTAACAACACCAGCTCGTAAGACACCAACAATAGAGTTGAAACCAGATCCTAAGACAGGTGACGTTACAGTAACACCGCAGAGACCAGGAGGAGGAACATATCCACCAGGAACTACGGTAGAAATCCCAGGTGAAGATGGTCCAATCACTGTTGAAATCGGTAAAGATGGTAAAGGTAAAGTACCAAATGATAAACTTCCTAAGAAAGATGTTCCAGGTACAGGTAAGATTACAGAACCAGGTAAACCAGCTGTGGAAGTTCCTAATGTAACAACACCAGCTAAGGTAACACCAGAAACACCAGAAACTGAAAAACCAGTTGAGATTGAAATTACTCCACAACCAAATGGAGATGCGATTGTAACGCCTAAGAAACCAGGAGGAGGAACATATCCACCAGGTACTAAGGTAGAAATCCCAGGTGAAGATGGAAACACAATTACTGTTGAAATCGGTAAAGACGGTTCAGGTAAAGTACCAAATGACAAACTTCCTAAGAAAGCTGTCCCAGGTACAGGAACAGTAACAGAACCGAACAAGAAACCATCACAACCAGTGAATGTAACAACACCAGCTCGTAAGACACCAACAATAGAGTTGAAACCAGATCCTAAGACAGGTGACGTTACAGTAACACCGCAGAGACCAGGAGGAGGAACATATCCACCAGGAACTACGGTAGAAATCCCAGGTGAAGATGGTCCAATCACTGTTGAAATCGGTAAAGATGGTTCAGGTAAAGTACCAAATGATAAACTTCCTAAGAAAGATGTTCCAGGTACAGGTAAGATTACAGAACCAGGTAAACCAGCTGTGGAAGTTCCTAATGTAACAACACCAGCTAAGGTCACACCAGAAACACCAGAAACTGAAAAACCAGTTGAGATTGAAATTACTCCACAACCAAATGGAGATGCGATTGTAACGCCTAAGAAACCAGGAGGAGGAACATATCCACCAGGTACTAAGGTAGAAATCCCAGGTGAAGATGGAAACATAATTACTGTTGAAATCGGTAAAGACGGTTCAGGTAAAGTACCAAATGACAAACTTCCTAAGAAAGCTGTCCCAGGTACAGGAACAGTAACAGAACCGAACAAGAAACCATCACAACCAGTGAATGTAACAACACCAGCTCGTAAGACACCAACAATAGAGTTGAAACCAGATCCTAAGACAGGTGACGTTACAGTAACACCGCAGAGACCAGGAGGAGGAACATATCCACCAGGAACTACGGTAGAAATCCCAGGTGAAGATGGTCCAATCACTGTTGAAATCGGTAAAGATGGTAAAGGTAAAGTACCAAATGATAAACTTCCTAAGAAAGATGTTCCAGGTACAGGTAAGATTACAGAACCAGGTAAACCAGCTGTGGAAGTTCCTAATGTAACAACACCAGCTAAGGTAACACCAGAAACACCAGAAACTGAAAAACCAGTTGAGATTGAAATTACTCCACAACCAAATGGAGATGCGATTGTAACGCCTAAGAAACCAGGAGGAGGAACATATCCACCAGGTACTAAGGTAGAAATCCCAGGTGAAGATGGAAACACAATTACTGTTGAAATCGGTAAAGATGGTTCAGGTAAAGTACCAAATGACAAACTTCCTAAGAAAGCTGTCCCAGGTACAGGAACAGTAACAGAACCGAACAAGAAACCATCACAACCAGTGAATGTAACAACACCAGCTCGTAAGACACCAACAATAGAGTTGAAACCAGATCCTAAGACAGGTGACGTTACAGTAACACCGCAGAGACCAGGAGGAGGAACATATCCACCAGGAACTACGGTAGAAATCCCAGGTGAAGATGGTCCAATCACTGTTGAAATCGGTAAAGATGGTAAAGGTAAAGTACCAAATGATAAACTTCCTAAGAAAGATGTTCCAGGTACAGGTAAGATTACAGAACCAGGTAAACCAGCTGTGGAAGTTCCTAATGTAACAACACCAGCTAAGGTAACACCAGAAACACCAGAAACTGAAAAACCAGTTGAGATTGAAATTACTCCACAACCAAATGGAGATGCGATTGTAACGCCTAAGAAACCAGGAGGAGGAACATATCCACCAGGTACTAAGGTAGAAATCCCAGGTGAAGATGGAAACACAATTACTGTTGAAATCGGTAAAGATGGTTCAGGTAAAGTACCAAATGACAAACTTCCTAAGAAAGCTGTCCCAGGTACAGGAACAGTAACAGAACCGAACAAGAAACCATCACAACCAGTGAATGTAACAACACCAGCTCGTAAGACACCAACAATAGAGTTGAAACCAGATCCTAAGACAGGTGACGTTACAGTAACACCGCAGAGACCAGGAGGAGGAACATATCCACCAGGAACTACGGTAGAAATCCCAGGTGAAGATGGTCCAATCACTGTTGAAATCGGTAAAGATGGTAAAGGTAAAGTACCAAATGATAAACTTCCTAAGAAAGATGTTCCAGGTACAGGTAAGATTACAGAACCAGGTAAACCAGCTGTGGAAGTTCCTAATGTAACAACACCAGCTAAGGTAACACCAGAAACACCAGAAACTGAAAAACCAGTTGAGATTGAAATTACTCCACAACCAAATGGAGATGCGATTGTAACGCCTAAGAAACCAGGAGGAGGAACATATCCACCAGGTACTAAGGTAGAAATCCCAGGTGAAGATGGAAACACAATTACTGTTGAAATCGGTAAAGACGGTTCAGGTAAAGTACCAAATGACAAACTTCCTAAGAAAGCTGTCCCAGGTACAGGAACAGTAACAGAACCGAACAAGAAACCATCACAACCAGTGAATGTAACAACACCAGCTCGTAAGACACCAACAATAGAGTTGAAACCAGATCCTAAGACAGGTGACGTTACAGTAACACCGCAGAGACCAGGAGGAGGAACATATCCACCAGGAACTACGGTAGAAATCCCAGGTGAAGATGGTCCAATCACTGTTGAAATCGGTAAAGATGGTAAAGGTAAAGTACCAAATGATAAACTTCCTAAGAAAGATGTTCCAGGTACAGGTAAGATTACAGAACCAGGTAAACCAGCTGTGGAAGTTCCTAATGTAACAACACCAGCTAAGGTAACACCAGAAACACCAGAAACTGAAAAACCAGTTGAGATTGAAATTACTCCACAACCAAATGGAGATGCGATTGTAACGCCTAAGAAACCAGGAGGAGGAACATATCCACCAGGTACTAAGGTAGAAATCCCAGGTGAAGATGGAAACACAATTACTGTTGAAATCGGTAAAGATGGTTCAGGTAAAGTACCAAATGACAAACTTCCTAAGAAAGCTATCCCAGGTACAGGAACAGTAACAGAACCGAACAAGAAACCATCACAACCAGTGGATGTAACAACACCAGCTCGTAAGACACCAACACTAGATGTTGAACAAGATCCTAAGACAGGTGATGTTACAGTAACACCGCAGAGACCAGGAGGAGGAACATATCCACCAGGAACTACGGTAGAAATTCCAGGAGAAAATGGAACAACAATCACAGTAACAATTGGTGACAATGGTTCAGGTGAAGTGCCAAATGACAACCTTCCTAAGAAAGATGTCCCAGGTACAGGAACAGTAACAGAACCGAACAAGAAACCATCACAACCAGTAGATGTAACTACACCAGCTCGTAAGACACCAACAGTAGATGTTGAACAAGATCCTAAGACAGGTGACGTTACAGTAACACCTAAGAAACCAGATGGTTCAACATATCCACCAGGAACTAAGGTAGAAATCCCAGGTGAAAATGGTCCAATCACAGTTGAAATAGGTCAAGATGGTAAAGGTAAAGTACCAAATGACAACCTTCCTAAGAAAGATGTCCCAGGAACAGGTAAGATTACAGAACCAGGTAAACCAACAGAAGAAGTTCCTAATGTAACAACACCAGGTAAATTTACACCAGAAACACCAACAACTGAAAAACCAGGTAAGATTGAAATCACTCAACAACCAAATGGAAATGCGATTGTAACACCTAAGAAACCAGATGGCTCAACATACCCACCAGGAACTAAGGTAGAAATTCCAGGAGAAAATGGAACAACAATCACAGTAACAATTGGTGATAACGGTTCAGGTGAAGTACCAAATGACAAACTTCCAAAAGGAAATGTCCCAGGTACAGGAACAGTAACAGAACCGAACAAGAAACCATCACAACCAGTGGATGTGACAACACCAGCTCGTAAGACACCAACAGTAGATGTTGAACAAGATCCTAAGACAGGTGACGTTACAGTAACACCTAAGAAACCAGATGGTTCAACATATCCACCAGGAACTAAGGTAGAAATCCCAGGTAAAGATGGTAACCCAATCACAGTAACAATCGGTGAAGACGGTAAAGGTAAAGTACCAAACAGCGAATTACCAGACGGTAAAGTACCAGGTACAGCTAAGATTACAGAACCAGGTCAACCAACAGTTGAAGTTCCAGTAGAAACTCCAGCTAAGGTAACACCAGAAACACCAACAACTGAAAAACCAGGTAAGATTGAAATCACTCAACAACCAAATGGAAATGCGATTGTAACACCTAAGAAACCAGATGGCTCAACATACCCACCAGGAACTAAGGTAGAAATTCCAGGAGAAAATGGAACAACAATCACAGTAACAATTGGTGATAACGGTTCAGGTGAAGTACCAAATGACAAACTTCCAAAAGGAAATGTCCCAGGTACAGGAACAGTAACAGAACCTAACAAGAAACCATCACAACCAGTGGATGTAACCACACCAGCTCGTAAGACACCAAAAGTAGAGTTGGAACAAGATCCTAAGACAGGTGACGTTACAGTAACACCTAAGAAACCAGATGGCTCAACATACCCACCAGGAACTAAGGTAGAAATCCCAGGTAAAGATGGTAACCCAATCACAGTAACAATCGGTGAAGACGGTAAAGGTAAAGTACCAAACAGTGAATTACCAGAAGGTAAAGTTCCAGGTACAGCTAAGATTACAGAACCAGGTCAACCAACAGTTGAAGTTCCAGTAGAAACTCCAGCTAAGGTAACACCAGAAACACCAACAACTGAAAAACCAGGTAAGATTGAAATCACTCAACAACCAAATGGAAATGCGATTGTAACACCTAAGAAACCAGATGGCTCAACATACCCACCAGGAACTAAGGTAGAAATTCCAGGAGAAAATGGAACAACAATCACAGTAACAATTGGTGATAACGGTTCAGGTGAAGTGCCAAATGACAACCTTCCTAAGAAAGATGTCCCAGGTACAGGAACAGTAACAGAACCTAACAAGAAACCATCACAACCAGTAGATGTAACCACACCAGCTCGTAAGACACCAACAGTAGAGTTGGAACAAGATCCTAAGACAGGTGACGTTACAGTAACACCTAAGAAACCAGATGGATCAACATACCCACCAGGAACTAAGGTAGAAATCCCAGGTAAAGATGGCAAGACAATCACTGTTACAATCGGTGAAGACGGTAAAGGTAAAGTACCAAACAGTGAATTACCAGACGGTAAAGTTCCAGGTACAGCTAAGATTACTGAACCAGGTCAACCAACAGTTGAAGTTCCTGATGTAACAACACCAGGTAAAGTCACACCGTCAACACCAACAGATACAAATCCAGTTGCACCAGTGACACCTGATATGCCAGTCAAACCTGATACTAATGGAGATTCTGGTCAAGATAAACCAGCACCAGCTACTCCAACTCCAAATGCAGTTACTCCGAATGCAGATCAGGTAGATACTAAGACTACTGTTGATAATGGAGCTAAGTCAAATGATTCTCAAAATGTATTGCCAAATACAGGAACAGAATCAAATGCTGCTCTTGCATCTCTAGGACTTCTTGGACTATTGAGTGGATTTGGACTTGTAGCTCGCAAGAAAAAAGAAGACTAAACATTTAGTCAAAATATGAACTGTTCACTGTTAAGTAGACAATGAATAGAAAAGATTAAACAACGGCTTTGTTCCTCGTTTTAAGAGGTACAAGGCCGTTGTTGTGTTTTTGGAAAGTAGATGCTAATCTTTGTACTAAGAAGCTCTCAATTGGGTACGCTATTAATTGGGATATGGAGTGAGTCATTTGTTACCATTAAATTTTTTAGGTGATTATTTTTTACTATTAAAAATGACGATGAATTATCTGATACGATAAGTGGTTACAGATTTATTTTAAAGCTAGAGAGTTTGTCTATTCAAAACATAACATAATAACATTTTATGTATAGTTAAACAATTTATCCTTTATTCTATGGAATAAAACAGTTTTGTCTTGTGTAAATATATTAAAAATGGTATAATCGAGCTGTGATAGCTGTGATGTGTAAACATGCTCATCATAGTAGGCTTCATGGGTGCGTTACTATAAGAAGTGTAGCCATGAAGAATACTTTTAATTTGATTTTGTGTTTTAACATAAGGAGGAACAATGGAAAATAAATCAAATTCGCTCAATAGAATCAAGCGCCAGCAACGTGAAAAAGTTTTGCGCTTTTCTATTCGTAAGTATAGTTTCGGTGCCGCTTCAGTAGCTGTTGCAGCGCTGATGTTTTTGGGTGCCCGCGCTGCGAGTGCGGATAGTCTAGTTGACAAGACTTCACAACTTAATACAGGTGTAGTGAACCCTAAAGATAAGGTCGATTCGCCTGTGGATGTTGCAGCATCTACTGACAATAAAGTAGACGCAGAAAATCAAGCGCTTACAACTGCTGCACCTAGCGCGTCTACAGTTGATAAAGCCAAGTTGAAAAAAGTAGTTGAAGAATTAAATGCTCTTCTTTCAACTAAATTAAATCTTGACGAGTCAGTAGTATCGCCTGTTAAAGACAGACTTCAAAAAGGGAAAGAAGCCCTAGAAAGTTCTGAGCTAGCTCAAAAGGATATCGATGAACTTGTAGAACTCTTGTCTAAAGATGTGACAGTTGTATCAGCTGCTAAGGAAGTAACTGAGGTTCAAGTTGATAAACAAGCAGATAAAACTGAGAAGCCAGCCGACAATCTAGCAAGTCAAACTTCTCCTGAAGTAAGCGCAAGCGAAGAGAACCAAACTGTATCAACTAAAAAAGATTCTTTGAAAGTATCTGTAGATCAATTGCAGGCAGCTGTTTTGGAATTGCCTGAGCAGGAGACCAGCAAAGAAGTTCTTGAAAAAGCCAATGAACTATTGGGCTTGGCACAAGGTGTTCTTGAAAATACAACAGTTTCTTTGACCGATGTTGAAGATATGACAAAACGTGTGAAGAGAATGTTTAACTCTGTTAAAAACGCTACAACACGTTTGACTTCAGGTGCTCGTGACTCACGTAATGGCAAGAGCATGGCTCAAGGTACAAACTTTAGAGCAAATGGTGAAATTAATCAAGGTGCTTTAACTAATGTTAAATATTTTGCTTCTGTCGATCCGAGAGAGAACGGTGGACGAAGAACAATAAATGATAATCCTGAGTTTACTAGAAATAAGACTGATATTAAGGCAACTTATGTACAAGATAGTGAAGGTAAATGGATCGTCTATGATGTCTTTTTCAATAACGATGGGAAAAAGATGACGGAAAGTTCATACCAACAACAGTATTATTTCCAAGCACCATTTAATATCATGGATCCTTCTAATACAGTAAGAGATTTAAGGTTCACACGTTATAGTCCTAAGAATCCAAATGCTGGTAAAAAACTTTCTGATGGATTTGAAGCGTTTAATCAATATGGGAACACAGCTTATATCTCAAATCCATGGGGACAACAATACAAAATTTTTAATAATGATGGATACTCATTTTACGATCCAAGTTCAGGGGTAACTCGTAATGATCAAAGAAAGGATGTATTTAAGAACAACGAAAATGATCCTACATTAAACACACTTACGAAAGATAAAAATGGAAAATATCCTAAATTATCATATTATTTAGGTGTCAAATTAGGAAGAGAGAGTACAAACTATGCTATGCATATGCATGCTAAGATTAAAATAAGAGATAATGTGACTCCTCAAGAAGCAGCTCAATACGGTCGTGTCTATGCAGCCTCAACAACATCAGGATGGACTACTAATCAGTCTTATATTATGGGGGCAACAGGTTCTCGTTTACAAAATGATCCAGATGCACCAAAAGATCCAATTAAAGGTTTAACCGTTACAAAAACAGTTGGAGATGACGCAGGAGACCCAATAAACCCTGTATCTTCAGGTTATGTTAAACATGGAAAAAACGGAACTTTCCCTCCAGGTATGAACTGGACTTGGAAAGATAATAAGTCACCAAGTACAGCAGAAGCCGGAGTATTCAAGTATAAATCTATTGCAACTTATAAAGATGGTTCAAGTTCAGAAGATAAAAATTCTGGTTCAGATGGAACAGTTACATTAAACGTTAAACCAAAACAACCGACGATTACATCAAGTGTTGCCAATAAAAAAGGCTTACCAGGTCAACAAATTACTGTAAATGTCGGAACCGGCGTGCCAAACGGTTCGACAGTGAAACTTTATGATGGTAATAGAGTTATTGGAACTGGAACAACTAATGGACAGACTGCTACAGTTACAGTTACAGAAGCTTTACCAGGAAATCCTATTAAGGCTGAAACAGTAGTTACTAATGCTAATGGAACAGTAACTTCTGATAAAAGTAACCCTGTTACTCCAACAGAAGCACCAGATAACCAACCACCTACATTAACAATCTCACCAGCTAGCCAAAACGTAGTAGAAGGTAAAACAGTAACCTTCACAGTAACAGCAAGAGACGATAAACATGTTAATTTTGATCCTAGTGATTTAACAACGAAATATGGTAAGAGACTTATTACAGGGAATGTATCTGCAACTCCATTAACAAACACGGATACTGAACAATCAAGACGAATTACAATTACAACAACTGCAGAAGATGTTGGTAAAACGAATACGATTACATTTAAGGCTACTGATAATGCAGGTCACGCAGCTAAACCAGTAACATTTACTTTCACTGTAACATCTCGTGACAAGATAGCTCCAACAATTACAGCAGGTGATGCTACAGTAACTAAAAACGAACCAATCACGCCAATCCCTGTAACAGCTGTAGATAATCCAGGTGGAGTTGGAATGCGTGATAATAATCCAATTGAGGTAAGCAATTTACCACAAGGATTAAAATATGAAAATGGCAAAATTACAGGAACTACGAATGCCAAAACAGGATTCTATACTGTAAAAATTAAAGCATATGATAAAAATAATAATTCTTCAGAAAAAACAATAAGAATTACTGTTCAAGAGCAAGCTAGCAAATATAATCCGACAGGAGACACGTTAACTGTAAACCAAGGTCAGCCAATCACAGATGATGCAGTAAAAGCAAAAGTGAAGAACTATGCACCAGGAACATTAACGGTACAAAGTAAACCAACTTCAACTGCAACAGCAGGAAATGCAGGAAATGCGGTAGTAAAAGTAACCTATTCAGATGGATCAAGTGATACTGTAAATGTACCAGTTACAGTAAAAGACGTAACAGGACCAACAATCACAGCCAATGATACAACTGTAACTAAAAACGAGCCAATTACACCAATCCCTGTAACAGCTGTAGATAATACAGGTGGTGTTGGAATGCGTGATAATAATCCAATTCAGGTAAGCAATTTACCACAAGGATTAAAATACGAAAATGGTCAAATTACAGGAACTACGAATGCTAAAACAGGATTCTATACAGTACGAATCACAGCATACGATAAAAACAATACGCCATCAACCAAAGCAATCAGAATCACTGTTCAAGAGCAAGCTAGCAAATATAATCCGACAGGAGACACGTTAACAGTTAACCAAGGTCAGCCAATCACAGATGAAGCAGTAAAAGCAAAAGTAACAAATTATGGCCCTGGAACATTGACAGTAGAAAGCAAACCAACTTCAACTGCAACAGCAGGAAATGCAGGAAATGCGGTAGTTAAAGTTACATATCCAGATGGATCAAGTGATACTGTAGATGTACCAGTTACAGTAAAAGACGTAACAGGCCCAACAATTACAGCAGAAAGCGCAATAGTAACTAAAAACACACCAATCACACCAATTCCTGTAACAGCTGTAGATAATACAGGTGGAGTTGGAATGCGTGATAATAATCCAATTCAGGTAAGCAATTTACCACAAGGATTAAAATACGAAAATGGTCAAATTACAGGAACTACGAACGCTAAGACAGGTTACTATACTGTAAAAATCACAGCGTATGATAAGAACAATACGCCATCAACCAAATCAATCAGAATCACTGTTCAAGATCAGTTAGCAGGAACAGTAACAGGAAAAACTGTCCCAGAAAAAACACCAGTACCAGCAAATACTAAGGTAGTAACACCAAATAGACCAGGTACAACGATTACAACAGATAAACCAGTAAATGGTTTAACAGTTGATAACGGCGGAAATCTAGTAGGAACACCAACAGTAGACAATTGGGAACCAAAAGAAGAAGAACGCACAGTCGAAATTCCAGTTAAAGTTAAAAATGGTGACGAAGAAGTTGTAGTGGATGTTCCTATAACAATCCAACGCGATACAGATGGAGACGGCATTCCAGATGTGACTGATCCAGACGATGACAACGATGGAATTCCAGATACAGAAGATGCAAATCCAAAAGTAGCTGATAAATTAACAGGAACAGTAACAGGAAAAACTGTACCAGAGAAAACACCTGTCCCAGCGAATACTAAGGTAGTAACACCAAACAAACCAGGTACAACGATTACAACAGATAAACCAGTAAATGGTTTAACAGTTGATAACGGCGGAAATCTAGTTGGAACACCAACAGTAGACAATTGGGAACCAAAAGAAGAAGAACGTACAGTTGAAATTCCAGTTAAACTGAAAAAAGGTACAGAAGAAGTTGTAGTTAAAGTTCCAGTTAAAATTCAACGCGATACAGATGGAGACGGTATTCCAGATGTGACTGATCCAGACGATGACAACGATGGAATTCCAGATACAGAAGATGCAAATCCAAAAGTAGCTGATAAATTAACAGGAACAGTAACAGGAAAAACTGTACCAGAGAAAACACCTGTCCCAGCGAATACTAAGGTAGTAACACCAAACAAACCAGGTACAACGATTACAACAGATAAACCAGTAAATGGTTTAACAGTTGATAACGGCGGAAATCTAGTTGGAACACCAACAGTAGACAATTGGGAACCAAAAGAAGAAGAACGTACAGTAGAGATTCCAGTTAAACTGAAAAAAGGCACAGAAGAAGTTGTAGTTAAAGTTCCAGTTAAAATTCAACGCGATACAGATGGAGACGGTATTCCAGATGTGACTGATCCAGACGATGACAACGATGGAATTCCAGATACAGAAGATGCAAATCCAAAAGTAGCGGATAAATTAACAGGAACAGTAACAGAAAAAACTGTCCCAGAAAAAACACCGGTACCAGCAAATACTAAGGTAATCACACCAAACAAACCAGGTACAACGATTACAACAGATAAACCAGTAAATGGTTTAACAGTGGATAATGACGGAAATCTAGTAGGAACACCAACAGTAGATAATTGGGAACCAAAAGAAGAAGAACGCACAGTCGAAATTCCAGTTAAACTGAAAAAAGGCACAGAAGAAGTTGTAGTCAAAGTTCCAGTTAAAATTCAACGTGATACAGATGGAGACGGTATTCCAGATGTGACTGATCCAGACGATGACAACGATGGAATTCCAGATGAGGAAGAAATCACAAATGGAACAGATCCTAAGACACCAACAACTCAAACTCCTACAATCGAAATTACTCAACAACCAAATGGAAATGCGATTGTAACACCTAAGAAACCAGATGGAAAACCATATCCACCAGGAACTAAGGTAGAAATCCCAGGTAAAGATAAGGATCACCCAATCACAGTAACAATCGGTGACAATGGATCAGGTGAAGTACCAAATGACAAACTTCCTAAGAAAGCTGTTCCAGGAAAAGGAACAGTAACAGAACCTAATAAGAACCCATCAAAACCAGTAGATGTAACAACACCAGCTCATAAGACACCAAAACTAGAGTTGGATCAAGATCCTGAGACAGGTGACGTAACAGTAACACCTAAGAAACCAGATGGTTCAACATTCCCACCAGGAACTAAGGTAGAAATCCCAGGTGAAAATGGTCCAATCACAGTAACAATCGGTGAAGACGGAAAAGGTAAAGTACCAAACAGTGAATTACCAGAAGGAAAAGTCCCAGGAACAGGTAAGATTACAGAGCCAGGTAAACCAACGGAAGAAGTTCCAGTTGAAACACCAGGTAAGATAACGCCAGGTGCTCCAACAACAGAACAACCAGTTGCGATTGAAATTAATCAAAAACCAAATGGTGATGCAGTAGTAACGCCTAAGAAAGAAGATGGAAAACCATACCCACCAGGAACTAAGGTAGAAATCCCAGGTGAAGATAAAGATGGTAACCCAATTACAATCACCGTTACGATTGGCGATAATGGTTCAGGTGAAGTACCAAATGACAATCTTCCTAAGAAAGCTATCCCAGGAAAAGGAAAAGTAACAGAACCTAATAAGAACCCATCACAACCAGTTCCAGTTGAAACACCGGCTCATAAGACACCAACACTAGATGTTGAACAAGATCCTAAGACAGGTGATGTAACAGTAACACCTAAGAAACCAGATGGCTCACCATTCCCATCAGGAACTAAGGTAGAAATTCCAGGTAAAGATAAAGACCACCCAATCACAGTCACAATCGGTGAAGACGGTAAAGGTAAAGTACCAAACAGTGAATTACCAGAAGGAAAAGTACCAGGAACAGGTAAGGTTACAGAACCAGGTAAACCAACGGAAGAAGTTCCAGTTGAAACACCAGCTCGTAAGATACCAACACTAGATGTTGAACAAGATCCTAAGACAGGTGACGTTACAGTAACACCGAAGAGACCAGATGGGTCAACATACCCACCAGGAACTACGGTAGAAATTCCAGGTAAAGATAAAGACCACCCAATCACTGTTACAATCGATGAAGAAGGTAAAGGTAAAGTACCAAATGCTGAATTACCAGAAGGAAAAGTACCAGGAACAGGTAAGATTACAGAACCAGGTAGACCAACAGAAGAAGTTCCTAATGTAACAACACCGGCTCATAAGACGCCAACACTAGATGTTGAACAAGATCCTAAGACAGGTGATGTAACAGTAACACCGAAGAGACCAGATGGTTCAACATTCCCACCAGGAACTAAGGTAGAAATTCCAGGTAAAGATAAGGATCACCCAATCACAGTAACAATCGGTGAAGACGGTAAAGGTAAAGTACCAAACAGTGAATTACCAGAAGGTAAAGTTCCAGGAACAGGTAAGATTACAGAACCAGGTAGACCAGCGGAAGAAGTTCCAAATGTAACAACACCGGCTCATAAGACACCAACACTAGATGTTGAACAAGATCCTAAGACAGGTGATGTAACAGTAACACCGAAGAGACCAGATGGTTCAACATACCCACCAGGAACTAAGGTAGAAATCCCAGGTAAAGATGGTAACCCAATCACAGTAACAATCGGTGAAGACGGTAAAGGTAAAGTACCAAACAGTGAATTACCAGAAGGTAAAGTTCCAGGAACAGGTAAGATTACAGAACCAGGTAGACCAACGGAAGAAGTTCCTAATGTAACCACACCGGCTCATAAGACACCAACACTAGATGTTGAACAAGATCCTAAGACAGGTGATGTAACAGTAACACCGAAGAGACCAGATGGTTCAACATTCCCACCAGGAACTAAGGTAGAAATTCCAGGTAAAGATAAGGATCACCCAATCACAGTAACAATCGGTGAAGACGGTAAAGGTAAAGTACCAAACAGTGAATTACCAGAAGGTAGAGTTCCAGGAACAGGTAAGATTACAGAACCAGGTAGACCAACGGAAGAAGTTCCAAATGTAACAACACCGGCTCATAAGACACCAACACTAGATGTTGAACAAGATCCTAAGACAGGTGATGTAACAGTAACACCGAAGAGACCAGATGGTTCAACATTCCCACCAGGAACTAAGGTAGAAATCCCAGGTAAAGATGGTAACCCAATCACAGTAACAATCGGTGAAGACGGTAAAGGTAAAGTACCAAACAGTGAACTACCAGAAGGTAAAGTTCCAGGAACAGGTAAGATTACAGAACCAGGAAAACCAACAGTGGAAGTTCCAGTAGAAACTCCAGCTAAGGTAACACCAGAAACACCAGTAACTGAAAAACCAGGTAAGATTGAAATTACTCAACAACCAAATGGAAATGCGATTGTAACGCCTAAGAAACCAGACGGTTCAACATACCCACCAGGAACTACGGTAGAAATTCCAGGTGAAAATGGCACACCAATCACAGTTACAATTGGCGACAATGGTTCAGGTGAAGTACCAAATGACAACCTTCCTAAGAAAGATGTCCCAGGTACAGGAACAGTAACCGAACCTAACAAGAAACCATCACAACCAGTAGATGTAACAACACCAGCTCGTAAGACACCAACACTAGATGTTGAACAAGATCCTAAGACAGGTGACGTTACAGTAACACCGAAGAGACCAGATGGGTCAACATACCCACCAGGAACTAAGGTAGAAATCCCAGGTAAAGATGGTAACCCAATCACAGTAACAATCGGTGAAGACGGTAAAGGTAAAGTACCAAACAGTGAACTACCAGAAGGTAAAGTTCCAGGAACAGGTAAGATTACAGAACCAGGAAAACCAACAGTGGAAGTTCCAGTAGAAACTCCAGCTAAGGTAACACCAGAAACACCAGTAACTGAAAAACCAGGTAAGATTGAAATTACTCAACAACCAAATGGAAATGCGATTGTAACGCCTAAGAAACCAGACGGTTCAACATACCCACCAGGAACTACGGTAGAAATTCCAGGTGAAAATGGCACACCAATCACAGTTACAATTGGCGACAATGGTTCAGGTGAAGTACCAAATGACAACCTTCCTAAGAAAGATGTCCCAGGTACAGGAACAGTAACCGAACCTAACAAGAAACCATCACAACCAGTAGATGTAACAACACCAGCTCGTAAGACACCAACACTAGATGTTGAACAAGATCCTAAGACAGGTGACGTTACAGTAACACCTAAGAAACCAGATGGCTCAACATTCCCACCAGGAACTAAGGTAGAAATCCCAGGTAAAGATGGTAACCCAATCACAGTAACAATCGGTGAAGACGGTAAAGGTAAAGTACCAAACAGTGAATTACCAGAAGGTAAAGTTCCAGGAACAGGTAAGATTACAGAACCAGGAAAACCAACAGTGGAAGTTCCAGTAGAAACTCCAGCTAAGGTAACACCAGAAACACCAGTAACTGAAAAACCAGGTAAGATTGAAATTACTCAACAACCAAATGGAAATGCGATTGTAACGCCTAAGAAACCAGACGGTTCAACATACCCACCAGGAACTACGGTAGAAATTCCAGGTGAAAATGGCACACCAATCACAGTTACAATTGGCGACAATGGTTCAGGTGAAGTACCAAATGACAACCTTCCTAAGAAAGATGTCCCAGGTACAGGAACAGTAACCGAACCTAACAAGAAACCATCACAACCAGTAGATGTAACAACACCAGCTCGTAAGACACCAACACTAGATGTTGAACAAGATCCTAAGACAGGTGACGTTACAGTAACACCTAAGAAACCAGATGGCTCAACATACCCACCAGGAACTAAGGTAGAAATCCCAGGTAAAGATGGTAACCCAATCACAGTCACAATCGGTGAAGACGGTAAAGGTAAAGTACCAAACAGTGAACTACCAGAAGGTAAAGTTCCAGGAACAGGTAAGATTACAGAACCAGGTCAACCAGCAGTTGAAGTTCCAGTAGAAACTCCAGCTAAGGTAACACCAGAAACACCAGTAACTGAAAAACCAGGTAAGATTGAAATTACTCAACAACCAAATGGAAATGCGATTGTAACGCCTAAGAAACCAGACGGTTCAACATACCCACCAGGAACTACGGTAGAAATTCCAGGTGAAAATGGCACACCAATCACAGTTACAATTGGCGACAATGGTTCAGGTGAAGTACCAAATGACAACCTTCCTAAGAAAGATGTCCCAGGTACAGGAACAGTAACCGAACCTAACAAGAAACCATCACAACCAGTAGATGTAACAACACCAGCTCGTAAGACACCAACACTAGATGTTGAACAAGATCCTAAGACAGGTGACGTTACAGTAACACCTAAGAAACCAGATGGCTCAACATTCCCACCAGGAACTAAGGTAGAAATCCCAGGTAAAGATGGTAACCCAATCACAGTAACAATCGGTGAAGACGGTAAAGGTAAAGTACCAAACAGTGAATTACCAGAAGGTAAAGTTCCAGGAACAGGTAAGATTACAGAACCAGGAAAACCAACAGTGGAAGTTCCAGTAGAAACTCCAGCTAAGGTAACACCAGAAACACCAGTAACTGAAAAACCAGGTAAGATTGAAATTACTCAACAACCAAATGGAAATGCGATTGTAACGCCTAAGAAACCAGACGGTTCAACATACCCACCAGGAACTACGGTAGAAATTCCAGGTGAAAATGGCACACCAATCACAGTTACAATTGGCGACAATGGTTCAGGTGAAGTACCAAATGACAACCTTCCTAAGAAAGATGTCCCAGGTACAGGAACAGTAACCGAACCTAACAAGAAACCATCACAACCAGTAGATGTAACAACACCAGCTCGTAAGACACCAACACTAGATGTTGAACAAGATCCTAAGACAGGTGACGTTACAGTAACACCTAAGAAACCAGATGGCTCAACATACCCACCAGGAACTAAGGTAGAAATCCCAGGTAAAGATGGTAACCCAATCACAGTCACAATCGGTGAAGACGGTAAAGGTAAAGTACCAAACAGTGAATTACCAGAAGGTAAAGTTCCAGGAACAGGTAAGATTACAGAACCAGGAAAACCAACAGTGGAAGTTCCAGTAGAAACTCCAGCTAAGGTAACACCAGAAACACCAGTAACTGAAAAACCAGGTAAGATTGAAATTACTCAACAACCAAATGGAAATGCGATTGTAACGCCTAAGAAACCAGACGGTTCAACATACCCACCAGGAACTACGGTAGAAATTCCAGGTGAAAATGGCACACCAATCACAGTTACAATTGGCGACAATGGTTCAGGTGAAGTACCAAATGACAACCTTCCTAAGAAAGATGTCCCAGGTACAGGAACAGTAACCGAACCTAACAAGAAACCATCACAACCAGTAGATGTAACAACACCAGCTCGTAAGACACCAACACTAGATGTTGAACAAGATCCTAAGACAGGTGACGTTACAGTAACACCTAAGAAACCAGATGGCTCAACATACCCACCAGGAACTAAGGTAGAAATCCCAGGTAAAGATGGTAACCCAATCACAGTCACAATCGGTGAAGACGGTAAAGGTAAAGTACCAAACAGTGAACTACCAGAAGGTAAAGTTCCAGGAACAGGTAAGATTACAGAACCAGGTCAACCAGCAGTTGAAGTTCCAGTAGAAACTCCAGCTAAGGTAACACCAGAAACACCAGTAACTGAAAAACCAGGTAAGATTGAAATTACTCAACAACCAAATGGAAATGCGATTGTAACGCCTAAGAAACCAGACGGTTCAACATACCCACCAGGAACTACGGTAGAAATTCCAGGTGAAAATGGCACACCAATCACAGTTACAATTGGCGACAATGGTTCAGGTGAAGTACCAAATGACAACCTTCCTAAGAAAGATGTCCCAGGTACAGGAACAGTAACCGAACCTAACAAGAAACCATCACAACCAGTAGATGTAACAACACCAGCTCGTAAGACACCAACACTAGATGTTGAACAAGATCCTAAGACAGGTGACGTTACAGTAACACCTAAGAAACCAGATGGCTCAACATACCCACCAGGAACTAAGGTAGAAATCCCAGGTAAAGATGGTAACCCAATCACAGTCACAATCGGTGAAGACGGTAAAGGTAAAGTACCAAACAGTGAATTACCAGAAGGTAAAGTTCCAGGAACAGCTAAGATTACTGAACCAGGTCAACCAGCAGTTGAAGTTCCAGTAGAAACTCCAGCTAAGGTAACACCAGAAACACCAGTAACTGAAAAACCAGTTGCACCAGTGACACCTGATACGCCAGTCAAACCTGACACTAATGGAGGTTCTGGTCAAGATACACCTGCACCAGCTACTCCAACTCCAAATGCAGTTACTCCGAATGCAGATCAGGTAGATACTAAGACTACTGTTGATAATGGAGCTAAGTCAAATGATTCTCAAAATGTATTGCCAAATACAGGAACAGAATCAAATGCTGCTCTTGCATCTCTAGGACTTCTTGGACTATTGAGTGGATTTGGACTTGTAGCTCGCAAGAAAAAAGAAGACTAAAAATTTAGTCAATTAAACATTCATTCTTTTGTATTGTAAAGACAAACTAGATTGGTTCTGGGAATCGTGTTAGTCATAAAATAAAAAGAATGTTTAGATAAAAAAAGCGAACAATACTAGGATTTTGTTAAACGGAATTCTAAGTATTGTTCGCTTTTTGTGGTATAATAATTACTATGCAGAAAAAACCAACGTCAGCCTATGTGCACATCCCATTTTGTACCCAGATTTGTTATTATTGCGACTTTTCAAAGGTCTTCATCAAGAATCAGCCAGTTGATAGCTATTTGGAGCATCTGCTGGAAGAGTTTCGTTCTTATGATATTCAAAAGTTGCGAACTCTTTATATCGGTGGTGGTACACCGACAGCCCTGTCGGCTCCGCAACTGGAGGTATTGCTGGATGGCTTGACTAAAAACTTGGACTTGTCAGTCTTGGAAGAGTTGACCATTGAAGCCAATCCTGGAGACTTGGATGCGGATAAGATTGCTGTTTTGAAAAATTCGGCTGTCAATCGTGTTTCACTAGGTGTCCAGACCTTTGATGACAAGATGCTGAAAAAGATTGGGCGCAGTCATTTGGAGAAGGATATTTATGAAAATATCGACCGTCTGAAACTGGCTGGCTTTGACAACATCTCTATTGACTTGATTTATGCGCTACCTGGCCAGACTATGGACCAGGTCAAGGAAAACGTGGCTAAAGCCATTGGACTGGATATTCCCCACATGAGTCTCTATAGCTTGATTTTGGAAAACCATACGGTCTTTATGAATCGGATGCGACGTGGGAAATTGCCTCTGCCTAAAGAGGAACTGGAAGCGGAGATGTTTGAGTACATCATTGCAGAGCTAGAGCGAGCAGGTTTTGAGCATTATGAGATTTCCAATTTTTCCAAACCTGGTTTTGAAAGTCGCCACAATCTCATGTACTGGGACAATGCCGAATACTATGGCATCGGTGCTGGGGCATCTGGTTATGTCAATGGTGTTCGTTATAAAAATCATGGTCCCATTCGTCATTATCTCAGTGCGGTTGAGGAAGGGAATGCTCGTATCACAGAAGAGCACCTGAGTCAAAAAGAGCAAATGGAAGAAGAAATGTTCCTGGGGCTTCGCAAGAAATCAGGGGTTTCTATGGCGCGATTTGAGGAGAAATTTGGTCGGCCGTTTGAGGGACTTTATGGAGAAATTGTCAGAGACTTGGTGCAACAAGGTCTCATGCAAATAGAGGGTGACCGCGTGCGCATGACAAAGAGAGGTCTCTTTTTGGGAGACACCGTAGCAGAACGATTTATTTTGGAGTAGGATCATGGGCTTAACTTATCAGATGAAAATGAAAATTCCTTTTGATATGGCTGATATGAACGGTCATATTAAACTTCCAGATGTGATTTTACTATCCCTACAAGTTTCAGGGATGCAGTCGATTGAGTTAGGAGTTAGTGATAAGGCCATTTTAGAAGACTATAATCTGGTCTGGATTATCACAGACTATGATATTGAGGTAGTTCGTTTGCCTCGTTTTGCGGAAGAAATTACCATCGAAACGGAAGCTTTGAGCTACAATCGACTCTTTTGCTACCGTCGCTTTACCATTTATGATGAAACGGGGCAGGAGCTTATCCACATGATGGCGACCTTTGTTCTCATGGACCGAGACAGTCGAAAAGTCCATGCTGTCGAACCTGAGATTGTGGCTCCTTACCAGTCTGATTTTGATAAAAAGCTTATCCGCGGACCAAAGTATGAGCTTTTGGAAGAGCCAGTCAGCAAGGATTACCATGTTCGTTTTTACGACTTGGATATGAATGGTCATGTCAATAACAGTAAATACTTGGACTGGATTTTTGAGGTCATGGGAGCGGATTTTTTGACCCAGTATATTCCCAAGAAAATCAACCTCAAGTATGTCAAGGAAGTGCGACCAGGTGGAGTGATTACATCGGCTGTTGAAGGGACTGGATTGGAAAGCAAGCATGAAATTACAAGCGATGGAGCTACTAATGCCCAAGCCATCATCACATGGCAAGAAATAAAAAAGGATTAAAGAGAAAGTATGAAATATAAAGGCTATTTAATTGATTTAGACGGTACTATTTATAAGGGGAAAGATCGAATCCCGGCAGGAGAGGCTTTTGTCCATGAATTGCAACAGCGGGACATCCCCTATCTCTTTGTAACCAACAATACAACCCGCACTCCAGAGAGCGTTCAGGAGATGTTGGCTCAGAATTTTAATATCGATACGGCCCTATCGACTGTCTACACAGCGACCTTGGCAACGATCGACTATATGAATGACTTGGGACTGGAAAAGACCGTCTATGTCATTGGTGAAGTAGGGCTCAAGGAAGCCATCAAGGCGGCTGGTTATGTGGAAGACAAGGAAAATCCTGCCTATGTGGTAGTAGGTCTGGACTGGCAGGTCGACTATGAAAAATTTGCGACAGCAACTCTGGCTATCCAAAAGGGTGCTCACTTTATCGGAACCAATCCTGACCTTAACATTCCAACAGAACGAGGACTTTTGCCAGGTGCTGGTTCACTGATTACGCTACTTGAAGTAGCAACACGAGTGAAGCCTGTTTATATCGGGAAACCAAATGCTATCATTATGAACAAGGCGGTTGAGCACTTAGGTTTGGAACGTGAAGAATTAATCATGGTTGGGGACAATTATTTGACTGATATTCGAGCAGGGATTGACAATGGCATTCCAACGCTCTTGGTAACAACAGGTTTTACCAAGGCAGAAGAAGTGGCAGACCTGCCAATCGCACCGACTCATGTGGTTTCTAGCCTTGCGGAGTGGAACTTTGATGAAAACTAAACTGACTTTTTGGGGCTCTATGCTCTTTCTCTTCTCTCTTTCAATCCTTCTGACCATTTATCTAGCTTGGATTTTCTATCCGTTTGAAATTCAGTGGCTGAACTTAACGAATCGGGTCTATTTAAAACCAGAAACTATTCAGTACAACTTTCATATCTTGATGAATTACCTGACCAATCCTTTTAGTCAGATCTTACAGATGCCTGATTTTCGTTCGTCAGCTGCTGGGCTACACCATTTTGCAGTGGTCAAGAACCTCTTTCACCTAGTTCAGCTAGTAGCCTTAGTGACACTGCCAAGTTTCTATGTCTTTGTCAAAGGGATTGTGAAAAAGGGCTTCTTGTCTCTATTTAGTAAAGGGCTTTTGGCTCTAGTAGTCTTGCCTGTGCTGATTGGTCTTGGGGGAGTTTTGATTGGTTTTGACCAATTCTTTACTCTTTTCCATCAAATTCTCTTTGTGGGAGATGATACCTGGCTTTTTGATCCAGCCAAGGATCCTGTCATTCTGATTTTGCCAGAGACCTTCTTCCTTCATGCTTTTCTCCTCTTTTTTGCCCTCTATGAAAGCTTCTTTGGCTATCTTTATCTGAAAAGTCGTAGGAAGTGAACCGAAAGATGTTCTTATTTCGCATGTATAAATTAGGTATATGATTCGAAACTATCGTTAATACTCAATGAAAATCAAAGAGCAAACTAGGAAACTAGCCGCAGGCTGTACTTGAGTACGGCAAGGCGACGTTGACGCAGTTTGAAGAGATTTTCGAAGAGTATAAGAGTGAATTAACTAATTCTGAATAGTATCAATCGTTCGCAAACAGTCTATTTTTCTTGAAAAATAGGCTTTTTTTCTAAAAATCCCTAGTCAAGCGCTTTATTTTTTTGTATAATAGAAGTAGCAAAGTATAGATAAGAAGAGAAAAGCATGATTACACTATTTCTATCACCGAGCTGTACTTCATGTCGTAAGGCAAAGGCCTGGTTAGAAAAACATAAGGTGCCCTTTGAGGAGCACAATATTATGACCAGTCCCTTAACAAGAAAGGAATTGCAACACATTCTTTCCTTGACCGAAAATGGTACTGATGACATCATTTCAACTCGTTCAAAAATTTTTCAAAAATTAGATATTGATGTAGAAAGTATTTCGGTATCGGAATTGCTTCATTTGATTGAGCAGTACCCTAGTCTTTTGCGTCGCCCAATTATTATCGATGCCAAACGCATGCAGATCGGTTTTAATGAAGATGAGATTCGTGCTTTTCTCCCTCGTAGTTATCGTAAGCAAGAACTAAAAGAAGCAAGAATGAGAGCTGGTATTAGTTAATGAACAAACAGTATAGTTACCCACTAGATTTGTCGTGGAGCACTGAAGAACTTGCTTCAGTGCTTTCTTTTTTTAATGATGTTGAAGCTGCCTATGAAGGCAAGGTAGAGGCTAAAAAGTTACTAAACTCCTATAAGGGATTCAAATTGGTTGTGCCAAGCAAGAGTGAAGAGAAGCGTTTGGGACGAGAATTTGAAACGGTTAGTGGCTATTCGCTTTACCGAGCAGTTCAGGCTGCCAAGGAAAAAGGGGAAGGAAAGATTTCTCTTGGAAAGTAAGTTTGAATTTGCTAAAGAGCTAATTAGGAAAGCGGGCCAGTACATCCTTGATCATATGCAGGAAGACTTGCAGGTTGAGACCAAGTCCTCTCCGACAGACTTGGTGACCAGACTGGACAAGGAAGTTCAGGAACTCTTGGTTGGTGAGATTTTATCCCGTTATCCTGAGGATAAGATTTGTGCTGAAGAGGGCTGTTTGCGTGCTTCAGTTCAAGAGGGCAAGGTTTGGGTCATTGATCCTATTGATGGTACCAATAACTTTGTAGCCCAGCAGGAAGATTTCGCTGTCATGATGGCTTATTTTGAAAATGGTCAAGGGCAGTTTGGCTTGATTTATGATGTGGTCAAAGGGGATTGTTATCACGGTGGTGGGGAATTTCCAGTTTGCCGAAATGATAAGCCCCTAGCTCCCTTTAAAGCAAAACCACTTGGAGATTTTCTCATTGCAGGGAATAGTGGCATGCTGGAAACCAATGAATGGGGATTGGCTGATTTGAGTCGAGCGGTCCTCGGTGTACGTGTCTATGGGAGTGCGGCCATTAGTTTTGCCAAGATTTTGTCAGGGCGTTTGTTGACCTATGTCACTTATCTGCAACCATGGGATTATGCTGCCGCTAGTATTTTAGGGGAAAGTCTGGGCTATCGGGTTGTGACTCTTTCTGGTGAAACTCCTGATTTTCAAACCAGACAGCCTGTCATGATGGTGCCTCTTGAGATGCAGGAGGAAATTCAGTCCTATATTTATGAAAGGAAAAGAACTTAAATGCAATTTCCAGAAGGATTTGTTGAAAAATATGAAGAGATACTAGGAGATGAGGCAAGAGATTTTCTTGCCTCTTTTGAGGAGGAAGCGGTTTCGGCCTTTCGGATCAATCCTTTAAAAGAAGCCCAAGCTTCATTTTCTGATCCTATTCCTCAAACACCTTGGGGCCAATATGGGAAGGTTTCAGGAAAATCGCCTGAGCATGCTACTGGTTTGGTTTATTCGCAAGAACCCGCTGCTCAAATGGTGGCTCAGGTAGCCCAGCCTAGTCCTGGGATGAAGGTTTTAGATTTGGCTGCTGCACCGGGTGGAAAATCAACTCAGCTAGCAGCCTATTTAGCAGGTGAAGGACTTCTCGTCTCCAACGAAATTTCAAGCAAACGGGCTAAGATTTTAGTAGAAAATATGGAGCGCTTTGGTGCGACAAATGTTGTGGTGACCAATGAATCTGCTGACCGCTTGGCCAAGGTTTTTAAGGGCTATTTTGACCTCATTGTCCTTGATGCCCCTTGCTCTGGTGAAGGGATGTTTCGTAAGCAGCCAGATGCTATGGACTATTGGAGCTTAGATTATCCGAGCCAATGTGCTAGTTTGCAAAGAGAAATTCTGGAGGATGCAGTGACCATGTTAGCTGAAGGTGGCCGTCTGGTTTATTCGACCTGCACTTGGGCACCTGAGGAAAACGAAGAGGTTGTCAATTGGTTGTTGGAAGAGTATGATTTTGATTTGTTGCCAGTTGAACATATCAATGGAATGGTAGCTGGTATTGACCTGCCAGAAACGGCTCGGATGTATCCTAATTATTTTAAGGGAGAGGGACAGTTTGTAGCCCATCTACAGTTTAAGGGTGAAAATCCAACCCCTAAATTTAAGGCAAGTAAGAGCAATCTCAGCCGAGAACAAGTTGCCTTGTGGCAGGAATTTGCCCAAGACCACTTGAAAGTTAATCTATCGGGAATCTTGCAGACTTTTGGAGACCAGCTTTATCTCTTACCAGAACTTTTACCAGATTTAGGGAAACTCAAGATAGCTCGCAATGGCCTGCATTTGGGTACCTTTAAGAAGAAACGTTTTGAACCTAGTTTTGCTCTTGGCTTAGCCTTGAAACCGAGTCAGATCAAGCAGTCGGTTGAAATTGACCAAGAAGGGTTTGTAAAGTATGTGGCTGGAGAGACTGTTCAGCTTGAGGAAAGTCTGCCAAATGGTTGGTACCAAGTTTTGGTTCAGGGCAATGGTTTGGGTTTTGCTAAGGTGACTGGAAATGTTTTGAAAAATTATTTTCCAAAAGGCCTCAGATTCAAGTGAAAATGCTAGTCAAAGTAGCTTGTCTATGTTATAGTGGAAGTATGGATTTTTTTCAAATTGTCTTTCATTTTAAGTCAAAATTGGTGGAGAAGGTAACTAAGCAAATTTCTAGTTAAACCAAGCTAATACTCTTCGAAAATCAAATTCAAACCGCGTCAACGTCGCCTTGCCGTACTCAAGTACAGCCTGCGGCTAGTTTCCTAGTTTGCTCTTTGATTTTCATTGAGTATAAGAACTTCAGTTGGCTCCCAATTTTCAAAAGAAAAACATAAATAAATAGTTGAAAAAATTCACAGCATTCACCATTATTTTCAAGGAGAAAAACAGTGAAAAAAAGGAAAAAACTCGCTCTATCCCTTGCGGCTCTTTTGCTGGCAGGTTCTTTGGCGGGATGTGCTAGCTGGATTGATCGTGGGGAATCCATGACAGCTGTTGGTTCAACGGCTCTTCAGCCCTTGGTCGAAGCAGCAGCAGATGAATTCGGCTCTTTGCACGTTGGAAAAACAGTCAACGTCCAAGGTGGAGGATCTGGTACAGGTCTGTCTCAGGTTCAATCTGGAGCCGTTGATGTAGGAAATTCAGACGTATTTGCCGAGGAAAAAGACGGTATCAACGCCTCTGCTCTAGTGGACCACAAGGTTGCTGTAGCAGGTTTGGCGGTGATTGTGAACAAGGAAGTTGACGTTGAGAATCTGACAACTGAACAACTCCGTAGCATCTTTACAGGTCAAGTAACCAACTGGAAAGAGGTCGGTGGCAAAGACCTAGCCATTTCTATTATCAATCGTGCGGCAAGTTCTGGTTCGCGTGCAACCTTTGATAGTGTTGTCATGGATGGCCAATCTGCCATTCAGAGTCAAGAACAGGATTCAAATGGGATGGTCAAAAACATTGTTTCCCAGACACCAGGAGCCATTTCTTACCTAGCTTTTGCTTATGTGGATGACTCAGTTAAACGCATGAAGTTGAACGGCTATGAGCCGATTGCAGAAAATGTTACAACCAATAACTGGCCCTTGTGGTCTTATGAACACATGTACACCCTAGGTCAACCAAATAAATTGGTGGCAGAATTCCTCAACTTTGTTCTCTCTGATGAAGCGCAAAGCGGAATCGTTAAGGGGATGGGTTATATTTCTGTTAAGGAAATGAAGGTTGAAAAAGATGCTGTAGGAACAGTGACAGCACTAGAAGGGAGTCACTAATGAATCAAGAAGAATTAGCTAAAAAATTACTTTCTCCCTCAAAGAACTCTCGTCTAGAGAAACTAGGAAAAGGCTTGACCTTTGCCTGTCTGTCTTTGATTGTTATCATTGTGGCCATGATTTTGATTTTCGTAGCCCAAAAAGGCTTGTCGACCTTCTTTGTCAATGGGGTCAATATCTTTGATTTCCTTTTTGGACAAACTTGGAATCCTTCAGGTAAACAATTTGGTGCCCTTCCCATGATTTTGGGTTCCTTTATTGTCACAATCCTATCAGCCCTTATCGCAACTCCTTTTGCCATCGGTGCGGCAGTCTTTATGACAGAAGTCTCACCAAAGGGTGCAAAAATCTTGCAACCAGCCATTGAATTGCTAGTTGGGATTCCTTCAGTCGTGTATGGATTTATCGGTTTGCAGGTCGTAGTTCCTTTTGTCCGTAGTGTCTTTGGTGGAACTGGTTTTGGAATTTTGTCAGGGATTTTCGTTCTCTTTGTCATGATTTTACCGACGGTAACCTTTATGACAACCGATAGCTTGCGTGCTGTACCTCGTCACTACCGCGAAGCTAGTTTGGCTATGGGGGCCACTCGTTGGCAAACCATCTGGCGCGTGACCTTGAAGGCAGCGCGTTCAGGGATTTTCACCGCAGTGGTCTTTGGGATGGCGCGTGCCTTTGGTGAGGCCTTGGCCATTCAGATGGTGGTCGGAAACTCAGCCGTTGTCCCGACTTCACTAACAACACCTGCTGCGACCTTAACCTCTGTCTTGACCATGGGTATCGGAAATACCGTTATGGGAACCGTTGACAATAACGTTCTCTGGTCACTGGCCTTAGTCTTGCTTTTGATGAGTTTGGCCTTCAACAGTGTGATTAAATTGATTACGAAAGAAAGAGGAAAGAAAAACTATGCACGCTAAGAAATTAGATAAAATTGCAACAGCTGTCCTCTACTCGATTGCAGGAATTATCGTTGCCATCTTGGCATCCTTGATTCTCTATATCTTGGTTCGTGGTTTGCCCCACATCTCTTGGTCTTTCTTGACTGGCAAATCATCTTCTTACCAAGCAGGTGGGGGGATTGGAATTCAGCTCTATAATTCCTTCTTCCTTCTAGTCATCACCTTGATTATCTCTGTACCCTTGTCTATGGGAGCTGGGATTTTTCTAGCTGAATATGCCAAAAAAGGTCCTGTGACAAATTTTGTCAGAACCTGTATTGAGATTTTGTCTTCATTGCCATCTGTGGTTGTTGGTCTCTTTGGTTACTTAATTTTTGTAGTTCAGTTTGAGTATGGATTTTCAATCATTTCAGGTGCCTTGGCCTTGACAGTCTTTAACTTGCCTCAAATGACTCGAAATGTTGAGGACAGTTTGAAACACGTTCACCATACGCAACGTGAGGCTGGCTTGGCTCTAGGAATTTCTCGTTGGGAGACTGTGGTCCATGTGGTCATTCCAGAAGCCCTTCCAGGTATTGTGACTGGGGTCGTCTTAGCTTCTGGTCGTATCTTTGGTGAGGCAGCAGCTCTTATTTATACAGCAGGACAATCTGCTCCAGCCCTTGACTGGTCTAACTGGAATATTCTCAGTGTGACGAGCCCAATCTCTATCTTCCGTCAAGCAGAAACCTTGGCTGTCCACATCTGGAAAGTCAATAGCGAAGGAACTATTCCTGATGGGACCATTGTGTCAGCAGGTTCTGCTGCCGTGCTCCTCATCTTTATCCTCATCTTTAACTTTGGAGCCCGTAAACTCGGAAGCTACCTACATAAGAAATTAACCGCTGCCTAAAGGAGAAGCCATGTCAAAATATAATTGGGATGAAAAGCATATCATCACCTTTCCTGAAGAGAAAGTGGCCCTCTCTACTAAGGATTTACATGTTTACTACGGTAAAAAAGAATCCATCAAGGGCATCGATATGCAATTTGAAAAAAATAAAATCACAGCCTTAATTGGCCCATCTGGATCAGGAAAATCAACCTACCTCCGCAGCCTCAATCGGATGAATGATACGATTGATATTGCCAAGGTAACAGGTCAAATCCTCTATCAAGGAATTGACGTTAACCGTCCAGAAATCAATGTTTATGAGATGCGTAAGCACATCGGGATGGTCTTCCAACGACCAAATCCCTTTGCCAAGTCTATTTACCGCAATATCACTTTTGCTCATGAACGTGCAGGAGTTAAGGACAAGCAAGTCTTGGATGAAATTGTGGAAACTTCTCTTCGTCAGACTGCCCTTTGGGACCAGGTCAAAGACGATTTGCATAAGTCAGCCTTGACGCTATCAGGTGGTCAGCAGCAACGTCTCTGTATCGCTCGTGCCATTTCTGTTAAACCAGATATCCTTTTGATGGATGAGCCTGCGTCAGCTTTGGATCCCATTGCGACAGCCCAGCTGGAAGAAACTATGCTGGAATTGAAGAAGGACTTCACCATCATCATTGTGACCCACAGTATGCAACAGGCTGCACGTGCTAGTGATTATACAGGATTTTTCTACTTGGGTGACTTGATTGAGTATGATAAGACGTCTAATATTTTCCAAAATGCCAAACTACAGTCAACCAATGACTACGTAACAGGACACTTTGGATAGAAAGGAAACAGTATGACAGAAGCGATTTTACAGGTGTCAGACCTGTCCGTTTACTACAATCAAAAGAAGGCCTTGAATAGTGTTTCCCTATCTTTCCAACCTAAGGAAATTACAGCCTTGATTGGTCCATCTGGATCAGGGAAGTCAACCCTCCTCAAGGCTATCAACCGCATGGGTGATCTCAATCCAGAGGTGACAACAACGGGATCAGTAGTCTATAATGGTCACAATATCTACAGCCCCCGCACCGATACGGTTGAATTGCGTAAGGAAATCGGTATGGTTTTCCAACAACCAAACCCTTTCCCAATGTCTATCTACGAAAATGTTGTCTACGGGCTTCGTATCAATGGAGTGAAGGACAAGCAAGTTCTGGATGAAGCTGTGGAAAAAGCCTTGCAACGAGCTTCTATCTGGGATGAAGTTAAGGACCGCCTTCATGATTCAGCTATTGGCCTTTCAGGTGGACAACAGCAACGTGTCTGTGTTGCCCGCGTCTTGGCAACCAGTCCTAAAATCATTCTCTTGGATGAACCTACTTCAGCCTTGGATCCTATCTCTGCTGGGAAGATTGAGGAAACCTTGTATGGGCTAAAAGATAAATACACCATGCTCTTGGTTACGCGTTCCATGCAACAAGCTTCTCGTATCTCTGACAAGACAGGATTTTTCCTAGATGGAGATTTGATTGAGTTTAATGATACCAAGAAGATGTTCCTCAACCCACAACACAAGGAAACAGAAGATTATATTTCAGGAAAATTTGGATAAGGAGATAAATGATGTTACGTTCTCAATTTGAAGAAGATTTGGAGAAATTGCACAACCAGTTCTATGCTATGGGACAGGAAGTGCTATCCCAAATCAATCGTACAGTGCGTGCCTTTGTTACGCATGACCGTGATTTGGCCAAGGAAGTCATCGAAGACGATGCAGAAGTAAACGAATACGAAGTGAAGTTGGAGAAGAAATCATTTGAAATGATTGCCCTTCAACAACCCGTTTCTCAAGACTTGCGTACCGTTCTAACCGTCTTGAAAGCTGTATCTGACTTGGAACGTATGGGTGACCATGCTGTTTCTATTGCTAAAGCAGCAATTCGCATGAAGGGGGAACAACGTATCCCTGCTGTTGAAGAAGAAATCAAGAGAATGGGTCGCGATGTCAAGAACTTCGTCGAAGCAGTCCTGGAACTCTATCTCAATGGTTCAGTTGATCAGGCCTATGAAGTAGCAGCTATGGACGAAAAAATCAACCATTACTTTGATAGCATTCGTGAGTTGGCTACAGAAGAAATCAAGAAAAATCCAGATGCCATCGTTACAGGTCGTGATTATTTCCAAGTGATTGCTTTCTTGGAACGCATTGGAGACTATGCCAAGAATATCTGTGAATGGGTTGTTTACTTTGAAACAGGTAAGATTGTCGAACTATAAAATAGGTTCATTCTGTATAAAAAGGAGCTTGAAATCAACTGATAGCTCCTTTTATTGAATGAAAAAAATATTTTTAAGATAAAAATTCAAAAAATGCTTGACAAGTATCTTGGATAGCGTTATAATTATACAAAATTAACAGAGAGGTTGTTTATTTATGAAATCAAAAAAATGGATATTTGTTTTATGTAGTTTTATTGCAAGTTTTTTCTTAGTAGCTTGCCAGTCGGGTTCTAATGGTTCTCAGTCAGCTGTTGAGGCCATTAAGCAAAAGGGGAAATTGGTTGTAGCGACTAGTCCTGACTATGCACCTTTTGAATTCCAAGCCTTGGTTGACGGAAAAAATCAGGTTGTTGGTGCGGATATTGACATGGCCCAAGCTATCGCTGATGAACTTGGGGTTAAGTTGGAAATCTCAAGCATGAGTTTTGACAATGTTTTGACCAGTCTTCAAACTGGTAAGGCTGACCTAGCAGTTGCGGGAATTAGCGCTACTGACGAGAGAAAAGAAGTCTTTGACTTTTCAATTCCTTACTATGAAAACAAGATTAGTTTCTTGGTTCGTAAGGCTGATGTAGAAAAATACAAGGATTTAACTAGCCTAGAAAGTGCCAATATTGCAGCGCAAAAAGGGACTGTTCCAGAGTCTATGGTCAAGGAACAATTGCCAAAAGCTCAATTGACTTCCCTAACCAATATGGGTGAAGCTGTCAATGAATTGCAGGCTGGAAAAGTAGATGCTGTTCATATGGATGAGCCTGTTGCTCTTAGCTATGCTGCTAAAAACGCCGACCTAGCTGTCGCAACTGTCAGCTTGAAGATGAAGGATGGCGAAGCCAATGCCGTTGCCCTTAGAAAAAATAGTGCTGATTTGAAAGAAGTGGTGGACAAGATCATCCAAAAACTCAAGGATGATGGTACTTACCAAAAATATCTTGAAAAAGCGGCAACTCTAACAGAAGTTGAGCAATAAGAAAAAAGCAGAGTTGGAAGTCATTCCAATTCTGCTTTTAAATAGTTTAAAACATTTTCCAGATTGTCTAAGGACACCTTGGTAAATTGATAAGGGCAGGTATCCAAGTAAGCCTCCTCAAAGAAGTCCAAGCCCAGTTGGCTGTGTTTGAGACTGGCAATTTTAGGGTACGGTCTCAGGTCTAGCAATAAACCATCGTGTAGAGGGAAATGAGGAAGGGGGCAAGTCAATTTAGCTAACCTTTCCTCGATTTGCTTCTGGTAAGCTTCCTGATTGGCCAAGCGAGCTAGACGATTTTTTTCAAACAATTGACTGTCAATATAGAGTGACAGGGCCTTTTGCATGATGAGGTTGCTGTCGTAGTCTAGGATATTTTTGTAGGCTACAAAGGCTTCCTTGATAGCATTTGGCAGAATGAGTGCCGTTATCCGCAGGGCTGGAAAGAGGCTGGTTGAGAAGGACTTGATGTAAATGACCCGCTCCTCTGTATCCAGATAGTGGAAGGTCTGGCCCTTCTTGGAGTCCAAATCTCCCAAATAATCGTCCTCTACGATATAAACACCATACTTGGCTGCTAAGTCAAGAATGGCTCGTTTGTCCTGCTCAGAATAGGAATGCCCCAGAGGATAGTGAAAACGAGGAATGGTGTAGAAAAGTTTAATTTTTCCTGTTTTGAAGTGACCTTCCAGCTCCTCCAAGTCAATCCCTTCAATGCCTCGTTCAATCGTTTGATAGTCCAAGCCTTGAGCAATCAAGAGGCGATTCATCCGATGGTAGGTCGGTTGTTCTACCAAGATTTCCTTGGCTTGGCTAGGAAAGGATATTTGAGAGAGGATAAACAAGGCTTGTTGGGTTCCAGAAGTCAGTACTAGTTGGTCAGTCTTGCAGTAGAGGGCTTGGTCAAAGAGGAGTTTATGAATGGACTGTCTCAGGTCTTCTAAACCTTCTTGGTTATCATAGTAGTTAAAGAGGTAGTTTTCTCGGCCAATCAAGGTTTCATTGACACAGAGTCGGAAATCATCATAGGCGCTGGCATGTTCGTCCGTAACCTCGATTTCTAGGTCCTGGTGTTGCCCTTGTTCTAGGACATAGTAGCCACTTTGGGGCTTGGCATAAAGGTATTGTTCGTGCCGTAATTCCAACAAGGCTCGCTGAATGGTGTCCTTGCTACAGTGGAAGTCAAGGCTTAGTTGACGGATAGAAGGCAGGCGGCTTCCCGTCGGAAAGCGTCCAGACTCGATACTATTTTTCAGATAGGAAACGACCTCTTGGTACTTACTTTGTTTCTTCATTCCAGACCTCCCTTGATTTTGTTACATTGTACCTTTTTTTTTCCTTCTTGGCAATGTTTAGAGTGTTTCTCTCGTTCACATCTAGGGGCAAATGTGGTATACTTAGGAGTAAGATTTATAGAATAACAGACAAGAAAGTGAATGGATAAGAACGTGCAGGAACCAGTGAAATTATTTCAATACAATACCCTTGGAGCCTTGATGGCCGGCCTTTATGGTGGTACCATGACAGTGGGAGAATTGCTAGAGCATGGTGATCTTGGCTTGGGAACCTTGGATTCTATTGATGGAGAATTGATTGTCTTGGATGGAAAGGCTTATCAGGCCAAGGGGTCAGGAGAGCAACCAGAAATTGTGGAAGTGTCACCAGATGCCCTTATTCCTTACGCTGCAGTGGTACCGCATCAGGCAGAGGTCATTTTCCGCCAGCGCTTTGAGATGACAGACAAGGAATTGGAAGAGCGAATCGAGTCTTATTATGATGGGGAAAATCTTTTCCGCTCTATCAAGATTCGGGGGGAATTTTCACATATGCATGTGCGCATGATTCCTAAGTCGACACCAGATACCAAGTTTGCTGATGTCGCAACCCATCAACCGGAATATAGTCGTGACAATGTGGTGGGAACCATCGTTGGTTTCTGGACGCCAGAGATTTTCCATGGAGTCAGTGTGGCAGGCTACCATCTGCACTTCATCTCAGATGATTTGACTTTCGGTGGACATGTCATGGACTTTGTTATCAAGGAAGGCATTATCGAGGTGGGAGCAGTTGATCAGTTGGATCAACGTTTCCCAGTCCAAGATCGTCAATACTTGTTTGCTAAGTTCAATGTTGACGAGATGAGAAAAGATATTGAAAAGGCAGAATAGGAGAAGAAAATGACCACTCATATTATCATTACCATGGTGCTATTACTAGCTTTCTTGCTAGGAAGTATTTGGTATGCAAAAAAGAAATACCAGATTAATCTAGCTGTCTTGGGCTTGGGGGCTGTTGCCTTCTTTGTCTCTTCACAGATTTTAGAAAAACTGGTGCATATCTTGGTTTTGCATCCTCAAAAAGACGGCAGTATTGCCCTCTTGCAAGACCATCCGCTTGTCTATATCCTCTATGGACTAGCCATGGCAGCATTTTTTGAGGAAACTGCTCGCCTTATTTTCTTTAAATGGTTGGAGAAAAAGAGAAGTTTGGAAAAGGCAGATGCCTTGGCTTATGGATTGGGGCATGGTGGCTTGGAATTGATTTTCCTGGGTCTTACTAGTTTGATTAATCTTTACATCGTGCTTTCGGCAGTTCAAACGCAAAATCCACAGGTCATGCAATTGCTGTCTGAAAATATGTTGAAAACTATTCAGTCGCTATCAGTCTGGCAGATTTATTTGCTTGGATTTGAACGGATTTTGGCTCTAGGATTCCAATTGCTGTTGACTGTTTGGGTTTACCAAGCTGTTCGCCAGAAGAAATGGATTTATCTTCTAGCAGCCTATGGGCTACATGCCTTCTTTGACCTGGCTCCATCTCTAGCCCAAATTGGCTGGTTGACAAATCCAGTCTTGGTTGAAGTGATCCTAGCACTTGAGCTCGTTCTGGTTGCCTATGGAACCAAGGCAATCTTTTGTAAAAAATCATAAGAAAAGAGGGAAACCTCTTTTTTTGTGCAAAATCCAAACAAGGTATTTTTATGGTCGTCAAATGTCTCTAAAAATGGTATAATGGGATGAATTTTGTAAAAGGAAGAGTGACATGTCTGTAAGAGAAAAAATGCTTGAAATCTTAGAAGGAATTGATATCCGTTTTAAGGAACCCTTGCATAGCTATAGTTATACAAAAGTAGGTGGAGAGGCTGATTATCTGGTCTTTCCACGAAATCGTTTTGAGTTGGCGCGCGTTGTTAAATTTGCCAATCAAGAAAATATCCCTTGGATGGTTCTTGGAAATGCCAGCAACATCATCGTTCGCGATGGTGGAATTCGTGGATTTGTCATCTTGTGTGACAAGCTCAATAATGTTTCGGTTGATGGCTATACCATCGAAGCAGAAGCTGGTGCCAACTTGATTGAAACAACTCGCATTGCCCTGCGCCATAGTTTGACTGGTTTTGAGTTTGCTTGTGGCATTCCTGGGAGTGTTGGTGGAGCTGTCTTTATGAATGCGGGTGCCTATGGTGGCGAGATTGCCCACATCTTGCAGTCTTGTAAGGTTTTGACCAAGGATGGAGAAATCGAGACTCTGTCTGCCAAGGACTTGGCTTTTGGTTACCGCCATTCAGCTATTCAGGAGTCTGGTGCAGTTGTCTTGTCAGCTAAATTTGCCCTAGCTCCAGGAAACCATCAGGTCATCAAGCAAGAAATGGAACGCTTGACGCATCTACGTGAACTTAAACAACCTTTAGAATACCCATCTTGTGGTTCGGTCTTTAAACGTCCAGTAGGGCATTTTGCAGGTCAATTAATTTCAGAAGCCGGCTTGAAAGGCTATCGTATCGGTGGTGTAGAAGTGTCTGAAAAGCACGCAGGATTTATGATCAATGTCGCAGACGGAACGGCCAAAGACTACGAGGACTTGATTGAGTCTGTGATTGAAAAAGTCAAGGAGCACTCAGGTGTTACACTTGAGAGAGAAGTTCGTATCTTGGGTGAAAGCAAGTAGGAAGCTGTAGTTGAAAAGCTGCTGCTATGTCATGGAAAGGGGGTGAAAGCCTATCGGTAGCGAAGATGTATGCAGGTGGTTTTACTCCCTGCAAGAGGTAGTGGCAGCCTGACAGAGCCCTGATCTGTTAATCTATGAAAAAGAAGGAATTTATGCCAATTGAAAAAACCAATTATCGAATTCAAAAACGTCTCTAAAGTTTTTGAAGACAGCAACACCAAGGTTCTCAAAGACATCAACTTTGAGTTGGAAGAAGGGAAGTTTTACACCCTTTTAGGAGCATCTGGTTCAGGGAAATCAACTATCCTAAATATTATTGCAGGTTTACTGGATGCGACGACAGGAGATATCATGCTAGACGGTGTCCGTATCAATGATATCCCAACCAACAAGCGAGACGTCCATACGGTCTTCCAATCTTATGCCTTGTTCCCACATATGAATGTGTTTGAAAATGTTGCCTTTCCGCTCCGCTTGCGTAAAATTGATAAGAAAGAAATCGAGCAGCGTGTAGCAGAAGTTCTCAAGATGGTTCAGTTGGAAGGTTATGAAAAACGTTCCATCCGTAAACTCTCTGGAGGACAACGTCAGCGTGTGGCTATTGCCCGTGCCATCATCAACCAACCCCGTGTGGTTTTGTTGGATGAGCCCTTATCAGCGCTGGACTTGAAATTAAGAACAGACATGCAGTACGAACTCCGTGAACTGCAACAACGATTGGGCATTACCTTCGTCTTTGTCACCCACGATCAGGAAGAAGCTCTTGCCATGAGTGACTGGATTTTCGTTATGAATGATGGCGAGATTGTCCAGTCTGGAACACCTGTGGATATCTATGATGAGCCAATCAACCACTTTGTTGCCACCTTTATTGGTGAGTCAAACATCTTGCCAGGTACCATGATTGAGGACTACTTGGTTGAGTTTAACGGCAAACGCTTTGAAGCGGTCGATGGTGGGATGAAGCCAAATGAACCAGTCGAAGTCGTCATTCGTCCAGAAGACTTGCGCATTACTCTTCCTGAAGAAGGCAAGCTCCAAGTTAAGGTTGATACTCAGCTCTTCCGTGGGGTTCACTATGAGATTATCGCCTATGACGAACTAGGAAATGAATGGATGATTCACTCGACTCGTAAGGCCATCGTGGGTGAGGAAATCGGTCTGGACTTTGAACCAGAAGACATCCACATCATGCGTCTCAACGAAACCGAAGAAGAGTTTGATGCCCGTATCGAAGAGTACGTGGAAATCGAAGAGCAAGAAGCAGGTCTGATCAATGCAATCGAGGAGGAAAGAGATGAAGAAAACAAGCTCTAAACTCTTTGTAGTGCCCTACATGCTCTGGATTGCCCTCTTTGTGTTGGCACCCTTGGTCTTGATTTTTGGTCAATCCTTTTTCAACATCGAAGGACAGTTCAGTTTAGAAAATTATAAATCTTACTTTGCGTCACAAAACTTGACCTATCTCAAAATGAGTTTCAACTCTGTGCTTTATGCAGGAATTGTGACCTTTGTAACCCTCCTTATCAGCTATCCAACAGCCCTCTTTTTGACCCGCCTCAAGCACCGTCAACTCTGGCTCATGCTGATTATTCTGCCAACTTGGATCAATTTGCTCCTCAAGGCCTACGCCTTTATCGGGATTTTTGGTCAGAATGGCTCTATTAACCAATTCTTGGAATTTATCGGAATCGGTTCGCAGCAGTTGCTCTTTACTGATTTCTCCTTTATCTTTGTCGCAAGCTATATCGAGCTTCCCTTTATGATTTTGCCGATTTTTAATGTCTTGGACGATATGGATAACAACCTCATCAATGCCAGCTATGACCTCGGTGCGACCAAGTGGGAAACCTTCCGCCATGTCATCTTTCCTCTATCGATGAATGGTGTGCGAAGTGGGGTTCAGTCGGTCTTTATCCCTAGTTTGAGCCTCTTCATGCTGACACGTTTGATTGGTGGTAACCGCGTTATCACGCTGGGAACGGCTATTGAGCAAAACTTCCTGACCAATGACAACTATGGAATGGGTTCTACCATCGGTGTGATTCTTATCCTGACCATGTTCATCACCATGTGGGTGACTAAGGAAAGGAGAGAACGATGAAAAAATTTGCCAACCTTTATCTGGGACTGGTCTTTCTTGTCCTCTACCTGCCGATTTTTTACCTGATTGGCTATGCCTTTAATGCAGGCAACGACATGAATAGCTTTACAGGCTTTAGCTTGAGCCATTTTAAAACCATGTTTGGCGATGGTCGCCTCATGTTGATTGTGACTCAGACCTTTTTCTTGGCCTTTCTGTCAGCCTTGATAGCGACCATTATCGGGACTTTTGGTGCCATTTACATCTACCAGTCTCGTAAGAAATACCAGGAAGCCTTTCTATCACTCAATAATATCCTCATGGTTGCGCCTGACGTTATGATTGGTGCCAGCTTCTTGATTCTCTTTACCCAACTCAAGTTTTCACTTGGCTTTTTGACCGTTCTATCTAGTCACGTGGCCTTCTCTATTCCTATCGTGGTCTTGATGGTTTTGCCTCGTCTCAAGGAAATGAACGGCGACATGATTCATGCGGCCTATGACCTGGGAGCCAGTCAATTTCAGATGTTCAAGGAAATCATGCTTCCTTACCTGACTCCGTCTATCATTGCAGGTTATTTCATGGCTTTCACCTATTCGCTAGATGACTTTGCTGTGACCTTCTTTGTAACGGGAAATGGCTTTTCAACCCTGTCCGTCGAGATTTATTCTCGTGCTCGTAAGGGGATTTCGCTAGAAATCAATGCCCTTTCTGCCCTTGTCTTTCTCTTTAGTATTATCCTAGTGGTTGGATATTACTTTATCTCACGTGAGAAGGAGGAGCAAGCATGAAAAAACTCTATTCATTTTTAGCAGGAATTGCAGCGATTATCCTGGTCTTGTGGGGAATTGCGACGCATCTAGATAGTAAAATCAATAGCCGAGATAGTCAAAAACTGGTTATCTACAACTGGGGGGACTATATCGATCCAGAACTCTTGGAGCAATTCACAGAAGAAACAGGTATCCAAGTCCAGTACGAGACCTTTGACTCCAACGAAGCCATGTATACCAAGATCAAGCAGGGTGGAACGACCTACGACATTGCCATTCCTAGTGAATACATGATTAACAAGATGAAGGACGAAGACCTCTTGGTACCGCTTGACTATTCAAAACTTGAAGGTCTTGAAAATATCGGATCAGAGTTTCTCAACCAGTCCTTTGACCCAGGTAATAAATTCTCCATCCCTTACTTCTGGGGAACCTTAGGAATTGTCTACAATGAAACCATGGTAGATGAAGCGCCTGAGCATTGGGATGACCTTTGGAAGCCAGAGTATAAGAACTCTATCATGCTCTTTGATGGGGCGCGTGAGGTATTGGGACTCGGGCTTAACTCGCTTGGTTACAGCCTCAACTCCAAGGATCCCCAGCAGTTGGAAGAGACAGTGGATAAGCTCTACAAGTTGACTCCAAATATCAAGGCCATCGTTGCCGACGAGATGAAGGGCTACATGATTCAGAACAACGCTGCTATCGGCGTGACCTTCTCTGGTGAAGCCAGCCAAATGCTAGAAAAAAATGAAAATCTACGCTATGTGGTACCGACAGAGGCCAGCAACCTTTGGTTTGACAATATGGTCATTCCCAAAACAGTCAAAAACCAAGACGCAGCCTATGCATTTATCAACTTTATGTTGAAACCCGAAAATGCTCTTAAAAATGCAGAGTATGTTGGCTATTCAACACCAAACCTACCAGCTAAGGAATTGCTCCCAGAGGAGAAAAAAGAAGACAAGGCCTTCTATCCAGATGCTGAAACCATGAAACACCTAGAAGTTTATGAGAAATTTGACCATAAATGGACAGGAAAATATAGCGACCTCTTCCTACAATTTAAAATGTATCGGAAGTAGGAGTTAGCAGTCACGAAACGAATCAGTCAAGCTGGTTCGTTTTTTTGAATCAGATGGAAGTGTCAGTATGAAATTGAAAAATTCAATTCTTAATAAACTTTTGAAAAAATATTTAAGCTCTTGACCGTTATTAACACCTTCTGTATAATGATATAGGAGAGAGATTATGCAAAATTCTCCATATAAATAAAAGCGGAATACAATATAGAAAAGATATATTTGAAGGATATTTTTAGATTTAATGAGTTATTGTCACAATCGGAGTATAAAGGGTATCGTATTAAGTTACGATTTAACAAGAATTGGGATGATTATAGTTTTGTTGATGATTATATCAGTGGCTCTGAAGATTTTTTGCCATGGATTTTAAGTAATGGTTCAGATAAAAAAAGTCGAAATCGTAGAAACGAAATTCAGTTTCAATTTATAGAAGTGGAGTATCATAAATGGCTCTTTGTTGGTGCCTATCTTATAAAAGAAACGAATAGTCAGATAAAGCAAGTGACCTATGGGAAACATCATGTTAAGTTCGCTTTAGCTGAACGATTAAAAGAGTATGATAAGTTTATAGAAAAGGTTTTGGTTAATCATACTAATACAGGTCAATCATGGTTTTATGTTAATCCTAAAATAATTGAATCAGTTGTAGTAGAATCTGTAAGCAGTATTTCCTATTTTAATCAAACGTCTCATTTTCCAGGTTATGAAAATATCTCATTTTCTTATCAAGAATTAAAGAAAAATTGGGCAAATAGTTCTTGGAGACAATATCTATCAGCTGTTTATGGTGTTTATGTTATTACTGATGCTAAGACAGGAAAGCTCTATGTAGGTTCTGCTTATGGAGATAATGGGGTTTACGGAAGATGGTCTACGTACTTAAGTGAAGGCTATGATAAATCCGAAATGGAAGAAAATCGTTATCCGAATAAAAGATTATGTGAAATAGTCGAAAAATATGGAATCAGTTATATTAAAAAGTATTTTCAATATAGTTTATTAGAGATTTTTCCAAAGAATGAAGTTGGAAAGCAAAAGGCACTTCAACGTGAACGATATTGGAAGAAAGTATTAAAATCTAAAGAACATGGCTATAATGCCAATTAGGAGGAGGTATAAATAGTTTGAATAATTGGGAAAGAGATTTTCGAGATGCAGAACGAAATCAAGAATTAAGAAGACAAAATAATTTGCTAGAACAACAAAGATGGGAGCAACAAGAACAAAATCGTCTTGTTTGGAAGCAGAATAAGACATTACAAGAGAGAAATGAGTTAGAACGTCAGAGGCAATGGAATGAGGAATCTCGACATCAAAGAGAGTTAGAATTACGTAAGGAGCAACAATTTAAAGATAATATATTTGATTTAAAAAAACTGTGGGCCCAAGCTGAAACTGAAGATGAGAGAGGGAGAATTCAGATACTCTTAGCAGAAGCAGAAACGGAGTATAATCAATATCTTCTTGAAAAAGAAAGACAAAAAGAACAGGAAGAATTAGCAAAGCGTCATCGAGAAAAAATCAATAGAATAAAGTGGTTTCTAGGTATAGCTATAAGCTTACTTTTATTAGTTATAATTGGAACTTTTTTTATAGTTATGAGCAAATCTAAATCATCTCATAACAGTACTAATCAATCAACTCAATCATCTAATTCAGAAACCTCCACAAGTTCTATAAAGCAAGCTTCTCTTGGTGGAAATAAATCTAAAGATAAACAAACTTCATCAACAAGTTCTGTCTCTTCTAGACCACAGGCTACAAAAGTATATATTGGAAACCTTATTGGTTTAAGTAAATCTGATGCTATATCAGAATTGAAGAGTAGAAAAATTGCCGAGAATCATATAAAAGTTGAGGAAGAAGAAAGTGATGAATATTCTCCTGGTACAATTTTACGTCAGAGTTTGTCGGAGGGAACTTTATATGATTTGAATGATTCATCAGATATTATTTTGACTGTTGCAAAAGAACGAACTAGAGCTACAATGCCAAATTATGCAGGTTCAAGTTTAGAGTTTACAAAAAATAATTTAAAACAGATTGTTGGTGTTAAAGAAGCTAATATTGAAATAGTAGAAGTTTCTAGTGCGCCTGAGGGGACTTCTGAAGGAAGCGTAGTTGATCAAATTCCCAAACCAGACGAGAAGTTTGATTTGAAACGTACACGAGTTAAAATTTCAATTTATAAGCCTAAAACTCATCAAACATCACAAAGTAGATCTAGATAAATTGAGAGGTTAATTTATAAAGCTAACTTATGGCTAACACATGCTGATTGTTAGAATGATTTCCAGTTGACGCAAACTTAAAAAAACGATATAATAAGAAAGTTGAGAATTGATTTTCAGTTGTCTTAGTCCAGAGAAATGGCGGTGCTGCGAGCCATCTAAGCTAGGAAGTCATGCTACTCAATCATACAATTGCATAAGAATAAGAGAATGACAAGTTCATTGAATGAAGGTGGTACCGCGGTTTTTCGCCCTTCGTGATATGAGCTTGTCTTTTGATTTTTGGAGGTGTTGATGAAAACATTTCTTGTCAAACAAAAGTTTCGTCTTGGAGGCGAACGTTTCGCTATCAAGGATGACAGGGGAGAAATTGCCTATCAGGTAGAGGGATCATTTTTTAAGATTCCCAAAACTTTTACCATCTATGATGCTAATGGTAAACAGGTCAGTCAGATTAGTAAAGAAATCTTGACCCTACTTCCTCGTTTTGAGATTCAGCTTCAGGATGGATCGAGTTTTGTCATTCGTAAGAAGTTGACCTTCTGGCGAGATAAGTATGAGTTTGATAATCTAGGTCTTCGTATCGAGGGCAATATCTGGGATTTGAATTTCAAATTGCTGGATGATCGCGATCAGTTGATTGCGGAAATCAAGAAAGAACTCTTCCATCTGACCTCTACCTATACCGTAACGGTTCTTGAGGATGCTTATGCAGACCTAGTCATTTCCCTCTGTGTCGCGATTGACTATGTGGAAATGCTGGAAAGCCAATCACATTAAATAAGTAATAAGGAGACAATATGAAACAACTATCTAGTGCACAAGTACGCCAAATGTGGCTTGATTTCTGGGCGACCAAAGGTCACTCTGTAGAACCATCAGTGAGTTTGGTTCCTGTAAATGACCCAACTCTTTTGTGGATCAACTCTGGGGTAGCAACCCTTAAGAAATACTTTGACGGGACCATTATCCCTGAAAATCCACGTATTACCAATGCCCAAAAAGCCATCCGTACCAACGACATCGAAAACGTAGGGAAGACTGCACGTCACCATACCATGTTTGAAATGTTGGGGAACTTCTCTATCGGTGATTACTTCCGTGATGAAGCTATCACTTGGGCTTATGAGCTTTTGACAAGCCCTGAATGGTTTGACTTCCCAGCTGAAAAACTTTACATGACCTACTATCCAGCTGATAAAGATTCATACAACCGCTGGATTGAAGTGGGAGTGGATCCAAGTCATTTGATTCCAATCGAGGATAACTTCTGGGAAATCGGTGCGGGACCTTCTGGACCTGATACAGAGATTTTCTTTGACCGTGGAGAAACTTTTGACCCGGAAAATATCGGTATTCGTTTACTTGCAGAAGATATTGAAAACGACCGCTATATCGAAATCTGGAACATCGTTTTGTCACAATTTAACGCAGACCCTGCTGTTCCTCGTAGCGAATACAAGGAATTACCACACAAGAACATTGATACGGGCGCTGGTTTGGAGCGTTTGGTAGCGGTTATCCAAGGTGCTAAGACTAACTTTGAAACAGACCTCTTCATGCCGATCATTCGTGAAGTGGAGAAATTGTCTGCTAAGGTTTATGACCAAGATGGCGACAACATGAGCTTCAAGGTCATCGCTGACCACATCCGTTCACTTTCATTTGCCATCGGTGATGGTGCCCTTCCTGGAAATGAAGGTCGTGGTTACGTCCTTCGTCGTCTTCTCCGTCGTGCTTCTATGCATGGTCAAAAACTAGGAATCAACGAGCCTTTCCTTTACAAACTCGTTCCAACTGTTGGAAAAATCATGGAAAGCTACTACCCAGAAGTGCTTGAAAAACGTGACTTTATTGAGAAAATCGTTAAGAGCGAAGAAGAATCATTTGCTCGTACCCTTCACTCAGGTCAACACTTTGCCCAAGGTATCGTAGCAGACTTGAAAGAAAAAGGTCAATCTGTTATCGCTGGTTCAGATGTCTTTAAACTTTATGATACTTATGGATTCCCAGTTGAACTGACTGAAGAAATCGCTGAAGAAGCTGGTATGACTGTAGACCGTGAAGGTTTTGAAGCAGCCATGAAAGAACAGCAAGAACGCGCGCGTGCGTCAGCTGTCAAGGGCGGCTCAATGGGTATGCAAAATGAAACCCTTCAAAACATCACAGTGGAAAGCCGCTTTAACTATGAAGAATCTCAATTGTCTTCTAAATTAGTAGCTATTGTGGCTGACAATGCAGAAGTAGAAGCTGTATCTGAAGGAACTGCCTCTCTTATCTTTGCGGAAACGCCATTCTACGCTGAAATGGGTGGACAGGTAGCTGACCACGGACAAATCTTGGATGAGTCAGGTAAGGTCGTGGCTACTGTGACTAATGTTCAAAAAGCTCCAAACGGACAAGCTCTTCACACTGTTGACGTCCTTGCACCGCTTGCCTTGAACCAAGAATATACCTTGGCAATCGATACAAATCGTCGTCACCGTGTCATGAAAAACCACACTGCGACTCACTTGCTTCACGCTGCCCTTCACAATATCCTTGGAAACCATGCAACACAAGCAGGATCTCTTAACGAAGTTGAATTCCTTCGCTTTGACTTTACGCATTTCCAAGCAGTAACTGCTGAAGAATTGCGTGCGATTGAACAGCAAGTCAACGAGAAAATTTGGGAAGCTCTTGAAGTTAAGACAGTTGAAACGGATATTGACACTGCCAAGGAAATGGGAGCGATGGCCCTCTTTGGTGAGAAATACGGAAAAGAAGTCCGTGTTGTTACTATTGGTGACTACTCTATCGAGCTTTGTGGTGGTACCCACGTTGGCAACACTTCTGAGATTGGACTCTTCAAGATTGTCAAAGAAGAAGGGATTGGATCAGGAACTCGCCGTATCTTGGCGGTAACTGGTAAGGAAGCCTTTGAAGCCTACCGTGAACAAGAAGACGCTCTTAAAGCTGTTGCAGCAACTCTTAAAGCACCTCAACTTAAAGAAGTTCCTTACAAGGTAGAAGGACTTCAAGAACAACTTCGTCAATTGCAAAAAGAAAATGCTGAGTTGAAAGAAAAAGCCGCAGCTGCAGCCGCAGGCGACATCTTCAAGGATGTTAAGGAAGTCAACGGTCACCGTTACATTGCTAGTCAAGTGTCTGTATCAGATGCCGGTGCCCTTCGTACCTTTGCAGACAATTGGAAACAAAAAGATTACTCTGACTTGCTTGTTCTAGTTGCAGCAATTGGGGACAAAGTCAATGTTCTTGTCGCAAGCAAGACAAAAGACCTTCATGCAGGAAATCTTGTCAAAGAATTGGCACCAATCGTCGATGGACGTGGTGGTGGTAAACCAGACATGGCCATGGCAGGAGGAAGTAACCAAGCTAAAATTCAAGAATTGTTGGATGCGGTAGCAAGTAAATTGTAAGAAAACAAAGATCTATCCATTTGGGTAGGTCTTTTTCATACTTAAAAAGCCAAATCCGCTTGGATTTGGCTTGGTTATCATTAGCTATTAGATTGTATTGGCTGACCAAACACTTACGGATTTAGCTGAGACTGGAAATTGTCCATAACCTTCCTCATCAATTGTAATTTGCTCTTGGTGGTTGCCAAGTAAATCTACAAAGGTTTGGTTAGCCCATTCTTGGCCAATAAACATTGACTTGCTGTTTTCTTGGTCATTTGAGATAAGGACTGCGATTGGGGATTGATTTTCAGCACCTGAACGTACCCAACCGATACAGTTATCATCATCAAAGTAGTCTGTTTGTTCTCCATAGGCCAAGTCTTTTCGGATGGCTAGGAGGCGGTCAAGAACTTCTTTGAAATCTTCTTGAGCGTATTTTCCTGAAATCCCATAGTAGTCTCCGTAAAAGACACATGGCAGTCCATTTTGACGTAATAGAATGAGGGCATAGGCTGCTGGCTTGAACCATTCTTCAACAGTAGACTCAAGAGCCTGACCACGTTGAGTATCATGGTTGTCGACAAAGGTTACAGCCTTGTCAGGTTTGAGCTCAACCAAGCTATCTGTGAAAATACCACGAAGGTCATAGTTTGCGCCAGCTTGGCTAGCATCAAAGAGATTCTGGTGGAGACGAACATCGACAAGGTCAAAACGTTCTTCCGTTTTTTCAAGATAGTCTAGGTTGGCTTCCTTGTCTGGGTTCCAAAATTCACCAAAAACGTAGAAATCGTCACCGTATTTTTCCTTCATATCGCGGATAAAATTGCGCATAAAGAAAGAGTCAATGTGTTTGACGGCATCCAAGCGGAAACCAGCAATACCAGTCGTTTCCATGAACCAGTCAGCCCAGTCATAGATGTTTTTGATAACTTCAGGATGCTTAAAGTCTAGGTCGGCATACATGAGGTAGTCGTAGTTACCGTTTTCGTTATCGACCAATTCCTCGTTGGCCCAGCCCTTGTTGTCTCCTTGAATCAGGTAAATCCCAGACTTACGGCGTTTTGCATCGTAGTCTGTACCTGTGAAGTGGTACCAGTGCCAGTGGAAGTCATTGTAGGTATCTTGGCGACCATCGAAGGTAAAACTAGTCCAACCATTGATGGTGAAGGGTTCTCCAAGTTCCACTGTACGGTCTACAGGATCCACTTCAATAACCTGAAAGGCTTCCATGTGATCAGCAGCAGCTTTGTGATTGAGCACCACATCGGCCATAGGTTGAATTCCCTGTGCTTTTAGGGCTTGAATGGCTTGAAGATAGTCTTCTTTAAAACCATACTTGGTGCGGACAGTCCCTTTTTGGTTGAACTCACCAAGGTCAAATAGGTCATAGACCCCATAACCGACATCTTTTTCATTGGTTGCCTTAAAAGCTGGTGGCATCCAGACGTGGCTAATCCCCAGATGAGCTAGGTGTGGAGCATCTTCAGCCAGACGCGTCCAGTGCTGACCGTCGTGGGGCAGATACCATTCAAAGTATTGCATGAGTGTTTGATTTTGCATGATGTTTCCTCTTACTTGTCAATCTTGTTCTTTATTCTATCATAAAGTATCTCTGAGCGCAAACGTTTGCGTAAGATAGAAAAAATATATTTTGACTACTTAAAATAAAGTGTTGATTTTTTTGTATCAAAGTGCTAGTATAATAGTATGTAATATAGATAAAGATAGGAGTCATCCCATGATTGAATTTCAAAATGTTAGTAAGTTGTATGGTGATAAAGAGGCTTTGAGCAACCTCAATCTGCAGATTGAAAATGGGAAGATTATGGGCTTGATTGGCCATAATGGGGCTGGAAAATCGACCACTATAAAATCTTTAGTCAGTATCATTTCTCCCAGCAGTGGTCGTATTTTAGTAGATGGTCAGGATTTATCGGAAAATCGCTTGGCTATTAAACGAAAGATTGGCTACGTAGCAGACTCGCCTGACTTATTTTTACGCTTAACGGCCAATGAATTTTGGGAATTGATTGCTTCATCCTATGATCTGAGCAGTTCTGACTTGGAAGCTAGTTTAGCTAGGCTATTGAACGTTTTTGATTTTGCTGAAAACCGCTATCAGGTTATTGAAACCCTTTCTCACGGAATGCGTCAGAAAGTCTTTGTCATCGGAGCACTCTTGTCTGATCCTGATATTTGGGTCTTGGACGAACCCTTGACTGGTTTGGATCCCCAGGCTGCCTTTGATTTGAAGCAGATGATGAAGGAACATGCACAAAAAGGGAAGACGGTCTTGTTTTCAACTCATGTCCTAGAGGTAGCCGAGCAAGTCTGTGATCGGATTGCCATTTTGAAAAAGGGGCATTTGATTTATTGTGGTAGCGTAGAGGACTTGAGAAAAGACCATCCAGACCAGTCTTTGGAAAGTATCTACCTTAGTCTTGCTGGTAGAAAAGAGGAGGTTTCAGATGCGTCTCAAGGTCATTAAAAAATTAGTGGATATCAATATCCTCTATTCATCTCAAGAAGCTAATCTGGCTAACCTACGAAAGAAGCAAGCTAAAAATCCTGGAAAAAAAGTAAATGTTTCCGCTAGAGTCCTAAGTTCTTACATTTTTTCCAGTCTCTTGATGCTTTTCATGTTTATAAATATAGCCTTTCGTTTTCCTTTTGAGGAAATACCAAGTTTTTTTAGTACCATGGTTGCTATTTTACTGGTGCTTGCCTTTTCAACTTCTTTCACTGCATTTTACAATGTCTTTTATGAGAGTAAGGACTTGGCATCGTATAGGCCCTATGCCTTTAAAGAATCAGAGATTATAATTGCTAAAGGACTGTCTGTTCTCTTGCCAGCTCTAGCTGGAATTGTACCAATCCTAGCTTATTTTCTAGTCCTCTATATTAGGCTAGCTCCTTCTCTTTGGCTGGGCTTGCCTTTGATGCTGCTGTCCTTGGCCTTGTTATTTGTATCTGTTACTTTAGTGATGGTAGTGGCAGTACATTTCTTGGCTCAGACTAGGGTCTTCAGAAAGTATCAGTCTATTTTTGCCAATGTGATGATTGGAATAGGAGTTCTCATACCTTTAATATTTGTCCTCTTTCTACAGTCAACTTTTGGAAGTATTGTTGACAAAGTTAGAGACATTCCATTTCTCCTTTATCCTCTTCATATCTTTTACAAAATAGCAGTGGAGCCTTTTTCGACAGAAGCCATCCTGGGTCTACTCGCTTGGATAGGACTAACTCTCTTCTTACTTTACCTGACCAAAAAGAAGGTTCTTCCTCATTTTTATGACGTGATTCTGCTTAACAGTGAGGAGAAGGTCAAGAAAGAACGTCGCAGCAAGGAGAGGATTTCAACTACTAAAAAGGGATTTTTCCGTATGGTTTTACGCTACCACCTCACCCTCTTGGGACAGGGGACTGGCGTGATTACAGTGCTTTTTACAAGTGCTTTCCTTCCTTATCTCATGATGATTGGTCTGATTTCCAAAATCCGAGATTCTCAGATAGTTCCAGATATTTATCCTCCATACTGGTTACCCTTATTTTTTATAGCTCTCTTTATAGCAGTTGTCAATAACAATATCACCAGCCTGCCTTCAATTGCCTTGTCCTTGGAGAGGGAAAATGTTGATTTTCTTAAGAGTTTACCCTTTGACTTTGCTCGTTATGTGAAAGTGAAATTTTGGATTATATTTGCTGTCCAGTCCTTTTTACCAGTTCTGACTTTACTTGGTCTTTCTCTATATCTAGGCTTGCCCACCCTTTCGATGATTTACCTTCTTGTAGTTTGGATCCTTGCCAGTGTCATCCTTTCTTGCCACCATTACCTTAAGGACGTGAAAAATTTGTCAACCAATTGGAGTAACATTACGGACCTGGTGAACCGTTCAAATCGTATAGTAGCAATAGTTTTACTCTTAATTTATAGTGTTATCTTAATGATTTTAGTCATAGCAAGTTTGTTCTTGGTTCAATCTCTCACCCCTGTCCTTGCCATTAGCTTGGGAGTAGGAGTTCTTATATTCTTGCTTGCTCTTGCTATCTTTGGCTATCATTACTATCTATCACGCATATTGGCAGAGATAGAAAAAAGATGAGGTAGTTGGTCGCTTGCTTGATAAATTTTATAAAAAGAAATGAAGCTGAGTAAACCCCACTTCTAACTAGCAAAAAACGAGCATTTCCGTAGTTGGATATACTCGTTTTTCTATGCCATTTTTCTTATCATAAGAACAAAACGACTAGAAATTTATAACAATGTATAAATCCTAAAGCATCAATTGCTTAAATTTTGGACTAGATTTTATCTATGATGTTTTGAAGATTAATGGAGCTTGAGATGTTTGCTATTTATGGATAGTGTACAAAGTAAATTGTTACTGGCGAGCTCTCTTATGCTTCTGGGTTTGCCTTTCATCTAGTTATTTTTATAAAAATCCGTTTTATACTCAATGCAAAACAAAGAGCAAACTAGGAAGCTAGCCTCAGGTTGCTCAAAGCACTGCTTTGAGGTTGCAGATAAAGCTGACGTGGTTTGAAGAGTATTAGACTAATTCCCACTTTGGTAAGTCAAGTGGAAGTCACTTTGAGAAATTAGCCTGAAATAATTCCTATTTGTAAAACTCTGATAAGTCTTGGCTGATTTGCTAGAAATATGGTATAATTTTTCTTATGGAAAAGATTATCATTACAGCAACTGCTGAAAGTATTGAACAAGTTAAACAACTGCTCGAAGCTGGCGTAGACCGTATCTATGTCGGTGAGAAAGATTTTGGCCTTCGTCTGCCAACAACCTTTAGTCATGACCAATTGCGTGAAATCGCTAATCTGGTTCATGATGCTGGTAAGGAATTGATCGTTGCAGTCAATGCCCTCATGCACCAAGATATGATGGACCGTATCAAGCCTTTCTTAGACTTTTTGGAAGAAATCAAGACAGACTACATTACGATTGGGGATGCAGGTGTCTTTTATGTGGTCAATCGCGATGGTTATTCCTTTAAGACCATCTATGATGCTTCGACTATGGTAACTAGCAGTCGCCAGATTAACTTCTGGGGACAAAAGGCTGGCGCATCTGAGGCTGTTTTGGCGCGTGAAATTCCATCAGCTGAACTTTTCAAAATGCCAGAGATTTTGGAAATTCCTGCTGAAGTTTTGGTTTACGGTGCTAGTGTCATCCATCATTCTAAGCGTCCGCTCTTGCAAAACTACTATAACTTTACGCACATCGATGATGAAAAAACGCGCAAGCGTGACCTCTTCTTGGCTGAGCCAAGTGACCCAGAGAGCCACTATTCCATTTTTGAAGATAATCATGGTACCCACATCTTTGCCAACAATGACCTTGATTTGATGACCAAATTGACAGAATTGGTGGAGCATGGTTTTACCCATTGGAAATTAGAAGGACTTTATACTCCAGGTCAAAACTTTGTTGAGATTGCCAAACTCTTTATCCAAGCGCGTAGCTTGATCCAAGAGGGCAACTTTAGCCATGACCAAGCTTTCTTGCTGGATGAAGAAGTGCGTAAGTTACACCCTAAAAACCGTTTCCTTGATACAGGATTTTATGACTACGATCCTGACATGGTTAAATAAAGTAAATGATTCGTTGAGAGAAGGAAGATGCAAACATTTCTTCTCTCAATTTTTCTTATTCTCCAATATTTTTAAAAAATCAGTAGGCTAGGATGCTCTGTTTACTGGGAATTTTTAAGACAAGTAGTGTTCTTGAGTTTGAAAATTATCCCATGTTTGCAGGTGCCAAATGGCCCTTTTTTTGGTATAATTTTTTATAATGAAAACGATTGGTAATCGCTATGTTGTGGTGGATTTAGAGGCAACTAGCACAGGTAGTAAGGCTAAAATTATCCAAGTGGGAATTGTCGTGATTGAGGACGGAGAAATCGTCGATCACTATACGACGGATGTCAATCCACATGAACCCTTGGATGCTCATATCAAAGAACTGACAGGATTGACAGACCAACGTCTGGCGCAAGCACCTGATTTTTCGCAAGTTGCTAGAAAAATCTTTGACTTGGTGAAGGATGGGATTTTTGTAGCCCACAATGTTCAGTTTGATGCCAATCTCTTGGCGGAAAATTTATTTTTTGAAGGCTATGAACTAAGAAATCCTCGTGTTGACACGGTCGAATTGGCACAGGTCTTTTTCCCTGAACTGGAAAAATATAGTTTGCCGATTTTGTGCCAGGAATTAGGAATTCCTTTAAAACACGCTCATACAGCCCTTTCAGATGCCCAAGCTACTGCGGAATTACTCTTATTTCTACGGGAAAAGATGGCCCAGCTTCCTAAAGGTCTCTTGGAACGCTTGCTGGAAATGGCTGATGCCCTCCTATATGAGTCCTACCTGGTTATTGAGGAAATTTATAGAAATCAATCTATCCTGACTTCTCCAGACTTGGTCGAAGTTCAAGGACTGTATTTCAAGAAAACTGCATCTCCTCTGGAGACACGAAAACTATCTCAAGATTTTTCTAAAAATATTTCTCTATTGAACCTTGAAATGAGGGAGGAACAAGAAAGTTTTGCTAAAGAGGTTGGCTTGCTATTGAAAGATGAGCCTGTATCATTAATTCAAGCGCCAACTGGAATTGGGAAAACTTATGGCTATCTCTTACCCGCTTTGTCCCAAGTAAAAGAGCGTCAAATTGTTCTTAGTGTTCCGACAAAGATTCTTCAAAATCAAATCATGGAAGAAGAAGGTAAAGGTCTCAAGGAAGTATTCCATACAGATATCCATAGTTTAAAGGGGCCACAGAATTACCTGAAGTTGGATGCCTTTTATCGTTCCTTACAGGAAAATGATGAAAATCGCTTATTTAGACGCTTTAAAATGCAACTCTTGGTTTGGCTGACAGAGACAGAAACCGGGGATTTGGATGAGATTGGTCAACTCTACCGTTACCAACATTTTCTAAGAGACCTTCGTCATGATGGGAATTTATCAATCCAGAGCTTATTTGTGACGGAAGATTTTTGGAAACGTAGTCAAGAAAGAGCAGAGACTTGCAAGCTCTTAGTGACCAATCATGCCTATCTTGTAACCAGACTGGAAGATAATCCTGAATTTGTCAGTGACCGTTTATTGATTATTGATGAAGTCCAAAAAGTTTTGTTGGCCCTAGAAAATCTGCTTCAAGAGACCTACGATATCCAGTCTATTATTGATTTAGTTGATAAGGCTTTAGTAGGAGAAGAAAATAGGATTCAACAACGAATACTAGAAAGTATTCGCTTTGAGTGTCTCTACTTGATAGAACAATTTCAGTCTGGTAAATATCGAAAAAATATCTTAGATTCTCTTGCCAATCTCCACCAGTATTTTTCAGAATTAGAGGTAGAGGGATTTGAGGAACTGGTTCGCTATTTTACGGCTGAAGGTGATTACTGGCTTGAAGCAACTGAAACGAGTCAGAAGAAAATTCAAATTTCTTCTACAAAATCAGGCCGTATTCTTCTATCTTCCTTAGTGCCTGATTCATGTCAAGTCTTGGGAGTGTCGGCCACTCTTGAGATTAGTCAGAGGGTTTCTTTGGCAGACCTTTTAGGCTATCCTGAAGCCAAATTTGTCAAGATTGAAGCTGGTAAAAAACAGGATCAAGAAGTGGTCTTGGTCAAAGATTTCCCTCTAGTAACAGAAACTTCCATAGAAGTCTATGCCAAAGAGGTAGCTGATTTGCTGATGGATGTTCAAGCTTTCCAACAACCGATTTTGGTTCTCTTTACTGCCAAAGACATGCTTCTAGCAGTATCGGATTTACTTCCAGTTAGCCATCTGGCCCAGTATAAAAATGGGGATGTTCATCAACTGAAGAAACGCTTTGAAAAAGGAGAACAACAAATCCTGCTTGGTGCAGCAAGTTTCTGGGAAGGAGTTGATTTTTCAAGCCATCCTTTTGTGATTCAAGTTGTACCAAGACTTCCTTTCCAAAATCCCCAAGAGCCCTTGACGAAAAAGATCAATCAGGAACTAATTCAAGAAGGGAAAAATGCCTTTTATGATTATCAATTGCCTATGGCTATTATTCGTTTAAAACAGGCTTTGGGAAGAAGTATGAGACGTGAACACCAACGTTCCTTAACCCTCATTCTGGATAGAAGAATTGTTGGAAAACAATACGGCAAGCAAATTGTGACTTCTCTAGCAAAAGAAGCGACTGTTAAAACCGTCTCTCGATCCGAAGTTGATGAGGCTGTTGATAAATTTTTAAATGAACTTTGATAAATAGTATTGTATGAAAGTATAAGGTTAGTATATATGAAACGTTCTCTCGACTCTAGAGTCGATTATAGTTTGCTATTGCCAGTGTTTTTCCTACTGGTTATCGGCGTGGTGGCTATTTATATAGCCGTTAGTCATGATTATCCCAATAATATTTTGCCCATTTTAGGACAGCAGGTCGCCTGGATTGCCTTGGGGCTTGTGATTGGTTTTGTGGTCATGCTCTTTAATACAGAATTTCTTTGGAAAGTGACCCCTTTTCTATATATTTTAGGCTTGGGACTCATGGTTCTGCCGATCGTCTTTTATAATCCAAGTCTAGTTGCATCAACGGGTGCCAAAAACTGGGTATCAATAAATGGAATTACCCTATTCCAACCGTCAGAATTTATGAAGATATCCTATATCCTCATGTTGGCTCGTGTCATTGTCCAATTTACAAAGAAACATAAGGAATGGCAACGTACAGTTCCGCTGGACTTTTTATTAATTTTTTGGATGATTGTCTTTACTATTCCAGTCCTAGTTCTTTTGGCACTTCAAAGTGACTTAGGGACGGCTTTGGTTTTTGTAGCTATTTTCTCAGGAATCGTCTTGTTATCAGGAGTTTCTTGGAAAATTATTATTCCAGTATTTGTGACTGCTGTAACAGGAGTTGCTGGATTCTTAGTCATTTTTATCAGTAAGGGTGGTCGGGCTTTTCTCCATCAATTGGGGATGCCGACCTACCAAATCAATCGTATCTTGGCTTGGCTTAATCCATTTGACTTTGCCCAAACAACCACTTACCAGCAGGCTCAAGGACAGATTGCCATTGGAAGTGGTGGCTTATTTGGTCAAGGGTTTAATGCTTCGAATCTGCTTATTCCAGTTCGTGAGTCGGATATGATTTTCACGGTGATCGCAGAAGATTTTGGCTTTATTGGCTCTGTCCTTGTTATTGCCCTTTACCTCATGCTGATTTACCGTATGTTGAAGATTACTCTTAAATCAAATAACCAGTTCTACACTTATATTTCCACAGGTTTGATTATGATGTTGCTCTTCCACATCTTTGAAAATATCGGCGCTGTGACGGGCTTGCTTCCTCTGACTGGGATTCCACTGCCTTTTATTTCGCAAGGAGGATCGGCTATTATTAGTAATTTGATCGGTGTTGGTTTGCTTTTATCGATGAGTTATCAAACCAATCTAGCTGAAGAAAAGAGTGGAAAAGTCCGATTCAAGCGGAAAAAGGTTGTATTAAAACGAATCAAATAAGGAGAAAATCATGGTTAAAGTAGCAGTTATGTTAGCTCAGGGCTTTGAAGAAATTGAAGCTTTGACAGTTGTGGATGTTTTGCGTCGTGCCAATATCGCTTGTGATATGGTTGGTTTTGAAGAGCAAGTGACAGGTTCGCACGCAATCCAAGTAAGAGCGGATCGTGTCTTTGATGGTGATTTATCAGACTATGACATGATTGTCCTTCCTGGAGGGATGCCTGGTTCTGCACATTTGCGTGACAATCAGGCCTTGATTCAAGAATTGCAAAGCTTCGAGCAAAAAGGAAAGAAACTGGCAGCCATTTGTGCGGCACCAATTGCCCTCAATCAAGCAGGGGTATTGAAAAACAAGCAGTACACTTGTTATGATGGCGTTCAAGAGCAAATCCTTGATGGTCAATATGTCAAGGAAACAGTAGTGGTAGATGGTCATTTGACAACCAGTCGAGGTCCCTCTACAGCCCTTGCCTTTGCCTACGAGTTGGTGGAGCAGTTAGGAGGGGACGCAGAGAGTTTACGAACAGGAATGCTCTATCGAGATGTCTTTGGTAAAAATCAGTAAAACGGGAGTCAACCTCTCGTTTTTTTATGTGGAAAACTCAGGGAAATCATCGCTTTTTTAACGAAAAAATGGTATAATGAAAGCTATGAAAAATCACGATTATATCTGGGATTTAGGTGGAACTTTACTGGATAATTATGAAACTTCAACAGCTGCATTTGTTGAAACATTAGCGCTGTATGGTATCACACAAGATCATGACAGTGTCTATCAGGCTTTAAAGGTTTCTACTGATTTTGCGATTGAGACATTCGCTCCCAACTTAGAACATTTTTTAGAAAAGTACAAGGAAAATGAAGCCAGAGAGCTTGAACATCCGATTTTATTTGATGGAGTTTCTGACTTATTGGAGGACATTTCAAATCAAGGTGGGCGTCATTTCTTGGTTTCTCACAGAAATGATCAGGTCTTAGAAATTTTAGAAAAAACCTCTATAGCAGCTTATTTTACAGAAGTAGTCACTTCTAGCTCAGGCTTTAAGAGAAAACCAAATCCTGAGTCTATGATTTATTTAAGAGAAAAGTATCAGATTAGCTCTGGTCTTGTTATTGGTGATCGGTCGATTGATATCGAAGCAGGTCAAGCAGCAGGATTGGATACCCACTTGTTTACCAGTATCGTGAATTTAAGACAAGTATTAGACATGTAAGAAAAAGGAATAAGATGACAGAAGAAATCAAAAATCTGCAGGCACAGGATTATGATGCCAGTCAAATTCAAGTTTTAGAGGGCTTAGAGGCTGTTCGTATGCGTCCAGGGATGTATATAGGGTCAACCTCAAAAGAAGGTCTTCACCATCTAGTCTGGGAAATTGTTGATAACTCAATCGACGAGGCCTTGGCAGGATTTGCCAGCCATATTCAAGTCTTTATTGAGCCAGATAATTCGATTACTGTTGTTGATGATGGACGTGGTATCCCAGTCGATATTCAGCAAAAAACAGGTCGACCTGCCGTTGAGACTGTCTTTACTGTCCTTCACGCTGGAGGAAAGTTTGGCGGTGGCGGATACAAGGTTTCAGGTGGTCTTCATGGAGTGGGGTCATCAGTAGTTAATGCCCTTTCCACTCAATTAGACGTTCATGTCCACAAAAACGGTAAAATTCATTATCAAGAATACCGTCGTGGTCATGTTGTCGCAGACCTTGAGGTGGTTGGGGACACAGATAGAACTGGAACAACGGTTCACTTCACCCCAGACCCAGAAATCTTTACGGAAACAACAACCTTTGATTTCGATAAATTAAATAAACGGATTCAAGAGTTGGCCTTTCTAAATCGCGGTCTTCAAATTTCAATTACAGATAAGCGTGAAGGTTTGGAACAAACCAAGCATTACCATTATGAAGGTGGGATTGCTAGTTATGTTGAGTATATCAACGAGAACAAGGATGTAATCTTTGATACACCAATCTATACAGACGGTGAGATGGATGATATCACAGTTGAAGTAGCCATGCAGTACACAACTGGTTACCATGAAAATGTCATGAGTTTCGCCAATAATATTCATACACATGAAGGTGGAACGCATGAGCAAGGTTTCCGTACAGCACTGACTCGTGTTATCAACGATTATGCTCGTAAAAATAAGTTACTGAAAGACAATGAAGACAACCTGACAGGAGAAGATGTCCGTGAAGGATTAACTGCGGTGATTTCAGTTAAGCACCCAAATCCACAGTTTGAAGGGCAAACCAAGACCAAACTGGGAAACAGTGAAGTGGTCAAGATTACCAATCGCCTCTTCAGTGATGCCTTCTCTGATTTCCTTATGGAAAATCCACAGATCGCCAAGCGTATCGTGGAAAAAGGGATTTTAGCTGCTAAGGCTCGTGTGGCTGCCAAGCGTGCGCGTGAAGTTACTCGTAAAAAATCTGGTTTGGAGATTTCCAACCTTCCAGGGAAACTAGCAGACTGTTCTTCTAACAATCCTGCTGAAACAGAACTCTTCATCGTCGAGGGAGACTCAGCGGGTGGATCGGCCAAATCTGGTCGTAACCGTGAATTCCAAGCTATCTTGCCAATTCGCGGTAAAATCTTGAACGTTGAAAAAGCTAGCATGGATAAGATTCTAGCCAACGAAGAAATTCGTAGTCTTTTCACAGCCATGGGAACAGGATTTGGAGCAGAATTTGATGTTTCAAAAGCTCGTTACCAAAAGCTCGTTTTGATGACCGATGCCGATGTCGATGGAGCCCACATTCGTACCCTTCTTTTAACCTTGATTTATCGTTATATGAAACCAATCCTAGAAGCTGGTTATGTTTATATTGCCCAACCACCAATCTATGGTGTCAAGGTTGGAAGCGAGATTAAAGAATACATTCAGCCAGGTGCAGATCAAGAAATTAAACTCCAAGAAGCTTTAGCCCGTTATAGTGAAGGTCGTACCAAACCAACTATTCAGCGTTATAAGGGTCTAGGTGAAATGGACGACCATCAGTTATGGGAAACAACCATGGATCCCGAACATCGCTTGATGGCCAGAGTTTCTGTGGATGATGCTGCAGAAGCAGATAAAATCTTTGATATGTTGATGGGGGATCGAGTAGAGCCTCGTCGTGAGTTTATCGAAGAAAATGCTGTCTATAGTACACTTGATGTCTAAAAAATCGGGAGAAGTAGTTCCCTTGGTCTAAAAAATATGATATAATCATTACGATTGTTTCAAGTTAAAAAGGAGTTTAATATGTCTGGTAGTCTAGTAGTATATCTTATAATTGCAATTGCAATTATATTGCTGATTTCATATGCTATAGCAATTTATGTACGGAAACGCAATGAAAGTAAATTAGCAATTTTAGAAGAGAAAAAAGAAGAGCTTTACAATCTTCCAGTTAATGATGAAGTTGAAGCTGTAAAAAATATGCACTTGATTGGACAAAGTCAGGTGACTTTCCGTGAATGGAATCAAAAATGGGTTGACCTATCTCTTAATTCTTTTGCCGATATCGAAAATAATCTTTTCGAGGCAGAAGGCTACAATAACTCATTCCGTTTTTTCAAGGCCAGTCATCAAATTGATCAAATCGAGAGTCAAATTACCTTGATTGAAGAAGATATTGCGGCAATTCGCAATGCCTTGGCAGATTTGGAGAAACAAGAGTCTAAAAATAGTGGACGTGTTCTTCATACCTTGGACTTGTTTGAAGAGTTGCAACACCGAGTTGCTGATCATTCTGAAGAATATGGACAAGGTTTGTCTGAAATCGAAAAACAATTGGAAAATATCCAATCAGAGTTTTCTCAGTTTGTAACTTTAAATTCATCTGGTGACCCAGTAGAAGCTGCTGTGATTTTGGATAATGCTGAAAATCATATCTTGGCTTTGACACATATTGTTGATCGTATACCAGCAATTGTAACAACATTATCTAAAGAGCTACCAGATCAACTAGAAGATTTAGAAGATGGTTACCGTAAGCTCTTAGATGCCAACTATTATTTTGCTGAGACAGATATCGAAGCGCGTTTCCAACTGCTTTATGAGGCTCTCAAGAAAAATCATGAGAATATTGCTAAACTAGAATTGGATAATGCCGAGTACGAAAATACTCAAATCCAAGAAGAGATTAATGCACTTTACGATATCTTTACAAGAGAAATTGCAGCACAGAAAGTGGTAGAAGGTTTAGTAGCAACACTTCCTACTTATCTGCAACATATGAAGGAAAATAATGCTTTATTGATAGAAGATATTGAGCGTTTGAGCAAGAACTATTTACTTTCTGAGTCAGATGCAAGTCATGTTCATAGATTGCAAGCTGAGTTAGAGTCTTTGGAAGAATCTGTATTAGAATTAACTTCAGAACAAGAGGAACATTCTGAGCCATATTCATTACTTGAAGAACGTTTGGAAAACTTACAAGCGACTTTGAAAGAAATTGAGGATGAACAAGTTGAACTTAGTCAACGTCTTGCTCAGATTGAAAAAGATGATATCAATGCACGTCAAAAGGCAAATGTATATGTTAATCGTCTCCATACCATCAAGAGATATATGGAAAAACGGAACCTACCTGGTATTCCACAAACTTTCTTGAAGTTATTCTTTACAGCAAGTAATAATACGGAAGATTTAATGGCTGAATTAGAACAAAACTTAGTTAATATAGAGTCAGTTAACCGTATTCTTGAAATTGCAACGAATGATATGGAAGAGCTTGAGGCGGAAACTTATAATATTGTACAATATGCAACCTTGACAGAACAACTCTTGCAATATTCTAACCGCTACCGCTCATTTGATGAACGCATTCAAGAAGCCTTCAATGAAGCTTTAGATATTTTTGAGAAAGAATTTGATTATCATGCTTCGTTTGACAAGATTTCTCAAGCATTGGAAGTGGCAGAGCCTGGTGTAACCAACCGCTTTGTTACCTCATATGAGAAAACACGTGAAACAATTCGTTTCTAAAATAATAAAAAAGATGGCTCTTTGTCAACTGTAGTGGGTTGAAGAAAAGCTAAGCTCGAGAAAGGACAAATTTCGTCCTTTCTTTTTTGATATTCAGAGCGATAAAAATCCGTTTTTTGAAGTTTTCAAAGTTCCGAAAACCAAAGGCATTGCGTTTGATAAGTTTGATGAGATTATTGGTTGCTTCTAATTTGGCATTAGAATAGGGTAACTGAAGGGCATTGACGATTTTCTCTTTGTCCTTTAGAAAGGTTTTAAAGACAGTCTTAAAAAGAGGATGAACTTTCTTTAGATTTTCCTCAATGAGTCCGAAAAATTTCTCCGGTTCCTTATTCTGAAAGTGAAAAAGCAAGAGTTGATAGAGATGATAGTGGTGTTTCAAGTCTTCTGAATAGCTCAAAAGCTTGTCAATAATCTCTTTATTGGTTAAGTGCATGCGAAAAGTAGGGCGATAAAATCGCTTATCACTCAGTTTACGGCTATCCTGTTGAATGAGTTTCCAGTAGCGCTTGATAGCCTTATATTCATGAGATTTTCGCTCAAATTGCTTCATGATTTGGACACGAACACGACTCATAGCACGGCTAAGATGTTGTACAATGTGGAAGCGATCTAGAACGATTTTGGCATACGGAAAAAGATGTTTAGCCAAGTCATAGTAAGGACTAAACATATCCATAGTAATGATTTTCACCTGACAACGAACAGAGCGATTGTAGCGCAGAAAATGATTTCTTATGATAGTTTGTGTTCTACCCTCAAGAACAGTGATAATATTGAGCTTATCAAAATCTTGAGCAATGAAACTCATCTTTCCCTTAGTGAAGGCATATTCGTCCCAGGACATAATCTCAGGGAGGTAAGAAAAATCAGACTTAAAACAGAAGTCATTGAGCTTGCGAATAACAGTTGAAGTTGAAATAGACAGCTGACGGGCAATATCGGTCATAGAAGTCTTCTCAATTAGCTTCTGGGCAATCTTTTGGTTGATGATACGAGGGATTTGGTGATTCTTCTTGACGAGAGAAGTCTCAGCTACCATCATTTTCGAGCAATGATAGCACTTGAATCGACGTTTTCTAAGGAGAATTCTAGTAGGCATACCAGTCGTTTCAAGGTAAGGAACCTTAGACGGTTTTTGGAAGTCATATTTCTTCATTTGACTTCCACACTCAGGACAAGATGGAGCGTCGTAGTCCAGTTTAGCGATGATTTCCTTGTGGGTATTCCTATTAATGACATCCATAATTTGGATATTTGGGTCTTTAATGTCTAGTAATTTTGTGATAAAATGTAATTGTTCCATAGGATTCTTTCTAATGATGGTTTGGTTGCTTTTCATTATAGATCTTATGGGACTTTTTTTCTACAACAAAATAGGCTCCATAATATCCATAGGGGATTTACCCACTACAAATATTATAGAGCCAAAAAGATTTGATTGTGTGAGAAGCAGAATCAAATCTTTTTTATTATTTGTCTATAAAATCTTGTATGATAAGATCTCAAGATAAAAAATTGGAGACGATTTAAAAAGCAAGTCAGAACCTATGTCTGGTCTATAAGGTTCAATAGCTTTCTAATCTCTCCAAAATTTTATTTGATTGGAATCGAAATCCCAATTAATTTTTCTGAGTAGAGGGTTTTGATATTGGTCTCATCAATAGAGTCCTTATCAATTTTACGTTTCAAGAAAAACTCTTGGATGGCTTCGATTTCGGTTTCGCGAATAGCACGGTGTTTATTTGAAATGAGGACTTCATAGTGAAGCGGAGCTTGGGTAAAAATAACATCAGTATTTCCAGCAGAATAGACCTCAACAAGGGTTGCATCTGTACTTTCTAGCTGGCTTTTTACAAGTTGCGAGTGTGAGTTTGTCGTATTGATAAGCTTCATAACATTCCCTCCGATTTTCTAATTCTATTATAGCACTTTTTAAATAAAGTAGCTTGATTTATACTCAATGAAAATCAAAGAGCAAACTAGGAAGCTAGCCGCAGGTTGCTCAAAACACAGTTTTGAGGTTGTAGATAAGACTGACGAAGTCAGTGACTATATCTACGGCAAGGCGAAGCTGACGTGGTTTGAATTTGATTTTCTAAAAGTATTAGTCAATCTTATGCTGTTTTTTCCAAGATTGGATGGCCCATTTATGACTACCACGTTTGAGATTTTCCATAGCCTCATCAATAGGGAACCAGGCAATATGATTAAAGTCTTCTAGTGGTTTTTGAACTTCTTTGAAAGAAGTAGCTTCATAGAGGTAAGCAGGATTGTAGTAGTAGGTGTCGCGGTGACGAGAGTAGAAATATTCGTCAGCTTGTCCGTAATAGGTACCAATTTCAGCTGTGAAGCCAAGCTCTTCAATCAACTCACGTTTTAGGGCCTCCTGATGATTTTCACCTGCTTCAATTTCGCCACCTGGTAAGAACCAAGCGCCATTAGGTGCTTGAACAAGAACTATTTGTTTCTGTTCAGCGTCAGGGATAACTGCATATACACCGTAACGTGAAATATAGTCTGTATTCGCTTTTTTTTCTCCGAAAGTTGGGTTCACCATTGCATTTTCCTCATTATCTAGTATCGTTATTATTATCATAATGGAGAAAGTCCGAGCTGTCAAGAAATTACAGTTATTTTAGTAAAAAAGAAGCAGAAACATTTCATTTTCTACTCCTTTTATATAGTATTTATTTTTCTGTTTCAGAAGTTTTTACTTCAGCTTTTTTGGCAGACTTAATTTGAATGTTTCCCTTGCTAGTCATCACTGCCTTGAGGTCTTTTTCGCTTGGATTTTCAAGGTAGTAGTCAGTGATTGCGTCCTCAATATAGTCTTGAATAGTACGACGAAGTGGGCGAGCTCCCATTTTTGGATCATAACCGAGGTCAACCAATTTTTCCTTGACCTTGTCTGTCACATCGAGATGGATATTGTTGCTAGAGAGGCGCTTATTAACATCAGCTAGCATGAGCTCGACGATTTGAAGGAGATTATCCTTGCTGAGAGCTTTGAACTCGATGATGCCGTCAAAACGGTTCATAAATTCTGGGCTAAAGAAGTTGCCGAGTTCACCGAGAACAGAGTTGGTACGTCCTTCGCGAGCTGCCCCAAATCCAACGCTGGCTTCAGCCTTACCTGTACCTGCATTTGAAGTCATGATAATAATGGCATCCTTGAAGCTGACGGTACGTCCTTGCCCATCTGTCAAACGTCCATCGTCCAAGACTTGCAGGAACATATGCATGACATCTGGATGGGCTTTTTCTACTTCATCTAAGAGAATAAGAGAATAGGGATTACGGCGGACTTTTTCAGTTAATTGTCCAGCTTCATCGTAGCCGACATAACCTGGAGGGGCACCGACTAACTTAGCAACGCTGTGTTTTTCCATGTATTCACTCATGTCAAAGCGAATCATGCTATCAGCAGAACCAAAGAGTTCGATAGCTAGTTGTTTGGAAAGTTCTGTCTTACCGACACCGGTTGGGCCGACAAATAAGAAGCTTCCAATTGGGCGGTTAGGCGTACCGAGACCGACACGATTACGGCGAATAGCTTTTGCAATCTTATCGACAGCATCGTCTTGCCCAATAACATGAGACTTGAGGTCTTCAGCTAGATGGATGAGTTGAGATTGTTCTTTCTCTTTCAAATCCCCAACAGGGATGTTGGTTTTCTGCTCGATAATGTGTTCAATTGTTTTCTCACTGATGATAGGAGTATCTTGGTCAGTAACCTTTTTCTTTTGCATTTCCTTATACTTGGCAATCTGGTCGCGGAAGTAGGCGGCCTTCTCAAAATCTTCCTCCCGTGTAGCTTGAGATTTGAGATTTTCAGCCTCAATCAAGCGCTGATCAATGACTTTAGGATCGACAAAATTCAAGGTCAAGTTCATCTTAGAACCCGCTTCATCTAAGAGGTCAATGGCCTTGTCAGGTAAGAAGCGGTCTTGAATGTAACGATTGGAAAGAGTTGCAGCTGCTTCAATTGCAGCATCGGTATACTGAACGTGGTGGTAGTCTTCGTATTTCTTTTGAATTCCTTTGAGGATAGTGATTGTTTCTTCCACTGTTGGTTCATCGACCTTAACAGGTTGCATACGACGCTCTAGGGCAGCATCCTTTTCAATGATACGGTATTCATTGAGGGTAGTAGCACCGACCAGTTGCAGTTCACCACGAGCGAGGGCTGGCTTGAGGATATTTCCAGCATCCATATTGCCATCGCCTGCAGAACCTGCACCGACAATTTCATGGATTTCATCGATAAAGAGGATAATATCCTCACGTTTGCGAATTTCTTCCATGAGTTTTTGCATGCGTTCTTCAAATTGTCCACGGATACCCGTTCCTTGAACCAAGCTAACCACATCCAAACGGATGACTTGTTTTCCTTGGAGTTTATGTGGAACATCGCCATCAACGATTTTCTGAGCTAGACCTTCGACAACGGCCGTTTTACCGACACCTGGTTCACCGATAAGAACAGGATTATTCTTAGTTCTGCGATTGAGAATTTCGATGACACGGATAATTTCATCATCTCGTCCAATAACGGGGTCGATATCTCCACGACGGGCAATTTCAGTTACGTTGATACCAAATTCTTCTAGTAGGCCTTTTTCTTGGCTAGGTGGAGGAGTTTGAGCAGGTCCACGATTTTGGGAGCCATAACCGCCGTTTCCACCGTAACCTCCACCTGATTGGGTTGGGGGAATAGGAGGAGTATTGCTAGAAGGTCTGAAATTGTTTAGATCATTGAAGAAATCACCAAAGGGATCGAAGTCACGATTGTTCAAATCTGTCATTCCTTTAAAGAGACTGTTGTTAGGATCAGTCTTGATAATCTTGTAGCAGTTTTGACAGAGGTCAATTTGTTTTTGTTTTCCATTGAGATTGGTGTAAAGATGAATTGTTGAGTCGTTGATTTTACAGTTTTGACAAAGCATACATCTACCTCATTTCTTTCTTTAGCCTGACCTGTTTAAAGGTCAAAAATAGTCAAATTTCTATACTCTCATTATAACAGGATTGGACTGTAAAGCAAGTAAAAAGATTGCAGCTTTGAGAAGTTGTTACAATGAAAATTTTTGTGAATTTGGACTATAAAAAAATCCTATTTGTGAGACAAAAAGGATTTTGGTTAGACATGCAGGGACAATCCCAGCTTGTTTTAGATTAGTAGAGGAGTTCGTAAATCTCCATTGCAATCAAGTCAATGCTGTCAAAAGTATAAGTTTCGCGAGCCTCTACATCACGAAGGGTAAAGATTGATCCGTTTTCTTCGTCGTGGCTGTATGCAACTTCTGCAACAACAACTCCTTCGCGTTCAAAATTACGTTTTAAATTTCCGCCGTCTTTTGCCATTGCTTCAAGGCGGTTGATGATTCTAACCAAATGTGATTCCATTTTGATTCTCCTTCATTTCTTATCGTTACTATTTTACCATAAAGGAGGCCAACTTGACTAGAAAAAACTAAGATTTCTCGCTAATTCTACCAGCTTAAAGTTTTTTTGAATAAATTGGATAAAAGGTTTGAATTTTAATTCAATACATGTTATAATCATACAGTATTCTATTTTAGAAAGCAGTGTGACTATGAATTTTTCTTTTTTACCTAAGTATTTACCTTATTTTAACTATGGGGCTGTTGTGACGGTTCTCATTTCTATCTGTGTTGTCTTTTTGGGAACTATTTTGGGTGTTGTCTTGGCTTTTGGGCAACGTTCAAAGTTTAAACCGCTTGTTTGGCTCGCCAACTTGTACGTTTGGATTTTCCGTGGGACACCGATGATGGTTCAGATTATGATTGCCTTTGCTCTTATGCATATCAATGCTCCGACTATTCAGGTTGGAATTTTGGGTGTCGATCTTTCTCGCTTGATTCCAGGGATTTTGATTATCTCTATGAACAGTGGTGCTTATGTTTCTGAGACTGTTCGTGCCGGAATCAATGCGGTTCCAAAAGGTCAGCTAGAGGCGGCTTATTCGCTAGGGATTCGTCCTAAAAATGCGATGCGCTATGTGATTTTGCCACAAGCAATCAAAAATATTTTGCCAGCTTTGGGGAACGAATTTATCACCATTATCAAGGATAGCTCCCTCTTATCAGCTATTGGTGTCATGGAGTTGTGGAACGGGGCTACAACAGTTTCTACAACAACCTATCTACCTTTGACACCACTTTTATTTGCAGCCTTTTACTACTTGATTATGACCTCTATTTTGACAGTGGCTTTGAAAGCTTTTGAAAAACGTATGGGACAAGGAGATAAGAAATAATGACAGAAACCTTGATAAAAATTGAAAATTTACATAAATCATTTGGAAAGAATGAAGTATTGAAGGGTATCAACCTTGAGATTAAAAGAGGTGAAGTTGTGGTTATCATTGGTCCTTCAGGTAGCGGGAAATCTACCTTGCTTCGCTCTATGAATTTGTTGGAAGAAGCAAGCAAGGGGAAGGTTATCTTTGAGGGAGTCGATATTACGGACAAGAAGAATGACCTGTTTGCCATGCGTGAGAAGATGGGCATGGTTTTCCAACAATTTAATCTCTTTCCTAATATGACTGTGATGGAAAATATCACCTTGTCACCTATCAAGACCAAAGGTGAGAGCAAGGCTGTTGCTGAGAAGAGAGCTCAAGAACTTTTGGAAAAAGTTGGTTTACCAGATAAGGCAACTGCTTATCCACAGAGTTTGTCAGGTGGGCAGCAACAACGGATTGCCATCGCGCGTGGTTTGGCCATGGAACCAGATGTTTTGCTCTTTGACGAGCCAACTTCAGCCTTGGATCCTGAGATGGTTGGAGAAGTTCTGGCTGTTATGCAAGACCTTGCCAAATCAGGAATAACTATGGTTATCGTAACACATGAAATGGGATTTGCCCGTGAGGTGGCAGATCGTGTTATCTTTATGGCAGACGGTGTAGTTGTTGAAGATGGAACACCTGAGCAGATTTTTGAACAAACCCAAGAACAACGGACTAAAGACTTCTTGAGTAAGGTTTTATAATCTATTTTAAAATTTCAAGACAAGATTAATGAAAAGCTCGACCCGAGCTTTTTCTTATAGTTTGAAACTATAGGATTGCCTAGGAAAGAAGTGTTAGAGGGGACCAACAGTTTTTGGTATAATGGAAGATATTTGAAAGAAAAGAGAATTGATATGACACAGATTATTGATGGGAAAGCTTTAGCGGCCAAATTGCAGGGGCAGTTGGCTGAAAAGACTGCAAAATTAAAGGAAGAAACAGGTCTAGTGCCTGGTTTGGTAGTGATTTTGGTTGGGGATAATCCAGCCAGCCAAGTCTACGTTCGCAACAAGGAACGTTCTGCCCTTGCGGCTGGTTTCCGTAGCGAAGTAGTGCGAGTTCCAGAGACCATTAGTCAAGCGGAATTGTTAGACTTGATTGCTAAATACAATCAAGATTCAGCTTGGCATGGGATTTTGGTTCAGTTACCATTACCAAAACACATTGATGAAGAGGCGGTTTTATTGGCTATTGACCCAGAAAAGGATGTAGATGGTTTCCATCCTCTAAATATGGGACGTCTTTGGTCTGGACATCCAGTTATGATTCCATCAACACCTGCAGGAATTATGGAAATGTTTCATGAATATGGGATTGACTTGGAAGGTAAAAATGCGGTCGTCATCGGTCGTTCAAATATCGTTGGAAAACCCATGGCTCAGCTTCTTTTGGCCAAGAATGCAACAGTGACCTTGACTCACTCAAGGACTCATAATCTTGCTAAGGTGGCTGCGAAAGCAGATATTCTTGTGGTCGCAATCGGTCGTGCTAAGTTTGTGACTCCTGACTTTGTGAAACCAGGTGCGGTAGTCATTGACGTTGGGATGAACCGCGATGAAAATGGCAAGCTTTGTGGAGATGTTGACTATGATACCGTTGCACCACTTGCTAGGCATATCACACCAGTTCCTGGAGGCGTTGGTCCTATGACCATTACTATGCTAATGGAGCAAACCTATCAGGCAGCAGTTCGGACATTGGAAAGAAAATAAGAGAAAATTCGCTGAAGAGAGTGTATTTTCAATAGCTATATCTAAAATGGCATACAATAATTGTAAAAATAAAATTACAAAAGGAGGTCTGCGCCTCCTTTTTGTTGTATAATAAATGCGAGAGGAAAAAACGATGAAAGTGATTGATCAAGCCTTACTAGAAAAAGTTATTATTGAACGTTCTCGTACAAGTCATAAAGGAGACTACGGTCGCTTACTTCTGTTAGGTGGTACCTATCCTTATGGTGGTGCTATTATCATGGCTGCTTTGGCAGCTGTTAAAAGCGGTGCAGGATTGGTAACTGTTGGAACAGATAGAGAAAATATCCCTGCTCTACACAGCCATTTACCTGAGGCTATGGCCTTTGCTCTTCAAGACAAGCAATTATTAAAAGAGCAGTTGGAGAAGGCAGAAGTGGTCTTAGTGGGGCCTGGTTTACGAGACGATACTTTTGGAGAAGAACTAGTCAAACAGGTCTTTGCTAGCTTAAGCCAGAATCAGATTTTGATTGTAGACGGAGGGGCCTTGACCATACTTGCTAGGGCAAGATTGTCATTTCCTTTGAGTCAGCTTATCCTAACTCCTCACCAAAAGGAGTGGGAAAAACTGTCTGGAATTACGATTGAAAAGCAAAACGAAGCTATAACAGCTAGTGCCTTGATTTCCTTCCCTCAAGGAACAATTTTGGTAGAGAAAGGTCCAGCTACTCGTATTTGGCAAGCTGGCCAATCTGATTATTACCAGTTACAGGTTGGCGGTCCATATCAGGCGACTGGGGGAATGGGAGACACTCTGGCTGGAATGATTGCAGGATTTGCAGGCCAGTTTAAACAAGCTAATCTCTATGAACGTGTGGCAGTAGCGACTCATCTTCATTCAGCCATTGCTCAAGAGCTAGCTCAAGAACATTATGTGGTCTTGCCGACGGAAATTAGTAATTGTCTTCCTAAAGTAATGAAAAAAATATCTCAAAAAAGACTGGGATAAACTTCAATTTCATACTCAATGAAAATCAAAGAGCAAACTAGGAAGCTAGCCGTAGCCTGTACTTGAGTACGGTAAAGCGACGCTGACGTGGTTTGAAGAGATTTTCGAAGAGTACCGGGAGAAAACGAAGTGAATATTACCACAATAAAACGCATAATATCAAGTTTTTTTTAATACCTGATATTATGCGTTTTTGACTTTAAAGCCTTTTTTCTCTGTCTCTATTTTGGAGCAAGCTTCTGCTCAGAATGTTTTATAATTTCTCGTTGATAAATCGGATAAACTGATTCCACCAAACTTTTAAGAAGAAAGCTTTTTCAATTTTCTTTTCTGCTACCATTTCGAAACTAGGATGTTCTGTGGTAATGTAACCTTGACCAATCAAATCCTTGTCTTCGTAAGTCAAATGGCCGACCACTGTTCCAGCTTCAAGTGGTGCTGGGATTGCTTTGGAATCAGGAGTGAATTGAACAGATTGGGAAGATTGATTCCCAACACGTTCAATTAGATAGATATCCTCTGGGGCCACTGCAGTGACCGTATCTTCTTTTCCATCTTCTACAGGGGCTTTGCTATCTTGATAGGCATCACCTTTTTGCACGATTTTACGAAGTGTAAATGTAGAAGAAATATAATCCATTAGGGAAGATGTAGCTGTAAAACGAGCGTAAGGATTATTATCTTGATGGTCTGCATTCAAAACAACTGTAATAACTCTCATACCTTTTTCGACAGTGGTACCAACAAAAGACTCTCCAGCCTTATCTGTTGTTCCTGTTTTCAGTCCATCAAAACCACCACGGTAAGCAGGCAGACCTTCTAACATGTAGTTGGTCGAAGTGATTGTCATCCCAGCAAAAGTAGAAGAAGGTTTTTTGGTAATTTCTAAGACTTGTGGGTATTTTTTGATGAGGTTACGAGCAACGATAGCAACATCATAAGCACTGAGCTTATTTTCATCATCTTTATTAGACCCTGGGTAAATGTTATCTCCTAGAGTCTCGTTGTTAAGACCAGTTGTATTGACAAGGGTGGCATCTTTGATTCCCCATTCCAAGAGTTTGGCACGCATCATATCGACGAAGTCTTTCTCTGAGCCAGCAATTTTCTCAGCTAAGGCAATAGCGGCACTGTTGGCACTAGATACCAGGGTTGCTTCAAGCAACTCTTCGACAGTATAATTACGTGCCTCCATAGGAACATTACTGGCTTCAGAATTTGTCGTTAATTGATAAGGATAATCAGAAATATCTACTGGGGTGGAGAGTGTGATACTTCCATTTTCTAGAGCCTCATAGACAAGATAAACCGTAAGTAGTTTTGTTATAGAAGCAATTTCGACAGGTTGAGTTGCATCTTTCTCATAGAGAATTTTACCAGTATTGGCCTCAACAGCAATCGCATGTTTAGCAGCAATATTAAAATCTTGAGCAGCAACAGTAGATGCAGAGCCAAGTACGGATAAGCTTAGTAGAGTTAAAATGATTTTTTTCATAGCAAGTTTATTCTAACATAAAGAAAAAAATATTCCCAGTTTCATGATGGAAGAAAGAAGCTTTTTTGAAAGTATGGTAAAATAGATGAATGGAGGTAGCTCATGTTTCGTAAGAATAAATTATTTTTTTGGACCAGTGAGATTTTATTAGTAACAATCATTTTTTATTTATGGAGAGAGATGGGGGCGATTATCACGCCTTTTGTAAGCGTCGCAAACACCATCATGATTCCTTTTCTTCTAGGTGGTTTTTTATATTATTTGACCAATCCTATTGTAATTTTTTTACAAAAGTATTTCAAAATTAATCGTATCATTGGTATTCTACTAACCTTGTGTGCCTTGGTTTGGGGTCTTGTCATTGGGGTAGTCTATCTGTTACCGATTTTGGTCAATCAGTTGACCAGCTTGATTGCGACTAGCCAGACTATCTATAGTCGTTTACAAGATTTGATTGTGGATTTATCTACTTATCCAGCCTTTCAAAATTTGGATATTCAAGCGACGATTCAACAGTTAAATCTATCCTATGTAGATATTTTACAAAATATCCTAAATAGTGTGACAAATAGTGTCGGAAGTGTCATATCAGCTCTCTTTAGTACCGTTTTGATTATTATTATGACCCCCGTGTTTTTGGTTTATTTTTTGTTAGATGGTAACAAATTTTTACCGATGCTTGAGCGCACTGTTTTAAAGAGAGATAAGTTGCATATTGCAGGTCTCTTAAAGAATTTGAATGCGACAATTGCTCGCTATATTAGTGGAGTCGCAATTGATGCGATTATTATCGGTTGTTTGGCCTTTATCGGATATAGCGTGATTGGTTTGAAATACGCTTTGGTCTTTGCCATCTTTTCAGGATTGGCCAATCTCATTCCTTATGTGGGACCAAGTATTGGCTTGATTCCGATGATTATTGCCAATGTCTTTACGGATCCTCATAGAATGCTAATTGCAGTTGTTTACATGCTAATCATTCAACAAGTGGATGGAAATATCCTTTACCCTCGAATCGTAGGTGGGGTAATGAAAGTCCATCCAATAACAATTTTAGTATTACTTTTGTTATCAAGCAATATCTATGGGGTTATTGGTATGATTGTCGCTGTACCAACTTATTCTATCTTAAAAGAAATTTCTAAGTTCTTATCACGTTTGTATGAAAATCATAAAACAATGAAAGAACGAGAAAGAGAATTAGCTAAGTAAAAGTCAGGAAATTCCTGATTTTTCTTTTTCTTTAGGTAAATTATAGGAGTAGAAGTGCCATTTAGATTAGCCGATTAAGAATAATTCACAAAAACTTTGTAAAACACTTGCAATTTAGCTGAAATTTGATAAAATAGTAAGGAAAGTTAGACTGTATTGCCTACTGTCTATCTATAAAATATATTTTATTGGAGGCTTTTACTCAAATGGCAAAAGAAAAATACGATCGTAGTAAACCACACGTTAACATTGGTACTATCGGACACGTTGACCACGGTAAAACTACCCTAACTGCAGCTATCACAACTGTTTTGGCACGTCGCTTGCCTTCATCAGTTAACCAACCTAAAGACTATGCGTCTATCGATGCTGCTCCAGAAGAACGCGAACGCGGTATCACTATCAACACTGCGCACGTTGAGTACGAAACTGAAAAACGTCACTACGCTCACATCGACGCTCCAGGACACGCGGACTACGTTAAAAACATGATCACTGGTGCCGCTCAAATGGACGGAGCTATCCTTGTAGTAGCTTCAACTGACGGACCAATGCCACAAACTCGTGAGCACATCCTTCTTTCACGTCAGGTTGGTGTTAAACACCTTATCGTCTTCATGAACAAAGTTGACTTGGTTGACGACGAAGAATTGCTTGAATTGGTTGAAATGGAAATCCGTGACCTATTGTCAGAATACGACTTCCCAGGTGACGATCTTCCAGTTATCCAAGGTTCAGCTCTTAAAGCCCTTGAAGGTGACACTAAATACGAAGACATCGTTATGGAATTGATGAACACAGTTGATGAGTACATCCCAGAACCAGAACGTGACACTGACAAACCATTGCTTCTTCCAGTCGAAGACGTATTCTCAATCACTGGACGTGGTACAGTTGCTTCAGGACGTATCGACCGTGGTATCGTTAAAGTTAACGACGAAATCGAAATCGTTGGTATCAAAGAAGAAACTCAAAAAGCAGTTGTTACTGGTGTTGAAATGTTCCGTAAACAACTTGACGAAGGTCTTGCCGGAGATAACGTAGGTGTCCTTCTTCGTGGTGTTCAACGTGATGAAATCGAACGTGGACAAGTTATCGCTAAACCAGGTTCAATCAACCCACACACTAAATTCAAAGGTGAAGTTTACATCCTTACTAAAGAAGAAGGTGGACGTCATACTCCATTCTTCAACAACTACCGTCCACAATTCTACTTCCGTACTACTGACGTTACAGGTTCAATCGAACTTCCAGCAGGTACTGAAATGGTAATGCCTGGTGATAACGTGACAATCGACGTTGAGTTGATCCACCCAATCGCCGTAGAACAAGGTACTACATTCTCTATCCGTGAGGGTGGACGTACTGTTGGTTCAGGTATGGTTACAGAAATCGAAGCTTAATTCGATTTAGTTCCCAGAAGAACAATTATTTAAGTCAGACACTAAAAGAATCTTGCTTTGCAAGATTCTTTTTTCGAATATTGAACTAAAATTGAAGAATTGCTTATAAAAAAGGCTCTTTGTCAACTGTAGTGGGTTGAAGAAAAGCTAAGCTCGAGAAAGGACAAATTTCGTCCTTTCTTTTTTGATATTCAGAGCGATAAAAATCCGTTTTTTGAAGTTTTCAAAGTTCCGAAAACCAAAGGCATTGCGTTTGATAAGTTTGATGAGATTATTGGTTGCTTCTAATTTGGCATTAGAATAGGGTAACTGAAGGGCATTGACGATTTTCTCTTTGTCCTTTAGAAAGGTTTTAAAGACAGTCTTAAAAAGAGGATGAACTTTCTTTAGATTTTCCTCAATGAGTCCGAAAAATTTCTCCGGTTCCTTATTCTGAAAGTGAAAAAGCAAGAGTTGATAGAGATGATAGTGGTGTTTCAAGTCTTCTGAATAGCTCAAAAGCTTGTCAATAATCTCTTTATTGGTTAAGTGCATGCGAAAAGTAGGGCGATAAAATCGCTTATCACTCAGTTTACGGCTATCCTGTTGAATGAGTTTCCAGTAGCGCTTGATAGCCTTATATTCATGAGATTTTCGCTCAAATTGCTTCATGATTTGGACACGAACACGACTCATAGCACGGCTAAGATGTTGTACAATGTGGAAGCGATCTAGAACGATTTTGGCATACGGAAAAAGATGTTTAGCCAAGTCATAGTAAGGACTAAACATATCCATAGTAATGATTTTCACCTGACAACGAACAGAGCGATTGTAGCGCAGAAAATGATTTCTTATGATAGTTTGTGTTCTACCCTCAAGAACAGTGATAATATTGAGCTTATCAAAATCTTGAGCAATGAAACTCATCTTTCCCTTAGTGAAGGCATATTCGTCCCAGGACATAATCTCAGGGAGGTAAGAAAAATCAGACTTAAAACAGAAGTCATTGAGCTTGCGAATAACAGTTGAAGTTGAAATAGACAGCTGACGGGCAATATCGGTCATAGAAGTCTTCTCAATTAGCTTCTGGGCAATCTTTTGGTTGATGATACGAGGGATTTGGTGATTCTTCTTGACGAGAGAAGTCTCAGCTACCATCATTTTCGAGCAATGATAGCACTTGAATCGACGTTTTCTAAGGAGAATTCTAGTAGGCATACCAGTCGTTTCAAGGTAAGGAACCTTAGACGGTTTTTGGAAGTCATATTTCTTCATTTGACTTCCACACTCAGGACAAGATGGAGCGTCGTAGTCCAGTTTAGCGATGATTTCCTTGTGGGTATTCCTATTAATGACATCCATAATTTGGATATTTGGGTCTTTAATGTCTAGTAATTTTGTGATAAAATGTAATTGTTCCATAGGATTCTTTCTAATGATGGTTTGGTTGCTTTTCATTATAGATCTTATGGGACTTTTTTTCTACAACAAAATAGGCTCCATAATATCCATAGGGGATTTACCCACTACAAATATTATAGAGCCATAAAAAAGCCCTATACACTAGATGTGCATAGAGCAATGAAGATTATTTGATATAGAGTTCTTGATTTTTTAGGACAATTTCTCGTACACTTGTATACTTTTTGAGTTTTTTGATTTCTTCTGGATGAGTGACGAGAGTGATAACATAGCCTTCTTTACCCATGCGACCTGTACGACCAGCACGGTGAGTGTAGGTTTCAATATCTCTAGGAACATCAAAGTTTACGACGCATTCTAGACTATCGATATCAATTCCACGAGCCAAAAGGTCAGTTGCAAGGAGTAGGGTTAGTTGCTTATCTTTAAACTTTTCTAAGATGACTTTTCTAAATTTGACATTAACATCACTAGCGAGGGAAACAGCCAAGATATCCCGATACTGTAGTTTTTCTTCTGCGCTTCCAAGGTCTGATAGGCTGTTAAAAAAGACTAGTCCGCGGAAATCCTCAACATGAGCCAGTTTTCGTAGCATATCCACTCGGTGACGTTGGTCTACCTGCATGTAGAAATGCTGGATATTGTCCAGTTTTTGATCAGAGAGATTAATAGTGCGTGTATTCGGCACAATCTTTTCTTGGTCAAACTTGGTCGTCGCACTCATGTAGATGAGTTGGTGGTCACGAGGTGCGTAGTGAGTGATTTTCTCGACAAAGTGAATCTGAGAATCATCAAGCAATTGGTCAAATTCATCCAAGATGATGGTTTCTACATTCATCATCTTGATTTTTTTCAATTTAATTAACTCAAAGATACGACCAGGGGTTCCAATCAGAATTTCTGGTCCTTTTTTGAGGCGTTCAATCTGGCGTTTCTGACTTGAACCTGATAAGAATAGTTGGGCTGTCAAACCGATAGCTTCTGACCACGTTTTACATACATCAAAAATCTGTCCAGCCAGTTCTGTATTTGGTGCTAGAATCAAGAGTTGTTGCGCTTTTTTCTTTTGTAGTCGGAGAAGACTTGGTAGGAGGTAAGCTAGTGTCTTACCAGTTCCTGTTGGGCTCACTCCTAGAAGATTTTTTCCTGAAAGAATGGGCTCAAATAGTTGAATTTGAATGGGGGTGAATTCTTGGAAACCGAGCTGGTCACTCAATTCTTGCCATTCAGTCGGTAGTTTAGTTTTCATTTTTCTGCCTCAAATCTAATGCCAGCAGTCTGGCGCATGGTATATAGTAGGTCATGAACAGAGCTTGCATCGTCCAGCCAAGTCTGGTAGAGTGTCTGGTCTGGTTGCTGAATCATCTGTGCAAATGCAGCGACTTCTTCAGTCATCGTATGAGGAGCCTGTTGGATAGGGAGTTGGACTTGATTGCCTTGATGGTCGGTAAAAATAGCCGAACGAACATGCTCAATTGTGTTGAGCGTCAGGGTTCCATCTGTCGTATAAATCTCGCAAGGAAGATTGGAAGTGATGTTTTTCCCAGCCTTGATGTGAACTTGAAAGTCTGGGTAGAAGAGGATACCATCTCCATTTAGGTCAATGCTATTGTCAAGCTGTTGAGCTTGATAGGTTGCGACCTTAGCTTTTCCAAAAAGACGAACGGCAGCGTAGAGAGGATAAATCCCTAAATCCATAAGAGCTCCACCAGCAAAACGGTCTGAGAAGACATTTGGTGTCTGACCAGCCAACAAGTCAGGCATCTTGGAAGAGTATTTGGCATAATTGAAATCAGCTCCTAAGATTTGCTTGTCTGCTAAAAAGTTTTTGATAGTAGTGAAAGCTTTCTCGTGATAATTACGAGCTGCCTCAAAGATAAAACAGTGATTTTTATTAGCTGTTTGAATCAAATCCAGCCATTCTTGTGGCTGCGTGACAGCTGGCTTTTCAAGAATGACATGTTTACCTGCAGACAATGCAGCTTTTGCCTGAGAAAAATGTAAGGAGTTTGGACTGGCGATATAGACTACATCAAAGGAGCTCTTAAAGAAGTCCTCTACTTGATCGAATAGTTGGATATTTTCATAGCGAGAAGCAAAGGTTGCTGCAGTTTCTAGTTTTCTAGAATAGACTGCGACCAACTGATATTCTCCACTGGTATGGGCTGCTTCTATGAAGTGATGGCTGATAGCGCCAGTTCCGATGACACCTAATTTTAGCATAAATACTCCTTTTCCAATTTTAAATCCTTCTTTCATTATAACATAGATAGACGTGACTATCCAACAAGGGGTAAAAAATTTCAAATAAGCTACTAGGACTTTCCCAAAGAAAGTGGTACAATAATGAGATGAGTAAATGAAATGGGAGGAAAAATGAGGTTACTACCTATAAGAAAAATATCACGTCAGTCTAAGAGGCTAGCGCTTTTTTTGACTTTTTGTGCAGGATATGTAGATGCCTATACTTTTATTGTGAGAGGGAATACTCTTGTAGCTGGACAAACTGGGAATGTCGTCTTTCTATCAGTGGAACTCATTCAACACAATGTCTCAGATGCCAGTGCCAAAGTAATGACCTTGCTAGCTTTTATGATGGGGGTCTTTTTACTAACTGTTTATAAGGAAAAATTGAGAATTGTAAAAAAACCTATTTTATCATTGATTCCTTTGGCAATCCTATCAATCATTATTGGTTTTGTACCGCAAACTGTAGATAATATCTATCTAGTACCGCCCTTGGCCTTTTGTATGGGCTTGGTGACAACCGCTTTTGGAGAAGTGTCAGGTATAGCTTATAATAACGCGTTCATGACAGGGAATATCAAACGGACCATGCTGGCTTTTGGAGATTATTTCAGAACTAAGCACACTCATTTTTTACGTGAAGGTTTCATATTTGTTAGCCTGCTTAGCAGTTTTGTCCTCGGCGTTGTCTTTTCGGCTTATTTGACGATTTTTTATCATGAAAAGACCATTCTTGGTGTTCCTATTATGATGAGCATTTTTTACCTCAGTATGCTTTTTGCTTCGTGGCGGAAAAAAGTAAAAGAAAAAGCTTCATTTTAGGTGTTATTACTTGTAAGAAAATAGGAGATATGCTATACTTGAAGAGTTGACTATGCACGATCCTGTGCAACCGCACGAACATCGTTGCTTGATTATTCAAGTTTAAGTGGTTCGTCCCACGATGCTAGGCGAGTCTTCACAAAAAATTCGGGGAAACCCATAAAAATCATAGGAGGTGCATAATGAGCACATACGCAATTATCAAAACTGGCGGAAAACAAGTTAAAGTTGAAGTTGGTCAAGCAATTTACGTTGAAAAATTGAACGTTGAAGCTGGTCAAGAAGTTACTTTTAACGAAGTTGTTCTTGTTGGTGGTGAAAACACTGTTGTCGGAACCCCACTTGTTGCTGGAGCTACTGTAGTTGGAACTGTTGAAAAACAAGGAAAACAAAAGAAAGTTGTTACTTACAAGTACAAACCTAAAAAAGGTAGCCACCGTAAACAAGGTCACCGTCAACCATATACAAAAGTTGTCATCAACGCAATCAACGCTTAATTTTAAGGAGAACACATGATACAAGCAGTCTTTGAGAGAGCCGAAGATGGCGAGCTGAGGAGTGCGGAAATTACTGGACACGCCGAGAGTGGCGAATACGGCTTAGATGTCGTGTGTGCATCGGTTTCTACGCTTGCCATTAACTTTATCAATTCCATTGAAAAATTTGCAGGCTATGAACCAATCCTAGAATTAAACGAAGATGAAGGTGGCTATCTGATGGTTGAAATTCCAAAAGATCTTCCTTCACACCAGAGAGAAATGACCCAGTTATTTTTTGAATCATTTTTCTTAGGTATGGCAAACTTATCGGAGAACTCTTCTGAGTTCGTCCAAACCAGAGTTATCACAGAAAACTAACACGGAGGAAAACATTATGTTAAAAATGACTCTTAACAACTTGCAACTTTTTGCCCACAAAAAAGGTGGAGGTTCTACATCAAACGGACGTGATTCACAAGCAAAACGTCTTGGAGCTAAAGCAGCTGACGGACAAACTGTAACAGGTGGATCAATCCTTTACCGTCAACGTGGTACACACATCTACCCAGGTGTAAACGTTGGACGTGGTGGAGACGATACTTTGTTCGCTAAAGTTGAAGGCGTAGTACGCTTTGAACGTAAAGGACGCGATAAAAAACAAGTTTCTGTTTACCCAATCGCTAAATAAAAAGGTCCAGTGAACCTTTTTATCCCGAGCCTTGAAATGTAAAGGTGAGGAAGCTAGAGATAGCATAAAAATAGGCTTTCCGAGTTTTCGGAGAGCCTATTTTTTTGTTTTGATACCCATATTATGAGAATTGTATTTGCATCATATTATAAACGGTAAATCAACAAGATTTGCTGTTTTTATTTGTTTGAAATAAAATGAGGACTGAAAAAAGATATCATTCTAATTCTTGCATTGGAATGTTAGAATCTTCATTGAGACTTGACAATTTCCATACTTTTTTCCTTTTTGGAAAACTTCTAAAATATGGTATAATGAAAAGATAAAGAAGTTGGGGGTAGAAGATGAACATTCAACAATTACGCTATGTTGTTGCTATTGCCAATAGTGGTACTTTCCGTGAAGCTGCTGAAAAGATGTATGTAAGTCAGCCGAGTCTGTCTATTTCTGTTCGTGATTTGGAAAAAGAATTGGGCTTTAAGATTTTCCGTCGGACCAGCTCAGGGACTTTCTTGACTCGTCGCGGTATGGAATTTTATGAAAAAGCGCAAGAATTGGTCAAGGGATTTGATATTTTTCAAAATCAGTATGCTAATCCTGAGGAAGAAAAAGATGAATTTTCCATTGCTAGCCAGCACTATGACTTCTTGCCACCAACTATTACGGCTTTTTCAGAGAGCTATCCTGACTACAAGAACTTCCGCATTTTTGAATCAACTACTGTTCAAATCTTAGATGAAGTAGCGCAAGGGCATAGTGAGATTGGGATTATCTACCTCAACAATCAAAATAAAAAGGGGATTATGCAACGTGTTGAAAAGTTAGGCCTAGAGGTTATTGAACTAATTCCCTTCCATACCCATATTTATCTCCGTGAGGGGCATCCTTTAGCCCAGAAAGAGGAATTGGTCATGGAGGATTTAGCGGATCTACCAACGGTTCGTTTCACTCAAGAGAAAGACGAGTACCTTTATTATTCAGAGAACTTTGTTGATACTAGCGCTAGCTCGCAGATGTTCAATGTGACAGACCGTGCTACCTTGAATGGTATTTTGGAGCGGACGGACGCCTATGCTACAGGTTCTGGATTTTTAGATAGTGACAGTGTTAATGGCATCACAGTTATTCGTCTCAAGGATAATTTGGATAATCGCATGGTCTATGTTAAACGTGAGGAAGTGGAGCTCAGTCAAGCTGGGACTCTCTTTGTAGAAGTCATGCAAGAATATTTTAATCAAAAGAGGAAATCATGAAAAAAAGAGGAATAGTGGCAGTCATTGTACTGCTTTTGATTGGGCTTGATCAGTTAGTTAAATCCTATATCGTCTGGCAGATTCCACTGGGTGAAGTACGTTCTTGGATTCCCAATCTCGTTAGCTTGACCTACCTGCAAAATCGAGGGGCAGCCTTTTCTATCTTACAAGACCAGCAGTGGTTATTTGCTGTCATTACACTGGTCGTTATGGTAGGTGCCATTTGGTATCTACATAAACACATGGAGGACTCACTCTGGATGGTCTTGGGCTTGACCTTGATAATTGCAGGTGGTCTTGGAAACTTTATTGACAGGATCAGTCAGGGTTTTGTTGTGGATATGTTTCACCTTGACTTTATCAATTTTGCAATTTTCAATGTGGCAGATAGCTATCTGACTGTTGGAGTGATTATTTTATTGATTGCAATGCTAAAAGAGGAAATAAATGGAAATTAAAATTGAAACTGGTGGCCTGCGTTTGGATAAGGCTTTGTCGGATTTGACAGAATTATCACGTAGTCTCGCGAATGAACAAATTAAATCAGGCCAGGTCTTGGTCAATGGCCAAGTCAAGAAAGCTAAATACACAGTTCAAGAGGGTGATGTCGTCACTTACCATGTGCCAGAACCAGAGGTATTAGAGTATGTGGCTGAGGATATTCCGCTAGAAATAGTCTACCAAGATGAGGATGTGGCTGTTGTCAACAAACCTCAGGGGATGGTGGTGCATCCGAGTGCTGGTCATACTAATGGAACTCTAGTAAATGCTCTTATGTATCATATCAAGGATTTGTCGGGTATCAATGGGGTTCTACGTCCAGGAATTGTTCACCGTATTGATAAGGATACGTCAGGTCTTCTTATGATTGCTAAAAATGACGATGCGCATCTAGCACTTGCTCAAGAACTTAAGGATAAAAAGTCTCTCCGAAAATATTGGGCGATTGTTCATGGAAATCTGCCTAATGATCGTGGTGTAATTGAAGCACCGATTGGCCGGAGTGAAAAAGACCGTAAAAAACAGGCTGTGACTGCTAAAGGGAAGCCTGCAGTGACTCGTTTCCACGTCTTGGAACGCTTTGGTGATTACAGCTTAGTGGAGTTGCAGCTGGAAACAGGACGTACTCACCAAATCCGTGTTCACATGTCTTATATTGGCCATCCAGTTGCTGGTGATGAAGTCTATGGTCCACGTAAGACTCTGAAAGGACATGGACAATTTCTTCATGCCAAGACTCTAGGATTTACCCATCCGAGAACAGGTGAGAGCTTGGAATTTACAGCAGATATCCCAGAGATTTTTAAGGAAACCTTGGAGAGATTGAGAAAGTAAGAATGAAAAAGAAATTAACTAGTTTAGTACTTGCAGGCGCTTTTTTAGGTTTGTCATGGTATGGAAATGTTCAAGCTCAAGAAAGTTCAGGAAATAAAATTCACTTTATCAATGTTCAAGAAGGTGGCAGTGATGCGATTATTCTTGAAAGCAATGGACATTTTGCCATGATTGATACAGGAGAAGATTATGATTTTCCAGATGGTAGTGATTCTAGTTATCCATGGAGAGAAGGAATTGAAACATCTTATAAGCATGTTCTAACAGACCGTATCTTTCGTCGTTTGAAGGAATTGGGTGTTCAAAAACTTGATTTTATTTTGGTAACCCATACTCACAGTGACCATATTGGAAATGTTGATGAATTACTGTCTACCTATCCAGTTGACCGAGTCTATCTTAAAAAATATAGTGATAATCGTATTACTAATTCTGAACGTTTATGGGATAATCTGTACGGTTATGATAAGGTTTTACAGACTGCCGCCGAAAAAGGTGTTTCAGTTATTCAAAACATCACACAGGGAGATGCTCATTTTCAGTTTGGGGACATGGATATTCAGCTCTATAATTATGAAAATGAAACAGATTCATCAGGTGAATTAAAGAAAATTTGGGATGACAATTCCAATTCTCTGATTAGTGTAGTGAAAGTCAATGGCAAGAAAATTTACCTTGGGGGAGACTTAGATAATGTTCATGGAGCAGAAGACAAGTATGGTCCTCTCATTGGAAAAGTTGATTTGATGAAGTTTAATCATCACCATGATACCAACAAATCAAATACCAAGGATTTCATCAGAAATTTGAGTCCGAGTTTGATTGTTCAAACTTCGGATAGTCTACCTTGGAAAAATGGTGTTGATAATGAGTATGTCAATTGGCTTAAAGAACGTGGAATTGAGAGAATCAACGCAGCTAGCAAAAACTATGATGCAACAGTTTTTGATATTCGACAAGACGGTTTAGTAAACATTTCAACATCCTACAAGCCGATTCCAAGTTTTCAAGCTGGTTGGCATAAGAGTGCATATGGGAATTGGTGGTATCAAGCACCTGATTCTACAGGAGAGTACGCTGTTGGTTGGAATGAAATCGAAGGTGAATGGTACTATTTTAATCAGAGGGGAATCCTGTTATATAATCAATGGAAAAAATGGAACAATCATTGGTTCTATTTGACAGACTCTGGTGCTTCTGCTAAAAATTGGAAGAAAATCGATGGAATCTGGTATTATTTCAACAAAGAAAATCAGATGGAGATTGGTTGGCTTAGTACTGGAGGACAGACCTATTATCTATCAAACGATGGCTCTATGAAGACAGATTGGCTTCAATATAAGGGTCAATGGTATTATTTTGCTCAATCAGGGGAAATGAAAACGGGTTGGGTAAAAGATAAAGAAACCTGGTACTATATGGATTCTACTGGTATCATGAAGACAGGCGAGATAGAAGTTGCTGGTCATCATTACTATCTAGAAGATTCAGGAGCTATGAAGCAAGGCTGGCTTAAAAAGGCAAACGATTGGTATTTCTACAAGGAAGATGGTTCACGAGCCGTGGGTTGGATCAAGGACAAGGATAAATGGTACTTCTTGAAAGAAAATGGTCAATTACTTGTGAACGGCAAGACGCCAGAAGGTTATACTGTTGATTCAAGTGGTGCCTGGTTAGTGGATGTTCCGGTTGAGAAATCTGCTACAACTAGAGATACAAGTAACTCAGAAATAAAAGAATCCAGTGAAGTAGTGAAAAAAGATCTTGAAAATAGAGAAACGAGTCAACATGAAGATGTTACAAGTTCTTCAACTAGTCAAGATTTGACTTCAGTAATTTCGCAAAGCTCTGAAACGAGTGCAAACAAATCGGAATCAGAACAGTAGTAAAAAAGAAGGTTTTAGGGCCTTCTTTTTCCTATCAACTCTTTTCTATTTCCTGTTATTCATGTTATAATGGATAAATATGAAGAATCGGAGTGAGACTATGAAATACAAACGGATTGTCTTTAAGGTGGGGACTTCTTCTCTGACGAATGAGGATGGAAGTTTATCACGTAGTAAGGTAAAGGCTATTACCCAGCAGTTGGCTATGTTGCACGAGGCTGGTCATGAATTGATTTTGGTGTCATCAGGTGCCATTGCGGCTGGTTTTGGAGCCTTAGGATTTAAAAAGCGTCCGACTAAGATTGCTGATAAGCAGGCTTCAGCAGCGGTAGGGCAAGGGCTTTTGTTGGAAGAATACACGACCAATCTTCTCTTGCGCCAAATCGTTTCTGCACAAATTTTGCTGACCCAGGATGACTTTGTGGATAAGCGCCGTTATAAAAATGCCCATCAGGCTTTGTCAGTTCTACTTAGCCGTGGGGCGATTCCTATCATCAACGAGAATGATAGTGTCGTCATTGATGAGCTCAAGGTGGGTGACAATGACACTCTTAGTGCCCAGGTAGCGGCCATGGTCCAAGCAGACCTTTTGGTTCTCTTGACAGATGTGGACGGTCTCTATACTGGAAATCCTAATTCAGATCCAACAGCCAAACGCTTGGAGAAAATCGAGACCATCAATCGTGAGATTATTGATATGGCTGGTGGAGCTGGTTCTTCAAACGGAACTGGAGGAATGCTGACAAAAATCAAAGCAGCGACTATTGCGACAGAATCAGGAGTTCCTGTTTATATCTGTTCATCATTGAAGGCAGATGCTATGATTGAGGCGGCTGAGGAGACCAAGGATGGTTCTTACTTTGTTGCGCAAGAGAAGGGACTTCGTACCCAGAAACAATGGCTTGCATTCTATGCTCAGAGCCAAGGTTCTATTTGGGTTGATAAAGGGGCTGCAGAAGCTCTCTCTCAACATGGGAAGAGTCTTCTTTTATCTGGTGTTGTTGATGCAGAAGGTGCCTTTTCTTACGGTGATATCGTGACAGTATTTGGCAAGGAAAGTGGAAATTCACTTGGAAAAGGGCGCGTGCAATTTGGAGCCTCTGCTTTGGAGGATATGTTGCGTTCTCAAAAAGCCAAGGGTGTTCTGATTCACCGTGATGACTGGATTTCCATTACTCCTGAAATCCAACTACTTTTTACAGAATTTTAGAGGTAAACTATGGTAAGTACACAAGAACAATTTGAACAGGTACAGGCTGTTAAAAAATCAATCAACACAGCTAGTGAAGAAGTGAAAAACCAGGCCTTGCTAGCCATGGCTGATCACTTAGTAGCTGCTACTGAGGAGATTTTAGCGGCTAATGCTCTCGATATGGCAGCGGCCAAGGGAAAAATCTCAGATGTGATGCTGGATCGTCTTTATTTGGATGCAGGACGCATAGAAGCAATGGCAACTGGGATTCGTGAAGTGGTTGCTTTACCAGATCCAATAGGTGAAGTTTTAGAAACGAGTCAGCTTGAAAATGGCCTGGTTATTACCAAGAAACGGGTGGCTATGGGGGTCATCGGTATTATCTATGAAAGTCGTCCAAATGTGACGTCTGACGCGGCTGCTTTGGCTCTTAAGAGTGGAAATGCGGTTGTTCTTCGTAGTGGGAAGGATGCCTATCAAACTGCCCATGCTATTGTTAAAGCCTTAAAAAAAGGCTTGGAGACAACGACCATTCACCCAGATGTGATTCAACTGGTGGAAGATACTAGCCGTGAAAGTAGCTATGCTATGATGAAGGCCAAGGGCTATTTAGATCTTCTCATTCCTCGTGGAGGGGCTGGTTTGATCAATGCCGTGGTTGAAAATGCTATCGTACCTGTTATTGAGACAGGAACTGGGATTGTCCATGTTTATGTGGACAAGGATGCAGACGAAGACAAGGCGTTGTCTATCATCAACAATGCCAAAACCAGTCGTCCTTCTGTATGTAATGCCATGGAGGTCCTTCTCGTTCATGAAGACAAGGCAGCAAGCTTCCTTCCTCGCTTGGAGCAAGTTCTAGTTACAGAGCGTAAGGAAGCTGGACTGGAGCCAATTCAATTCCGCTTGGATAGCAAAGCAAGCCAATTCGTTTCAGGTCGAGCAGCTGAGGCCCAAGACTTTGACACCGAGTTTTTAGACTATGTCCTAGCTGTTAAGGTTGTGAGCAGTTTAGAAGAAGCGGTTGCCCATATTGAAACCCACAGTACTCATCATTCGGATGCCATTGTGACAGAAAATGCTGAATCTGCAGCTTACTTTACAGATCAAGTGGACTCTGCAGCAGTCTATGTCAATGCCTCAACGCGTTTCACCGATGGTGGCCAATTTGGTCTGGGTTGTGAAATGGGGATTTCAACTCAGAAATTGCACGCGCGTGGTCCCATGGGCTTGAAGGAGTTGACTAGTTACAAGTATGTGGTTGCTGGTGACGGACAGATAAGGGAGTAAGAGATGAAGATTGGATTTATTGGTTTGGGGAATATGGGTGCTAGTCTGGCTAAGGCTGTTTTGCAGGCCAAGACGGGCGATAACCTTCTCCTTGCCAATCGCAGTCAAGCCAAGGTGGATGCTTTCATTACCGACTTTGGCGGTCAAGCTTCTAGCAATGAAGAAATCTTTGCAGAAGCAGATGTGATTTTTCTAGGAGTTAAGCCTGCTCAGTTCTCAGACTTGCTTTCTCAATATCAGACTATCCTTGAAAAACGAGAGAGTCTTCTTTTGATTTCGATGGCAGCTGGATTGACTTTAGAAAAACTAGCAAGTCTTATCCCAAGTCAACACCGAATTATTCGTATGATGCCAAATACCCCTGCTTCTATCGGCCAAGGAGTGATTAGTTATGCCTTGTCTTCTAATTGCAGGGCTGAGGACAGTGAGCTCTTTTGTCAGCTGTTAGCCAAGGCAGGTCTCTTGGTTGAACTAGGAGAAGGTTTAATCGACGCAGCGACAGGTCTTGCAGGTTGTGGACCAGCCTTTGTCTATCTTTTTATCGAGGCCTTGGCAGATGCAGGTGTTCAGACTGGATTGCCAAGAGAAACGGCATTGAAAATGGCGGCTCAAACTGTGGTAGGAGCTGGGCAATTGGTCTTAGAAAGCCAGCAACATCCTGGAGTTTTGAAAGACCAAGTATGCAGCCCAGGCGGTTCGACTATCGCTGGTGTAGCAAGCTTAGAAGCACATGCCTTTAGAGGAACCGTTATGGAGGCAGTCAAAAAAGCCTACAAACGAACTAAAAAACTGGGTAAATAAGAGGTGGCTTTGACTGCCTCTTTTATGGTGGTTGAAATGAGAAGACAAAAAGATTGTCACAAACCCCTATTTTTTTGATAGAATAGAAGTAGTAAAAAAGAAATGAGTTAGACATGTCAAAAGGATTTTTAGTCTCTCTTGAGGGGCCAGAGGGAGCAGGCAAGACCAGTGTTTTAGAGGCTCTACTCCCAATTTTAGAGGAAAAAGGAGTAGAGGTGCTGATGACCCGTGAGCCAGGCGGAGTCTTGATTGGGGAGAAGATTCGTCAAGTGATTTTAGACCCAAGTCATACTCAGATGGATGCTAAGACAGAACTCCTTCTCTATATTGCTAGTCGTAGACAGCACTTGGTGGAAAAAGTTCTTCCAGCCCTTGACGCTAGTAAGTTGGTCATTATGGACCGCTTCATCGATAGTTCTGTTGCCTATCAGGGATTTGGTCGAGGCTTAGATATCGAGGCCATTGATTGGCTTAATCAATTTGCTACAGATGGACTAAAACCCGATTTAACCCTTTATTTTGATATTGAGGTGGAAGAAGGACTGGCGCGTATTGCAGCAAATAGCAATCGAGAGGTCAATCGTTTAGACCTAGAAGGCTTAGACTTGCATAAAAAGGTCCGTCAAGGATATCTTTCTCTTTTGGAGAAAGAAGGAGACCGTATTGCCAAGATTGATGCCAGTCTTCCTTTGGACCAAGTGGTGGAAGATACCAAGTCTGTCTTGTTTGAGAGAATGGGATTAAGTAAATGAAGCAAGAGCGATTAAATGATTTGCAACCAGAGCAGTTTGACCGTTTTGTCCGTATCTTGGAGCAAAATCAGCTCAATCATGCTTACCTCTTTTCAGGTTTCTTTGGAAGCTTAGAAATGGCGCAGTTTTTGGCTAAGAGCCTCTTTTGTACAGATAAGGTAGGCGTTTTACCATGTGAGAAATGCCGAAACTGCAAGTTGATTGAACAGGAAGAGTTTCCCGATGTCACCTTGATTAAGCCAGTCAATCAGGTCATCAAGACAGAACGCATTCGGGAATTGGTGGGTCAGTTTTCCCAAGCAGGGATTGAAAGTCAACAACAGGTTTTTATTATCGAGCAAGCTGAGAAAATGCATCCTAACGCAGCTAACTCTCTGCTCAAGGTCATCGAAGAACCCCAGAGTGAGGTTTATATTTTCTTCTTGACCAGCGATGAGGAAAAGATGTTACCGACCATCCGTAGTCGAACCCAGATTTTCCATTTTAAAAAGCAAGAAGAAAAACTCATATTATTCTTAGAACAAATGGGGCTGGTTAAGAAAAAAGCGACTCTCTTAGCTCAGTTTAGTCAATCGCGAGCTGAAGCAGAAAAGTTGGCTAATCAGGCAAGTTTTTGGACCTTGATCGATGAAAGTGAACGCCTGCTGACCTGGTTAGTAGCTAAGAAAAAAGAAAGTTATCTGCAGGTTGCTAAATTAGCCAACTTGGCAGATGACAAGGAAAAACAAGATCAGGTCTTACGGATTCTCGAATTCCTCTGTGGGCAGGACCTTCTGCAAGCAAGAGTAAGGGTGATTCTACAAGATTTGTTAGAAGCTAGAAAAATGTGGCAAGCTAATGTCAGCTTTCAAAATGCCATGGAATATCTGATCTTGAAAGAAATATAAACTCAAAAATGAACGATAAAGAAAGGAAAGGGCTGTTTTATGGACAAAAAAGAATTATTTGACGCGCTGGATGATTTTTCCCAACAGTTATTGGTGACCTTGGCCGATGTGGAAGCTATCAAGAAAAATCTCAAGAGCCTGGTAGAGGAAAATACAGCTCTTCGCTTGGAAAATTCTAAGTTGCGAGAACGCTTGGGTGAGGTGGAGGCAGATGCTCCTGTCAAGGCCAAGCATGTTCGCGAAAGTGTCCGTCGCATTTACCGTGATGGATTTCACGTATGTAATGATTTTTATGGACAACGTCGAGAACAGGACGAGGAATGTATGTTCTGTGACGAGTTGTTATACAGGGAGTAAGCATGCAGATTCAAAAAAGTTTTAAGGGGCAGTCTCCCTATGGCAAGCTTTATCTAGTGGCAACGCCGATTGGCAATCTAGATGATATGACTTTTCGCGCCATCCAGACCTTGAAAGAAGTGGATTGGATTGCTGCTGAGGACACGCGCAATACAGGTCTTCTGCTCAAGCATTTTGACATTTCGACCAAGCAGATCAGTTTTCATGAGCACAATGCTAAGGAAAAAATTCCTGATTTGATTAGTTTTCTGAAAGCAGGGCAAAGTATTGCTCAGGTCTCCGATGCGGGTCTGCCTAGTATCTCAGACCCTGGGCATGACTTGGTTAAGGCAGCTATTGAGGAAGGAATTACAGTTGTTACAGTTCCAGGTGCCTCTGCAGGGATTTCAGCCTTGATTGCCAGTGGTTTAGCACCACAGCCACATATCTTTTACGGCTTTTTACCCAGAAAATCAGGCCAGCAAAAGCAATTTTTCGACTCGAAAAAAGACTATCCAGAAACCCAGATTTTCTATGAATCGCCTCATCGTGTGGCAGATACATTGAAAAATATGCTAGAAGTCTACGGTGACCGCTCGGTAGTCTTGGTCAGAGAATTGACCAAGATTTATGAAGAATACCAAAGAGGAAAGATCTCTGAATTGCTAGAAAGCATTGCTGAAACGCCACTCAAGGGCGAATGCCTTCTCATTGTTGAAGGTGCCAGCCAAGATGTGGAGGAAAAAGACGAGGAAGACTTGTTCTTAGAAATCCAATCCCGCATCCAGCAAGGTATGAAGAAAAATCAAGCTATCAAGGAAGTTGCTAAGATTTACCAGTGGAATAAAAGCCAGCTCTATGCTGCTTACCACGATTGGGAAGAAAATGACTAAACAGGGAAGTTTGCCTTCTTCCCTTTTTTTGTTATACTAGTAGAAGAAAAAAATAGAAAGATTTGTGGGAGTGAAAAAGTCCTGTGGACTTTTTCAGCCTGAGCCAAGAAATTCGAAAGTGAGTAAGTTCGGTTGGCTTTTTCAATGTGAATCTTGACTTCACACTCCCAAAGAGGTATTAGTGTCGTGTCTCAATCTTATATCAATGTTATCGGTGCTGGTTTGGCAGGTTCTGAAGCAGCCTACCAAATTGCAGAACGTGGTATTCCAGTTAAACTCTATGAAATGCGTGGTGTCAAGTCAACACCTCAGCACAAAACAGACAATTTTGCAGAGTTAGTTTGTTCCAATTCTCTACGTGGAGATGCTTTGACAAATGCTGTCGGGCTTCTCAAGGAAGAAATGCGTCGCTTGGGTTCTGTCATCTTAGAGTCTGCTGAAGCTACTCGTGTTCCCGCTGGAGGAGCCCTTGCGGTGGACCGTGATGGTTTCTCCCAAATGGTGACCCAAAAAGTTGCCAACCACCCCTTGATTGAAGTGGTGCGTGATGAAATTACAGAATTACCAACTGATGTTATTACAGTTGTCGCTACTGGTCCTTTGACTAGCGATGCCCTAGCTGAGAAGATTCATGCCCTTAATGACGGCGATGGTTTCTATTTCTACGATGCGGCAGCGCCTATTATCGATGTCAACACCATTGATATGAGCAAGGTTTATCTCAAGTCTCGTTATGACAAGGGAGAGGCGGCCTACCTCAATGCCCCTATGACCAAGCAAGAGTTTATGGATTTCCATGAAGCCTTGGTCAATGCGGAAGAAGCGCCGCTGAATTCTTTTGAAAAAGAAAAGTACTTTGAAGGATGTATGCCTATCGAAGTCATGGCCAAACGTGGTATTAAAACTATGCTTTATGGTCCTATGAAGCCAGTCGGTTTGGAGTATCCAGACGACTATACAGGACCTCGTGATGGAGAGTTTAAAACACCGTACGCGGTTGTCCAACTTCGTCAGGACAATGCGGCTGGTAGTCTCTATAATATTGTCGGTTTCCAGACCCATCTCAAATGGGGAGAACAAAAGCGTGTCTTTCAAATGATTCCAGGTCTTGAAAATGCTGAGTTTGTTCGCTATGGTGTCATGCACCGCAATTCTTACATGGATTCACCAAATCTTCTGGAGCAGACCTATCGTTCTAAGAAACAGCCAAACCTCTTCTTTGCTGGTCAAATGACGGGTGTGGAAGGCTATGTTGAGTCAGCAGCTTCAGGCTTAGTTGCGGGGATTAACGCAGCTCGTCTCTTCAAGGGAGAAAGCGAGGTTATTTTCCCAGAGACGACAGCTATTGGAAGCTTGGCTCATTACATCACCCATGCGGACAGCAAACATTTTCAACCAATGAATGTCAATTTTGGGATTATCAAAGAGTTGGAAGGCGAGCGTATCCGTGATAAGAAGGCTCGTTATGAAAAAATTGCAGAGCGTGCCCTTAACGATTTAGAGGAATTTTTAACGGTCTAATTTTTTTGAAAGAATTGCTCATGGTACTATAAAAATCTTAGAAATTGTGATAAAATAGGTAGGATAAAAGAAGGAGAGTGAAAATGGCGAATCCCAAGTATAAACGTATTTTAATCAAGTTATCAGGTGAAGCCCTTGCCGGTGAACGTGGCGTAGGGATTGATATCCAAACAGTTCAAACAATCGCAAGAGAGATTCAAGAAGTTCATAGCTTAGGTATCGAAATTGCCCTTGTTATTGGTGGAGGAAATCTCTGGCGTGGAGAACCTGCTGCTGAAGCAGGAATGGACCGCGTTCAGGCAGATTACACAGGAATGCTTGGGACTGTTATGAATGCTCTTGTGATGGCAGATTCATTGCAACAAGTTGGTGTCGATACGCGTGTACAAACAGCTATTGCCATGCAACAAGTGGCAGAGCCTTATGTCCGTGGACGTGCCCTTCGTCACCTTGAAAAAGGTCGTATCGTTATCTTTGGTGCCGGAATTGGTTCACCTTACTTCTCAACAGATACAACAGCGGCTCTTCGTGCAGCTGAAATCGAAGCAGATGCCATCCTTATGGCTAAAAATGGCGTCGACGGTGTTTACAATGCCGATCCTAAGAAAGACAAGACAGCCGTTAAGTTTGAAGAATTGACTCACCGTGACGTTATCAATAAAGGTCTTCGTATCATGGATTCAACAGCTTCAACCCTCTCAATGGACAACGACATTGACTTGGTTGTCTTCAATATGAACCAACCAGGCAACATCAAACGTGTCGTATTTGGTGAAAATATCGGAACGACAGTTTCAAACAATATCGAAGAAAAGGAATAAGAATGATTATGGCTAACGCAATTATTGAAAAAGCTAAAGAGAGAATGACCCAGTCTCACCAATCACTTGCTCGTGAATTTGGTGGTATCCGTGCCGGTCGTGCCAATGCAAGCTTGCTGGACCGTGTACATGTAGAATACTATGGAGTAGAAACTCCTCTTAACCAAATCGCTTCAATTACGATTCCAGAAGCGCGTGTTTTGTTGGTAACACCATTTGACAAATCTTCATTGAAAGATATCGAACGTGCCTTGAACGCTTCTGATCTTGGTATTACACCAGCTAATGATGGTTCTGTGATTCGCTTGGTTATCCCTGCTCTTACAGAAGAAACTCGTCGTGACCTTGCTAAAGAAGTGAAGAAGGTCGGTGAGAATGCTAAAGTGGCTGTCCGCAATATTCGTCGTGATGCTATGGACGAAGCTAAGAAACAAGAAAAAGCAAAAGAAATCACTGAAGACGAATTGAAGACTCTTGAAAAAGATATTCAAAAAGTAACAGACGATGCTGTTAAACACATCGACGACATGACTGCCAACAAAGAAAAAGAACTCTTGGAAGTCTAAAAATAAACAGAAAAACTCAGTTGGCATTGCTGGCTGAGTTTTATTCGAAAGAAGGAAATATGAATACAAATCTTGCAAGTTTTATCGTTGGATTCATCATCGATGAAAATGACCGTTTTTACTTTGTGCAAAAGGATGGTCAGACCTATGCTCTCGCTAAGGAAGAAGGCCAACATACAGTAGGGGATACGGTTAAAGGTTTTGCCTATACAGATATGAAGCAAAAGCTCCGCTTGACAACTCTAGAAGTGACTGCCACTCAGGATCAATTTGGTTGGGGCCGTGTCACAGAAGTTCGTAAGGACTTGGGTGTCTTTGTGGATACAGGCCTACCTGACAAGGAAATCGTAGTGTCACTTGATATCCTTCCTGAGCTCAAGGAACTCTGGCCTAAGAAGGGCGATCAACTCTACATCCGTCTTGAAGTAGACAAGAAAGACCGAATCTGGGGACTCTTGGCTTATCAAGAAGACTTCCAACGTCTGGCTCGTCCTGCCTATAACAACATGCAGAACCAAAACTGGCCAGCCATTGTGTACCGCCTCAAGCTGTCAGGAACTTTTGTTTACTTACCAGAAAATAATATGCTTGGTTTTATTCACCCTAGCGAGCGCTATGCAGAGCCACGTTTGGGTCAAGTTTTAGATGCGCGTGTCATTGGTTTCCGTGAAGTGGACCGTACCTTGAACCTCTCTCTCAAACCACGTTCCTTTGAAATGTTGGAAAACGATGCTCAGATGATTTTGACCTACTTGGAAAGCAATGGCGGTTTCATGACCTTAAATGATAAGTCATCTCCTGATGATATCAAGGCAACCTTTGGCATTTCTAAAGGTCAGTTCAAGAAAGCACTCGGTGGCTTGATGAAGGCTGGTAAAATCAAGCAAGACCAGTTTGGGACAGAGTTGATCTAGGGTGACATATGAGAAAATCATTTTACACTTGGCTCATGACTGAGCGCAATCCTAAAAGTAACAGTTCTAAGGCTATCTTAGCAGATCTGGCTTTTGAAGAGTCGGCCTTTCCAAAACATACGGATGATTTTGATGAGGTGAGTCGCTTTTTGGAAGAACATGCCAGTTTCTCTTTTAACCTAGGAGACTTTGACGCCATCTGGCAAGAATACTTAGAACACTAGACTTTATTCATTAGGTTTGGGCTAGTAATTTATCCATCCCTTTGCTATAATAAAAAGAAATAAAAGGATTAGAGAGGTTCTTTATTTGAAGGAACATTCAATAGACATTCAACTGAGTCATCCAGATGACCTGTTTCATCTTTTTGGTTCCAATGAACGCCATCTTCGTTTGATGGAAGAAGAGCTTGATGTGGTGATTCATGCTCGTACGGAGATTGTCCAGGTTTTGGGAGAAGAATCTGCCTGTGAGGAAGCCCGTCAGGTTATTCAAGCCTTGATGGTTTTGGTAAATCGTGGGATGACCGTTGGTACGCCAGATGTGGTGACTGCGATTAGCATGGTCAAAAACGATGAAATTGATAAGTTTGTCGCCCTTTACGAAGAAGAAATTATCAAAGACAATACTGGGAAACCAATCCGCGTCAAAACCTTAGGTCAAAAACTTTATGTAGACAGTGTCAAACAGCATGATGTGACCTTTGGAATCGGGCCTGCAGGGACAGGTAAGACCTTTCTTGCAGTGACCTTGGCAGTGACAGCTCTTAAACGCGGGCAGGTCAAGAGGATTATCCTGACTCGTCCAGCAGTGGAAGCAGGAGAAAGTCTAGGATTTCTTCCGGGTGACCTCAAGGAGAAGGTAGATCCTTACCTTCGACCTGTTTATGATGCCTTGTATCAGATTCTGGGCAAAGACCAAACGACTCGTCTCATGGAGCGTGAAATTATCGAAATCGCGCCCCTTGCCTATATGCGTGGCCGGACCTTGGATGATGCCTTTGTCATTCTCGATGAGGCGCAAAATACGACCATCATGCAGATGAAGATGTTCTTGACTCGTTTAGGCTTTAATTCTAAAATGATTGTCAATGGAGATATCAGTCAGATTGACCTGCCACGTAATGTCAAGTCCGGTTTGATTGATGCTCAAGAGAAACTCAAGAATATCCATCAAATTGACTTTGTTCATTTTTCAGCCAAGGATGTGGTTCGCCATCCAGTTGTCGCTCAGATTATCCGAGCTTATGAACCAGCTCCAGTTAAAAATGAAGAGAGCGAAGAAGTCCAAGAAGAAACAGAATAGTAAAAAAGAGCAGTTCAGGTGGAATTGCTCTTTCTTTTATCTGATAATTAGATTTTTTAGATTAGTTCATCAATTAGAGTATGTTTCTTATCGAGACCTTGGGCTACTGGAAGACTGGTTAAGTAACCTTGATAAGTAGTAACACCTTGGCGCAAGCCCTCATCTTCAGAGATTGCTTGTACAAAACCTTTACCAGCCAAAGCTTCGATATAAGGAAGAGTGACATTGGTTAGGGCAATGGTTGAAGTACGAGCAACCGCACCAGGGATATTGGCAACGGCATAGTGGAGCACACCGTGTTTTTCATAGACAGGCTCATCGTGCGTTGTCACACGGTCAGCTGTCTCGATAACACCACCTTGGTCAACGGCAACGTCAACGATGACAGAGCCTGGACGCATTTGCTTGACCATCTCATCTGTCACCAATTTTGGTGCTTTGGCACCTGGAATGAGAACCGCTCCGATCACCACATCCGCATCTCTCACACTGGCTTCGATGTTAAATGAATTGGACATGAGAGTTTGAATTTGATGACCAAAGACCTCCTCTAAAACGGAGAGACGTTTAGCACTGATATCAAGGATGGTTACTTGTGCACCAAGACCAAGAGCAATTCGAGCAGCATGGGTCCCTACGACACCGCCACCGATGATGGTTACTTTCCCTTTAGGTACACCAGGCACACCACCCAGTAAGACACCAGAACCTCCTGCTTGCTTAGTTAGGAAATGAGCACCGATTTGGACTGCCATACGGCCAGCAACCTCACTCATAGGTACGAGGAGCGGTAATTGACCTTGGGAATCACGGACAGTTTCATAGGCAATCCCAGTTGTTTTTGCTTCCAACATAGCATCTGCTAATTCTGGAGCAGCGGCCATGTGCAAGTAGGTGAAGAGAAGCAGGTCGTCACGTAAGTAACCATATTCAGAAGCTAGTGGTTCTTTTACTTTCACGACCAACTCAGCTGCCCAGGTTTCACCAGCAGTAGCGACAATTTCAGCTCCTTGCTTTTGATAGTCAGCATCAGTAAAGCCAGAACCGATACCAGCATTTGTTTCGATAAGAACGCGATGACCACGGCCGACTAAGCTGTGGACACCAGCAGGTGTTAGGGCAACACGATTTTCATTATTCTTAATTTCTTTTGGAATTCCGATTAACATAGAGAAAAACTCCCTTTCTATTGACGGGTTGTAAATGATTTATCACATTATCTATAAAATAAGGTGATGATTTCATTCTATATGAAACCGCTTTAAAAAGCAAGAAAAATTTGTTGTAATTTATTTTTTATGCTAGACTGGTAGAAAATATTTTTAAATGTAGGAGAAGTATGGAATCAATTTTTGTAAAACTTGCCCAGTATCCGTCTATAGAAGCAGAGCATTTATTGCTTAGACCTGTAACCTTGGATGATGCGGAAGCTATGTTTGAGTATGCCTCAGACAGAGAAAATACGCGCTACACTTTTCCAACAAATCAAAGCTTGGAAGAAACCAAGAATAACATTGCTCAGTTCTACTTGGCTAATCCTTTGGGACGTTGGGGAATCGAATTAAAAGATAACGGCAAGTTTATAGGAACCATTGACTTGCACAAGATTGATCCTGTTCTTAAGAAGGCAGCTATTGGTTACATTATCAATAAAAAGTATTGGAATCAAGGTTTGGCGACAGAAGCCAATCGTGCCGTGATTGAGCTGGCTTTTGAGAAGATTGGAATGAACAAGTTGACCGCCCTTCACGATAAGGACAATCCTGCATCTGGAAAGGTCATGGAGAAATCAGGCATGTGTTTTTCCCATGCAGAACCATATGCTTGTATGGACCAGCATGAAGAAGGCCGAATTGTTACAAGAGTTCATTATGTCTTGACTAAGGAAGACTATTTTGCAAATAAATAAGCAGTTGAGAAGAAATTTTCAACTGTTTTTTCTTCCTCTTACGAATAATCTAAGAGAGGAGAAAAATATGGAAGTAATTATCGAGAAAATCAAAGAGTATAAAATCATCGTCACCTGTACTGGTCTGGGCTTGCTTGTTGGCGGATTTTTCCTGCTAAAACCAGTTCCACAAACACCTGTCAAAGAAACAAATTTGCAGGCTGAAGTTGCAGCTGTTTCCAAGGATTCATCGACCGAAAAGGAAGTGAAGGAAGAACCGGTTGAACAAGATCTAATCACAGTAGATGTGAAAGGTGCTGTCAAATCGCCAGGAATTTATGATTTGCCTGTAGGTAGTCGGGTCAATGATGCTGTTCAGAAGGCTGGTGGTTTGACAGATCAAGCAGACAGCAAGTCACTCAATCTAGCTCAGAAAGTTAGTGATGAGACTCTAGTTTACGTTCCCACTAAGGGCGAAGAAGCAGCTAGTCAACAGACTACTTTGGGGACAGCTTCTTCAACAAGCAAGGAAAAGAAGGTCAATCTCAACAAGGCTAGTCTGGAAGAGCTTAAACAGGTCAAAGGATTAGGTGGCAAACGAGCTCAGGACATTATCGACCATCGTGAAACAAATGGCAAATTCAAGTCGGTTGATGAACTTAAGAAGGTCTCTGGCATTGGTGCTAAAACGATAGAAAAGCTAAAAGACTATGTTACAGTGGATTAAGAATTTCCCCATTCCCCTAATTTACCTGAGTTTTCTGTTACTTTGGCTTTATTACGCTATTTTCTCATCATCCTATCTTGCTTTGTTGGGCTTCGTTTTTCTGCTAATCTGTCTTTTTTTACAATTTCCTTGGAAATCTGCTAGCAAAGTTCTAATGATTTGCGGAATCTTTGCCTTCTGGTTTCTGTTTCAAAATTGGCAACAGAGTCGAGCGAGTCAAAATTTGGTGGATTCTGTTGAAAGGGTACGGATTCTGCCTGACACTATCAAGGTCAATGGTGATAGTCTGTCCTTTCGTGGTAAGTCTAGCAGTCGTACCTTCCAAGTTTACTATAAGCTTCAGTCCGAGAATGAAAAAGAAGCCTTTCAAGTCTTAACAGATCTTCATGAGATAGAGTTAGAAGGGAAGTTTTCGGAGCTAGAAGGGCAGAGAAATTTTGGTGGATTTGACTACCAAGCCTATCTGAAGACTCAGGGAATTTACCAGACTCTCAATATCAAAAAAATTCAGTCACTTCAAAAGGTTGGCAGTTGGGATATAGGTGAAAACCTGTCCAGTTTACGTCGAAAGGCTGTAGTTTGGATTAAGACGCACTTTCCAGATCCTATGCGAAATTACATGACAGGGCTTCTATTAGGAAATCTGGACACCGACTTTGAGGAGATGAATGAGCTTTATTCTAGTCTAGGAATTATCCACCTTTTTGCCTTGTCAGGCATGCAGGTAGGTTTTTTCATGGATGGATTTAAGAAACTTCTCTTGCGATTGGGTTTGACCAAAGAAAAGTTGAAATGGCTGACTTATCCCTTTTCCCTTATTTATGCAGGTCTGACAGGATTTTCAGCCTCGGTCATTCGCAGTCTTTTGCAAAAGTTACTGGCTCAACATGGTGTTAAGGGCTTAGATAATTTTGCCTTGACGGTGCTTGTCCTCTCTATCATCATGCCTAACTTTTTCTTGACAGCAGGAGGAGTCTTGTCCTGCGCTTATGCTTTTATCTTGACCATGACCAGCAAAGAAGGGGAGGGGCTTAAGGCTGTTGCTAGAGAAAGTCTAGTCATTTCCTTGGGAATATTGCCCATTTTATCTTTCTATTTTGCAGAATTTCAGCCATTGTCCATCCTCTTGACCTTTGTCTTTTCCTTTCTATTTGACTTGGTCTTCTTACCGCTCTTGTCCATCTTATTTGCACTTTCCTTTCTCTATCCAGTCATTCAGCTGAATTTTATTTTTGAGTGGTTGGAGGGGATTATTCGCTTGGTATCGCAGGTGACAAGTAGACCTCTGGTCTTTGGACAACCCAATGCATGGCTTTTAATCTTATTGTTAATTTCCTTGGCTTTGGTCTATGATTTGAGGAAAAACATTAAAAGGCTAGCAGTGTTGACCTTATTGATTACAGGGCTCTTTCTTCTGACCAAGCATCCACTGGAAAATGAAATTACCATGCTAGATGTTGGGCAAGGTGAGAGTATTTTCCTACGGGATGTAACCGGTAAGACCATTCTCATAGATGTCGGTGGCAAGGCAGAATCTGATAAGAAAATAGAAAAATGGCAAAAAAAGACGATGACCAGCAATGCCCAGCGAACCTTAATCCCCTATCTTAAAAGTCGAGGAATATCTAAGATTGATCAGCTGATTTTAACCAATACGGACAAGGAACATGTTGGAGATTTGTTGGAGGTGACCAAGTCTTTTCATGTCGGAGAGATTTTAGTATCAAAAGGCAGTTTGAAACAGAAGGAATTTGTGGCAGAACTACAGGCGACTCAAACCAAGGTGCGTAGTGTGACAGTAGGAGAGAACTTGCCAATTTTCGGAAGTCAGTTAGAAGTCCTATTTCCAAGGAAAATTGGAGATGGAGATCATGAAGACTCCCTAGTTCTGTATGGAAAACTACTGGATAAGAACTTTCTTTTTACAGGAAATATGGAGGAAAAAGGAGAGAAGGACATGCTGAAGTATTATCCTGACCTAGAGGTGGATGTTTTGAAAGCTGGCCAACATGGCTCTAAAAACTCATCAAGTTCAGCCTTTCTAGAACAGCTCAAACCAGAGATGACTATCATTTCAGTTGGAAAGAGCAATCGAATGAAACTCCCCCATCAGGAAACTTTGACCCGACTGGAAGCTATAAATAGCAAAGTATATCGAACTGACCAGCAAGGAGCTATACGCTTTAAAGGGTGGAATAGTTGGAAAATAGAAAGCGTTCGATGGGAAGGATAAATACTATATATTAGTAAAATAAACTAAAAATCTGTTGCATAATAATGATAAAAACGATATAATGAAAACGTATTCAATGTTAATGATATAAAACCATTAAAAATTAGTAAAAACCGTTTAATTAGTTAGTTTATGATCTATTGGTCTTTTTCAGTCTAGTGTATCTGCTGTGATAGTGACTAAAAGTTATAGGTATGATTGGAATACCTACTATAAGTCTAGTATGAATTGCCAGAGATATAACTATATTAATTCCCTGTTATGGTATCGTTATGACAGCTATTCAGAGTATAAAGTTGGTTCTGGTTTGAATTACAATCGTTATGAGGTACTAAACTACTACAGCGGAAGCTATTAATCCAAAAAGGAGGGCTAGATATGTTGCAACTTACTCATGTGACCTTAAAAACGCGACAAGTCATCTTACAAGATGTTGATTTTACATTTGAAAAGGGTAGAATTTATGGTATTCTTGCTATCAATGGTTCTGGAAAGACGACACTATTCCGCGCCATTAGCAATTTAATTCCTATAAGTAGCGGAAATATCGCAGTCTCTCCTTCTTTGTTTTATTATGAGAGTATTGAATGGCTGGATGAAAACTTAAGTGGGATGGACTATCTTCACCTTATCAAAAACATCTGGAAGTCAGGTCTGAACTTGAGGGATGAAATTGCCTATTGGGAAATGTCGGACTATGTCAGACTTCCCATTCGCAAGTATTCCTTAGGCATGAAGCAACGCTTGGTGATTGCTATGTATTTCCTCAGTCAGGCGAAATGCTGGCTTATGGATGAGATTACAAATGGCTTAGATGAGTATTATCGACAGAAGTTTTTTGATAGGCTAGCACAAATCGATAGACAAGAACAACTGGTTCTTTTAAGTTCCCACTATAAGGAAGAGTTGGTTGATGTCTGTGATAGAGTAGTAACCATTCATCAGGGGCAGATAGAAGAGGTTTAGTTTATGAAAGATGTTGGTCTATTTTTATTAAAAAAAGTTTTCAAAAGTCGCTTAAACTGGATTATCTTAGCTTTATTTGTATCTGGACTCGGTGTTACCTTTTATTTTAATAGTCAGACTGCAAACTCCGTCAGCTTGGAGAGCGAGTTGGAAACCCGTCTTGTAAAAGATGAGAGAGTCATCAATGAATATGAAGAGAAACTCTCCCAAATATCTGATACCAACTCGGAGGAATACCAGATTGCTAAAATTAATTTAGAATCGGAAAAAAATCTTTCGACTCAAAAGAAAGAAATTCTGGCTTTGTTAAGAGAAGGACGCTGGAAAGAAGCCTACTATTTGCAGTGGCAAGATGAGGAAAAGAGTTATGAAATTTTATCGAAGCAACCGACTTCTAGTTCTGACTTAAAAATGGCGGTTGACCGCGAACGAAAGACTTACCAAGCCCTATATCCCTTGAACATAAAAGCCCACAATTTAGTTTATCCGACCCACGGGATTGATCAGATTGTCTGGATTTTAGAGCTTATCATCCCAAGCTTGTTTGTGGTTGCTATTATTTTTATGCTAACGCAACTATTTGCAGAAAGATATCAAAATCATCTGGATACAGCTCACTTATATCCTTTTTCAAAAGTGACATTTGCAATGTCTTCTCTTGGAGTTGGGGTGGGCTATGTAACTGTGCTGTTTATCGGAATCAGCGGATTTTCTTTTCTAGTGGGAAGTCTGACAAGTGGTTTTGGACAGTTAGATTATCCCTACCCGATTTATAGCTTAGTGAATCAAGAGGTAACTATTGGAAAGATACAAGATGTGTTATTTCCTGGCTTGTTCTTAGCTTTCTTAGCTTTTATCGTTATTGTGGAAGTCGTCTACTTGATTGCATACTATTTCAAGCAAAAAATGCCTGTCCTTTTTCTTTCACTCATTGGGATTGTTGGCTTATTGTTTGGTATCCAAACAATTCAGCCTCTTCAAAGAATTGCACATCTGATTCCTTTTACTTACTTGCGTTCAGTGGAGATTTTATCTGGAAGATTACCTAAGCTGATTGATAATGTCAATCTAAATTGGGACATGGGGCTAGTTTTACTTCCTTGCCTGATTATCCTTTTGTTAGTGGGGATTCTATTTATTGAGAAATGGGGAAGTTCACAGAAAAAAGAATTTTTTAATAGATCCTAGCTTACCTATAGGGAAAATAAGTAAAAACTAACATAGAGAGGGAATCAACTTGATTCTCTCTTTTTGATGCGGAAACCAAGGCAAAATATAAAAACAAACTTTTCAAAAAAATAACTTTTTATCTTGACAAGAGCTAGAAAACTTGGTATCATATAAAAGTTGAGAAAAGCAGAAGTGAGAGCTTCTCGCCTTGTGACATTAAGTTGCCTGGCCCTACGGATGAAAAGTTTCTAAGAAACGCTATCATAACGTGCGGGCTTGTATATTTACGAGTCCGCTATTGTTTTTCTCTAATAAAACAAAAGAGGTGAAAACCATAGCAAAGCAAGACTTATTCATCAATGATGAGATTCGTGTACGTGAAGTTCGCTTGATTGGTCTTGAAGGAGAACAGCTAGGCATCAAGCCACTCAGTGAAGCGCAAGCTTTGGCTGATAACGCTAATGTTGACCTAGTATTGATTCAACCCCAAGCCAAACCACCTGTTGCAAAAATTATGGACTACGGTAAGTTCAAATTTGAGTACCAGAAGAAGCAAAAAGAACAACGTAAAAAACAAAGTGTTGTTACTGTGAAAGAAGTTCGTCTAAGTCCAACTATTGACAAGGGTGACTTTGATACAAAACTTCGCAATGCACGCAAATTCCTTGAAAAAGGAAATAAAGTTAAGGTATCTATTCGCTTTAAGGGTCGTATGATTACCCATAAAGAGATTGGTGCAAAAGTTTTAGCCGAGTTTGCTGAAGCAACTCAAGATATTGCAATCATCGAACAACGTGCTAAAATGGATGGACGTCAAATGTTCATGCAATTGGCGCCAGCGACTGACAAAAAATAATTGTCAGAAAGTTAAATAAAGGAGAAAAAATCATGCCAAAACAAAAAACACACCGCGCATCAGCTAAACGTTTCAAACGTACAGGTTCTGGTGGACTTAAACGTTTCCGTGCTTACACTTCTCACCGTTTCCACGGAAAAACTAAGAAACAACGTCGTCATCTTCGTAAAGCATCTATGGTGCATTCAGGAGATTACAAACGTATCAAAGCAATGCTTACTCGCTTGAAATAATAGCTTGACTGTAAGTAAACAATTCTAGGAAATATTTGGAGGAAATAAAACATGGCACGTGTTAAAGGTGGCGTTGTATCACGCAAACGTCGTAAACGTATTCTTAAATTAGCAAAAGGTTACTATGGAGCTAAACACATCTTGTTCCGTACTGCAAAAGAACAAGTAATGAACTCTTACTACTATGCATACCGTGACCGTCGTCAGAAAAAACGTGACTTCCGCAAATTGTGGATCACTCGTATCAACGCGGCAGCTCGTATGAACGGACTTTCATACTCACAATTGATGCATGGTTTGAAATTAGCTGAGATCGAAGTTAACCGTAAAATGCTTGCTGACTTGGCTGTTAACGATGCAGCAGCTTTCACAGCTCTTGCAGATGCAGCTAAAGCAAAACTTGGTAAATAATCACTGATGAGACTGGAACAGGATTGTCCCAGTCTTTTTGAAAATAAAGGAGAAAAATATGGCTTCAAAAATGCTACACACTTGCTTGCGAGTAGAAAATCTTGAAAAATCAATCGCATTTTATCAAGATGCTTTTGGTTTTAAAGAATTGCGTCGCAGAGATTTTCCAGATCATGCCTTCACGATTGTCTATCTAGGACTTGAAGGTGACGACTATGAGTTGGAATTGACTTATAACTACGATCACGGTCCTTATGTGGTTGGAGATGGGTTTGCCCATATCGCCCTCAGTACACCTGATCTTGAAGCTCTTCATCAAGAGCACAGTGCAAAAGGCTATGAAGTGACTCAGCCAAATGGTCTACCAGGAACTGCACCAAACTATTATTTTGTCAAGGACCCTGATGGATACAAGGTCGAAGTCATTCGTGAAAAATAATCTCGTGAAGTCAAGTAGAATGTTCGTTTTCTACTTGACTTTTTTTAGCTGAAAGAGTATACTAATAAAAATTTAACCTTTAAGGGGAGTCCAGAGAGACTCACAAGGTGTCAGATAAAAGAATAGTACAATTTTCTAGAGGAGACTTCTTGAGTGTGCTCTATTGTTTTGTACGATTTTAACTGAGGCCTTGCAATCGCAAGGTCTTTTATTTATCTGGTCCCCTTAAAATTTAAGGAGGAAAAGTCATGAATCCCACATGTAAGAAACGTTTGGGTGCCATTCGTTTGGAAACTATGAAGGTGGTTAAACAAGAGGAAATCGCGCCAGCAATTTTTGAATTAGTCCTAGAAGGGGAAATGGTTGAAGCTATGCGAGCAGGCCAATTTCTTCACCTGCGTGTGCCTGATGATGCCCATCTCTTGCGCCGCCCTATTTCAATTTCGTCTATTGATAAGGTAAACAAGCAGTGTCATCTCATTTATCGGATTGAGGGGGCTGGGACTGCCATTTTTTCAACCTTAAGTCAGGGAGATACTCTGGATGTGATGGGGCCTCAGGGAAATGGTTTTGACTTGTCTGAACTAGATGAGCAGAGCCAGGTTCTCCTTGTTGGTGGGGGGATTGGTGTTCCTCCCTTGCTTGAGGTGGCCAAGGAATTGTATGGACGTGGAGTGAAAGTAGTGACAGTTCTCGGTTTTGCTAATAAGGATGCTGTTATTCTCGAAAAGGAATTAGCCCAATATGGGCAGGTCTTTGTAACGACAGATGATGGTTCTTATGGCATTAAGGGGAATGTTTCTGTTGTCATCAATGATTTAGATAGTCAGTTTGATGCTGTTTACTCGTGTGGGGCGCCTGGAATGATGAAGTATATCAATCAAACCTTCTATAACCATCCAAGAGCCTATCTATCTTTGGAATCTCGTATGGCTTGTGGGATGGGGGCATGCTATGCCTGCGTCCTAAAAGTTCCAGAAAGCGAGACGGTCAACCAACGCGTCTGTGAAGATGGCCCTGTCTTCCGTACTGGAACAGTTGTATTATAAGGAGAAAATCATGACTAAAAATCGTTTACAAGTTTCTCTACCTGGTTTGGATTTGAAAAATCCCATCATTCCAGCATCAGGCTGTTTTGGTTTTGGCCAAGAGTATGCCAAGTATTATGATTTAGATCTTTTAGGTTCTATTATGATTAAGGCGACGACGCTTGAACCACGTTTTGGGAATCCAACTCCAAGGGTAGCAGAAACACCTGCTGGTATGCTCAATGCAATCGGCCTGCAAAATCCTGGTTTAGAGGTTGTTTTGGCTGAAAAACTTCCTTGGCTGGAGAGAGAGTATCCAAATCTTCCTATTATTGCCAATGTAGCTGGTTTTTCAAAACAAGAGTATGCTGCCGTTTCTCATGGTATTTCCAAGGCAGCTAATGTGAAGGCTATTGAGCTCAATATTTCTTGCCCTAACGTAGATCACTGTAATCATGGACTCTTGATTGGTCAAGATCCAGATTTGGCTTATGATGTGGTGAAAGCAGCTGTGGAAGCGTCTGATGTACCAGTTTATATCAAACTAACCCCTAGTGTAACGGATATCGTCACTGTCGCAAAAGCTGCAGAAGATGCGGGAGCAAGTGGCTTGACCATGATCAATACTCTAGTTGGAATGCGCTTTGACCTCAAAACCAGAAAACCAATCTTGGCCAATGGAACAGGTGGAATGTCTGGTCCAGCAGTCTTTCCAGTAGCCCTCAAACTCATCCGCCAAGTCGCCCAAACAACAGACCTGCCTATCATTGGAATGGGGGGAGTGGATTCGGCTGAAGCTGTCTTAGAAATGTATCTGGCTGGGGCATCTGCAATCGGAGTTGGAACAGCTAACTTTACCAATCCATATGCTTGTCCTGACATCATTGAAAATCTACCAAAGGTTATGGATAAATATGGTATCAGCAGTCTAGAAAATCTACGCAAGGAAGTAAAAGAGTCTCTGAGGTAAACTGCAATCAATCTGTTATAAATTTTTTAATGATTAGTAAGTAAACAAGCTAAAAATCCTGATTTCAAGTAAATCAGGATTTTTTCATGGATGTGATTTTTTCTGGGTCAGGTGTGACACGAAGGGTCTTTTGTCCTGTGTAAGTGACAAAGCCGGGTTTGCCACCAGTTGGTTTGTTGAGTTTCTTGACTTCAATCATATCTACTTGAACCAGATTTGACAGGCGCCCTTGAGAGAAGTAGGCAGCTAGTTCTGCCGCGTCTGTCTTGACTTCATCGGATGGGTCAAGATTGCCTGAGATGACAACATGGCTTCCAGGAATGTCCTTGGCATGGAACCAAAGTTCCTCCTTGCGGGCCATTTTAAAGGTTAGTTCCTCATTTTGCAGGTTATTGCGGCCAACATAGATGATGGTTTTGCCATCGCTTGCTAGATATTGTTCTGGTTTTTTGCGTTTCTGTATTTTCTCCCGCTGTCTTCTGCGGATAAAACCTGTTTGTATCAATTCTTCACGGATTTCAGCGATTTCTTCCAGTCCAGCTTGGTTGAGGACGGTTTCTACACTTTCCAAATAGAGAATAGTTGCCTTGGTTTCCTCAATCAGATCAGTCAAGTATTTGACAGCTTCTTTGAGTTTCTGATACCGTTTAAAATAGCGTTGGGCATTCTGGTTGGGAGTCAGAGCCTTATCAAGCGCAATCGTGATAGGTTGGTTGGTGTAGTAGTTGTCTAGGATAACCTGGTCTTGGTCGTTAGGCACTTGATGGAGGAAGGTTGTTAGCAATTCCCCTTTTTGGCGAAATTCTTCAGCATTGTCTGTCGCCAGTAATTCTTTTTCCTGTTTTTTGAGTTTGTGGCGGTTTTTCTGAAGTTCATTTTCAACACGGCGAATGAGTTCACTGGCTTGCTGTTTGACGCGGTCGCGTTCAGCCTTATCCTTATAGTAGGTGTCCAACAAATCAGAAAGACTGGCAAAAGGCTCTCCCACCTGATTTGCAAAAGGAACTGGGCTGAAGGAAGTCTCAGTCAAGCATGGTTTGGTTTCTTGATTGAAAAAGTTTCGGAAAGTAGATAGTTTATCACTAACCAGTATGCTTTCCAATTCATTTGCCGTATCACGTCCCAGACCTTGAAAGAGGTTTTGAAGGTTCTTAGCTCTCGTTTCCTGAGTTTGTAGGATTTCAAAGAGCTTTTCATCCTTGATCGTGAAAGGATTGAGAGATTCCGTACTTGGCGGAGCGATGTAGGTCGATCCAGGAAGCAAGGTACGGTAGCTATTTTGTGAAAAGCCAACGTGTTTGATAACTTCGAGGATTTTATGACTGCTTTTATCAACCAGTAGAATATTACTGTGTTTCCCCATGATTTCGATAATCAAGGTAGCCTGAATATGGTCTCCAATCTCGTTTTTATTAGAAACCGTAATTTCCACAATTCGGTCATTTTCCACTTGCTCAATCGACTCAATCAGGGCCCCCTGCAAATACTTTCTCAAAACCATGATAAAGGTAGAAGGCTGGGCTGGATTTTCAAAAGTCGTTTGGGTCAGCTGAATGCGTCCAAAAACAGGATGGGCAGAAAGGAGCAGGCGATGGCTTTGGCGATTGCTGCGGATTTGCAAGACTAATTCTTGTTCAAAAGGCTGATTGATTTTCTGGATGCGACCATTCACTAACTCTCTTCGCAATTCCTCAACCATGTGGTGTAAAAAAAATCCGTCAAATGACATCGTTCTCTCCTTGTGATTGTATTCCATAGTATTATATCAAAAAGGTAGAATAAAATCATGGAAATGTGGTATAATAAAGCCAAGTAAAGAGAAACGAGAAGCACATGTATATTGAAATGGTAGATGAAACTGGTCAAGTTTCAAAAGAAATGTTGCAACAAACCCAAGAAATTTTGGAATTTGCAGCCCAAAAATTAGGCAAAGAAGACAAGGAGATGGCAGTCACTTTTGTGACCAATGAGCGTAGTCATGAACTCAATCTGGAGTACCGTGACACGGACCGCCCGACAGATGTTATCAGTCTTGAATATAAACCAGAGTTGGAAATTGCCTTTGACGAAGAGGATTTACTTGAAAATCCAGAATTGGCAGAGATGATGTCTGAGTTTGATGCCTATATTGGGGAACTTTTCATCTCTATCGATAAGGCTCATGAGCAGGCCGAGGAATACGGTCACAGCTTTGAGCGTGAGATGGGCTTCTTGGCAGTACACGGCTTTTTACATATCAACGGCTATGATCACTACACTCCGGAAGAAGAAGCGGAGATGTTCGGTTTACAAGAAGAAATTTTGACAGCCTATGGACTCACAAGACAATAAACGAAAATGGAAAAATCGTGACCTGATATCCAGTTTAGAATTTGCTCTCACAGGAATTTTTACTGCTATCAAGGAAGAACGCAATATGCGAAAACATGCAGTGACGGCTCTTGTAGTCATTCTTGCAGGTTTTGTTTTTCAGGTGTCACGAATTGAATGGCTCTTTCTCCTATTGAGCATTTTCTTGGTAGTAGCTTTTGAAATTATCAATTCTGCTATTGAAAATGTGGTGGATTTGGCCAGTCACTATCACTTTTCTATGCTGGCTAAAAATGCCAAGGATATGGCGGCTGGCGCGGTATTAGTGGTCTCTCTTTTCGCAGCCTTAACAGGCGCATTGATTTTTCTCCCACGAATCTGGGATTTATTATTTTAAATATCAAGAGGAAATTATGACTTTTAAATCAGGCTTTGTAGCCATTTTAGGACGTCCCAATGTTGGGAAGTCAACCTTTTTAAATCACGTTATGGGGCAAAAGATTGCCATCATGAGTGACAAGGCGCAGACAACGCGCAACAAAATCATGGGAATTTACACGACTGATAAGGAGCAAATTGTCTTTATCGACACACCAGGGATTCACAAACCTAAAACTGCCCTTGGAGATTTCATGGTTGAGTCTGCTTACAGCACCCTTCGTGAAGTGGACACCGTTCTTTTTATGGTGCCTGCTGATGAAGCGCGTGGTAAGGGGGACGACATGATTATCGAGCGTCTCAAGGCTGCCAAGGTTCCTGTGATTCTGGTGGTGAACAAGATTGATAAGGTCCACCCAGACCAGCTTTTGTCTCAGATTGATGATTTCCGTAATCAGATGGACTTCAAGGAAATTGTTCCTATCTCAGCCCTTCAGGGAAATAATGTGTCTCGTCTTGTGGATATTTTGAGTGAAAATCTAGATGAAGGTTTCCAATATTTCCCGTCTGATCAAATCACAGACCATCCAGAGCGTTTCTTGGTTTCAGAAATGGTTCGCGAGAAAGTCTTGCACCTAACTCGTGAAGAGATTCCGCATTCTGTCGCAGTAGTTGTGGATTCTATGAAACGAGATGAAGAGACAGACAAGGTTCACATCCGTGCAACCATCATGGTTGAGCGCGATAGTCAGAAAGGGATCATCATCGGTAAAGGTGGCGCTATGCTTAAGAAAATTGGTAGTATGGCCCGTCGTGATATTGAACTCATGCTAGGAGACAAGGTTTTCCTAGAAACATGGGTCAAGGTCAAGAAAAACTGGCGCGATAAAAAACTAGATTTGGCTGACTTTGGCTATAATGAAAAAGAATATTAAGTAGAGGTGGGCTCATGCCTGCTTCTTGTTTTTACAGAAGGAGGACTTATGCCAGAATTACCAGAGGTTGAAACCGTTCGTCATGGCTTAGAAAAATTGATTTTGGGAAAGAAGATTTCCAGTGTAGAAATTCACTATCCTAAGATGATTAAGACAGATTTGGACCAGTTTCGAAAGGAAGTGCCTGGTCAGATTGTTGAGTCAATGGGACGTCGTGGCAAATATTTGCTTTTTTACCTGACAGACAAGGTCTTGATTTCCCATCTGCGGATGGAGGGCAAGTATTTTTACTATCCAGACCAGGTTCCTGAACGCAAGCATGCCCATGTTTCCTTCCAGTTTGAGGACGGTGGAACGCTTGTTTATGAGGATGTTCGTAAGTTTGGTACTATGGAACTGCTGGCACCAGACCTTTTGCAAGCCTACTTTATTTCTAAAAAACTAGGTCCTGAACCAAGCGAAGAAGAATTTGATGTGCAGGTCTTTAAAAATGCCCTCGCTAAGTCCAAAAAGCCTATCAAATCCCATCTCCTAGACCAAACCTTGGTAGCTGGCCTTGGTAATATCTATGTAGATGAGGTCCTATGGCGAGCTCAGGTTCATCCAGCTAGACCTTCCCAAACTTTGACAGCAGAAGAAGCGTCAGCCATTCATGACCAGACCATTGCTGTTTTGGGTCAGGCTGTTGAAAAGGGTGGCTCAACCATTCGGACCTATACCAATGCCTTTGGGGAAGACGGAACCATGCAGGATTTTCATCAAGTCTATGACAAGGCTGGTCAAGAATGTTCTCGCTGTGGAGCCATCATCGAAAAAATTCAACTCGGTGGTCGTGGAACCCATTTTTGTCCTCAGTGCCAAAGGAGGAATTGATGGGAAGAATCATTGGAATCACTGGGGGAATTGCCTCAGGTAAGTCAACTGTGACAAATTTTCTAAGAGAGCAAGACTTTCAAGTAGTGGATGCCGACGCAGTCGTCCATCAACTACAGAAACCTGGTGGTCGTCTGTTTCAGGCTTTAGTCCAGCATTTTGGCCAAGAAATCATTCTAGAAAGCGGAGAACTCAATCGTCCTCTTCTAGCTAGTCTTATCTTTTCAAATCCTGAAGAGCGAGAATGGTCGAAGCAAATCCAAGGGGAGATTATCCGTGAGGAACTGGCTGTTTTAAGAGACCAGTTGGTTCAGACTGAAGCTATCTTTTTCATGGATATTCCCTTACTCTTTGAGCAGGACTACGTCTCTTGGTTTGATGAGACTTGGCTGGTCTATGTGGACAGGGATATCCAAGTGAAACGCTTAATGAAAAGGGACCACTTGTCCAAAGATGAAGCTGAGTCGCGTCTGGCAGCCCAGTGGCCTTTAGAGAAAAAGAAAGATTTGGCCAGCCAAATTCTAGACAACAATGGCAATCAGGATCAACTTCTAACACAAGTACTTTCTCTACTTGACGGAAGTCAGTAAGATAACTCTAAAATCAGGTATTTCAAGGATTTACTCCTCCAACCAAGTTTTTTATATTGGTGGAGTTATCGGACCTATGGCAGGTTCTGCAGTAGCAGGTCAATTTGGCTACCATGCTGTCTTTTATGCGACAAGTCTTTGTGTTGCCTTTAGTTGTCTCTTTAACCTGCTTCAATTTCGAACATTATTAAAAGTAAAGGAAATCCAGTGCGAGTAAAAATTAATCTCAAATGCTCCTCTTGTGGCAGTATCAATTACCTAACCAGTAAAAATTCAACAACCCATCCAGACAAGATCGAGGTTTTAAAGTATTGTCCCAAGGAAAGAAAAGTAACCCTACATCTTGAATCTAAGTAGATTTTATGGTAAAATAATAAGGATTTTAAGGAGTTTGATATGTATAACCTATTATTAACCATTTTATTAGTATTATCTGTTGTGATTGTGATTGCGATTTTCATGCAACCAACCAAAAACCAATCCAGCAATGTATTTGATGCTAGCTCAGGTGATTTGTTTGAACGCAGTAAAGCACGCGGTTTTGAAGCTGTAATGCAGCGTTTGACAGGGATTTTAGTCTTTTTCTGGCTAGCCATTGCCTTAGCATTGACGGTATTATCAAGTAGATAAGAAAATAATGGGCAGGACTAGGTCTTTGCCTGTTTTTATTTTTAAAGGATGTTTGAGAAGGTTTTACAGTAAAAGGAAATTAAAAAATCTAGAAAGAAAATATGAAAGATAGAATAAAAGAATATTTACAAGACAAGGGAAAGGTGACTGTCAATGGCTTGGCTCAGGCTTTGGGAAAAGATGGTTCCAAGGATTTTCGTGAGTTGATTAAAACCTTGTCCCTAATGGAAAGAAAGCACCAGATTCGCTTTGAAGAAGATGGCAGTCTGACATTAGAAATTAAGAAAAAACATGAGATTACTCTCAAGGGGATTTTTCATGCCCATAAAAATGGCTTTGGCTTTGTCAGTCTGGAAGGCGAGGAGGACGACCTTTTTGTAGGGAAAAACGATGTCAACTATGCTATTGATGGTGATACCGTTGAGGTCGTGATTAAGAAAGTTGCTGACCGAAATAAGGGAACAGCAGCTGAAGCCAAAATTATCGATATCCTAGAACACAGTTTGACAACTGTTGTCGGCCAAATTGTTCTAGATCAGGAAAAGCCTAAGTATGCTGGCTACATCCGTTCGAAAAATCAGAAAATCAGTCAACCGATTTATGTGAAGAAACCAGCCCTTAAACTAGAGGGAACAGAAGTTCTTAAGGTCTTTATCGACAAATACCCAAGCAAGAAACATGATTTCTTTGTAGCTAGTGTCCTCGATGTGGTGGGGCATTCAACGGATGTCGGAATTGATGTTCTTGAGGTTTTGGAGTCTATGGATATTGTATCCGAGTTTCCAGAAGCTGTTGTCAAGGAAGCAGAAAGTGTGCCTGATGCTCCGTCTCAAAAGGATATGGAAGGCCGTCTGAACTTGAGAGATGAGATAACCTTTACCATTGACGGTGCTGATGCAAAGGATTTGGACGATGCGGTGCACATCAAGGCCTTGAAAAATGGTAATATTGAACTTGGAGTTCACATCGCAGACGTTTCCTACTATGTGACTGAGGGTTCTGCCCTGGACAAGGAAGCCCTTAACCGCGCGACTTCAGTCTATGTGACAGACCGTGTTGTACCAATGCTTCCAGAACGACTATCAAATGGCATCTGCTCCCTCAATCCTCAAGTTGACCGCTTGACTCAGTCTGCCATTATGGAGATTGATAAACATGGTCGTGTAGTCAACTACACCATCACACAAACGGTTATCAAGACTAGCTTCAGGATGACCTACAGTGATGTTAATGATATCCTAGCTGGAGACAAGGAAAAGAGACAAGAATATCATAAAATTGTACCAAGTATCGAACTCATGGCCAAGCTTCATGAAACTTTAGAAAACATGCGTGTGAAACGTGGAGCCCTCAATTTCGATACCAATGAAGCCAAGATTTTAGTGGATAAACAAGGTAAGCCTGTCGATATCGTTCTTCGTCAGCGTGGTGTTGCCGAGCGCATGATTGAGTCCTTTATGTTGATGGCCAACGAAACAGTTGCCGAGCATTTCAGCAAGTTGGAGCTACCTTTCATTTATCGTATCCATGAGGAGCCTAAGGCTGAAAAGGTTCAGAAGTTTATTGATTATGCTTCGAGCTTTGGCTTGCGCATTTATGGGACTGCCAGTGAGATTAGCCAAGAGGCCCTCCAAGACATCATGCGTACTGTTGAGGGAGAACCTTATGCGGATGTATTGTCCATGATGCTTCTTCGTTCTATGCAGCAGGCTCGCTATTCGGAGCACAATCACGGCCACTATGGATTAGCGGCTGACTATTACACTCACTTTACTAGTCCGATTCGTCGTTATCCAGACCTTCTTGTTCACCGTATGATTCGGGATTACGGCCGTTCTAAAGAAATAGCCGAGCATTTTGAACAAGTTATTCCAGATATTGCGACCCAGTCTTCCAACCGTGAACGTCGTGCCATTGAGGCTGAACGTGAAGTCGAAGCCATGAAAAAAGCTGAGTACATGGAGGAATATGTAGGCGAAGAGTATGATGCAGTTGTATCCAGCATCGTTAAATTTGGTATCTTTGTTGAATTGCCAAACACGGTTGAAGGTTTGATTCACATCACAAATCTACCTGAATTTTACCATTTCAATGAACGTGATTTGACTCTTCGTGGAGAGAAATCAGGAACAACCTTCCGTGTAGGTCAGCAAATCCGTATCCGAGTTGAAAGAGCGGATAAGATGACAGGTGAAATTGACTTTTCTTATATCCCAAGTGAGTTTGATGTGATCGAAAAAGGCTTGAAACAGTCTAGTCGTAGTGATAGAGGGCGTGGTTCAAGTCGTCGTTCAGATAAGAAGGAAGACAAGAGAAAATCAGGACGCTCAAATGATAAGCGCAAACATTCACAAAAAGACAAGAAGAAAAAAGGAAAGAAACCTTTTTACAAGGAAGTAGCTAAGAAAGGAGCCAAGCATGGCAAAGGGCGAGGGAAAGGTCGTCGCACAAAATAAAAAGGCACGCCACGACTATACAATCGTAGATACGCTAGAGGCAGGGATGGTTCTGACTGGAACTGAAATCAAGAGTGTACGAGCTGCTCGAATCAATCTCAAGGATGGCTTTGCCCAAGTAAAAAATGGGGAAGTCTGGTTGAGCAATGTTCATATCGCTCCTTACGAAGAGGGCAATATCTGGAACCAAGAACCAGAACGTCGCCGCAAACTCCTGCTCCATAAAAAGCAAATCCAAAAATTGGAACAAGAGACCAAAGGAACAGGAATGACGCTGGTTCCTCTTAAAGTCTATATCAAAGATGGCTATGCCAAGCTTCTTTTAGGTTTAGCTAAAGGGAAGCATGACTATGATAAACGGGAGTCAATCAAGCGACGTGAGCAGAATCGCGATATTGCGCGCGTGATGAAAGCAGTCAACCAGCGATAAAAAGAGGAATGAAGATGGAAAAACTAGTTGCCTATAAACGCATGCCCTTGTGGACTAAAGAAACCATGCCAGAGGCGGTTCAGCAGAAACACAATACCAAGGTCGGAACTTGGGGTAAGATTACAGTTGTAAAAGGAGCCCTCAAGTTTATTGAATTGACGGAAGAAGGTCAAGTTCTAGCTGAACACCTCTTTGAAGCAGGAGCTGACAATCCCATGGCCCAACCACAAGACTGGCACCGAGTGGAGGCGGCCACAGATGATGTGGAATGGTACTTGGAATTTTATTGTAAACCTGAGGATTATTTTCCTAAGAAATACAATACCAATCCTGTTCATTCAGAAGTTCTAGAAGCTATGCAGACAGTAAAACCAGGGAGAGCCTTGGATTTGGGCTGTGGTCAAGGCCGTAATTCCCTCTTTCTAGCACAGCAAGGTTTTGATGTGACAGCTGTGGATCAAAATGAACTGTCCCTTGAAATCTTGCAAAGCATTGTGGAACAGGAAGATTTGGATATGCCTGTTGGTCTTTATGATATCAATTCAGCCAGTATTGGGCAAGCGTATGATTTCATTGTATCAACAGTTGTTCTGATGTTTCTGCAAGCAGAGCGTATTCCAGCTATTATTAAAAATATGCAGGAGAAAACCACTGTTAGTGGTTACAACCTTATCGTCTGTGCCATGGATACGGAGGATTACCCTTGCTCAGTGAACTTCCCATTCACATTTAAAGAGGGAGAATTGGCAGACTATTACAAGGATTGGGACTTGGTTAAGTACAATGAAAATCCAGGCCATTTACACCGTCGCGATGAAAATGGCAATCGCATTCAACTACGCTTTGCGACCATGCTAGCTAAGAAAATCAAGTAAACACACATGAAGATTAGGAATTTCCTGATCTTTTTTTAAATGCTAAATGTTACAAAAATTTAATATTTCTGACTATATGATTTTTATTCCAAAAAATATATAATTATATCAAATAAGCTCCTATATATATATACGCATAAAATTATAATAGATTAAAAAATATGGAAAATGTTCTATTGAATTTTTATAGTAAAAGAGTATCATATAATATGATAAAATATTTTTTTTGGAGGAAATTAAATGTTTCATAAAGGTAAACACGATCGTGAAAAGCAATTACGTTTTTCTATTCGTAAGGTCAGCTTTGGTGCAGCTAGTGTCGCAGTAGCTGCATTGTTCATGTTTTTAGGAAATGGAGCAGTATCTGCTACAGAGCAAGGAGTGCCTTCAACTAATGGGGAGACTCTAGCACCGCAACCTAAAGATCAGAATATCCAGAATGGAACCTACGAAGGGAATACAGTAGCTAATAGTCCTGCTGCAACAGTAGAGACAAATACTCAACCTTCAACAGTTGAAAATAGTCCTTCTCCAGAATCAGCACCTCAGAAGGTGGAGACTCTAGATAAGAAGGAATTGACAGATTTAATCAAAGAAATTGATGGTAACCTTTCTCAAGGAACATACGCTAGTAAAACAGATGATAGTGTAAATCAATTAAAAACAGCTTTAGATGAAGCAAAATCTGTATTAAATAAAGCAAAAACACAAGCTGAATTATCACAAGCACATGCAAACTTAGTTGTAGCAACAACAAAACTACAAACAAAACCAGAAGATAAAAAAGAAGTAGCAGCAGTAGATACGACAAATGGAAAAGCTACTGTAGGTAAAAAAGCAACAAATACTGAGAAATCTTCAGAATCTAACTCGATTGCAAACTCAGGTTCTAAAGATGAACGTAATGGAAAAGTATTAGATACAAATAATCCATTCCGTACAGATACAACTCCTAGTACGACAGATGATACATCAGCAAATCAAGTATTTGATAATCCAGCAGAAGGTGCCGATGTAAAAACCCTTTCAAATAAGTTGAAATCATTGCCTGAGACGATTCAGAACAATGAAAAAATTCAGAGTATGGATGAACTTGGAAAAGCTAAAAATGTAGATAAAGGAAAAGTTGTTGAAATTGATGAATTTGGGGGATGGAAAGCAATCAATCAACCAGATGGCACTGCAGGGAAATTTGCTATCGCAAGAAAAACGGAAAGCGGTGTTTTTCCAATTGAAACTGTAAATACAGTATATAATGATGGAAAAAAATCATACGATACTTATGTAAGGGAACAAGCTTTCGATAGAACAAAAGAGTATATGTTATTCCTAGGGAAAGTTAGAACTATTGCTAGTGCAAAAGAAGAAACCTTTAATGGACAACCTTATCAGAGAACAGGTTTAGGAGGAAGTGATTCTTTTGGAATTAAGAGTTTTAGTGGGATTGAGAAAACTTTCAAGGCTCATTCACCAGCAACGGGGTCTAAGGTAAAAGTTTCCTTTAAAACAGGATTTACTGGAGATTTAAATGGTACCAAAGCAAAATATTTAGTTGAAGTAGTTTATCGTCAGAATGGTAGTGAAGTAACTGCTTATACATATACTTTTGCGCCACAACCAAGTGGAACTGTAAAAAATAAACAAGGTATAGTAACACCAGCTAAGGATGGAACAGGAAAACTGTTTATAAGAAGTAATTTTAATGACCATAATTTAAATAGAGCTGAAGTAGAGGCGAAAATGGCGGAAGACGCTTATAAGCCAAATGGTCAAGCTGGAACGTTTACAAGTTCAGATATAGATTTACCAGTAGGAGTTACTGAGTATACAGTTCGAATTAAAGTGACAGATACAGAAAGAATGGGTATGGGATACCAGTCTCCATTGAGACATTATGCGTTACCTGTTACAGGAACAGACTTTTCAATTGAACAAGATACAAAAAATGTTGCGAAGGATTTACTACAGAGAATCTATAATAGATTAGTAGAACAAAAATCAGAAGATACTAAGTGGTCTACTCCTGAAACTAAGGGTGCTTATGAAACAAAATTGACAGAGATTAATGCCTTACTTAATTCAGGAATAAATACTACAAGTAATTATAAAGAATCTGCTAAGTCACTTATTGAAAAATATAACTCTTTGAACAATAGAGATACAATTGTTGCAGCAGCGAAAGCGGACTTAGAAAAAGCAGCGCAAGCCGAAAAAGCAGAAATCGCAGCAGATAAGAGCTTAACAGAAGCTGAGCGTAAAGAAAAAGAAACAGCAGTAGATACTAAGAAAGCCGAAGAAGAAGCTAAGATTACAGCAGCCGAAAACGCTGATAAAGTAGCCGAAGCTAAAACAGCAGGTGTAACAGCCATTAAAGGAGTGCACACACCAGGAAACTTAGATACTGTAAAAGAAGCAGCGAAAGCGGACTTAGAAAAAGCAGCGCAAGCCGAAAAAGCAGAAATCGCAGCAGATAAGAGCTTAACAGAAGCTGAGCGTAAAGAAAAAGAAAACGCAGTAGATACTAAGAAAGCAGAAGAAGAAGCTAAGATTACAGCAGCCGAAAACGCTGATAAAGTAGCCGAAGCTAAAACAGCAGGTGAAGCTGCAGTCAAAGCAGTGCACACACCAGGAAACTTAGATACTGTAAAAGAAGCAGCGAAAGCGGACTTAGAAAAAGCAGCGCAAGCCGAAAAAGCAGAAATCGCAGCAGATAAGAGCTTAACAGAAGCTGAGCGTAAAGAAAAAGAAAACGCAGTAGATACTAAGAAAGCAGAAGAAGAAGCTAAGATTACAGCAGCCGAAAACGCTGATAAAGTAGCCGAAGCTAAAACAGCAGGTGAAGCTGCAGTCAAAGCAGTGCACACACCAGGAAACTTAGATACTGTAAAAGAAGCAGCGAAAGCGGACTTAGAAAAAGCAGCGCAAGCCGAAAAAGCAGAAATCGCAGCAGATAAGAGCTTAACAGAAGCTGAGCGTAAAGAAAAAGAAAACGCAGTAGATACTAAGAAAGCAGAAGAAGAAGCTAAGATTACAGCAGCCGAAAACGCTGATAAAGTAGCCGAAGCTAAAACAGCAGGTGAAGCTGCAGTCAAAGCAGTGCACACACCAGGAAACTTAGATACTGTAAAAGAAGCAGCGAAAGCGGACTTAGAAAAAGCAGCGCAAGCCGAAAAAGCAGAAATCGCAGCAGATAAGAGCTTAACAGAAGCTGAGCGTAAAGAAAAAGAAAACGCAGTAGATACTAAGAAAGCAGAAGAAGAAGCTAAGATTACAGCAGCCGAAAACGCTGATAAAGTAGCCGAAGCTAAAACAGCAGGTGAAGCTGCAGTCAAAGCAGTGCACACACCAGGAAACTTAGATACTGTAAAAGAAGCAGCGAAAGCGGACTTAGAAAAAGCAGCGCAAGCCGAAAAAGCAGAAATCGCAGCAGATAAGAGCTTAACAGAAGCTGAGCGTAAAGAAAAAGAAAACGCAGTAGATACTAAGAAAGCAGAAGAAGAAGCTAAGATTACAGCAGCCGAAAACGCTGATAAAGTAGCCGAAGCAAAAACAGCAGGTGTAACAGCCATTAAAGGAGTGCACACACCAGGAAACTTAGATACTGTAAAAGAAGCAGCGAAAGCGGACTTAGAAAAAGCAGCGCAAGCCGAAAAAGCAGAAATCGCAGCAGATAAGAGCTTAACAGAAGCTGAGCGTAAAGAAAAAGAAAACGCAGTAGATACTAAGAAAGCAGAAGAAGAAGCTAAGATTACAGCAGCCGAAAACGCTGATAAAGTAGCCGAAGCAAAAACAGCAGGTGTAACAGCCATTAAAGGAGTGCACACACCAGGAAACTTAGATACTGTAAAAGAAGCAGCGAAAGCGGACTTAGAAAAAGCAGCGCAAGCCGAAAAAGCAGAAATCGCAGCAGATAAGAGCTTAACAGAAGCTGAGCGTAAAGAAAAAGAAAACGCAGTAGATACTAAGAAAGCAGAAGAAGAAGCTAAGATTACAGCAGCCGAAAACGCTGATAAAGTAGCCGAAGCTAAAACAGCAGGTGAAGCTGCAGTCAAAGCAGTGCACACACCAGGAAACTTAGATACTGTAAAAGAAGCAGCGAAAGCGGACTTAGAAAAAGCAGCGCAAGCCGAAAAAGCAGAAATCGCAGCAGATAAGAGCTTAACAGAAGCTGAGCGTAAAGAAAAAGAAACAGCAGTAGATACTAAGAAAGCCGAAGAAGAAGCTAAGATTACAGCAGCCGAAAACGCTGATAAAGTAGCCGAAGCAAAAACAGCAGGTGTCACAGCCATTAAAGGAGTGCACACACCAGGAAACTTAGACACTGTAAAAGAAGCAGCGAAAGCGGACTTAGAAAAAGCAGCGCAAGCCGAAAAAGCAGAAATCGCAGTAGATAAGAGCTTAACAGAAGCTGAGCGTAAAGAAAAAGAAAACGCAGTAGATACTAAGAAAGCAGAAGAAGAAGCTAAGATTACAGAAGCAGAAAACGCTGATAAAGTAGCCGAAGCTAAAACAGCAGGTGAAGCTGCAGTCAAAGCAGTGCACACACCAGGAAACTTAGATACTGTAAAAGAAGCAGCGAAAGCGGACTTAGAAAAAGCAGCGCAAGCCGAAAAAGCAGAAATCGCAGCAGATAAGAGCTTAACAGAAGCTGAGCGTAAAGAAAAAGAAAACGCAGTAGATACTAAGAAAGCCGAAGAAGAAGCTAAGATTACAGCAGCCGAAAACGCTGATAAAGTAGCCGAAGCAAAAACAGCAGGTGTAACAGCCATTAAAGGAGTGCACACACCAGGAAACTTAGATACTGTAAAAGAAGCAGCGAAAGCGGACTTAGAAAAAGCAGCGCAAGCCGAAAAAGCAGAAATCGCAGCAGATAAGAGCTTAACAGAAGCTGAGCGTAAAGAAAAAGAAAACGCAGTAGATACTAAGAAAGCAGAAGAAGAAGCTAAGATTACAGCGGCCGAAAACGCTGATAAAGTAGCCGAAGCAAAAACTGCAGGTGAAACAGCCATTAAAGGCGTGCACACACCAGGAAACTTAGATACTGTAAAAGAAGCAGCGAAAGCGGACTTAGAAAAAGCAGCGCAAGCCGAAAAAGCAGAAATCGCAGCAGATAAGAGCTTAACAGAAGCTGAGCGTAAAGAAAAAGAAACAGCAGTAGATACTAAGAAAGCCGAAGAAGAAGCTAAGATTACAGCAGCCGAAAACGCTGATAAAGTAGCCGAAGCTAAAACAGCAGGTGTAACAGCCATTAAAGGAGTGCACACACCAGGAAACTTAGATACTGTAAAAGAAGCAGCGAAAGCGGACTTAGAAAAAGCAGCGCAAGCCGAAAAAGCAGAAATCGCAGCAGATAAGAGCTTAACAGAAGCTGAGCGTAAAGAAAAAGAAAACGCAGTAGATACTAAGAAAGCAGAAGAAGAAGCTAAGATTACAGCAGCCGAAAACGCTGATAAAGTAGCCGAAGCTAAAACAGCAGGTGAAGCTGCAGTCAAAGCAGTGCACACACCAGGAAACTTAGATACTGTAAAAGAAGCAGCGAAAGCGGACTTAGAAAAAGCAGCGCAAGCCGAAAAAGCAGAAATCGCAGCAGATAAGAGCTTAACAGAAGCTGAGCGTAAAGAAAAAGAAAACGCAGTAGATACTAAGAAAGCAGAAGAAGAAGCTAAGATTACAGCAGCCGAAAACGCTGATAAAGTAGCCGAAGCTAAAACAGCAGGTGAAGCTGCAGTCAAAGCAGTGCACACACCAGGAAACTTAGATACTGTAAAAGAAGCAGCGAAAGCGGACTTAGAAAAAGCAGCGCAAGCCGAAAAAGCAGAAATCGCAGCAGATAAGAGCTTAACAGAAGCTGAGCGTAAAGAAAAAGAAAACGCAGTAGATACTAAGAAAGCAGAAGAAGAAGCTAAGATTACAGCAGCCGAAAACGCTGATAAAGTAGCCGAAGCAAAAACAGCAGGTGTAACAGCCATTAAAGGAGTGCACACACCAGGAAACTTAGATACTGTAAAAGAAGCAGCGAAAGCGGACTTAGAAAAAGCAGCGCAAGCCGAAAAAGCAGAAATCGCAGCAGATAAGAGCTTAACAGAAGCTGAGCGTAAAGAAAAAGAAAACGCAGTAGATACTAAGAAAGCAGAAGAAGAAGCTAAGATTACAGCAGCCGAAAACGCTGATAAAGTAGCCGAAGCAAAAACAGCAGGTGTAACAGCCATTAAAGGAGTGCACACACCAGGAAACTTAGATACTGTAAAAGAAGCAGCGAAAGCGGACTTAGAAAAAGCAGCGCAAGCCGAAAAAGCAGAAATCGCAGCAGATAAGAGCTTAACAGAAGCTGAGCGTAAAGAAAAAGAAAACGCAGTAGATACTAAGAAAGCAGAAGAAGAAGCTAAGATTACAGCAGCCGAAAACGCTGATAAAGTAGCCGAAGCTAAAACAGCAGGTGAAGCTGCAGTCAAAGCAGTGCACACACCAGGAAACTTAGATACTGTAAAAGAAGCAGCGAAAGCGGACTTAGAAAAAGCAGCGCAAGCCGAAAAAGCAGAAATCGCAGCAGATAAGAGCTTAACAGAAGCTGAGCGTAAAGAAAAAGAAACAGCAGTAGATACTAAGAAAGCCGAAGAAGAAGCTAAGATTACAGCAGCCGAAAACGCTGATAAAGTAGCCGAAGCAAAAACAGCAGGTGTCACAGCCATTAAAGGAGTGCACACACCAGGAAACTTAGACACTGTAAAAGAAGCAGCGAAAGCGGACTTAGAAAAAGCAGCGCAAGCCGAAAAAGCAGAAATCGCAGTAGATAAGAGCTTAACAGAAGCTGAGCGTAAAGAAAAAGAAAACGCAGTAGATACTAAGAAAGCAGAAGAAGAAGCTAAGATTACAGAAGCAGAAAACGCTGATAAAGTAGCCGAAGCTAAAACAGCAGGTGAAGCTGCAGTCAAAGCAGTGCACACACCAGGAAACTTAGATACTGTAAAAGAAGCAGCGAAAGCGGACTTAGAAAAAGCAGCGCAAGCCGAAAAAGCAGAAATCGCAGCAGATAAGAGCTTAACAGAAGCTGAGCGTAAAGAAAAAGAAAACGCAGTAGATACTAAGAAAGCCGAAGAAGAAGCTAAGATTACAGCAGCCGAAAACGCTGATAAAGTAGCCGAAGCAAAAACAGCAGGTGTAACAGCCATTAAAGGAGTGCACACACCAGGAAACTTAGATACTGTAAAAGAAGCAGCGAAAGCGGACTTAGAAAAAGCAGCGCAAGCCGAAAAAGCAGAAATCGCAGCAGATAAGAGCTTAACAGAAGCTGAGCGTAAAGAAAAAGAAAACGCAGTAGATACTAAGAAAGCAGAAGAAGAAGCTAAGATTACAGCGGCCGAAAACGCTGATAAAGTAGCCGAAGCAAAAACTGCAGGTGAAACAGCCATTAAAGGCGTGCACACACCAGGAAACTTAGATACTGTAAAAGAAGCAGCGAAAGCGGACTTAGAAAAAGCAGCGCAAGCCGAAAAAGCAGAAATCGCAGCAGATAAGAGCTTAACAGAAGCACAACGTACAGAAAAAGAAAAAGCAGTAGATACTAAGAAAGCAGAAGAAGAAGCTAAGATTACAGCAGCAGAAAACGCTGATAAAGTAGCCGAAGCAAAAACTGCAGGTGAAACAGCCATTAAAGGCGTGCACACACCAGGAAACTTAGATACTGTAAAAGAAGCAGCGAAAGCGGACTTAGAAAAAGCAGCGCAAGCCGAAAAAGCAGAAATCGCAGCAGATAAGAGCTTAACAGAAGCACAACGTACAGAAAAAGAAAAAGCAGTAGATACTAAGAAAGCAGAAGAAGAAGCTAAGATTACAGCAGCAGAAAACGCTGATAAAGTAGCCGAAGCTAAAACAGCAGGTGAAACAGCCATTAAAGGAGTGCACACACCAGGAAACTTAGACACTGTAAAAGAAGCAGCGAAAGCGGACTTAGAAAAAGCAGCGCAAGCCGAAAAAGCAGAAATCGCAGCAGATAAGAGCTTAACAGAAGCTGAGCGTAAAGAAAAAGAAACAGCAGTAGATACTAAGAAAGCCGAAGAAGAAGCTAAGATTACAGCAGCCGAAAACGCTGATAAAGTAGCCGAAGCTAAAACAGCAGGTGAAACAGCCATTAAAGGAGTGCACACACCAGGAAACTTAGACACTGTAAAAGAAGCAGCGAAAGCGGACTTAGAAAAAGCAGCGCAAGCCGAAAAAGCAGAAATCGCAGCAGATAAGAGCTTAACAGAAGCTGAGCGTAAAGAAAAAGAAACAGCAGTAGATACTAAGAAAGCAGAAGAAGAAGCTAAGATTACAGCAGCCGAAAACGCTGATAAAGTAGCCGAAGCTAAAACAGCAGGTGAAACAGCCATTAAAGGAGTGCACACACCAGGAAACTTAGACACTGTAAAAGAAGCAGCGAAAGCGGACTTAGAAAAAGCAGCGCAAGCCGAAAAAGCAGAAATCGCAGCAGATAAGAGCTTAACAGAAGCTGAGCGTAAAGAAAAAGAAACAGCAGTAGATACTAAGAAAGCCGAAGAAGAAGCTAAGATTACAGCAGCCGAAAACGCTGATAAAGTAGCCGAAGCTAAAACAGCAGGTGAAACAGCCATTAAAGGAGTGCACACACCAGGAAACTTAGACACTGTAAAAGAAGCAGCGAAAGCGGACTTAGAAAAAGCAGCGCAAGCCGAAAAAGCAGAAATCGCAGCAGATAAGAGCTTAACAGAAGCTGAGCGTAAAGAAAAAGAAACAGCAGTAGATACTAAGAAAGCCGAAGAAGAAGCTAAGATTACAGCAGCCGAAAACGCTGATAAAGTAGCCGAAGCTAAAACAGCAGGTGAAACAGCCATTAAAGGAGTGCACACACCAGGAAACTTAGACACTGTAAAAGAAGCAGCGAAAGCGGACTTAGAAAAAGCAGCGCAAGCCGAAAAAGCAGAAATCGCAGCAGATAAGAGCTTAACAGAAGCTGAGCGTAAAGAAAAAGAAACAGCAGTAGATACTAAGAAAGCCGAAGAAGAAGCTAAGATTACAGCAGCCGAAAACGCTGATAAAGTAGCCGAAGCTAAAACAGCAGGTGAAACAGCCATTAAAGGAGTGCACACACCAGGAAACTTAGACACTGTAAAAGAAGCAGCGAAAGCGGACTTAGAAAAAGCAGCGCAAGCCGAAAAAGCAGAAATCGCAGCAGATAAGAGCTTAACAGAAGCTGAGCGTAAAGAAAAAGAAACAGCAGTAGATACTAAGAAAGCAGAAGAAGAAGCTAAGATTACAGCAGCAGAAAACGCTGATAAAGTAGCCGAAGCTAAAACAGCAGGTGAAACAGCCATTAAAGGAGTGCACACACCAGGAAACTTAGACACTGTAAAAGAAGCAGCGAAAGCGGACTTAGAAAAAGCAGCGCAAGCCGAAAAAGCAGAAATCGCAGCAGATAAGAGCTTAACAGAAGCTGAGCGTAAAGAAAAAGAAACAGCAGTAGATACTAAGAAAGCAGAAGAAGAAGCTAAGATTACAGCAGCAGAAAACGCTGATAAAGTAGCCGAAGCTAAAACAGCAGGTGAAACAGCCATTAAAGGAGTGCACACACCAGGAAACTTAGACACTGTAAAAGAAGCAGCGAAAGCGGACTTAGAAAAAGCAGCGCAAGCCGAAAAAGCAGAAATCGCAGCAGATAAGAGCTTAACAGAAGCTGAGCGTAAAGAAAAAGAAACAGCAGTAGATACTAAGAAAGCAGAAGAAGAAGCTAAGATTACAGCAGCAGAAAACGCTGATAAAGTAGCCGAAGCTAAAACAGCAGGTGAAACAGCCATTAAAGGAGTGCACACACCAGGAAACTTAGACACTGTAAAAGAAGCAGCGAAAGCGGACTTAGAAAAAGCAGCGCAAGCCGAAAAAGCAGAAATCGCAGCAGATAAGAGCTTAACAGAAGCTGAGCGTAAAGAAAAAGAAACAGCAGTAGATACTAAGAAAGCCGAAGAAGAAGCTAAGATTACAGCAGCCGAAAACGCTGATAAAGTAGCCGAAGCTAAAACAGCAGGTGAAACAGCCATTAAAGGAGTGCACACACCAGGAAACTTAGACACTGTAAAAGAAGCAGCGAAAGCGGACTTAGAAAAAGCAGCGCAAGCCGAAAAAGCAGAAATCGCAGCAGATAAGAGCTTAACAGAAGCTGAGCGTAAAGAAAAAGAAACAGCAGTAGATACTAAGAAAGCAGAAGAAGAAGCTAAGATTACAGCAGCAGAAAACGCTGATAAAGTAGCCGAAGCTAAAACAGCAGGTGAAACAGCCATTAAAGGAGTGCACACACCAGGAAACTTAGACACTGTAAAAGAAGCAGCGAAAGCGGACTTAGAAAAAGCAGCGCAAGCCGAAAAAGCAGAAATCGCAGCAGATAAGAGCTTAACAGAAGCTGAGCGTAAAGAAAAAGAAACAGCAGTAGATACTAAGAAAGCCGAAGAAGAAGCTAAGATTACAGCAGCCGAAAACGCTGATAAAGTAGCCGAAGCTAAAACAGCAGGTGAAACAGCCATTAAAGGAGTGCACACACCAGGAAACTTAGACACTGTAAAAGAAGCAGCGAAAGCGGACTTAGAAAAAGCAGCGCAAGCCGAAAAAGCAGAAATCGCAGCAGATAAGAGCTTAACAGAAGCTGAGCGTAAAGAAAAAGAAACAGCAGTAGATACTAAGAAAGCCGAAGAAGAAGCTAAGATTACAGCAGCCGAAAACGCTGATAAAGTAGCCGAAGCTAAAACAGCAGGTGAAGCTGCAGTCAAAGCAGTACATGACAATGGTGACTTAGAAGCAAATAAAGAGAAAGCCCTAGAAGCCATCCAAACAGCGTCAGAAACTAAGATTGCGTCAATTGATAAGAATTCTAAATTGTCAGACGATGAAAAAGCAGCAGCTAAAGCCGAAGTAGCGAAAGCCGCTATCGCAGCCGTAAATGCTATCAATGAAGCGAAAGATCAAGATGGTGTAGACGGTGCTCAAACTACAGGAGTTAAAGCAATTAACGCAGTAACTCCAGTAGGCAAAGAGAAAGCCCTAGAAGCCATCCAAACAGCGTCAGAAACTAAGATTGCGTCAATTGATAAGAATTCTAAATTGTCAGACGATGAAAAAGCAGCAGCTAAAGCCGAAGTAGCGAAAGCCGCTATCGCAGCCGTAAATGCTATCAATGAAGCGAAAGATCAAGATGGTGTAGACGGTGCTCAAACTACAGGAGTTAAAGCCATTGAAGCAGTAACTCCAGTAGGCAAAGAGAAAGCCCTAGAAGCCATCCAAACAGCGTCAGAAACTAAGATTGCGTCAATTGATAAGAATGCTAAATTGTCAGACGATGAAAAAGCAGCAGCTAAAGCCGAAGTAGCGAAAGCCGCTATCGCAGCCGTAAATGCTATCAATGAAGCGAAAGATCAAGCAGGAGTAGACAGTGCTCAAACTACAGGAGTTAAAGTAATTAACGCAGTAACTCCAGTAGGCAAAGAGAAAGCCCTAGAAGCCATCCAAACAGCGTCAGAAACTAAGATTGCGTCAATTGATAAGAATTCTAAATTGTCAGACGATGAAAAAGCAGCAGCTAAAGCCGAAGTAGCGAAAGCCGCTATCGCAGCCGTAAATGCTATCAATGAAGCGAAAGATCAAGCAGGAGTAGACAGTGCTCAAACTACAGGAGTTAAAGCAATTAACGCAGTAACTCCAGTAGGTAAAGAGAAAGCCCTAGAAGCAATCCAAACAGCGTCAGAAGCTAAGATTGCGTCAATTGATAAGAATGCTAAATTGTCAGACGATGAAAAAGTAGCAGCTAAAGCCGAAGTAGCGAAAGTTGCCATCGCAGCCGTAAATGCTATCAATGAAGCGAAAGATCAAGCAGGAGTAGACAGTGCTCAAACTACAGGAGTTAAAGCAATTAACGCAGTAACTCCAGTAGGTAAAGAGAAAGCCCTAGAAGCAATCCAAACAGCGTCAGAAGCTAAAATTGCGTCAATTGATAAGAATGCTAAATTGTCAGACGATGAAAAAGCAGCAGCTAAAGCCGAAGTAGCGAAAGCCGCTATCGCAGCCGTAAATGCTATCAATGAAGCGAAAGATCAAGCAGGAGTAGACAGTGCTCAAACTACAGGAGTTAAAGCAATTAACGCAGTAACTCCAGTAGGTAAAGAGAAAGCCCTAGAAGCAATCCAAACAGCGTCAGAAGCTAAGATTGCGTCAATTGATAAGAATGCTAAATTGTCAGACGATGAAAAAGCAGCAGCTAAAGCCGAAGTAGCGAAAGCTGCCATCGCAGCCGTAAATGCTATCAATGAAGCGAAAGATCAAGATGGTGTAGACGGTGCTCAAACTACAGGAGTTAAAGCCATTGAAGCAGTAACTCCAGTAGGCAAAGAGAAAGCCCTAGAAGCCATCCAAACAGCGTCAGAAACTAAGATTGCGTCAATTGATAAGAATTCTAAATTGTCAGACGATGAAAAAGCAGCAGCTAAAGCCGAAGTAGCGAAAGCCGCTATCGCAGCCGTAAATGCTATCAATGAAGCGAAAGATCAAGATGGTGTAGATGGCGCTCAAACTACAGGAGTTAAAGCCATTGAAGCAGTAACTCCAGTAGGTAAAAGTATCACGGATGGCGAAGGCAACTTGATTACCCCACCAACTGTAGAAGTTCCAGCTTATACAGAACCAGTAGGAACAAGTAGTACGGATGGCGAAGGCAACTTGATTACCCCACCAACTGTAGAAGTCCCAGCCTATACAGATCCAGTCGGCACAAGTAGTACGGATGGCGAAGGCAACTTGATTACCCCACCAACTGTAGAAGCCCCAGCCTATACAGATTCAGTCGGCACAAGCAGTACGGATGGCGAAGGCAACTTGATTACCCCACCAACTGTAGAAGTTCCAGCCTATACAGATCCAGTAGGTACAACCAGTACAGCTGGCGAAGGCAACTTGATTACCCCACCAACTGTAGAAGTCCCAGCCTATACAGATCCAGTCGGCACAAGTAGTACGGATGGCGAAGGCAACTTGATTACCCCACCAACTGTAGAAGTCCCAGCCTATACAGATCCAGTCGGCACAAGTAGTACGGATGGCGAAGGCAACTTGATTACCCCACCAACTGTAGAAGTCCCAGCCTATACAGATTCAGTAGGCACAAGCAGTACAGATGGTGAAGGCAATGTTATTATTCCACCAACAGCAGAAGTCCCATCCTATACAGGTAGTGTGAATGGTATTTCAGAAGAAATGCCAGCTCAGCCACATAAGGACGGCAGTGCTAATGAAATGTCAGATAGAACTCCAATATCTGAAACTACAATAAATAAAGATCGACAACTTCCAAACACAGGTACAGCAGACTCTACAGTAACTATGGTAGCAGCTGCAGCAAGTGCAGTACTTGGACTTAGTCTTGCAGGCCGTCGTCGTAAAGAAGATGAAGAAGTATAATTTATATATGAATTAATCTAATTTTTTAGTACAATTTATATTTGATTTTATAGCTTATATAGAATTTCTTAAAAAATCTCCTAGTAGTCCATTGATTGCTAGGAGATTTTGGTTCTTTGTCAATTATATAGAGTATTGAAACTGGAATAGTAGGACATGACTTCTGAAGCATTGTTAGCAATTAATTTGACTTTCCTAATCTCTTTGTTCACATCTTATTTCAATATACTATAATTCCCCAATCAATTTGCTTATATTTTATTTCAATTTACTATACTTCTCTTCTATAATGAAAAATGCGATTATTAATTTTTACGAATAATATAGAAAAGGAGGGAAATCATGTTTGTTGCGAGAGATGCTAGGGGAGAGTTGGTAAATGTGTTAGAGGATAAGCTTGAGAAGCAGGCATACACCTGCCCAGCTTGTGGAGGTCAGCTCCGTTTGCGGCAAGGACCAAGTGTCCGAACCCATTTTGCCCATAACTCTTTAAAAGACTGTAATTATTCCTCTGAAAATGAAAGTCCAGAACACCTGTCCAATAAGGAATCCCTCTATCACTGGTTGAAAAAAGAGGCAGATGTACAATTAGAGTACCCGATTCCAGATCTTAAACAGATTGCGGATGTGTTTGTAAATGGTAGTCTAGCTTTAGAAGTCCAGTGTAGTCCCTTACCACAAAAACTTCTTAAAGAGCGCAGTGAGGGCTATCGTAGTCAGGGTTACCAAGTACTGTGGTTGCTGGGAGAAAAACTTTGGCTCAAGGAGCGATTGACTCGTCTACAACAAGCTTTTCTTTATTTCAGTCAAAATATGGGCTTTTATGTTTGGGAAGTAGACAAGGGAAAACAGGTTTTAAGGCTTAAATATCTCATTTACCAGGATCTCCGCGGTAAACTCTATTATCAGATCAAGGAATTTCCCTATGGTCAAGCTAGTTTATTGGAAATATTGCGTCTTCCCTATAAGAAACAAAAAATATCTCATTTTACAGTTTCTCAGGACAAGGACATTTCTCGCTATATTCGGCAACAGCTTTACTATCAAAATCCCTTTTGGATGAAAGAACAAGCAGAAGCCTATCAAAAGGGGGAAAATCTCCTGACTTATGGGCTAAAAGAATGGTATCCACAAATTCGACCATTAGTAGGTGAGTTTTGCCAAATTGAGAAGGACTTAACCAGCTATTATCAGTATTTTCAAACCTATTACCAAGAAAATCCTCAAAATGATTGGCAAAAGCTTTATCCACCAGCCTTTTATCAGCAATATTTCTTGAAAAATATGGTAGAATAGAAAGGATGGAGGAATCTAATGGTATTACAAAGAAATGAAATAAATGAAAAAGATACATGGGATCTATCAACGATCTACCCAACTGACCAGGCTTGGGAAGAAGCCTTAAAAGATTTAACAGAACAATTGGAGACAGTAGCCCAGTATGAAGGCCATCTCTTGGATAGTGCGGATAACCTACTAGAAATCACTGAATTTTCTCTTGAGATGGAACGCCAAATGGAGAAGCTTTACGTTTATGCACATATGAAGAATGACCAAGACACACGTGAAGCCAAGTACCAAGAGTACTATGCTAAGGCCATGACACTCTACAGCCAGCTAGACCAAGCCTTTTCATTCTATGAACCTGAATTTATGGAAATTAGTGAAAAGCAGTATGCTGACTTTTTAGAGGCTCAACCAAAATTGCAGGTTTATCAACACTATTTTGATAAGCTTTTGCAAGGCAAGGATCACGTTCTTTCACAACGTGAAGAAGAATTATTAGCTGGAGCTGGAGAAATCTTTGGTTCGGCAAGTGAAACCTTTGCGATTTTAGATAATGCAGATATCGTCTTTCCATTTGTTAAAGATGAAGATGGTAATGAAGTACAATTATCACATGGCGTTTATATGCGCTTGATGGAGTCTAAAAATCGTGAGGTACGCCGTGGTGCCTATCAAGCCCTTTATGCGACTTATGAACAATTCCAACATACCTATGCCAAAACCTTGCAAACAAATGTTAAGGTTCAAAACTACCGTGCCAAGGTTCGTCACTACAAGAGTGCTCGTCATGCAGCCCTAGCAGCGAATTTTGTTCCAGAGAGTGTTTATGACAATTTGGTAGCAGCAGTTCGCAAGCACTTGCCACTCTTGCATCGTTACCTTGAGCTTCGTTCAAAAATCTTGGGGATTTCAGACCTCAAGATGTACGATGTCTACACACCACTTTCATCTGTTGAATACAGTTTTACTTACCAAGAAGCCTTGAAAAAGGCAGAAGATGCCTTGGCAGTCTTGGGTGAGGATTACTTGAGCCGTGTTAAACGTGCCTTCAGTGAGCGTTGGATTGATGTTTACGAAAATCAAGGCAAGCGTTCAGGGGCCTACTCTGGTGGTTCTTACGATACCAATGCCTTTATGCTTCTTAACTGGCAGGACAATCTAGACAATCTCTTTACTCTTGTTCATGAAACAGGTCACAGTATGCATTCAAGCTATACTCGTGAAACGCAGCCTTATGTTTACGGAGATTATTCTATCTTCTTGGCTGAGATTGCCTCAACTACCAATGAGAATATCTTGACGGAGAAATTGTTGGAAGAAGTGGAAGACGACGCAACGCGCTTTGCTATTCTTAATAACTTCTTGGACGGTTTCCGTGGAACAGTTTTCCGACAAACTCAATTTGCTGAGTTTGAACACGCCATCCACCAAGCGGATCAAAATGGGGAAGTCTTGACAAGTGATTTCCTAAATAAACTCTATGCAGACTTGAACCAAGAGTATTATGGTTTGAGCAAGGAAGATAATCCTGAAATCCAATACGAGTGGGCACGTATTCCACACTTCTACTATAACTACTATGTATACCAATATTCAACAGGTTTTGCAGCAGCCTCAGCTTTGGCTGAAAAAATTGTTCATGGTAGTCAGGAAGACCGTGACCGTTATATTGATTATCTCAAGGCTGGTAAGTCTGACTACCCACTTAATGTCATGAGAAAAGCTGGTGTTGATATGGAGAAGGAAGACTACCTCAACGATGCCTTTGCAGTCTTTGAACGCCGTTTAAATGAGTTTGAAGCCCTTGTTGAAAAATTGGGATTGGCATAAGATGGTTGAATCGTATAGTAAAAATGCTAACCATAATATGCGTCGTCCTGTTGTTAAGGAAGAAATTGTAGACTTGATGCGCCAGCGTCAAAAGCAAGTCACAGGTTCTTTGAAAGAATTGGAAGATTTTGCCCGCAAGGAAAATATTCCCATTATTCCTCATGAAACGGTTGCTTACTTCCGTTTTCTTATGGAAACCATACAACCTAAAAACATTCTGGAAATTGGGACGGCTATCGGTTTTTCAGCTCTTTTAATGGCGGAACATGCACCAAATGCCAAGATTACAACCATTGACCGCAATCCAGAAATGATTGGTTTTGCCAAGGAAAATTTTGTTCAGTTTGACAGTCGCAAGCAAATCACGCTTTTAGAAGGAGATGCGGTAAATGTCTTATCTACACTGACAGAGTCCTATGATTTCGTCTTTATGGATTCAGCCAAGTCTAAATACATCGTCTTTCTGCCAGAAATCCTCAAACATTTGGAAGTTGGAGGTGTGGTTGTTTTGGATGACATTTTCCAAGGTGGTGATGTTGCCAAGGATATTATGGAAGTCCGTCGTGGCCAGCGAACTATTTATCGAGGCCTTCAAAGACTGTTTGACGCAACTTTAGATAATCCAGGACTCACCGCAACATTAGTCCCTCTGGGAGACGGTATTCTCATGCTTCGTAAAAATCTAGCAGATGTTCAATTGCCTGACAGCGAATGATTTTCAGAATAATTTAAGAAAATATAGTAAAATAGATAGGGTAACACTTATCTCAAAGGAGTAGACATGAAGAAAAAATTATTGGCAGGTGCCATTACACTATTATCAGTAGCAACTTTAGCAGCTTGTTCGAAAGGTTCAGAAGGAGCAGACCTTATCAGCATGAAAGGGGATGTCATCACAGAACATCAGTTTTATGAGCAAGTGAAGAGCAATCCTTCAGCTCAACAAGTGTTGTTGAACTTGACCATCCAAAAAGTATTTGAGAAACAATATGGTTCGGAAGTAGATGACAAAGAAGTCAACGATACTATTGCCGAAGAAGAAAAACAATATGGTGAGAACTACCAACGTGTTTTGTCACAAGCAGGCATGACTCTTGAAACACGTAAAGCTCAAATTCGTACAAGTAAATTGGTTGAGTTGGCAGTTAAGAAGGCAGCAGAGGCTGAATTGACAGATGATGCTTATAAGAAAGCCTTTGATGAATATACTCCAGATGTAACGGCTCAAATCATTCGTCTTGATAATGAGGATAAAGCGAAAGAAGTCCTCGAAAAAGCTAAGGCAAGTGGGGCAGATTTCGCTCAATTAGCAAAAGATAACTCAACTGATGAAAAAACCAAAGCAAACGGTGGAGAAATCACCTTTGACTCTGCTTCGACAGAAGTACCAGAACAAGTTAAGAAAGCAGCTTTCGCTTTAGATGTAAACGGTGTTTCTGATGTGATTACAGCCGCTGGTACACAAGCCTATAGCAGCCAATATTACATTGTAAAACTCACTAAGAAAACAGAAAAATCATCTAATCTTGATGACTACAAAGAAAAATTAAAAACTGTTATCTTGACTCAAAAACAAAATGATTCAACATTTGTTCAAAGCATTATCGGAAAAGAATTACAAGCAGCTAATATCAAGGTTAAAGACCAAGCCTTCCAAAATATCTTCACTCAATATATCGGTGGTGGAGATTCAAGCTCAAGTAGTTCATCAAAAGAATAAAAACAGAAAAGGGCCAAGTGCTCTTTTTCTTATGACAAAAATAGTCTATCTGATGGATAAGAGTTTTTTTCTTTCGGAAAAAATGGTATAATAGCAATCAAAACTAGAAAACAAACGGAATTTGGGAAGCAATTGTGTTGTTCTCATTAGAGTGGTGATACTATGAAGATTAGTAAAAGGCACCTATTAAATTATTCTATTCTAGTTCCTTACTTACTTTTATCTATTTTGGGCTTGATTGTGGTTTATTCGACAACCAGTGCTATTTTAATTCAAGAAGGCCAAAGTGCACTGCAATTGGTCCGAAGTCAGGGACTGTTTTGGATATTTAGTTTGATACTGATTGCCTTGATATACAAATTGAAACTGAATTTTTTAAGAAACGAACGTCTTTTATTTATCGTTATGTTCGTTGAGCTGATTCTATTAGCTATGGCTCGGATAATTGGTACGCCAGTCAATGGAGCCTATGGTTGGATTTCAGTAGGACCTTTGACCATTCAGCCAGCCGAATATTTGAAAATTATTATTATTTGGTATTTAGCAAACAGATTTTCCAAACAACAAGAGGATATAGCTGTTTATGATTTCCAAGTTTTAACACAAAATCAGTGGCTTCCTCGTGCGTTTAATGACTGGCGCTTTGTCCTCTTGGTATTGATTGGGAGCCTTGCTATTTTCCCAGATTTGGGGAATGCTTCTATCTTAGCTTTGGTTGCCTTGATTATGTATACAATTAGCGGAATCGCTTATAGATGGTTTCTTGCTTTTTTTGGAATTTTAGTCGGAATTTCTGCCCTATCCTTATCATTTATTTCTTTTATAGGGGTTGATAAGTTTTCAAAAGTTCCAGTATTTGGTTATGTTGCCAAGCGTTTCAGCGCCTATTTTAACCCTTTTGCCGATTTGGCAGGAGCAGGCCACCAACTTGCAAATTCCTACTTTGCCATGGTAAATGGTGGTTGGTTTGGTCTAGGTTTAGGAAATTCAATTGAAAAACGTGGCTATTTACCAGAGGCCCATACAGATTTTGTATTTTCAATTGTCATTGAAGAATTTGGCTTTGTGGGAGCCAGCTTGATTTTGTCACTTGTCTTTTTCCTTATTTTACGAATTATCCTGGTGGGAATTCGTGCTAAGAATCCCTTTAATTCTATGATGGCGATTGGAGTTGGGGGGATGATGTTGGTACAGGTCTTTGTTAATATCGGTGGAATTTCTGGTATTATTCCTTCAACAGGAGTTACCTTCCCCTTCTTATCGCAAGGAGGAAACAGTCTCCTAGTCTTATCTGTAGCCATCGCCTTTGTCTTAAATATTGATGCAAGTGAAAAGCGTGCTCAATTGTATGAGGAGTTAGAAGCTCACTCATCAAACTATATGTAGAGCTGATAGTGGAAAGGATTACCTATGTCTCTTCAAAAATTAGAAAACTATAGTAATAAAGCTGTCGTGCAAGAAGAAGTATTGATTTTAACAGAATTGTTAGAAGATATCACTAAAAACATGCTTGCCCCAGAGACTTTTGAAAAAATCATGCAGTTGAAAGAATTGTCAACTCAGGAAGATTATCAAGGCTTGAACCAATTGGTTACTAGCCTGACAAATGATGAAATGGCTTATATTTCACGCTATTTCTCTATCTTGCCTCTCTTGATTAATATTTCAGAAGACGTGGATTTGGCCTATGAAATCAACCACCAAAATAATATAGATCAAGATTATCTTGGTAAATTGTCAGCAACAATCAAAATGGTTGCAGAAAAAGAAAATGCGGTTGAAATTCTAGAACACTTGAATGTTGTCCCTGTTTTGACTGCCCATCCAACACAAGTACAACGTAAGAGTATGTTGGATTTGACCAACCATATCCATACCCTTTTGCGTAAGTATCGTGATGTAAAATTAGGCTTGATTAACAAGGAAAAATGGCATAATGATCTCCGTCGTTACATTGAGATTATCATGCAGACAGACATGATTCGTGAAAAGAAATTGAAAGTTACCAATGAAATCACGAATGTTATGGAATACTACAATAGTTCATTTCTGAAAGCTGTTCCTCATTTGACTGCTGAGTACAAGCGCCTGGCTAAAAAACATGGCTTGGAGTTGAAACATCCTAAACCAATTACCATGGGAATGTGGATTGGTGGAGACCGTGATGGGAATCCCTTTGTTACAGCAGATACATTGAAACAATCTGCCATGACACAGTGTGAAGTCATCATGAACTACTATGATGAAAAGATTTATCAGCTCTATCGTGAGTTCTCTCTCTCAACAAGTATTGTCAATGTCAGCAAGCAAGTCAGAGAAATGGCTTGTCAATCTAAGGATAATTCGATTTACCGCGAAAAAGAGCTGTATCGTCGTGCCCTGTTTGATATTCAATCAAAAATTCAAGCAACAAAAGCCTATCTGATTGAGGATAAGGAAATTGGGGCTCGCTATGAAACAGCCAATGATTTTTATAAGGACTTAATTACTATCCGTGATTCCCTCTTGGAAAACAAGGGTGAGGCACTAATTTCTGGTGATTTTGTTGAGTTAATTCAAGCAGTTGAAATTTTTGGTTTCTATTTGGCATCCATCGACATGCGTCAAGATTCAAGTGTTCATGAGGCCTGCGTAGCTGAACTTTTGAAATCAGCAGGAATTCATTCGCGTTATAGCGAACTAAGTGAAGAAGAAAAATGCCAGCTTCTCTTGAAAGAATTGGAGGAAGATCCACGTATTCTTTCTGCCACTCATGTTGAAAAATCAGAGTTACTTGAAAAAGAATTAGCAATCTTTAAGGCTGCTCGTAATTTGAAAGATAAGTTGGGTGATGATGTCATTCGTCAGACCATCATTTCACATGCAACCAGCGTATCAGACATGCTGGAATTGGCTATCTTGCTAAAAGAAGTAGGGCTAGTTGATAAAGAAAGAGCCCGTGTCCAAATCGTTCCTCTCTTTGAGACAATTGAGGACTTGGATCACTCAGAAGAAACTATGAGAGAATACCTTTCTCTTCCTCTTGCTAAGAAATGGATTGCTTCGCGCAATAACTACCAAGAAATCATGCTTGGCTACTCTGATAGTAATAAAGATGGTGGTTACCTTTCATCATGTTGGACTCTCTACAAGGCTCAACAACAATTGACTGCTATTGGAGATGAATTTGGCGTTAAGGTTACCTTCTTCCATGGCCGTGGTGGTACTGTTGGTCGTGGTGGTGGACCAACTTATGAAGCTATCACATCTCAACCGCTCAAGTCTATCAAGGATCGTATCCGTTTGACGGAGCAGGGTGAAGTAATTGGCAATAAATACGGTAATAAAGATGCTGCTTACTATAACCTTGAAATGTTGGTTTCTGCAGCCATTAACCGTATGATTACGCAGAAGAAGAGCGACACCAATACATCCAATCGCTATGAAGCTATTATGGATCAAGTAGTGAACCGTAGTTACGATATCTACCGTGATTTGGTCTTTGGTAATGATCATTTCTATGACTATTTCTTTGAGTCAAGTCCAATCAAGGCTATTTCAAGCTTTAATATTGGTTCTCGTCCAGCCGCTCGTAAGACCATTACTGAAATCGGTGGTTTGCGTGCTATCCCTTGGGTCTTCTCATGGTCACAAAGCCGTGTCATGTTCCCTGGCTGGTATGGTGTCGGATCAAGCTTCAAGGAATTTATCGATAAAAATCCAGAGAATATCGCTATTCTACGAGATATGTACCAAAATTGGCCTTTCTTCCAGTCACTTCTTTCAAATGTTGACATGGTCTTGTCAAAATCAAATATGAACATTGCTTTTGAATATGCCAAACTTTGCGAAGATGATCAAGTAAAAGCAATCTATGAGATTATTTTAAATGAATGGCAAGTTACCAAGGAAGTCATCTTGGCTATCGAAGGTTACGATGAACTCTTGGCTGAAAATCCATATCTAAAAGCAAGTTTGGATTACCGTATGCCTTACTTTAATATCCTTAACTATATCCAGTTGGAGTTGATTAAACGTCAACGCCGAGGAGAATTATCAAGCGACCAAGAAAAATTAATCCATACAACCATCAACGGAATTGCGACAGGATTGCGTAATTCAGGTTGATACCTATCAAGCTTCCTCTTTTCCACAGGGGAAGTTTTTGAATATTTCAAAAAAATACTCAAAGAGTCTTGACAAGTAATTGAAAAATGATATAATTTAAACATTCAGAAAAGTAATCATACAAACTTTTTAGAGAGTCTGTGGTAGCTGAAAACAGATAAGTGGTGATGATGAAAATTGGGCTGGATGTTATTTAGAATTTGAAATCATAAAAATTCGGTGAGCACACCTTATAGTGCATCTCGTAATTGCGAGACAGAGCGATAGGGAAATTCCCTATAATTGAGGTGGTACCGCGCATCGACGTCCTCACACAAGTTTTTGTGTGAGGACTTTTTTGATGGAGGTTAGTATGGAAAGAAAACGATGGCGTCGCTTGTTCAGATAAGTGAAGTAGTTTAAAGGAATTAAAAAGGAGAAATAGAATGAAAAATAAACGTTTAATTGGAATTATCGCTGCATTAGCAGTCTTAGTAGCAGGAAGCTTGATTTACTCTTCAATGAATAAACCAGAAGCTAAGAATGAGAAGACAGTTGCCAAAGTTGGTGTCCTCCAGTTTGTAAGCCATCCGTCTCTTGACTTGATTTATAAAGGGATTCAAGACGGACTTGCAGAAGAAGGCTATAAAGATGATCAGTTGAAAATTGACTTTATGAACTCAGAAGGTGATCAAAGTAAGGTTGCGACAATGAGTAAACAGTTGGTTGCAAACGGCAATGACTTGGTTGTCGGTATTGCAACACCAGCTGCTCAAGGATTGGCTAGTGCAACAAAAGACCTACCAGTTATCATGGCCGCGATTACAGACCCAATTGGTGCTAACTTGGTTAAAGATTTGAAAAAACCAGGTGGCAACATCACAGGAGTATCTGACCACAATCCAGCTCAACAACAAGTTGAACTCATCAAGGCTCTAACACCAAATGTGAAAACAATAGGAGCTCTTTACTCAAGTAGTGAAGACAATTCAAAAACACAGGTCGAAGAATTTAAGGCTTATGCTGAAAAAGCAGGTTTGACAGTAGAAACATTTGCAGTTCCTTCAACAAATGAAATTGCTTCAACACTTAACGTTATGACTAGCAAGGTCGATGCTATCTGGGTTCCAATTGATAACACCATTGCTTCAGCCTTCTCAACTGTTGTATCAAGCAACCAATCAGCTAAAAAACCAATTTACCCAAGCGCAACTGCCATGGTAGAAGCAGGTGGTTTGGCATCCGTTGTAGTTGACCAACATGATCTTGGTGTGGCAACTGGTAAAATGATTGCGCAAGTTTTGAAAGGTGCAAAACCAGCTGATACACCAGTCAATGTCTTTTCAACTGGTAAGTCAGTAATCAATAAAAAATTGGCACAAGAACTAGGTATTACTATTCCTGAATCTGTTCTAAAAGAAGCAGGACAAGTGATTGAATAATCTACAATGGAGGAGTTGGGGACATCTCCTCCAATTTTTTACAATAGAAATCATATAGAAAAGGTTAAGAAACAGATGATATTATCTATTATTTCTCAAGGATTTGTCTGGGCTATTTTAGGTCTGGGAATCTTTATGACATTTAGGATTTTAAACTTTCCAGATATGACGACAGAAGGTTCCTTCCCTCTTGGGGGAGCTGTTGCTGTCACTCTGATAACCAAAGGTGTAAATCCCTTTTTAGCGACACTTGTTGCTGTAGGAGCAGGTTGTTTGGCTGGAATGGCAGCAGGGCTTCTTTATACAAAAGGGAAGATTCCGACTTTACTTTCAGGGATTTTGGTGATGACTTCTTGTCACTCTATCATGCTCTTGATTATGGGACGTGCGAATTTAGGACTGCTTGGAACTAAGCAAATCCAGGATGTCTTACCTTTTGATTCAGACTTGAACCAACTCTTGATAGGTCTTATCTTTGTCAGTCTTGTCATTGCTCTCATGCTCTTTTTCTTGGACACCAAACTCGGACAAGCCTATATTGCTACAGGTGACAATCCTGATATGGCTAGAAGTTTCGGAATTCATACTGGGCGCATGGAGCTCATGGGCTTGGTCTTATCCAATGGTGTGATTGCCCTTGCAGGAGCTCTTATTGCCCAGCAAGAAGGCTATGCCGATGTATCTCGAGGAATCGGGGTTATCGTTGTGGGACTTGCAAGTTTGATTATTGGAGAAGTTATTTTCAAGAGTCTGAGTTTGGCAGAGCGTCTGCTTGCCATCGTTGTGGGTTCTATCGCCTATCAATTCTTAGTGTGGGCTGTCATCGCGCTTGGCTTTAATACAAGTTACCTTCGTTTATACAGTGCCTTGATTTTGGCAGTCTGCCTCATGATTCCAACATTTAAGCAAACAATCTTGAAAGGAGCCAAGTTAAGCAAATGACAGCAATTGTAGAATTAAAAAATGCAACCAAAGTTGTTAAAAATGGCTTTGATGAAGAAAAGATTATTTTAAATGATGTTTCTTTAGAAATTTTTGAACAGGATTTTATCACGATTTTAGGTGGAAATGGTGCTGGGAAATCGACCCTCTTTAACACCATTGCAGGAACCTTATCACTAACCAGTGGAACTATCCGTATTTTAGGTGAAGATGTTACCAAGTTTTCACCAGAGAAGAGAGCCAAGTATTTGTCTCGAGTCTTCCAAGATCCAAAGATGGGAACAGCTCCTCGTATGACGGTTGCTGAAAATCTCCTGATTGCAAAGTTTCGTGGTGAAAAGCGTGGATTGTTACCACGACGCTTGAATAGCTATAAGGATGAATTTCAGGCAACCATTGAAAAAGTAGGAAACGGTCTTGAGAAACACTTGAATACACCGATTGAGTTCTTATCAGGTGGCCAAAGACAGGCTTTGAGTCTCTTGATGGCAACCTTGAAGCGACCTGAATTACTCCTATTAGATGAGCATACTGCAGCCCTTGATCCAAAGACAAGTGTCGCTCTCATGGAGTTGACAGATGACTTTGTCAAGAAAGATCAGCTGACAGCACTTATGATTACTCACCATATGGAGGACGCGTTGAAGTACGGAAATCGTCTGATTGTCATGAAAGAAGGACGGATTATCCAAGATTTTACCCAAGAAGAAAAAGCAAAAATGAAAATCTCAGACTACTATCAATTATTTGAATAGATAAACTTTATTTTCATCAAAAAATAGAGAAGAAAAACTTAGAAGCGTTAAAGTGTTTCTGAGTTTTTTTAACTTTCTTTTCTATCTAGAAAAATAAGGCAAAGATAATTACGGAAAGCGTATGAAATGGTTTACTTTTTTTCTGAAATAAAGTATACTATATAAAGGAAACTATGATAACATGGAGGTATTGTGTATGGTTGACAAACAAGTCATTGAAGAAATCAAAAACAATGCCAACATTGTGGAAGTCATAGGAGATGTGATTTCTTTACAAAAGGCAGGACGGAACTATCTAGGGCTCTGTCCTTTTCATGGTGAAAAAACACCTTCTTTCAACGTTGTAGAGGATAAGCAGTTTTATCACTGTTTTGGTTGTGGTCGCTCAGGTGATGTCTTTAAATTCATCGAGGAGTACCAAGGGGTTCCCTTTATGGAGGCTGTCCAAATCTTAGGTCAGCGTGTTGGAATTGAGGTTGAAAAACCGCTTTATAGTGAGCAGAGGCCAGCCTCGCCTCACCAAGCTCTTTATGATATGCATGAAGATGCTGCCAAATTTTATCATGCTATTCTCATGACAACGACCATGGGGGAAGAGGCCAGAAACTACCTCTATCAGCGTGGTTTGACAGATGAAGTGCTCAAGCATTTTCGGATTGGTTTAGCACCTCCAGAACGAAACTATCTCTATCAGCGTTTGTCTGGTCAGTATCGTGAAGAGGATTTCCTGGATTCAGGGCTATTTTATCTCTCGGATGCCAATCAATTTGTAGACACCTTTCACAATCGCATTATGTTTCCCCTGACAAATGATCAGGGAAAGGTTATTGCCTTCTCAGGTCGTATCTGGCAGAAAACGGATTCACAAACTTCTAAGTATAAAAATAGCAGATCGACTGCAATTTTTAACAAAAGTTACGAATTATATCATATGGATAGGGCAAAAAAATCTTCTGGTAAAGCCAGTGAGATTTACCTCATGGAAGGGTTCATGGATGTCATTGCAGCCTATCGGGCTGGAATCGAAAATGCTGTGGCGTCTATGGGAACGGCCTTGAGTCATGAGCATGTTGAGCATCTGAAAAGGTTAACCAAGAAGTTAGTTCTGGTATACGATGGCGATAAGGCTGGACAAGCTGCGACATTGAAAGCCTTGGATGAAATTGGCGATATGCCTGTGCAAATCGTCAGTATGCCTGATAACTTGGATCCAGATGAGTATCTACAAAAAAATGGCCCAGAAGACTTGGCCTATCTATTAACGAAAACTCGTATTAGTCCCATTGAGTTCTACATTCACCATTATAAGCCTGAAAACAGTGAAAATCTGCAGGCTCAGATTGAGTTTATTGAAAAAATAACTCCCTTGATTGTTCAAGAAAAGTCTATCACTGCTCAAAATAGCTATATTCATATTTTAGCTGACAGTCTGGCGTCCTTTGATTATGCTCAGATTGAGCAGATTGTTAATGAGAGTCGACAGGCACAAAGACAGAATCGCATGGAAGGGATTTCCAGGCCGACGCCAATCACCATGCCTGTCACCAAGCAGTTATCGGCTATTATGAGGGCAGAAGCCCATCTACTTTATAGAATGATGGAATCCCCTCTTGTTTTGAATGATTACCGTTTGCGAGACGACTTTGCATTTGACACACCTGAATTTCAGCTCTTATATGATTTGCTTGGTCAGTATGGCAATCTTCCTCCAGAAGTTTTAGCAGAACAGACAGAGGAAGTTGAAAGAGCTTGGTATCAAGTCTTAGCTCAGGATTTACCTGCTGAGATGTCACCGCAGGAACTTAGTGAAGTAGAAATGACTCGAAACAAGGCTCTCTTGAATCAGGACAATATGAGAATCAAAAAGAAGGTGCAGGAAGCTAGCCATGTAGGAGATACCGACACAGCCTTAGAAGAATTGGAACGTTTAATTTCACAAAAGAGAAGAATGGAGTAACAATGGCAACAAAACAAAAAGAAGTAACAACATTTGACGTGCAAGTAGCAGAATTTATCCGTAATCATAAGCAAAAAGGGACAGCAACAGATGATGAAATCAATGCTAGTCTGGTGATTCCTTTTACCTTGGATGCTGATGGGATTGAAGATCTCTTGCAACGGATTCAGGATGCAGGGATTTCTATCACAGATAATGAAGGAAACCCAAGTGCGCGTGTTCTTAGCACTGAAGAAGAGCCAGAACTTAGCGATGAGGATTTGATTGGTTCAACTTCTGCTAAGGTCAATGACCCTGTCCGTATGTACTTGAAAGAAATCGGGGTCGTTCCTCTCTTGACCAATGAAGAGGAGAAAGAATTGGCACTGGCTGTTGAAGCTGGCGATATCGAAGCTAAACAACGCCTTGCGGAAGCCAACCTTCGTTTGGTTGTTTCCATCGCCAAACGCTATGTTGGCCGTGGTATGCAGTTCCTTGATTTGATTCAAGAAGGAAATATGGGCTTGATGAAGGCGGTTGACAAGTTTGACTATTCTAAAGGGTTCAAGTTCTCAACTTATGCAACTTGGTGGATTCGTCAGGCTATCACTCGTGCTATTGCGGATCAAGCTCGTACTATCCGTATCCCAGTCCACATGGTTGAAACCATTAATAAATTGGTTCGTGAACAGCGGAATCTCCTTCAAGAATTGGGACAAGATCCAACACCAGAGCAAATCGCTGAACGTATGGATATGACTCCTGACAAGGTACGTGAAATCTTGAAGATTGCCCAAGAACCAGTATCTCTTGAAACTCCAATCGGTGAAGAGGATGATAGCCACCTTGGGGACTTTATCGAAGATGAAGTGATTGAAAATCCAGTGGACTATACAACTCGTATTGTCTTGCGTGAGCAGTTGGATGAGGTCTTGGATACTCTTACAGACCGTGAAGAAAATGTTTTGCGTCTTCGTTTTGGGTTAGATGATGGTAAAATGCGTACCCTTGAAGATGTGGGTAAAGTCTTTAACGTGACTCGCGAGCGTATCCGTCAGATTGAAGCCAAGGCTTTGAGAAAACTACGTCAACCAAGTCGCAGCAAACCGCTTCGTGATTTTATTGAAGACTAAGAGTGAGGATAAACATGGCTTATACAGAAGAGCAAATTGAAAACATCAAAACACGAATTTTATCAGCCTTGGAAGAGGTTATTGACCCTGAGTTGGGAATCGATATTGTCAATCTTGGTTTGATCTATGAGATTCGTTTTGACGGTGATACAGGGCAAACAGAGATTGATATGACTTTGACAACTATGGGTTGTCCCCTAGCTGACCTTTTGACAGACCAGATTTATGATGCCATGACAGAGGTGCCAGAAGTAACGGATACTGAGGTCAAATTAGTCTGGTATCCAGCCTGGACCGTTGAAAAAATGAGTCGCTATGCCCGTATTGCCCTAGGCATTAAGTAAACATATAAAAGCATGTGAGAGACCGTTGGAAAAGCGAGGAAATTTACTCCTCTTTTCCTCTAGTCTCTCCTTTCTTTTGCTGATTTTATTCAAAGAAAATGATATAATAGTAGTTATGGAAAAAAAGAAATTACGCATCAATATGTTGAGTTCAAGTGAGAAAGTAGCAGGACAAGGAGTTTCAGGTGCCTACCGTGAATTGATTCGTCTTCTTCACCGTGATGCCAAGGACCAATTGATTGTTACAGAAAATCTTCCAATCGAGGCAGATGTGACTCACTTTCATACAATTGATTTCCCCTATTATTTATCAACATTCCAAAAGAAACGCTCAGGGAGAAAAATTGGCTATGTGCATTTTTTGCCTGATACACTTGAGGGGAGTTTGAAGATTCCATTTTTCTTAAAGGGAATTGTTAAACGTTATGTATTTTCTTTTTACAACCGGATGGAGCACTTAGTTGTGGTCAATCCTATGTTTATTGAGGATTTGGTGGCAGCTGGTATTCCACGTGAAAAAGTGACCTATATTCCTAATTTTGTCAACAAGGAAAAATGGCATCCTCTATCACAAGAAGAGATAGTCAGACTGCGAACAGAGCTAGGTCTTAGTGACAATCAGTTTATCGTAGTAGGTGCTGGTCAAGTTCAGAAACGCAAAGGAATTGATGATTTTATCCGTTTGGCTGAGGAATTGCCTCAGATTACCTTTATCTGGGCTGGTGGTTTCTCTTTTGGTGGTATGACAGATGGGTATGAACGCTATAAGAAAATGATGGATAATCCCCCTAAAAATTTGATGTTTCCAGGTATTGTATCGCCAGAGCGTATGCGCGAATTGTATGCCCTAGCGGATCTTTTCTTGTTACCTAGTTACAATGAGCTCTTTCCTATGACTATCCTAGAAGCTGCCAGTTGTGAAGCTCCTATTATGTTGCGTGATTTGGATCTCTATAAGGTGATTTTAGAGGGAAATTATAGGGCGACAGCAGATAGAGAAGAGATGAAAGAAGCTATTCTGGAATATCAAGCGAATCCTGCTGCCTTAAAAGATTTGAAAGAAAAAGCTAAGAATATTTCTAGAGAGTATTCTGAAGAGCATCTGTTGCAAATCTGGTTGGACTTTTATGAGAAACAAGCCGCTTTAGGGAGAAAGTAAAAAGTGAGGTAATCTATGCGAATTGGTTTATTTACAGATACCTATTTTCCTCAGGTTTCTGGTGTTGCGACCAGTATTCGAACTCTGAAAACAGAACTTGAAAAGCAGGGGCATGTTGTTTTTATCTTTACGACGACGGATAAGGATGTCAATCGCTATGAAGATTGGCAAATTATCCGCATTCCAAGTGTTCCTTTTTTTGCTTTTAAAGACCGTCGTTTTGCCTATCGAGGTTTCAGCAAGGCGCTTGAAATTGCTAAACAGTATCAACTGGATGTTATCCATACTCAGACAGAATTTTCTCTTGGCTTGTTGGGGATTTGGATTGCGCGTGAATTGGAAATTCCCGTCATTCATACCTATCACACCCAGTATGAAGACTATGTCCATTATATTGCCAAGGGGTTTCTGATTCGTCCGAGTATGGTCAAGTATCTGGTCAGAGGTTTCCTGCACGATGTGGATGGGGTTGTTTGCCCTAGTGAGATTGTTCGTGACTTGCTAGCTGACTATAAGGTCAAGATTGAAAAACGCGTCATTCCGACTGGGATTGAATTAGCCAAGTTTGAGCGTCCAGAAATTAAGCAGGAAAATTTGAAAGAACTGCGTAGTAAACTAGGGATTCAAGATGACGAACAGATGTTGCTGAGTCTTTCTAGAATTTCCTATGAAAAAAATATTCAAGCAGTATTGGCAGCCTTTGCAGAAGTTCTGAAAGAAGAAGACAAGGTCAAATTGGTGGTAGCGGGTGATGGTCCTTATCTGGATGACCTCAAAGAGCAAGCCCAGAAACTAGAGATTCAAGACTCCGTTATCTTTACAGGGATGATTGCTCCTAGTGAGACGGCTCTTTACTATAAGGCGGCAGATTTCTTCATCTCGGCATCGACAAGTGAAACGCAGGGTTTGACATACTTGGAAAGCTTAGCTAGTGGAACGCCTGTCATTGCTCACGGAAATCCTTATCTGGACAATCTTATCAGTGATAAAATGTTTGGAACCTTGTATTACGGTGAACATGATTTGGCTGGAGCTATTTTAGAGGCTCTAATTGCAACGCCAGATATGAATGAGCATACCTTATCAGAAAAACTATACGAGATTTCTGCTGAGAACTTTGGAAAACGGGTGCATGAATTTTATCTGGATGCCATTATTTCAAATAATTTCGAGAAAGATTTAGCCAAAGATGACACGGTCAGTCAGCGTATTTTTAAAACAGTTTTGTATCTACCGCAACAGGTGGTTGCTGTACCCGTAAAAGGCTCTAGACGGATGCTAAAGGCATCAAAAACACAGCTGATTAGCATGAGAGATTATTGGAAAGACCGTGAAGAATAGAAAGAGGAAAAGCTATGAAAAAACAATTAATGAGAAGTGGTCGTGATAAAAAGATTGCTGGTGTTTGTGCCGGGGTGGCCTATTATCTAGATATGGATCCGACTATTGTTCGAGTTATTTGGGGTGTCCTTGCTTGCTGTTACGGAGCTGGAATTGTAGCTTATATCATTTTATGGATTATTGCACCAGTAGCAAGTGACTATTGAAAACTAGCTCAATTCATGCTAAGATAATAGAAAATAGAATGTAACGAAGGAGATAAAAATGGCATTTGGAGATAATGGAAAACGTAAAAAAACTATGTTTGAGAAATTAACCTTGCTTATCGTGCTTATCATGTTAGTAGCAAGTATTTTGGGAATTTTTGCAACTGCAATTGGTGCCCTCAGTAATCTATAAAATAGATTCAAGAAAATTTTGTGACTGGGATTTCCCAGCCCTTTTTTAAAGTGAGAAGAAAAAATGAGTATGTTTTTAGATACAGCCAAGATCAAGGTCAAGGCTGGTAATGGTGGTGATGGCATGGTTGCCTTTCGCCGTGAAAAATATGTCCCTAATGGCGGTCCTTGGGGTGGTGATGGTGGTCGTGGAGGAAATGTGGTCTTCGTTGTAGACGAAGGTTTGCGTACCTTGATGGATTTCCGCTACAATCGTCATTTCAAGGCTGATTCTGGTGAAAAAGGAATGACCAAAGGGATGCATGGTCGTGGTGCAGAGGATCTTAGAGTTCGAGTACCACAAGGTACAACTGTTCGTGATGCAGAGACTGGCAAGATCTTGACAGATTTGATTGAACACGGTCAAGAATTTATTGTAGCCCACGGTGGTCGCGGTGGTCGTGGAAATATTCGCTTTGCGACACCAAAAAATCCTGCACCTGAAATCTCTGAAAATGGGGAACCAGGTCAGGAACGTGAGTTACAATTGGAACTAAAAATCTTGGCAGATGTTGGTTTGGTAGGTTTCCCATCTGTTGGGAAATCAACACTTTTAAGTGTTATTACCTCAGCTAAACCTAAAATTGGTGCCTACCACTTTACCACTATTGTGCCAAATTTAGGTATGGTTCGTACCCAATCAGGTGAATCCTTTGCAGTAGCTGATTTACCAGGTTTGATTGAAGGTGCTAGTCAAGGTGTTGGTTTGGGAACCCAGTTCCTCCGTCACATCGAGCGTACACGTGTCATACTTCACATCATTGATATGTCAGCTAGCGAAGGACGTGATCCTTATGAGGATTATCTTGCTATTAACAAGGAGTTGGAGTCATACAATCTTCGTCTCATGGAGCGTCCACAGATTATCGTAGCCAATAAGATGGATATGCCTGAGAGTCAGGAAAATCTTGCAGAATTTAAGAAAAAATTAGCTGAAAACTACGATGAATTTGAAGAGTTGCCAGCCATTTTCCCAATATCTGGTTTAACCAAGCAAGGGCTGGCAACGCTTTTGGATGCGACAGCTGAATTGTTAGATAAGACACCAGAATTCTTGCTCTACGACGAGTCAGATATGGAGGAAGAAGCTTACTACGGCTTTGACGAGGAAGAAAAAGCCTTTGAAATTAGCCGTGATGACGATGCGACATGGGTACTGTCTGGTGAAAAACTCATGAAACTCTTTAATATGACTAACTTTGATCGTGATGAATCTGTCATGAAATTTGCTCGTCAGCTTCGTGGTATGGGGGTTGATGAAGCCCTTCGTGCGCGTGGTGCTAAGGATGGGGACTTGGTCCGCATTGGTAAATTTGAGTTTGAATTTGTAGACTAGGAGACTGGCATGGGAGATAAACCGATATCTTTCCGAGATGCGGATGGTAATTTTGTTTCCGCCGCAGATGTTTGGAATGAAAAGAAATTGGAAGAACTATTTAATCGTCTCAATCCAAATCGTGCCCTGAGATTGGCACGAACTAAAAAAGACAATCCATCTTAAATACGTAAGATAAAACTCCAATTATCAGTCAAGTTAACTGTAACAAATAGAAGATAAGATCAAGAAAGGGCAAAATTTGTCCTTTCTTTTTGTATGCTTATACTCTTCGAAAATTTCTTCAAACGATGTCAGCGTCGCCTTACCGTACTCAAGTACAGCTTGCGGCTAGCTTCCTAGTTTGCTTTTTGATTTTAATTGAGTATCAGTTATAGTAGAGTGGAATAGAATATGGACAAATAGATTAGGGAATTCAAATCAAATGTCTAACAAGGCTCTAGAAGTTATGTTATTCTATTCTAGATTCAAAAAACTACACTTTTTCTGTTAAAAAAAGAATTTTTTTACAAAAATGATTGGTTATTTAGTTTATTTATGCTATAATAGGAACAATTATTTTTAGGAGGTGCTAGTATGTCTTATTTGTTTGAGATATTACCGAGTTTATTGAGCGGTGCAAGCATGACTTTACAGGTGTTTGCACTGGTCTTGATTTTTTCTATTCCTTTGGGCGTTTTGATTGCCTTTGCCTTGCAAGTCCATTGGAAGCTCCTCCATCATCTGATTAACATTTATATCTGGATTATGCGGGGCACACCCTTGCTCTTACAATTGATCTTTATCTATTATGTGCTCCCGAGTATTGGGATTCGTTTGGATCGCCTTCCTGCGGCCATTATTGCCTTTGTTCTAAATTATGCGGCTTACTTTGCTGAAATCTTCCGTGGGGGAATTGATACCATTCCTAAAGGTCAATATGAAGCTGCTAAGGTTTTGAAGTTTAGTCCCTTTGACACAGTTCGCTATATTATATTACCTCAGGTAACCAAGATTGTTCTTCCTAGCGTGTTTAATGAAGTTATGAGTTTGGTCAAGGATACCTCTCTGGTCTATGCTCTAGGTATTTCTGACCTTATCTTGGCTAGTCGAACAGCTGCCAACCGTGATGCTAGCCTGGTTCCTATGTTCTTGGCAGGAGCCATTTACTTGATTTTGATTGGTATTGTGACCATTCTTGCCAAAAAAGTTGAGAAGAAGTATAGTTACTATAGATAGGAGGCAACCATGTTAGAATTACGAAATATCAATAAGGGATTTGGTGAAAAGCAAATTTTGTCCAATTTTAGTTTAAGAATTCCTGAAAAGCAAATCCTGGCTATCGTTGGGCCTTCTGGTGGAGGTAAGACAACTCTCTTACGTATGCTTGCGGGTCTTGAAACCATTGATTCAGGGCAAATCTTTTATAATGGAGAACCTTTAGAACTGGATGAATTGGAGAAGCGGAATTTACTGGGATTTGTATTCCAAGATTTTCAACTGTTCCCTCATTTATCAGTTTTAGATAATTTGACCTTATCACCTGTGAAGACTATGGGGATGAAGCAGGAAGAGGCTGAGAAGAAGGCGCGAGGGCTTTTGGAACAGTTAGGACTGGCTGGTCATGCAGACGCCTATCCCTTCTCACTATCTGGTGGGCAAAAGCAACGGGTGGCCTTGGCGCGTGCTATGATGATTGACCCAGAAATCATTGGCTACGATGAACCAACTTCTGCTCTGGATCCAGAATTGCGCTTGGAAGTGGAAAAACTGATCTTGCAAAATAGGGAACTTGGCATGACCCAGATTGTCGTTACCCACGATTTACAGTTCGCTGAAAATATCGCAGATCAGATTCTCAAGGTTGAGCCCAAGTAGGAGGTGCCAATGACTAATAAGAAAATTGCTTTAGTATTGGTTTCTCTCCTGACACTCTTTTTAACAGCTTGTACTCAGAAGGCTAGTGATCCAAAGCAGGATAACTGGGATAAATATCAAGAGCAGGGGACTATTACTATTGGTTTTGATAATACCTTCGTACCTATGGGATTTGAAGAAAAGAATGGACAGTATACAGGCTTTGATATTGACTTAGCACAAGCTGTCTCTGAAAAATTGGGTTTTAAGGTGCAATTTCAGCCAATTGACTGGGATATGAAGGAGACGGAACTGCAAAATGGAACCATAGACGCCATCTGGAATGGTTATTCTGCGACTGATGAACGCCGAGAGAAAGTTGTCTTTAGCATTCCTTATATGGAAAATCAGCAGGTTTTGGTTGCTAAGAAAAGCCAGCAGATTCATTCGGTAGAGGATATGAAGGATAAGACCTTGGGAGCGCAAGCCGGTTCATCTGGTTATCTTGACTTTGAGGCCCAGCCAGATTTACTGAAAAATCGTGTCAAAGACCAGAAGGCTAATCAGTACCAGAGTTTTAATGAGGCCTTGATTGATTTGAAAAATGACCGGATTGATGCTTTGTTGATTGACCGAGTGTATGCTAATTACTATCTCCAGTCTGAAGGTATATTAAGTGATTACAATGTTTTTTCAGCAGGATTTGAAAGTGAATCTTTTGCGGTCGGAGTTAGACCTGCTGACAAAAGATTACTACAAGCTTTAAACCAAGCTTTTGTTCAACTTTACCAAGAAGGGAAGTTCCAAGAAATCAGCCAAAAATGGTTTGGAGAAGATGTAGCAACCAAAGAAGTGAAAAGTAGAGATTGAGTGTTACCTCAGTCTCTTTTTGCATCGAAAAATCCCCTAGCAAGTACCAGAGGATAAGGGATTATTTCATTGTTGGGAAGAGCAATACGTCACGGATAGTGGTTGTATCAGTAAGGAGCATGCAGAGACGGTCGATACCGATTCCCAAACCACCTGTTGGTGGCATACCGTATTCAAGAGCTTCAATGTAGTCATAGTCGATACCTGTCGCTTCATCGTCACCAAGTTCTTTAGCTTTAGCTTGGGCTTCGAAACGGCTAAGCTGATCGATTGGGTCGTTCAACTCAGTAAAGGCATTACCGTACTCCTTAGTCATGATAAAGAGCTCGAAACGATCAGTAAAGCGTTCGTCTTCAGGATTTTTCTTAGCAAGTGGAGATACAGCTACTGGATGTCCATAGACAAAGGTTGGTTGAATCAAGGTTTCTTCAACAAACTCTTCAAAGAAAGCATTGATGATGTGGCCAACTTCAGTGTAGTGTTTCTCAACTGGAACTTTCTTCTCAGCAGCGATAGCTTTAGCTTCTTCCAAAGTCATATCTTGCCAGAAGTCTACACCAGTAATTTCTTTGATAGCATCCACCATGTGAACACGTTTAAATGGTTCGTTAATCTTGATTTCAGTACCTTGGTAGTTAACCGGACCATCGCCCTTAACTGATTTAGCAGCGTGTTGGATAATGCCTTCAGTCAAGTCCATGATGTCTTGGAAGTCTGCATAAGCTTGGTAGACTTCGATAGAAGTAAATTCAGGGTTATGAGTGGCATCCATTCCCTCATTACGGAAGATACGGCCAATTTCATAGACGCGTTCCATACCACCAACGATAAGGCGTTTCAAGTGAAGCTCAGTCGCGATACGAAGTACCATGTCAATGTTTTGGGCATTGTGGTGGGTGATAAATGGACGGGCCGCCGCACCACCAGCTTCGTTGTGAAGAACAGGTGTTTCCACTTCAAGGAAACCTTTTTGGTCAAGGTAACGACGGATTTCAGAGATGATTTTTGAACGAGTGACAAAACGCTCAAAGCTTTCACGGTTAGAAATCAAGTCAAGGTAACGTTTACGGTAAATTGTTTCAACGTCTGTCAAACCGTGGAATTTCTCTGGAAGAGGACGAAGGGCCTTAGACAAGTGTGTAATGTGAGTCGCCTTGATAGAGAGTTCTCCCATATCTGTACGCATCACTTCACCTTCGACACCAAGGAAATCACCTAGGTCTGCTTTTTTGAAGATTTCGTAGTTTTCTTCACCGACAGCATCTTTACGTACGTAGATTTGGATTTGACCTTCGCGGTCTTGAAGGTGGGCAAAGCCAACTTTTCCTTTACCACGTTTAGTTACCAAGCGTCCTGCGATAGTAGCTGTTTCGTTTTTATCGTGTAATTGTTCTTTATCAAGGTCAGCAAATTTATCTTTTAATTCTTGTGAATTTGCAGTGCGTTCAAAGCGTTTTCCGAAAGGATCGATTCCTTGTTCACGAAGCGCAGCCATTTTTTCACGGCGAACGATCTGCTGGTCATTTAGTTCTTCCATATGTTCTGTTGACATGGGATCCTCCTAGTTTTACTCAAAATTGAATACGATGAGTCATTTTTGCGATACTTCTATTTTATCATAAATAAGCAAGAAATTCACGGATAATCTTTCAAAACTAAAAAGAACTTGACGCTATAATCAAGTCCTGTTATTGATAGGAAGTATCATTCCAAGTATCGAGAGTAAATGTTTCAAAATCATGGGTTTCTAGAATTGTCAGGCTGGCATTTGCTAGACCACCATCTTTACGAAGAAGTGGTTCTTGATAGCCTAGAAGAGTACGAAGACTGGCAGTAAGATTGGCACCGTGGCCGACAATTAGAATACGCTCAGCCGGACTATCTTTGAGTGATTTGATAAATTGGATGGTCCGTTGAGTTGTGCTATGGAGGGATTCAGCTTCAAACATTTGAGTGTCAAACTTGGCAAGATTCGTACGGAAAGCCTGGATTTGTTGCGGGTAAATAGCTTCCAAAGTTGCGATTTTCAAACCTTCTAATTTACCCAGCTGCCATTCACGGAGATTAGGAACGCATTTTAAAGGACAGGGAGTCTGGAGTTGACTTTGGATAATTTCGGCAGATTTGACTGCTCGAGGTAAATCACTTGCATAAATATGATCAAAAGGAATTTCCTTGAGATACTGACCAAGTTTTTTAAGGGTTTCAATAGATTCAGGAAGTAGGGGAGAACCGCCACTAGCACCTTGAAAGCGTCCTTCTTGGTTCCAGACCGTACGGCCGTGGCGGACAAAGTAGAGTTTCATTACTTGCTGTCCTCCAAAATATCTGCAAAGTCAGCCTTTACAAAGCTAGCTAAGTCTTGTGGTGCGACGATAATGCTGTGACCAACTTCCCCAGCAGAGACAATCATTTGATCCAAGTCTAGGGCAATCTTATCGATAAAAATGGGATAATTGTGTTTCTGACGAATACCGACAGGATTATTGGCTCCATGAATGTAACCTGTTGTTTTTTCTAAGTCCTTTTGTGGAATCATGCTCACTTTTTTATTGCCAGAAATTTTAGCTAATTTCTTTTCCGATAGGTGTTGAGTGATAGGTACAATTCCGATAATCGGTCCGGTCTTATCTCCTAAAAGAGCCAAGGTTTTGAAAATCTGATCTCGTTCATAATCTTTCGGAAGTTCTCCTTCCAGGGCATTGATTTGAATCCCTTGATGTGGGATACCTGCTTTGGACAGGATTTGTTCCACCAATGTTTTTTTGATTTTAACTTTTTTTGCCATTATTTATACTTATCCTCCAATTGGCTCATCCAAATACCAAGCCAGATTCCTAAAGCAAAGAAGAAGGCGATGATGACATAACCAACAAGTGAAATACCGGTATATTGAATGCTTTCAGCGTTTCCTGCATTTGGAATCAAGATCAAAAGAGTACTTGATAAGACGATTCCAATGATGAAATGATAGACGCGTGAGTGGTAGTTATTTAAGGCATAATCCATCAATTTTGAAAAAACGATGAGAGTGGCACCCGCCCCAATTCCAATCGGGAAGAAGGTTCCCAAGAGGTCAAAGGTTTTAAAACCAGTCAACATAGGAGCATAGAGTCCCAAAATCAAAAGTAGATTTGATGGACTGAGACCAGGAACCAATACTCCAAGAGCCAATAGTAGCCCTGCTAGGACGAAATTAAGAAAGCTGGCGCTTAAGGTTCCAACAACAAAATTTAAGGAATAGAGACCTAGTCCAGAAATGATAAAGGTGGCCCAGAACCAAGCTAAATCAATCTTGTCTCGGTCAGATTCTCGAGTTGATTCTTTTAGTAGGCTCGGAACAGTACCAATGATGGCCCCTGCAAAGCTCCATAAGACAAAGACCTGATAATTTTCAAGCAGGTATTCAATCGGATAAGAAAATAAGCCGATTCCCAGAAGCATACCGATGGCAACTGGAATAAAGTACAAAACATTTTCTTTAAAGTCTTTAAAGGGGTGGGCCAGAAAGCCAATCATTCGTTCATAAATCCCTAAGATTGCTGCTAGAACCCCTCCGGAAATTCCCGGTAGGATAAAACCAAGAGCAATCACAATCCCTTTAATAAGGCGTGCTAACCACGAGAGCATATTTTTCCTCCAACTATTTCTATTTCAAAAAATCCTTACTATATTGTATCACAATCAAACACAAAAGAAAAAGCAAATGATAAACAAATGCTTTTAAGGTTTTAAAAAGAGTTTTCTAAAAGTTTCTTCTTTGTTTTTTAAGGAAGAGATGACGTTGATATCTAAATCGTGGTCAAAGCCAGCAATTTTTCCTTTAGAAGTGTACTGGTGGATGTCGTAATCTAAGTCCGTATTAGGTTTGCTTTCGAAAAAGCCAGTATTTGAACCGTATGAAGGAATCCAAACAGAGGTAAACTTATCTGTATCAATACTGTGTTCTTCCATGAAGTAGACCCCAACGTAGATTCCGATATTTTTAGCACCTAGCGATTCTAGTTTTGCCCGAAAGGCTTCAACACCTTCGTTCATATTGGACATGGTTTTGTCTTCCACGTCTAGCCAATAGTAACTAGGAGTGTATGGTGAAGAGGCGTTATAAAATACTTCGGCAGCCTTTTCCATTTCTTGGACACTTTTTCCAGCTACAAAGGCATAGACCCCAACGGGTACATTTCGTTTTTGAAACTCGGTAATATGGGTCTTAAAGGCCTTATCTATCCCATTGATAAAGGAAGCATCGTTTTCTTTTAAAGACTGAGCGCCACTATGGACGCGAACGATAGCTCCAGAAATGTTTTGGGACAGAGTATCGTAATTAATTTCCTCAGGACGTTGCCAACCAGAAACATCAATTACTGGTTTATCTATATTATGTAGTGCTTGTGTCTGTACTTGGGCGATATTGGATTTTGTTTTTACAGGATGATCTTCAAAACGAGGGCGATTTAGGATTAAAATGAAAATTATAATCCCAAAAAAACCAAATAAAATAAGCGGATTAATTTTCTTTCTCATATCTCATAATTTTACCTTAAAAATGGGAAAAAATCAAAAAAAATACTCAAAAAATGGGTTAAGGAAAGGACTTTGGAGCATTTTTTCATTCAAGGGCGCGGAATGATTTGAAATATGGTATAATAAAAGGGAATTTCTAGAGAAAAGAGAAGATTATGTCAAATTATGCCATTATTTTAGCAGCGGGTAAAGGAACTCGCATGAAATCTGATTTGCCAAAAGTGTTGCACAAGGTTGCGGGTATTTCTATGCTGGAACATGTTTTCCGTAGTGTGGGAGCTATCCAACCTGAAAAGACAGTAACAGTTGTCGGACACAAGGCAGAATTGGTTGAGGAGGTCTTGGCTGGACAGACAGAATTTGTGACTCAATCTGAACAGTTAGGGACTGGCCATGCAGTTATGATGACAGAGCCTATCTTAGAAGGTTTGTCAGGTCACACCTTGGTCATCGCAGGAGATACTCCTTTAATCACAGGTGAAAGCTTGAAAAACTTGATTGATTTCCACATCAATCATAAAAATGTGGCCACTATCTTGACTGCTGAAACAGATAATCCTTTTGGATATGGACGAATTGTTCGTAATGACAATGCTGAGGTTCTTCGCATTGTTGAGCAGAAGGATGCTACAGATTTTGAAAAGCAAATCAAGGAAATCAATACTGGAACTTACGTCTTTGACAACGAGCGTTTGTTTGAGGCTTTGAAAAATATCAATACCAATAACGCTCAAGGCGAATACTATATTACAGATGTCATTGGCATTTTCCGTGAAGCTGGTGAAAAAGTTGGTGCTTATACTTTGAAAGATTTTGATGAGAGTCTTGGAGTCAACGACCGTGTAGCTCTTGCGACTGCTGAGTCAGTCATGCGTCGTCGCATCAATCATCAACACATGGTCAATGGTGTTAGCTTTGTCAATCCAGAAGCAGCTTATATCGATATTGATGTTGAGATTGCGCCTGAAGTTCAAATCGAAGCCAATGTTACCTTGAAAGGGCAAACGAAAATTGGTGCTGAGACTGTTTTGACAAACGGTACTTATGTAGTGGACAGCACTATCGGAGCAGGAGCTGTCATTACCAACTCTATGATTGAGGAAAGCAGTGTTGCAGAAGGCGTAACTGTCGGTCCGTATGCCCACATTCGTCCAGGTTCAAGTCTAGCTGCTCAAGTTCATATTGGCAATTTTGTTGAGGTTAAAGGGTCTTCAATCGGTGAAAATACCAAGGCTGGTCATTTGACTTATATCGGAAACTGTGAAGTGGGTAGCCACGTTAATTTCGGCGCAGGAACCATTACAGTCAACTATGACGGCAAAAACAAATACAAGACAGTCATTGGCAACAATGTCTTTGTTGGTTCAAATTCAACCATTATTGCGCCAGTTGAGTTAGGTGACAATTCCCTCGTTGGTGCTGGTTCAACTATTACCAAAGACGTTCCAGCAGATGCGATTGCTATTGGACGTGGTCGTCAGGTCAACAAAGATGAATATGCAACTCGCCTCCCTCATCATCCTAAGAATCAGTAGGAGTCTGTCATGGAATTTGAAGAAAAAACGCTTAGTCGAAAAGAAATCTATCAAGGCCCAATTTTTAAACTGGTTCAAGATCAGGTTGAATTACCCGAAGGCAAGGGGATTGCCCAACGCGATTTGATTTTCCACAATGGAGCTGTCTGTGTTTTAGCCGTAACGGATGAGCAAAAACTCATCTTGGTCAAGCAGTACCGCAAAGCTATCGAGGCTGTCTCTTACGAAATTCCAGCTGGAAAATTGGAAGTAGGAGAAAATACAGACCCTGTTGCAGCAGCCCTGCGTGAATTAGAGGAAGAAACAGCCTATACAGGGAAGTTAGAACTCTTGTACGATTTTTATTCAGCTATTGGCTTTTGTAATGAGAAGTTAAAACTGTACTTAGCAAGCGATTTGACAAAGGTGGAAAATCCGCGTCCGCAGGATGAAGACGAAACCTTGGAAGTCCTTGAAGTGAGTCTAGAAGAAGCTAAGGAATTGATCCAATCAGGTCATATTTGTGATGCCAAGACAATTATGGCTGTTCAGTATTGGGAATTGCACAAAAAATAGAGGAGGTCAGTATGGGTAAACCTTTATTAACGGATGAAATGATTGAAAGAGCTAATAGAGGCGAAAAAATTTCAGGTCCTCCTTTGCTAGATGATGAGGAGACAAAGATTTTACCAACTTCTTCTTCCCGTTTTGGTTATGCTAATCCTAAGGAACATGGTTTTAGCCAGGAAACCTTGAAGATTCAAGTCGAACCGTCTATTCATAAAAGCCGTCGCATTGAAAATACTAAGAGAAATGTCTTCAATTCTAAGTTAAATAAAATCTTATTTGCTGTCATCTTTCTCTTGATTTTGCTTGTCTTAGCAATGAAACTTTTGTAATAGAAAAGGAATTGAAATGAAAATAGGAATTATTGCGGCTATGCCAGAAGAACTGGCGTATCTGGTCCAGCATTTAGAAAATGCTAAGGAGCAAGTTGTTTTGGGGAATACCTATCACACAGGAAGCATTGCCTCTCATGAAGTCGTTCTTGTAGAAAGTGGAATAGGGAAGGTCATGTCTGCTATGAGTGTGGCGATTTTGGCTGATCATTTCCAAGTGGATGCTCTCATTAATACGGGCTCAGCTGGGGCAGTAGCAGAAGGTATTGCTGTCGGGGATGTTGTGATTGCTGACAAATTAGCCTATCATGACGTGGATGTCACAGCTTTTGGCTATGCTTATGGACAAATGGCGCAACAACCACTTTATTTCGAATCAGACAAAACCTTTGTTGCCAAAATCCAAGAGAGTTTATCTCAATTGGACCAGAATTGGCATCTTGGTTTGATTGCTACAGGAGATAGTTTTGTTGCAGGAAATGATAAGATAGAAGCGATTAAGTCCCATTTCCCAGAAGTTTTAGCTGTTGAAATGGAGGGAGCGGCTATTGCTCAGGCAGCGCATGCCCTTAATCTTCCAGTCTTAGTCATCCGTGCCATGAGTGACAATGCCAACCATGAAGCAAACATCTCTTTTGATGAGTTTATTATCGAAGCTGGACGTCGCTCTGCCCAAGTCTTACTAGCCTTTTTGAAGGCCTTAGATTAAGCGAAAATTTGACAGTTTTTCTAGCTTATGATAAGATTTAAGTAAAGAAAAGCTAGAAAACGTTTCAGAGGATATTATGAGTATTGAAATGACCGTCAGTGAGATTGCAGAGGTTTTAGGATTATCTCGCCAAGCAATCAATAACCGTGTCAAAGAATTACCAGAAGAAGACACAGATAAAAATGACAAAGGGGTAACAGTCGTTACCAGAAGTGGCTTGATTAAGCTAGAAGAAATCTATAAAAAAACGATTTTTGAAGATGAGCCTGTCAGTGAAGATGTCAAGCAACGTGAACTGATGGAGATTCTAGTGGATGAGAAGAACGCAGAAATTCTTCGTCTTTATGAACAATTAAAAGCAAAGGATCGTCAGTTATCAGAAAAAGACGAGCAGATGCGTATCAAAGACCGTCAGATTGCGGAGAAAGACAAACAACTCGATCAGCAGCAACAATTGACTCTTCAAGCCATGAAGGATCAAGAAAATCTTAAGCTAGAGCTGGACCAAGCAAAAGAAGAAGTCCAATCAACTAAGAAAGGCTTTTTTGCTCGTTTATTTGGAGGATAATCAAGGAGCTGTTTAGGTTATGTGCTAACCTAATGGCTTCTTTTATTTGTGAATAGTATAGTTGTTCAAATAAATAAGAAGATAGACAGTAGAGGAGAAGGATAGAATGGAACGATTAGAAGATTACATTGCTTTTGACTTAGAATTTAATCAGCACGAAGGACAAACACACTTGATTCAAGTTTCGGCAGTGCGTTTTAGAGATGGTCAGGAAATCGATGCCTATGATTCCTATGTTCATATAAGTGTGCCTTTAAAAAGCTTTATCAATGGTTTGACTGGGATTACGGCTGAGACCTTAAAAGATGCTCCTCCAGTGGAGAAAGTTATAAAAGATTTCCAAGAGTTTGTGGGTTCTTTACCGATGGTTGGATACAATGCTGCTAAAAGTGATTTGCCTATTCTAGCAGAGCATGGTTTAGACTACAGCCAGCAGTACAAGGTGGATTTGTATGATGAAGCTTTTGAACGTCGTAGTTCGGATTTACATGGTATTGCCAATCTCAAATTGCAAACCGTCGCCTCATTTCTTGGATTTCAAGGGCAGTCCCATAATAGCTTGGAGGATGCTCGGATGACGGCGCTTGTTTACGAGTCCTTTCTAGAGTCCGATCAAGCTAGAGAATTGTTAGGGACAGAAAGTAGCCTGTCGAACAATCCTTTTGGAGGCTTGGACTTGTCTCAATTATTTGACTAGGAGTGCCTATGAAACCTGAAAAACCTAAAAATCTAGGTTTTAAGCAGATATACTTTAATCTAGATAAAATACTTTTTCTCTTTTTCTTGATATTCATGATGATTGAGTTTGTCTGGTTACCACTTAATTCTTGGATTGCTGGACTGTTGCTCCGTCAGACAGGTTATCTCTTTCTTTCCTACAATAATATTTTTGCTATTATAAAGGGTTCTCCCTTTGTTAGTCTTGCTTTATTTGTTCTGGTAATCGTTAATTTACTAATCGCCTATTACCAGATAGGGCTTCTCTTTATCGGAGCTCGACACCTCCTCTATCATGAAAAGAGAACTCTGCTGGAGTACAGTCGCAAGGTCTTTCGTCAGAGTTTCTTATTCATGAGACAAGTGACGATTTCCAAAATGGCCTTTATCTTCTTTTATGTCATGATGCTTTTTCCATTGATTCGAAAGATTTTAAAGATTTATTATCTCAATAAAATTGTTATTCCTGATTTTATTGTGACATACTTTGAAGATAAGTATTGGCTGTTAGGATTAATTATTTTTATATTTGCTCAGATGATGTTTTATATTTCCGTTCGTTTAATGTTCGCTTTACCCCAGATTTTTTTTGATCGAAGAAGGGTTAAAGAGTCAATCAGTTATAGCTTGAAAAAAACGAAAAAACATTCTTGGTTTTATATCTGGAACTTATTTTGGATTGTCGTCAAAACCTACCTATTTTTCATTCTTTTATTGATTCCAATCTTAGCAGGTCAGGCACTGATGGATGGTCTGACCCATAAGGAATCTCTTGTTCTGGGAATTATCAACTTTGTCTTGATTAAGAATTTCCACTATATGGCCTTAACTTACTTTCTCATTAAGTTCGTTTCCTTCTTAACAGGAGAAGAACTAGAAATCACGCCAAGGAGAAAGAAAGATCACTGGATGAGATGGGGAGTGATGGGCTGTGCCGGTATTTTTTTCGCTCTTGAGGGTTATGTTTATTTGGAAGCTCCAGTTGCCAATAAACCTTTAGTTATTTCTCATAGAGGTGTCTCCAATAGGAATGGTGTGCAGAATACAGTTCAATCTTTAGAAAAAACAGCGCAGTTATCACCAGGCTTAGTTGAAATGGATGTCCAAGAAACCAAAGATGGCCAGTTTGTCATGATGCATGATGCTAATATTAAGAATTTGACAGGAGTCAATGCCAATCCTCAAGATTTAACCTTAGATGAATTAACCAAACTCGATATTTCGGAAAATGGCTATCACACCAAGGTGTCTAGTTTTGATGATTATCTTAACAAAGCCAATGAATTGCATCAAAAACTCCTCATTGAAATTAAAACCAGTCGAAAAGATAGTCCAGATATGATGAAACATTTTATGGACAAATATGGAGATGTTATTAAACGGAATAATCACCAAATGCAGTCCTTAGACTACCATGTTATTGACCAGGTGTTAGCCTATGACTCACAAATTCCAGTTTATTTCATCCTACCTTACAATAGTATTTTTCCAAGAACGAAAGCTACAGGTTACACCATGGAGTATTCTACCTTGGATGAAAATTTTGTCAACAAGCTTTGGAATACCGATCAGAAATTGTACGTGTGGACTATCAATAGTTCAGAGTCCTTTGATAAATCTGTTCATTTGGGAGCTGATGGCATGATAACAGATGACTTGGAAATGATTCAAGAACAAGTTACCATTGCCCAAGAAGACCCAGAGTATACGGATTTACTGTTCAAACAGGCCATGGAATTCTTTAATTTTTAGTGATCATAATCACCCGTCTAACGGGTGATTTGCGGGCTATCAGCTCAAAACCAGAGGCTGAGCAAAAACTCACCTTTAAGACAGAAAAAAACGAGCAACGTATCAGTTGGATATGCTCGTTTTTTCTGTTCTAGTTTATATAACAGATTGAATCTAGAGTGTACACCGTATATACTAAACATTTTTAGAAATTAATTAGAGTTTCTAAATCAATTTGTTTATATCTTATTTCAATCTATTATAATTAAAAAACAACAAAATAGAAACTAATATCTATGAAGTGGTTGAGATAGACTATTTATGTTAGATGTAAAGGCCTTACTAACTTCTGCATGAAGAAGGATTTCGAATATAAGGTAAATGAAAAATGGATCTTGCCCCCCTTTGGAGCAGATGAGAGAGTATTGTTGGCGCGTGCAGAGTTTATATTAGAGATAAATAAGTCATCACAACATAGCTAGGTTTCAATTATATGAGTATGAATCTCATAAAATTGGTCAAGAATCTACCCTCTAAAACATCAATTATATAAAAACACAGTCTCTCTTTGGCTTGATTGTGGTCAAGGCTGAAGTCACTGTGTAGTTTTATTTTTAAGTTAATTTTTTCTTAAATCATGTGCTTACTGAGGATTGCTTTTATTTTCTGAAGTTGGCGTCTTGCCCTGTTTTTCGTTTTCAGTAGCAGGTTTACTTGGAGCAGGAGTAGAGTCCTGAGTTGCTGTTTTATGCTCTTCTTTTTTCTCTTCCTTAACACTAGATTTTGGTGTTTCTTCTTGTTGTGTTTTTTCTTGAGTGGTGTTATTTTCCTTATTTGGACTAGTATTTTCCTGAGGGGATTCTTTTTGAATTTCTTTGACAATTGTTGTCTGGCTTGTCGTAGGTTCTTTTTTAGTATTTTTGTTATTATCCAAGGCGTTCATAATCGTGATACTCGCGGTAATCAAGCCAAGGATACTACCAATAGTAGCAACGGTTTTTTGGAAGACCGTAAAGCCTTTTTTGATGTGTTCTGTTTTTGGTTTTGAAGTTCTACGATAATTAGACATACATTCTCTCCTTTAATTAAAATTTATTATACCGCATTTCTTTAAAAAAATCTTAAAAAAAGAGGAATTGCCCTTTCTTGTCGCAGACTCTGTTTCATGATACAATAGAAGGAGTGATTTTAGAAAGCGTGAGAAAACATGATTTACTTTGATAATTCGGCGACGACCAAGCCTTATCCTGAAGCCCTTGAAACTTATATGCAGGTGGCTTCAAAAATTTTAGGAAATCCATCTAGTCTCCATCGTTTGGGAGACCAGGCAACACGAATCTTAAATGCTTCCCGCCAACAGATTGCCGATTTGATTGGCAAGAAAAGTGACGAAATCTTCTTTACCTCTGGTGGAACAGAAGGAGATAACTGGGTTATCAAGGGTGTGGCCTTTGAAAAAGCCCAGTTTGGCAAGCACATCATTGTATCAGCCATTGAACATCCAGCAGTCAAAGAGTCAGCCCTCTGGTTGAAATCTCAAGATTTTGAGATAGATTTTGCTCCAGTTGATGAGAAAGGATTTGTGGATGTAGAAGCTCTAGCAGATTTGATACGACCTGATACGACCCTTGTTTCCATCATGGCAGTAAACAATGAAATCGGCTCTATCCAGCCTATTAAGGCTATTTCAGAACTTTTGGAAGACAAGCCAACTATTTCCTTCCATGTTGATGCGGTTCAAGCACTTACCAAGATTCCAACTGAAAAATATTTGACAGAACGAGTGGATTTCGCGACCTTCTCGAGCCATAAGTTTCATGGTGTCCGTGGTGTTGGCTTTGTCTATATTAAGTCTGGCAAGAAGATTACGCCTCTTTTAACAGGTGGTGGCCAAGAGCGTGATTATCGTTCGACAACTGAAAATGTGGCAGGGATTGCAGCGACAGCTAAGGCCCTCCGTTTGTCTATGGAAAAGCTAGATATTTTTACAAGCAAAACTGAGCAGATGAAGGCAGTGATTCGCCAATCGCTTTTGGACTATCCGGATATATTTGTCTTCTCTGATGAGGAAGGCTTTACCCCTCATATCCTGACTTTTGGAATTAAGGGTGTTCGAGGTGAAGTCATCGTTCACGCCTTTGAAGACTATGATATTTTCATTTCCACAACCTCTGCTTGTTCGTCCAAGGCTGGTAAACCTGCAGGTACCTTGATTGCTATGGGGGTGGACAAAGATAAGGCCCAATCAGCTGTGCGTCTTAGCCTAGACCTTGAAAATGATATGAGTCAGGTAGAGCAGTTTTTGACCAAGTTAAAATTAATTTACAATCAAACTAGAAAAGTAAGATAGGAGCATTTATGCAGTATTCAGAAATTATGATTCGTTACGGAGAATTGTCAACCAAGCACAAAAATCGTATGCGTTTCATCAATAAACTTCGCAACAATATTTCAGACGTTTTGTCTATCTATCCCCAAGTAAAAGTAACAGCAGATCGTGATCGTGCCCATGCTTACCTCAATGGAGCTGATTACACAGCAGTAGCAGAATCGCTTAAGCAAGTCTTTGGAATTCAAAATTTTTCTCCCGTTTATAAAGTCGAAAAGTCTGTGGAAGTTCTTAAATCTGCTGTCCAAGAGATTATGAAAGAAACTTACAAGGAAGGGATGACATTTAAAATCACTGGTAAGCGTAGCGACCACACCTTTGAACTTGATAGTCGTGAACTCAATCAAACTCTTGGTAGTGCTGTTTTCGAGGCTATTCCAAACGTACAAGCTCAGATGAAAAATCCTGATATCAATCTTCAGGTGGAGATTCGTGAGGAGGCTGCCTATATTTCCTATGAAACTTTTCGTGGAGCAGGAGGATTACCTGTGGGAAGTTCTGGTAAAGGCATGCTCATGTTGTCGGGAGGGATTGATTCACCTGTGGCAGGTTATCTAGCTCTTAAACGAGGGGTAGATATTGAAGCCGTTCACTTTGCCAGCCCACCTTACACTAGTCCAGGTGCTCTCAAGAAAGCCCAAGATTTAACTCGTAAATTAACCAAGTTTGGGGGCAATATCCAGTTTATCGAAGTACCTTTCACAGAGATTCAAGAGGAAATCAAGGCTAAAGCTCCAGAAGCCTATCTTATGACCTTGACACGCCGTTTTATGATGCGGATTACTGATCGTATTCGTGAGGTGCGAAATGGTTTGGTTATCATCAATGGGGAAAGTCTTGGTCAAGTAGCTAGCCAGACCTTGGAAAGCATGCAGACTATCAACGCTGTGACCAGTACTCCAGTCATTCGTCCTGTGGTTACTATGGACAAATTGGAAATCATTGACATCGCTCAGGCAATCGATACCTTTGATATTTCTATCCAGCCTTTTGAAGACTGCTGTACGATTTTTGCACCTGACCGTCCTAAGACAAATCCTAAGATTAAAAATGCAGAGCAGTATGAAAAACGAATGGATGTTAAGGGCTTAGTTGAGCGAGCAGTAGCAGGGATTATGATCACTGAGATTACACCTCAAGCTGAAAAAGATGAAGTCGATGACTTAATTGACAATCTTCTCTAATCAGAAAATCCAAAAGAATTTAGAAAATTAAATGAAAAAGTTAGTTTTTAATCTAAATAAACAATAAACACTAGCTTAAAAATCATGACCACACAGTGATTTCGTCTTGAATGATTATCAAGTTGAAAGAAACACTGTGTGGTTTTTGAATAGTTTGTGCTTCAGAGATTAAATTCTCGGCTGATTTTTTGATATTTATAAAGATAAAACTCACCTCTGCTGAGACCTCTTACTGATCTTATATATGGATTCTATGTATGTCAAAACAAGTTCAGTTACTGAACAGATTGCACCAAACGATATAGGAGAATAATTTGAGTTTTTTATGTAATTTTTATATAGGATTCATTACGACAGATACCTTAGATTCTTTTTATTGAAGAAATTTTCTGAAAATTACAAAATATGCTTGCTATTTTAGAAAAATAGTGTAGAATAAAAGAAATAGGTTTTTAGAATAAGGAGTGGAATATGACAGTAACGATTGATTGGGAAAATCTCGGTTTTTCCTATATGAAATTACCTTATCGCTATATTGCTCATTTTAAAAATGGACAATGGAATCAAGGAGAGCTTACAGAGGATGCAACTTTGCATATTTCAGAGTCTTCTCCAAGTCTCCACTATGGTCAACAAGCCTTTGAAGGATTGAAAGCTTATCGTACTAAGGATGGTAGTATTCAACTTTTCCGTCCTGATGAAAATGCTAAACGCCTGCAGCGTACTTGTGACCGTCTTTTGATGCCACAAGTTCCGACAGACATGTTTGTAGAAGCTTGTAAGGCAGTTGTCCGCGCCAATGAAGAATACGTACCACCATATGGAACAGGTGGAACCCTTTATCTTCGTCCTCTTTTGATTGGTGTCGGAGATATTATTGGGGTTAAACCAGCAGAAGAGTACATTTTCACCATCTTTGCTATGCCAGTTGGAAATTACTTTAAAGGCGGTTTGGTTCCAACCAACTTCTTGATTCAGGATGAATACGACCGTGCCGCTCCAAATGGTACAGGTGCGGCTAAGGTTGGTGGAAACTATGCTGCCAGTCTCTTGCCAGGGAAATTGGCTAAATCGCGCCATTTCTCAGATGTTATCTATCTAGACCCTTCAACTCATACAAAGATTGAAGAAGTCGGTTCAGCTAACTTCTTTGGAATTACAGCTGACAATGAGTTTGTAACACCATTGAGTCCATCTATTTTGCCATCTATTACTAAGTATTCTTTGCTTTATTTGGCAGAACACCGCTTGGGCTTAACTCCTATTGAGGGGGATGTCCCAATTGATAACCTTGACCGTTTTGTAGAGGCAGGTGCCTGTGGTACAGCAGCGGTTATTTCTCCAATTGGAGGTATTCAACACGGTGATGATTTCCATGTATTCTATAGTGAAACAGAAGTAGGTCCTGTGACTCGTAAACTCTACGATGAATTGACAGGAATTCAGTTTGGTGATATTGAAGCGCCAGAAGGATGGATTGTAAAAGTAGATTAAAATTAACTAAAGGAGATTTTTTATGAAATCTAAAAAGTGGCTCTTAACAGCAGGAGTGGTCCTGAGCACAACAGCTCTTTTAGTAGCTTGTGGAAAAGCTGATAAAGAAGCAGATGCACCGACAACATTTTCATATGTCTATGCAGTAGATCCAGCATCTTTGGACTATAGTATAGCGACTCGTACATCTACAACAGATGTCATCGGGAACGTGGTTGATGGCTTGATGGAAAACGACCAGTACGGAAATGTTATTCCTTCCTTGGCTGAGGATTGGTCTGTGTCAAAAGATGGTTTGACTTATACCTACAAACTTCGTAAAGGAGTTAAATGGTACACTTCTGAAGGTGAAGAATATGCAGAAGTAACAGCCCATGACTTTGTAGCAGGATTGAAACACGTAGCTGACGGTAAGTCAGACGGTGTCTCTCTCATCCAAAATTCAATCAAGGGTTTGGATGCCTACATGACTGGTGAGACGAACGATTTCTCTACAGTTGGTGTCAAGGCCTTGGATGATTACACAGTCGAATATACCCTAAACAAACCAGAAAGTTTCTGGAACTCTAAAGTTACAACAGCGACGATGTTGCCTGTAAATGAAGAGTTTTTGAAGGCATCAGGCAAAGATTATGGAGCAGTTACTCCAGCAGGGATTCTCTACAATGGTCCTTATATCTTGAAGACTTTGACTTCTAAATCGTTGATTGAATACGAGAAAAATCCAAACTACTGGGATAAAGAAAAGGTAAAAATTGAGAAGATTAAATTGACCTACTACGATGGTTCAGATCAGGAATCCTTGATTCGTAGCTTCTCTTCTGGTGCTTATACGACAGCCCGTCTCTTCCCAAGTAGCTCAAACTTTGCTTCAACTTTGGAACAATACGGAGATAAAATCACTTATAGCCCACAGGATTCAAGTAGCTATTACTTCACATTTAACGTAAATCGTCAGTCATACAATAAAACTGCGAAAACAAGTGAAGAACAAAAAACTTCTACAAAAGAAGCGATGCTTAATAAGGACTTCCGTCAGGCTATCAACTTTGCCTTTAACCGCCATTCTTATGCTGCCCAGTTAAATGGTGAAGATGGGGCGGACAAGATTATTCGTAACAGTCTTGTTCCTGACAACTTTGTGCAAGCAGGTGGTAAGAACTTTGGTCAAATCGCTCAAGCAGAGTTGGTGAACTACGGTGACCAATGGAAAGGTGTTGAGCTAGTTGACGGTAAGGACTCTATCTACAATCCTGACAAGGCTAAAGCAGCGTTCGAAAAAGCTAAGAAAGACTTGGAATCTAAAGGGGTAACTTTCCCAATTCACTTGGATGTCCCAGTTGAACAAACAGATACCATCGCCGTTCAACAAAGCAACTCTTTCAAACAGTCAATCGAATCAACTCTTGGTGCTGAAAATGTTGTCATCGATGTTCTTCAAATGACAGATAATGAAAAGGAGACAATTACTTCACAAGCGCGTGTTCCTTCTCAAAAAGACTATGATTTGAACAGTACAGGATGGGCTCCAAGCTACCAAGACCCAGCATCTTATTTAACTATCATGGATCCTAAATCAGGTTCTGCTATGAAACACCTTGGTATTACTAAAGGAAAAGATAAGGATGTTGTAGCTAAGATTGGTTTGGATCAGTATAAGAAATTATTAGATGATGCGGATTCAGAAACTACTAATCTTGAAGAACGCTATGAAAAATATGCCAAGGCTCAAGCTTGGTTGACAGATAGTTCATTATTGATGCCAACAGCCTCATCTGGTGGTTCTCCAGTTGTAAGTAATGTTGTGCCATTCTCAAAACCATACTCACAAGTTGGTATTAAGGGTGACCCATATATCTTTAAAGGTATGAAATTGCAGAAAGATATCGTTACAACCAAAGAATATGAAGAAGCACTGAAAAAATGGCAAAAAGAAAAATTGGAATCAAACGGTAAATACCAAAAAGAACTAGAAAAACACATTAAATAAAGTAGAAAACTCTATATCAGACTTGGAATGATATAGAGTTTTTTCTTGCTAGTTTTAGGATTTTCTTGTAAAATAGAAAAAGTGAAGAGAGGTATGAAATGAGTAAGAAAGATAAAAAAATCGAAATTCAAGTAGCAGATGCAAAAGTTAATGTTGGTAAAGATAGTTTTGAAGGTTATACATTGACTATCGGTAAAAGAGTTATCGGAGAAATTGCCGAATTAGACGGACAATTTGCCATCATAAAGAATGGGAATGTCGATAGTTTTTATAAAAAATTGGAAAAAGCTGTGGAAATTTTGATTGAAAATTATAATTTAGCAAAATAAGTCTTGTTTTTTTGAAATTTTCATGATATAATAGTCCATGTTGATTGTAGGAGAGATAGCGAAGAGGCTAAACGCGGCGGACTGTAAATCCGCTCCTTCGGGTTCGGGGGTTCGAATCCCTCTCTCTCCATTTCATCAATGGGGTATAGCCAAGCGGTAAGGCAAGGGACTTTGACTCCCTCATGCGTTGGTTCGAATCCAGCTACCCCAGTTCTTAGGTAATGATCAAGATAAAAAGCAAAATATCTTAGGGTATTTTATTTTTATAATTGAAAGACGTGAACGATATGAACATGTCCTTGCGGGTGCTTAGGAAAAAAATTATAAGTATGTCAAGTTTAAGAAAAACTTGATTGTTGGAGGATTTTTTAGATGAACGAATTTGAAGATTTGCTAAATAGCGTTAGCCAAGTTGAGACTGGTGATGTTGTTAGTGCTGAAGTATTGACAGTTGATGCGACTCAAGCTAACGTTGCAATCTCTGGAACTGGTGTTGAAGGTGTCTTGACTCTTCGCGAATTGACAAACGATCGCGATGCAGATATCAATGACTTTGTTAAAGTAGGAGAAGTATTGGATGTTCTTGTACTTCGTCAAGTAGTTGGTAAAGATACTGATACAGTTACATACCTTGTATCTAAAAAACGCCTTGAAGCTCGCAAAGCATGGGATAAACTTGTTGGTCGCGAAGAAGAAGTTGTTACTGTTAAAGGAACTCGTGCCGTTAAAGGTGGACTTTCAGTAGAATTTGAAGGTGTTCGTGGATTTATCCCAGCTTCAATGTTGGATACTCGTTTCGTACGTAACACTGAGCGTTTTGTAGGTCAAGAATTTGATGCTAAAATCAAAGAAGTTGACGCTAAAGAAAACCGCTTCATCCTTTCACGTCGTGAAGTTGTTGAAGCAGCTACAGCAGCAGCTCGCGCGGAAGTATTCGGTAAATTGGCTGTTGGTGATGTAGTAACTGGTAAAGTTGCCCGTATCACAAGCTTCGGTGCTTTCATCGACCTTGGTGGTGTTGACGGATTGGTTCACTTGACTGAATTGTCACATGAACGTAACGTATCACCAAAATCAGTTGTAACTGTTGGTGAAGAAATTGAAGTGAAAATCCTTGATCTTAACGAAGAAGAAGGACGTGTATCACTTTCACTTAAGGCAACAACACCTGGACCATGGGATGGCGTTGAGCAAAAATTGGCTAAAGGTGATGTAGTAGAAGGAACAGTTAAACGTTTGACTGACTTCGGTGCATTTGTTGAAGTATTGCCAGGTATCGATGGACTTGTTCACGTATCACAAATTTCACACAAACGTATTGAAAATCCAAAAGAAGCTCTTAAAGTTGGTCAAGAAGTTCAAGTTAAAGTTCTTGAAGTTAACGCAGATGCAGAGCGCGTATCACTTTCTATCAAAGCTCTTGAAGAGCGTCCAGCTCAAGAAGAAGGACAAAAAGAAGAAAAACGTGCTGCTCGTCCACGTCGTCCAAAACGTCAAGAAAAACGTGATTTCGAACTTCCAGAAACACAAACAGGATTCTCAATGGCTGACTTGTTCGGTGATATCGAACTTTAATGGCTCTTTGTCAACTGTAGTGGGTTGAAGAAAAGCTAAGCTCGAGAAAGGACAAATTTCGTCCTTTCTTTTTTGATATTCAGAGCGATAAAAATCCGTTTTTTGAAGTTTTCAAAGTTCCGAAAACCAAAGGCATTGCGTTTGATAAGTTTGATGAGATTATTGGTTGCTTCTAATTTGGCATTAGAATAGGGTAACTGAAGGGCATTGACGATTTTCTCTTTGTCCTTTAGAAAGGTTTTAAAGACAGTCTTAAAAAGAGGATGAACTTTCTTTAGATTTTCCTCAATGAGTCCGAAAAATTTCTCCGGTTCCTTATTCTGAAAGTGAAAAAGCAAGAGTTGATAGAGATGATAGTGGTGTTTCAAGTCTTCTGAATAGCTCAAAAGCTTGTCAATAATCTCTTTATTGGTTAAGTGCATGCGAAAAGTAGGGCGATAAAATCGCTTATCACTCAGTTTACGGCTATCCTGTTGAATGAGTTTCCAGTAGCGCTTGATAGCCTTATATTCATGAGATTTTCGCTCAAATTGCTTCATGATTTGGACACGAACACGACTCATAGCACGGCTAAGATGTTGTACAATGTGGAAGCGATCTAGAACGATTTTGGCATACGGAAAAAGATGTTTAGCCAAGTCATAGTAAGGACTAAACATATCCATAGTAATGATTTTCACCTGACAACGAACAGAGCGATTGTAGCGCAGAAAATGATTTCTTATGATAGTTTGTGTTCTACCCTCAAGAACAGTGATAATATTGAGCTTATCAAAATCTTGAGCAATGAAACTCATCTTTCCCTTAGTGAAGGCATATTCGTCCCAGGACATAATCTCAGGGAGGTAAGAAAAATCAGACTTAAAACAGAAGTCATTGAGCTTGCGAATAACAGTTGAAGTTGAAATAGACAGCTGACGGGCAATATCGGTCATAGAAGTCTTCTCAATTAGCTTCTGGGCAATCTTTTGGTTGATGATACGAGGGATTTGGTGATTCTTCTTGACGAGAGAAGTCTCAGCTACCATCATTTTCGAGCAATGATAGCACTTGAATCGACGTTTTCTAAGGAGAATTCTAGTAGGCATACCAGTCGTTTCAAGGTAAGGAACCTTAGACGGTTTTTGGAAGTCATATTTCTTCATTTGACTTCCACACTCAGGACAAGATGGAGCGTCGTAGTCCAGTTTAGCGATGATTTCCTTGTGGGTATTCCTATTAATGACATCCATAATTTGGATATTTGGGTCTTTAATGTCTAGTAATTTTGTGATAAAATGTAATTGTTCCATAGGATTCTTTCTAATGATGGTTTGGTTGCTTTTCATTATAGATCTTATGGGACTTTTTTTCTACAACAAAATAGGCTCCATAATATCCATAGGGGATTTACCCACTACAAATATTATAGAGCCACTTTAATCAAATTGAAAATTCACAAAATCCTTTGTTTTCTAAACAAGGGATTTTTCTTTTGTCTGTAAGCCTTTTTTGATATAATAGTTCTATGTTAGAATCAGAAAAACAATCACGTTATCAAATGTTAAATGAAGAGCTCTCTTTTTTGTTGGAAGGTGAAACCAATGTTTTGGCTAATCTTTCCAACGCCAGTGCTCTTCTAAAATCACGTTTTCCTAATACCGTATTTGCAGGCTTTTATCTGTTCGATGGAAAGGAATTGGTTTTAGGTCCCTTCCAAGGAGGTGTTTCCTGCATCCGTATCTCACTAGGCAAAGGTGTTTGTGGTGAGGCAGCCCGCTTTCAGGAAACTGTTCTGGTTGGTGATGTAACAACTTATCCCAACTATATTTCTTGTGATAGTCGAGCTAAAAGTGAAATTGTTGTGCCAATGATGAAGAATGGTCAACTGCTCGGGGTTCTGGATCTGGATTCTTCAGAGATTGATGATTATGATGCTATGGATCGAGATTATTTGGAACAATTTGTCGCTATTTTGCTTGAAAAGACAGAATGGGACTTTACAATGTTTGGGGAGAAAGCCTAATGTATCAAGCACTTTATCGAAAATATAGAAGTCAAAACTTCTCCCAGTTGGTTGGACAGGAAGTTGTGGCTAAGACTCTTAAACAAGCAGTAGAGCAAGAGAAAATAAGTCACGCTTATCTTTTTTCTGGTCCTCGTGGAACGGGAAAAACCAGTGTAGCCAAGATTTTTGCCAAAGCTATGAACTGTCCAAATCAAGTGGGTGGTGAACCGTGTAATAACTGCTATATTTGTCAAGCAGTGACGGACGGTAGTTTAGAAGATGTCATTGAAATGGATGCGGCCTCTAATAATGGGGTTGATGAAATCCGTGAAATCCGTGATAAATCTACCTATGCTCCTAGTCTTGCCCGTTATAAGGTTTATATCATAGACGAGGTTCATATGCTGTCTACAGGGGCTTTTAATGCTCTCCTAAAGACGCTGGAAGAGCCCACACAGAATGTGGTCTTTATTTTAGCTACCACTGAATTGCACAAGATACCTGCCACTATTTTATCGCGTGTCCAACGATTTGAGTTTAAATCAATTAAGATACAGGATATTAAAGAACATATACATTATATATTAGAAAAAGAAAATATCAGTTCTGAACCAGAGGCTGTGGAAATCATTGCCAGACGCGCTGAAGGTGGGATGCGAGACGCCTTATCTATTTTGGATCAAGCCCTGAGTTTGACACAAGGAAATGAGCTGACGACTGCAATCTCTGAAGAAATTACTGGCACAATTAGTCTATCAGCCTTGGATGATTATGTGGCTGCCTTGTCTCAACAGAATGTTCCCAAGGCTTTGTCTTGCTTAAATCTTCTATTTGAGAATGGTAAGAGCATGACTCGTTTTGTGACCGATCTTTTGCACTATTTAAGAGACTTGTTAATTGTTCAAACAGGTGGAGAAAACACTCATCATAGTCCAGTTTTTGTAGAAAATTTGGCTCTTCCTCAGGAAAATCTGTTTGAAATGATTCGCTTAGCGACAGTTAGTTTAGCAGATATTAAGTCTAGTTTACAACCTAAAATCTATGCTGAAATGATGACCATTCGTTTAGCGGAGATTAAGCCGGAGCCAGCTCTTTCTGGTGCAGTTGAACATGAAATTTCTGCATTGAGACAGGAAGTTGCCCGTCTCAAACAAGAACTCGCCAATTTGGGAACCGTACCCAAGCCAACAAGTCCAGTACCTACCCGCCCAGCAGCAGGCAAGACAGTCTATCGTGTTGATCGCAATAAAGTGCAATCTATTTTACAAGAGGCCGTCGAAAATCCTGATTTAGCACGTCAAAATTTAATTCGCTTGCAGAATGCCTGGGGAGAGGTGATTGAAAGTCTAGGAGGCCCTGATAAGGCTCTACTAGTTGGTTCTCAACCGGTTGCGGCCAATGAACACCATGCTATTCTTGCTTTTGAATCTAATTTCAATGCTGGTCAAACCATGAAACGGGACAATCTCAACACTATGTTTGGCAACATTCTAAGTCAAGCAGCAGGTTTTTCACCTGAGATTTTAGCTATTTCTATGGAGGAATGGAAAGAAGTGCGTGCAGCCTTTTCAGCTAAAGCTAAATCTTCTCAAGCTGAAAAAGAAGCAGAAGAAAGTCTGATACCAGAAGGATTTGAATTTTTGGCTGATAAAGTGAAGGTAGAGGAAGACTAAAGAAAGATTTCATGATACAATAAGTTTATGAATAGACAACAATTTATTATCATCGCGCTGTTTACAGCTGCTGAGACCTATTTTTTCAATGAAGCCTGGATGACTGGTCGCTATATTATGGCAGCCTTTTGGGCCATTTTACTCTTTAGAAATTTTCGAGTCAGTTACTTGATGGGGAAAATAGTAGATGTCATTGACCAACACTTGAAGGGAAAAGACTAGTCCTCAGCTTCTAGACAAAATCAAAGCCTTTTAGGCTTTTTTTTGTTATACTATAAAAGTATATTTATTGACCTTTTACCGTGTTTTCTAGGGAAATCAAGTATGTTTCTAGTAAGTACTGTAAAGGCCTTGAAAAAGAAAGGAACTATCATGTCAGTATTAGAGATCAAAGATCTTCACGTTGAGATTGAAGGAAAAGAAATTTTAAAAGGGGTTAACCTGACCCTGAAAACAGGCGAAATCGCCGCTATCATGGGACCAAATGGTACTGGTAAATCAACTCTTTCAGCCGCTATCATGGGAAATCCAAACTATGAAGTAACCAAAGGTGAAGTTTTGTTTGATGGCGTAAACATCCTTGAGTTGGAAGTGGACGAGCGTGCGCGTATGGGACTTTTCCTTGCTATGCAATATCCGTCTGAAATTCCTGGAATTACTAACGCTGAGTTTCTTCGTGCCGCTATGAATGCGGGGAAAGAAGACGATGAGAAGATTTCAGTTCGTGAGTTCATCACTAAGCTAGACGAAAAAATGGAATTGCTTAACATGAAAGAAGAAATGGCAGAGCGTTACCTCAACGAAGGCTTCTCTGGTGGTGAGAAAAAACGTAATGAAATTCTTCAACTCTTGATGTTAGAACCAACATTTGCCCTTTTGGACGAGATTGACTCTGGTCTTGATATTGACGCTCTTAAAGTTGTTTCTAAAGGTGTTAATGCCATGCGTGGTGAAGGCTTTGGTGCTATGATTATCACTCACTACCAACGTCTTTTGAATTATATCACACCAGATGTGGTACACGTCATGATGGAAGGTCGTGTTGTCCTTTCTGGTGGTCCAGAATTGGCTGCGCGTTTGGAACGTGAAGGATACGCAAAATTAGCTGAAGAACTTGGTTACGACTACAAGGAAGAATTGTAATTCCCTCGTATCTTTTAGGAGAAGTAAATGACTAAAGAAAATATTAAACTTTTTTCAGAAATGCACGCTGAACCAAGCTGGTTGGCAGACCTCCGTCAAAAAGCTTTTGATAAGATTGAGAGTTTAGAATTACCAGTTATTGAGCGTGTCAAATTCCACCGTTGGAATCTGGGTGATGGAACGATTACAGAAAATGAGCCATCAGCAAATGTTCCAGATTTCACTGCACTAGATAATCACTTGAAGTTGGTGCAAGTAGGAACTCAAACTGTTTTTGAACAAATTCCAGTTGAGTTGGCTCAACAAGGAGTTGTATTTACAGACTTTCACTCAGCTTTAGAAGAAATTCCAGAACTCGTAGAAGAATTCTTCATGTCATCTGTTAAGTACGACGATGATAAATTAGCAGCTTACCATACAGCGTATTTCAACAGTGGTGCGGTTCTCTACATTCCAGATAATGTTGAAATTGCGGAACCAATCGAAGGAATTTTCTACCAAGATAGTGATAGCGATGTGCCGTTTAACAAGCATATTATAATTATCGCTGGTAAAAATTCTAAGATTAGTTATCTGGAACGTTTAGAGTCACGTGGCCAAGGAAGTGTCAAAGCAACTGCCAATATCACTGTGGAAGTGATTGCACGTTCTGGTGCGCAAGTGAAGTTTGCGGCTATCGACCGTCTAGGTGAAAATGTTACTGCCTACATTAGCCGTCGTGGTAAATTAGGCAACGATGCAAGCATTGACTGGGCGATTGGTGTTATGAACGAAGGAAACGTCGTTGCGGACTTTGATAGCGACTTGATTGGTAACGGTAGCCATGCGGATCTTAAAGTCGTAGCTCTTTCAAGTGGCCGTCAGGTGCAAGGAATTGATACTCGTGTAACCAACTATGGTTGCAACTCAATCGGAAATATCCTACAACATGGGGTTATTCTTGAAAAAGCAACCTTGACCTTCAATGGTATTGGCCACATTATCAAGGGTGCCAAGGGAGCAGATGCGCAACAAGAGAGCCGTGTTCTTATGCTTTCAGACCAAGCGCGTTCAGATGCCAATCCAATTCTTTTGATTGACGAAAATGATGTTACTGCAGGTCACGCAGCTTCTATCGGTCAGGTGGATCCAGAAGACATGTACTACCTCATGAGCCGTGGTTTAGATAAGGCAACTGCAGAACGTTTGGTTGTCCGTGGTTTCCTTGGCTCCGTTATCGTTGAGATTCCAGTCAAGGAAGTTCGTGATGAAATGATTGCAACTATCGAAGAAAAATTGTCAAAACGCTAAGGGGTAGCCTATGTTAGATGTAGAAGCGATTCGCAAGGATTTTCCAATTTTAGATCAGATTGTCAACGATGAACCACTGGTCTATCTGGACAATGCTGCGACGACACAAAAACCACTAGCAGTTCTGGAAACGATCAATCGCTACTATGAACAGGATAATGCCAATGTTCATCGTGGTGTTCATACCTTGGCAGAACGGGCGACAGCTTCTTATGAAGCTGCGCGTGAAACCATTCGTAAGTTTATCAATGCAGGGTCTACAAAGGAAGTTCTCTTTACCAGAGGAACGACAACCAGTCTTAACTGGGTTGCGCGTTATGCTGAGGAAGTCTTGACTGAGGGCGACCAGGTCTTGATTTCCGTCATGGAACACCATTCTAATATCATTCCTTGGCAGGAAGCTTGCCGCAAGACTGGAGCGGAGCTTGTCTATGCCTATATTAAGGATGGAGCTCTGGATATGGATGACTTGCGTTCTAAATTGACTGATAGAGTTAAGTTTGTCTCCCTTACTCACGCCTCAAATGTTCTGGGTGTGGTTAATCCAATCAAAGAATTTACTCAATTGGCCCACCAAGTTGGAGCCATTATGGTGGTGGATGGCGCTCAGTCTACGCCTCATATGAAGATTGATGTTCAGGACTTGGATGTAGACTTCTTTGCCTTCTCAGGTCACAAGATGGCTGGTCCGACAGGTATCGGTGTTCTGTACGGCAAAGAGAAGTATTTGGAACAAATGTCACCGGTGGAGTTTGGTGGTGAGATGATTGATTTTGTCTATGAGCAGTCTGCTAGTTGGAAGGAATTGCCTTGGAAATTCGAGGCAGGAACTCCCAATATGGCGGGTGCAATTGGACTAGCTGCTGCAGTAGATTATCTAGAAAAAATTGGCATGGATGTCATTGAAGCCCATGAACAAGAACTGATAGCCTACGTCTATCCAAAACTTCAGGCAATTGAGGGATTGACTATTTATGGTTCGCAGGACTTGGCTCAACGTTCGGGTGTTATTGCCTTTAACCTAGGCGATCTCCATCCTCACGATCTTGCGACTGCTTTGGATTATGAAGGAGTAGCTGTTCGTGCGGGCCACCACTGCGCCCAACCCTTGCTTCAGTATTTGGACGTCCCAGCAACAGCTCGCGCAAGTTTTTATATCTACAATACCAAGGCAGATTGCGATAAACTAGTCGATGCCTTGCTAAAGACAAAGGAGTTTTTCAATGGCACTTTCTAAACTAGATAGTCTCTATATGGCAGTGGTAGCGGACCATTCGAAAAATCCACATCATCAAGGAAAGTTAGAAGACGCTGAACAAATCAGTCTAAACAATCCAACCTGTGGGGATGTCATCAATCTCTCTGTCAAGTTTGATGCAGAGGAACGTTTGGAAGATATCGCTTTTCTAAACTCAGGTTGTACCATCTCAACTGCCTCTGCTAGTATGATGACAGATGCCGTTTTAGGAAAAACCAAACAAGAAATTTTAGAGCTTGCGACTATTTTTTCTGAAATGGTTCAAGGGCAGAAAGATGAACGCCAAGACCAACTCGGTGATGCAGCCTTCTTGTCAGGTGTTGCCAAATTCCCGCAACGGATTAAGTGTGCAACCTTGGCTTGGAACGCCCTTAAGAAAACAATTGAAGATCAAGAAAAACAGTAAGACAAGTTTCTTTTGTCTTATGAATCAGTAGAAATGAAGAATGAAAGAAAGGATATTATGGCTGAAGAAAGAGTAGAACCAAAACCAATTGACCTTGGTGAATATAAATTTGGTTTTCATGATGATGTAGAGCCTGTCCTATCGACAGGAAAAGGATTGAACGAAGATGTCATTCGCGAATTATCAGCTGCTAAGGGAGAACCTGAGTGGATGTTAGAATTCCGTTTGAAGTCTTATGAAACCTTCAAAAAAATGCCTATGCAAACTTGGGGAGCGGACTTGTCAGAGATTGACTTTGATGACTTGATTTACTATCAAAAACCATCTGACAAACCAGCTCGTTCTTGGGATGACGTTCCTGAAAAAATCAAAGAAACCTTTGAACGTATCGGTATTCCAGAAGCTGAACGTGCCTATCTAGCAGGGGCCTCTGCCCAGTACGAGTCAGAAGTGGTTTACCACAACATGAAGGAAGAGTTCCAGAAATTGGGGATTATCTTTACAGATACAGATTCTGCCCTCAAGGAATATCCAGACTTGTTTAAACAATACTTTGCCAAGTTGGTACCGCCGACTGATAACAAGTTGGCTGCACTCAACTCAGCAGTATGGTCTGGTGGAACCTTTATTTACGTACCAAAAGGGGTCAAGGTAGATATCCCACTTCAAACTTACTTCCGTATCAACAACGAAAATACAGGTCAGTTCGAACGTACCTTGATTATCGTTGATGAGGGAGCAAGTGTACACTACGTAGAAGGATGTACAGCACCAACATATTCAAGCAATAGCCTGCACGCGGCCATTGTAGAAATCTTTGCTTTGGATGGAGCTTATATGCGTTATACAACCATCCAAAACTGGTCTGACAACGTTTATAATTTGGTAACAAAACGTGCCAAAGCCTTGAAAGATGCGACGGTTGAGTGGATTGATGGAAACTTGGGTGCCAAAACAACTATGAAATACCCATCTGTTTACCTAGATGGAGAAGGGGCGCGTGGGACTATGCTTTCTATTGCCTTTGCCAATGCAGGGCAACATCAGGATACTGGTGCTAAGATGATCCACAATGCTCCACATACTAGCTCATCTATCGTGTCTAAATCAATCGCTAAAGGCGGCGGAAAGGTTGACTACCGTGGACAAGTAACCTTTAACAAAAACTCTAAGAAATCTGTCTCACACATCGAGTGTGACACCATTATTATGGATGACTTGTCAGCGTCAGATACTATTCCATTTAACGAAATCCACAACTCGCAAGTGGCTTTGGAACACGAAGCCAAGGTTTCTAAGATTTCAGAAGAACAACTCTATTACCTCATGAGCCGTGGATTGTCAGAATCTGAGGCAACAGAGATGATTGTCATGGGATTTGTAGAGCCCTTCACAAAAGAACTTCCAATGGAATACGCCGTTGAGCTGAACCGCTTGATTAGCTATGAAATGGAAGGGTCAGTTGGGTAAAATTTGATTCTAGGTTTACTCAAAATCAAGGACTTTGAAGATGAACTTGTAACAAAAAGAGACTGAGAAAAAATATTTTAAGAACAGAAAACGCATGATATCAGGTGCAGTTCAAAAAAACTTGATATTATGCGTTTTATTGTAGGAAGGTTTGTTGTGTTTTCTCATGAAATAGAGTTTTTCTAACCGATTTTGACTTTTAGTATACAATATATTGAAATAATATATAAACAAATCTATTAGGAAGATAAATGAATTTCTAAAAATCTTTTAGTAGTCATAGTGCACTATTCTAGTTTCAATAAACTATATTTTTGTGAGGACGAAGTAATACAATATATAAAATAGTCAGTTCAAGGCAGGATATAATGTCTAAGGAGTTACTAATGGCAAGTATGTCCTTTATTTTGATATTTTTCCTAATCCAACAGACACTTGCACTTTGAAACCCGTTCTCTAATCAATTCAAACACTATACTTATTCAAATATATCGTGCTCGATGCAGGTTATGGTAGCGAATAAAACTATGTTTTTATTTGTGAATGGTGAAAGATACTGCTTATTCCCTATACCATGTATCAGAAGGAATTAACTTAAAAGCATCAGACTAGCACAGATAACCTAATGAATTGGAAATATATTGAAAACAAAGATTAGTTTATAAGATTTGGAATCGTTTTCTGTCATAATCTTTCAGGAAAGTAGTTGCTAAAAGATCTAAAAATTGATAGAATAATGATTGTCTAAAAAATTTTAAGGAGAATCTATCAAATGGATTTCACATGGGCAATTAAATATGCCACTGAATTTTTGGCCACTGCTCTTTTGATCATTCTTGGAAATGGTGCAGTTGCCAACGTTGAACTTAAAGGTACGAAAGGTCACCAAAGTGGCTGGATCGTTATCGCTGTTGGTTACGGTATGGGGGTTATGATTCCTGCCTTGATGTTTGGTAACGTATCTGGAAACCACATCAACCCAGCCTTCACTCTTGGACTTGCAGTCAGCGGTCTATTCCCTTGGGCACAAGTTGCGCCTTATATCATCGCACAAGTTTTGGGTGCTATCTTTGGTCAAGCCTTGGTTGTGGCAACACATCGCCCATACTACTTGAAAACTGAAAATCCAAACAACATCTTGGGTACTTTCTCAACAATTTCAAGTTTGGATAATGGTTCAAAAGAATCACGCTTTGCAGCAACTGTTAATGGTTTTGTAAACGAGTTTGTTGGTTCATTTGTCCTTTTCTTTGCAGCGCTTGGTTTAACTAAAAACTTCTTTGGTGCTGAACTAGTGTCAAAAGCGCAAGCGGCTATCAATTCTCAAGTTGCTCAAGCAACTACTCAAGGTCAAACAATTCCTCAAGAACAAGTGACAGCAGCACTTGATCAAGCTAAAGAACAAGTAGCACCATTTATGACATCTGGTCTTGGAATTGCTCACTTGGCACTTGGATTCCTTGTTATGGCCTTGGTAACATCACTTGGTGGACCTACAGGACCTGCCTTGAACCCAGCCCGTGACTTGGGACCACGTCTCCTTCATGCTTTTCTTCCAAAATCAGTTCTTGGTGAGCACAAAGGCGATTCAAAATGGTGGTATTCTTGGGTACCAGTAGTAGCACCTATCGCAGCAGCAATTGCAGCAGTAGCTGTTTTCAAATTCCTTTACCTATAAGAAATTGAGTTCTCTATCCATTGTAATGGATTGAAGCAAAGATAAGATCTAGAAAGGGCAAATTTTGTCCTTTCTTTTTTGATATTGCGAATTGTAAAAAACTGTTTTTTGAAGTTGTCAAAGTTTCGAAAATAAAAGGTATTGCATTGGATAAGATTATTATTCTCTCCTAATTTTATGTTGGAACAAGGTAATTGAAGGGCGGTGATTATGAGGCTGGGACAAAAAGATTTTGATTTTAGGAATTCTTTATTATAAATTTTTAAAATCGATAGATTAGACAAAAAAGCGAACAATACAGAATTCTGAGTGTCAGATAACTCATTTTGTTCGCTTTTTATATTTAATGTTAGACTTTTGTCCTAGACCCAGCCTGAAAGCGAGGAAGAACTAGCTCTAGATTCTTCTCAATGAGTACGCAAAACCTTACTTTAGAAGTAAAAATGTAAGAGATTATAGTGGTGCTTTAATTCTTCTTAGTAACTCAAGAGTGTCTCTATAATCTCTTTAGTAGTTAAGCGCATACAAAAAGTAGGCGATACAATAGTTTACTGCTGTGCTGTTAGTAGAGGTTGATGATCATGTACTCATGAAATTTTTGATTAAATTGCTTCATGGTTTGGCATGACTTACAACTTGCCTTAAGTATTGAAGTAGAATAGTCTGGTGGACTGTTTTAGCCGGAATTTAGGAATATAATAACAAATGGTAAAAAGGATTAAGAATGATTTTAGCGTTTAGGACTTAGTATGAGAAAAAAAGTTTTCAATATCAAGCAGTTGTGATAAAATGTAATTGTCCCATAGGATTCTTTCTAATGATTGTTTGATTGCTTTTCATTATAGATTTTATGGGACTTTTTCTACATCAAAATAGGCTCCATAATATCTATAAGGGATTTACCCACTATAAATATTATAGAGCCTTTTTTATTAGAATGGCAATTTCCCGGCGAAAGCACCTAGTTTTTTCTTGGTAGTTTCATCGATTTGTTCAAGAGCAGAGTTGATAGCTTGAACAGTCATATCTGAAAGTGTTTCAAGGTCTTCTGGGTCAACGACAGCTGGATTGAAGTCAATGCTGACAACTTTCTTATCGCCAGTTAAGGTCGCTTGGACAAGATCTTGAGCAGATTTGCCAACAAATTGCATAGCAGCAAGTTCTGCTTGGCTTTGTTCCATTTGTTTTTGAAGTTTCTGTGCTTGACGCATCATATTTTGCATGTTCATCATGGTGATTTACTGTTTCCTTTTACAATTATTTTCTTTCCTATTTTATCAATTTTGAGGTTAAAAGTCTAATATTAGTTTAAATTTAAAACATTAAATTGTCTGAAAATTTATTGAAAAATGAGTGAAAACATGATATAATGAAACGTAAAATTAATTCAGGGAGCCTGAACCAATAGGAGTATACAATGAAAAAACTAGGTTTTGTCCTTTTATCTTCAGCCTTGCTATTGACTGCTTGTGCTAATAATCAATCTAAGCAAAGCAACACAAGTGATTCCTCTAAGGTGACAGCCTTGTCTGAAGACAAGCAAAAAATGCTTGATAAGGCCACAGCTGACTATAAGACTTTTGTGCAAGAGCAAATCGATAAACTGTTGACAGATACGGAAGGCTTTGTCAAACTGTTGAAAGAAGGCAAGTTAGAAGAGGCTAAGAAGGTTTATCCACTGATTCGTATGTCTTATGAGCGTTCAGAGCCGATTGCCGAGAGTTTTGGTGAGTCAGATGTCAAGATTGACTTCCGTTTGGCAGACTACATGGACGAAAACAAGACAGAGGAAGGTTGGTCAGGTTTCCACCGTATCGAACGTATCCTTTGGGAAGACAATACAACTAAAGGAACTGAAAGTTACGGCGATCAGTTGGTCAATGATATCAAGGAATTGAAAGCCAAGATTGCAACTGTAGATGTGGACTACAAGGTTATGTTGACTGGAGCAGTTGACTTGCTTAACGAAGTAGCGACAAGCAAGATTACAGGTGAAGAGGAAATTTATTCTCATACAGACTTGTATGACTTCCGTGCCAATATCGAAGGTGCTGAGAAGATTTTCCAACTCTTTAAACCTTTACTAGAAAAATCAGACGCTAACCTAGTTAAAGAATTGGAAGCAGATTTCAAGTCTGTTAATAGTTTGCTGGACAAACATATGACAGACAAGGAACACTACAAACTCTATACAGATTTGACAAAAGAAGATACCAAAGAATTGTCAGAAGCGGTGACAAAACTTGGTGAACCTCTATCACAAATGGGTAAATTTCTTAGTGGAGAATAAGAGTTATGACTGAAAAAGACGAAAAGTTTTTTGAAAAGAAAATGGACCGTCGAGAATTTCTAAAAAAAGCAGGGATTGGAGGGGCTGGTTTAGCGCTAGGGCTCTCTGGTGCTTCTGCTTTTTTCGCACCTAAGCTAGGAAGTCAGGAAAAAATCTCGTACGGAAATGAAAAAATTGCTTTTTATGGCAAGCATCAAGCTGGGATTAGTACGCCCATGCAAAAAAATATCTATTTTGTTGTCTTAGACTTGCATACGACGGATAAGGATAAGATTATCCAGTTGTTCAAGGATTGGACGGATTATAGTGCCAAATTGGTAGAGGGAGAATTGGTCAAAAAAGACGGCCAGAATACTCTCTTGCCTCCTAGCGATACTGGGGAAACAGTCGGGCTTAACCCGCATCGTTTGACCCTGACTTTTGGTGTCTCTGCCAGTTTCTTGAAAAAGATGAACTTGGAAAACAAGCGTCCTCAATTGTTCAGGGATTTACCGCCATTCCCTAAAGAGCAATTGCGTGAAAAATATACTGGTGGTGATATTGTCATCCAGGCCTGTGCAGATGATGAGCAGGTTGCCTTTCATGCGATTCGCAACCTCATCCGTAAGGGGAGAAATGCCGTGACCCTCCGTTGGAGTCAGTCTGGATTTGCAGCAATCGGGGATCGAATGGAGACTCCGCGTAACCTCTTTGGTTTTAAAGATGGAACAGCAAATCCAAGCAAGGAGAAAGACTTTGACCGCGTTATCTGGGCTGATAGTAAGGACTGGATGGAAAATGGTTCTTATATGGCAGTTCGTCGGATTCAGATGTTTTTAGAGACCTGGGACCGCACTAGTCTTGAAGAACAGGAAAATACCTTCGGTCGTTACAAGGAAAGTGGTGCCCCCTTTGGTAAGAAAAATGAATTTGATGAAGTGGATTTGAGTCTCTTACCTGATGATTCGCATGTTCGTTTGGCTAAGGAAGTGGACAAGCCACTTTTGCGTCGTTCTTATTCTTACTCTGATGGGATTGATGAAAAGACTGGCCAGTTCGATACGGGTTTGCTCTTCATTTCTTTCCAGAAGGATCCAGATAACTTTGTTAAGGTTCAAACCAATCTAGGTGCTACAGATAAGATGAATGAATACATTACTCACATCGGTAGTGGACTCTTTGCTTGCTTTGGTGGTGTGGAGAAAGGAGGCTACATTGGTCAGAAATTATTGGAAGGCTAGAAGCTGGTTATTGGTTTTAGTTCTGTCATTTTTAATTCTTTCCCCAGTAGGTGCCCAAGAAAGCTTGAGTTCTTACTTTGTAAAAATCACAGATGCTTCTAAAGCGGTCAAAAATGGGAATCAGTCTGAAGCCCAGAAACTCGTTCAGGAGATGGCAACAGACTTTGAAAGAGTAGAAGATAGCAATTCTGAGGCTGGTAAGGTTGTTAAGGAAAAGTTAGCTCAATCAGGCGAGATTACTGAAGACAAACTAACCGAAATATCTGCAGCCCTATTAGCCTTTGAAAAAGAACAAAATCCTGTTGACCTAGATGCGGAAAAGGAAAAGTTGGTAAACCGTCTAAGTCCTCGTTTTGAAGCCTTGGAACAAGCCATTGCCTCCAAAGATTTGGAAAAGGTTCGAGAAGCCTTTAAGAAAATGAATTCCACTTGGACCATCAATGAAAGTGTGGTTCGTGACAATAGTACAGCCCATTATGGCCGTGTTGAAACAGCTATTTCTTTCTTGCGTAGTAGTATGGAAACCGAGCCTACAGATTTTAACTCAATCCAGACTTCCTTTGAGAACTTAAAAAAGGCTATTGATGATTTTGTAACTGGAAAAGAAATAGCAGCAACATCTTCGGATTTGACTCTCAAAGACGGCATTGCCCTTTTGAAGAAGGCTTTGGAACAATTTCAAGCTGGTGATCAAGCATCAGGAGCCGCTAGTATGAAGGAATTCATCACTATCTGGCCAACAATTGAAGGTTCTGTTAGCACGACCAATCCTTCCCTCTATACTCGAGTGGAAAGTGAAAGCCCTGTGATTATGGTCAAGGGAAGTGAAAAGGAATACCAAGAAAAATTAGAAAAACTGATTGCAGATTTATCACAAATTGATACCAGTGCACGTTACAATGCCTTTGATGCTATGCTGATTCTCCTGAGAGAAGGTGTAGAGGCTCTTTTAATTGTCATGGCCTTGGTAACAACCTTGAAAGCAGCCAAGATGCGAAAGGGACTTAAGTGGGTTTATGGTGGTGCTATCACTGGAATTATGGCCAGTCTGGTCATTGCTTTCATCCTGCAAATTGCCTTTCCAGCAGTAACATCAGGTTCCAATCGTGAAATCATCGAAGGAGCAGTTGGGATTTTTGCAGTTGCTATGATGATTTTGATTGGAATCTGGCTTCACAGCAAATCCTCAGTCAAAAAATGGAATACCTTTATGGAGTCACAAATGGAAACGGTGACCAAGACAGGTTCCTTTATTTCCATGTTTGCTCTCAGTTTCCTAGCTGTTTTCCGTGAGGGAGCAGAAACCATTCTCTTTTATGTTGGAATTTTACCAAGGATTTCCAGTTTTGAATTTGTCTTGGGAATTTCACTTGCCTTGCTGATTCTAGTAATTATTGCCATCGTGATGAACAAGGCCAGTCAATTCTTCCTGCCACATAAGGTTTTCTTTATCTTGACATGGATAATTTATGCCTTAGCCTTTAAGATGCTTGGGGTTAGTATCCATGCTCTTCAGTTGACCAATATGGCACCAAATCACTTGCTGACAGGATTTCCAACAATCGACCTGCTTGGAATTTACCCAAGTTGGGAAGGTTTGATCAGTCAGCTAATCTTTATTATTATTATCTTGATTGTCACTTTCAGACAGGGTGAAGAATACGATGGATAGAAAAGAATTGACAATCGTTGAACATCTGGTAGAATTTAGAAAGAGATTATTGGAAGTGGTCATTTGTTTCTTTTTGGTATTCTGTGTCTCCTTGCTTTTCGCAGACCAGATTTACCAGTATGTGACCCAATCTTTTCAGCAAAAGTTGATTGTTTTAGGGCCAAATGATATTTTATGGATTTACATACGCTTAGCTAGTCTGATGGCCTTTACTATCACCCTACCTTACACGGTGTATCATATTTGGTCTTTCATTAAACCTGGTTTAAAGAAGGAAGAAGCTAGAGCTATTTTTGCTTATATTCCAGCTAGTTTCCTTTGTTTTCTAGTTGGACTGGCTTTTGGTTTTTACTTTGTAACACCAGCCTTACTTCAGGTTTTATTAGGGCTAGGAGAAGGACTATTTGAAACGCAGTTAACAGCCCAAAATTATCTGTCCTTTGTTTTTCAAACGACCTTGCCCTTGGCTCTGATTTTTGAATTGCCGGTTATCATTGCCTTTTTGACGTCGATTGGGCTCATTGGACCAGAATTGTTGATTGCTTATCGCCGATATGCTTATTTTATCTTATTGGTACTTGCAGTCATCTTGACACCAGCCGACTTTGTTAGTGATTTGGCAATGACTGCCCCCTTGATTTTACTCTATGAATTGAGTATTGCTATCAGCAAACACATTATGAAACGCAAGCAGAAAGGAGCGAGAAATGGGAATCTTACGTGATATCGGAGCACCAGGATTGATTATCATCGTTTTAGGAGCTCTCTTAATCTTTGGACCAAAACGATTGCCTGAACTAGGCGAATCAATTGGTAAAATGCTGTCCGAATTTAAAAAAGCAGTTAAAGGAACTGAAAATCAAGATAAAGAAGAGTAAATCTGGCCTAATTAAAAAACTTTGTACTCTGGTAACCATTGTGTGGCAATCGAGAGTGCAAAGTTTTTTTGAGGCTGGAACATGAAAACAGCAGTTAATTTCAAGAAACAAAAAAGAACAGCTGAAACTGTTCTTTTTATCATTATTTGAGACCGTATTTTTTGTTGAAACGATCCACGCGTCCATCTGCTTGAGTGAACTTTTGACGTCCAGTGTAGAATGGGTGTGAGTCTGATGAAATTTCCACACGGATCAATGGGTAAGTTTCGCCTTCGAACTCAACTGTTTCGTTAGAGCGTTTTGTTGAACCGCTAAGGAATTGGTAACCAGTAGTTGTGTCCATGAAGACAACTGGGCGATATTCTGGATGGATATCTTTTTTCATTTTGCAATATTTCCTTTCTGCCATGGTCTCTTTGCGAGCCATAGATTGTTACCATACTAGTCTATCAGATTCTGAAAAGTTTGGCAAGTATTTTATCAGTTTTTAAGCAAGTTTTTTAACTTTTGGTAGATGATTTCGTTTTCTTCTAGACTATAGGAATTGGCACCACTTGCTAGAGGGTGGCCTCCACCATCATGTTCTTTGGCAATTTCATTGATAGGATGGATTTTACTGCGTAAGCGAACGCGGTAGTGGCCATCAGTCTGTTCCACAAAAATTCCCCAAAGACTAACACTGTCAATGCGTCCAGGTGCACCCACGATAGCTGCAGTTTCAGCATCGGTCACATTGAATTGTTTCAAGATTTCTTGACTCAGGATAACTCGAGCTACACCATTTTCATCTACTTCCAGATGGTCGTAGATGTAGCCTTGAAGTTTAGCAATCTTGTAGCTCATAGTATCCATTTTACGAGTGAGAGCCGCAAAGTCAAAGTTCTGTTCTCTCAGATAGGCAGCAAGGCGAAGAGTCCGTGCAGTTGTAGAAGGGTAGAGGAAACGACCTGTATCACCAACAATTCCTGCAAAAAGTAGCTCAGCAGCTCGATCTGACAAGGCCAGATGGGTTGTTTCAGCAAATAGGGTAATCATCTCACTAGCGCTGCTTGAACTAGTATCCACCCAAGATAGGTCACCGTATACATCATCATTTGGATGGTGGTCAATCTTAATGAGAAAATCACCTTGACTATAGCGTTTATCATCGATTCGTGCAGTGTTAGCCGTATCACAGACGATGACAAGGGAGCCTTGGTAGGCACTATCTTCAACAGAATCCATTTCAGCCATCCAAGTAAGAGTTGGTTCATCAAAACCAACGGCTTTGATGGTTTTTTCGGGGAAATGATGTTCCAGTAAGGCTTTCAATCCCACCTGACTGCCTAAGGCATCAGGGTCTGGTTTCATATGGCGGTGAATGATAATCGTGTCGTATTCTTTGATTTTTTCTAAAATTTGATGGCAAATGTCCATAAATAACCTCAATTCTTTCTCATTTCATTGTAGCACAAGAATTTTTATTTTTAAAATGAAAAAGATGTGATATAATGGAGAAAGATAAATTGAGGAGGACGATATGGCATTAGCAAAAATTGTATTTGCCAGTATGACCGGTAATACCGAAGAAATTGCAGATATTGTAGCAGACAAATTACGTGACTTGGGCTTGGATGTTGATGTTGATGAATGTACAACTGTTGACGCTTCAGACTTCTTGGAAGCAGACATCGCTATCGTTGCGACCTATACTTACGGTGATGGAGAATTGCCAGATGAGATGATGGACTTCTACGAAGACTTAGCAGACCTCAACTTGAATGGCAAAATCTACGGAGTGGTTGGTTCAGGAGATACCTTCTACGATGAATTCTGTAAGGCTGTTGATGACTTTGACCGTGTCTTTGTGTCAACAGGAGCAGAAAAAGGTTCAGAGTGTGTTAAAGTTGATCTTTCTGCCGAGGAAGAAGATATCGAACGCTTGGAACAATTCGCAGAAGAATTGGCTGCTAAAGTAGGATAAGCATAAGAGTGCGCTGATGTAATCAATCAGTGCATTTTTCTTATCGTGAGTTGGGATTTTACTAGCCTATTTGGTGGCTTTTTGATACAATAATTCAAATAAAGGAGGAGACTGTATGGATTTAGATATTATTCGTCAAGAAATTGATCAAATCGACGACCAAATCGTAAAGCTCTTAGAAGAACGAATGCATTTGGTTGAGGGTGTAGTTGCTTATAAGAAAGCCTCAGGAAAACCGATTTTAGATACTAAGAGAGAAGAAGTTATTTTTGAAAAGGTTAGAAGTCGTGTAGAGGACAAGCGTTATCAGGAGACTATCGTCGCGACTTTTTCTGACATACTCAAACGTTCGCGTGATTACCAGGATCAAAACATCAAATGAAAAAAGAACAATTTTATCCGCTAGGAATTTTTCTAGCTGCCATGGTGGGTGGACTTGTCCGCTATCTGGTTTCTACTTGGTTACCAGCCAGTCCTGACTTTCCTTGGGGCACTCTCTTTGTCAACTATCTGGGAATTTTCTGCTTGGTTTATCTGGTAAAAGGCTATCTGGTCTATAAGGGTACTAGTAAGGGCTTAATTTTAGCGTTGGGGACGGGTTTTTGCGGAGGTTTAACAACCTTTTCTAGCTTCATGCTTGATGCTGTAAAACTGCTTGATACAGGGCGTTATCTTAGTTTGGTCCTGTATTTGCTTTTGAGCATCGGTGGAGGCCTGCTTTTGGCTTACTATTTGGGGAGGAAGAAATGGTAATCGTCTATCTTGCAATTGCTTGTGGTCTTGGAGCGCTCGTACGATATTTCTTTTCCCGCTATAATCAAACTTCTAAATTGCCACTCGGAACGCTTATAGCCAATCTTTTGGGTTGTTTTTTAATTGGATTATTCTACAATCATGTGGAGTCTAAGGAAGTCTATGCTATTCTAGCAACTGGATTTTGTGGAGGTTTGACAACTTTTTCGACTTTGAATGACGAACTCCAAAGGTTGCTAAGCGATAAGAAGGTATTTTATTCTTACCTGATTTTGACCTACCTAGGTGGTTTAGTTGCGATTTTTTTAGGAATTCTGCTATGTAAGTGTCTAGTGTTTTGAGATAAATAGAAAATATTGAACTAACGGAAAATCCGTTAGTTCTTTTTTGTATTTTGGGAGGAAAAATTATGAGACGAAAAAGTAAGGAGAGAATTTCAAGAGAGATGATAATCCAGTTTTTGATGAAGGAAACAGGTTCAACACGAAAAGAAATAATAGCAAGTATAGGAGAACTTGAGGCCTTTGGGTTGATAGGATTTACCATGAATGGTGACTTTAGACTGAAAGAGGTGTAATTTATGAAACAAATTCAGTTTATTAGTGCTAGCCATTACCAGACATCAGATCGCTTTTATGCCTTACCAAAGGTTTTGTTTGAAAATCCTATTTATGAGGATATGAGGTTAGATGCAAAAGTCGCTTATGCCATGCTTAAAGATAGACTAGATCTTTCTTTCAAGAATAATTGGATTGATGAGAATGGAAATATTTATCTGGTTTATTCCAACTCTAATTTGATGAAGATACTAAGTTGCTCGAAATCTACCCTATTAAGAATTAAAAAGCAACTCACAGAGTATGGATTAATTCATGAGGTTCAACAATCTACAAGTAAATCAGGAAATCTAGCTAACCGAATTTACCTTGGTCTCTTGCAAGATGACACCGTTGCTAGAATGGTTGATAAATCAGGTGACTCCAAATCTGATACTAGGGGGGTGTCAGATTTAGACCAGGGGGGTGTCAAAAAAACACCAGGGGGGTGTCAGATTTATACGGGCCTGGTGTCAAATTTAGACCCTAACGATACTGAATATAGTGAGACTAATAATAAAGACACTGAATTAGTTATTTATGAGGAGGACGAGGAGAGGTTCCCTAGAAATTCCCAAAATAATAAACAAGACAGACTTTCCAGAAAAGTTGATAAAGCTAGCAAGTATGATAAGGATTATATTTATGATTTAGTTTATTCTCAACTTTTAGAAGAAAATTACTCAGATACGATGGCAGCCTATATCATGATGCCATTTGAAGAACGCTATCGATATGCTTTAGAAAATATGCGATTTGCCCGTTCATCAGAAGTAATTGCTGAATATGTTTTTAATGGGTTACTTGCGATTTACAATAGTAACGCTCGAAAGTGTATTGAAAATCATTAAAAAAATTATTCAGAAAGTAATTTTTATATGTGATATCTGACCTGAGCAAGTCCTAAAACTACTCTTGTTCTTTGAAAATTGAATATCCCCACTGTCCCGATTAGCGCAGTCTAGGCATAAAAAGAAGAATAGGGGCGGTGTGTATCTAGAAAGTATATCTAGTGCTGACTGCATTATGTAAAGTCACGGTTGACTTGTCCCGTAAGACGAAAGAGTTTGCGATTTCTAAACTATAAATCGTGCGTAAAAAACACAGTAGAGATGCTACGGCATCAACTCGGCATGGCTGTAAATCAGCCTTTGATTCAAAAAGGAGGACAATATGAATCAAATAAAATCAACTAGTGAGGTTACACTCACTGACTTAAGACGACTAGGTTTGCAAGGTGATGTAACCGCACGGCTTGCAAGTGGTGAAGAAATGAAATTAACTAGTAAGTATGGTCTTATTCCAAAAAAAGGATATGTGGCAGGAAAACTTCAAACCGTTGAAATGATTGCAGAATACTCTAAAATCTATAGAGATATACGCACCATTAAACGTGGAGATATTTTAGTTGCCAGACGAATTAAGCAAGGTAATAAAACTATCTTACAACTAACCGGTAAAGGTTATCACCGACCTAGCGGTAAAATTTAACAGATAGAGTCCTCATCTATCTGTTTTGGGGAGCAAGGAACTGTTTCTTTGTTTCTGAAAGCAGATAGGTGATGTTATGAAAAGGTGAAGAAATGAGTATTATACAGATCATAGTTACAGCTATTCTTTTATCATCAGGGATTCTTGTATCTATGACTTTTATACCAAATAAATTGTCTGATAAAATCTTACGAAAACTAAAAGACTATTCAAATAAGCATTGTTTTAAATAGTATCAAAAAGGAGAAATCAAATGGAAATGATGAATGAAGTTAAGAAAGTTTTATTGGCTGGCGCAATCGTAACAGCAGCAGTTGGAGCAACGACTCAAGCTTCCGCTGAAGAATTAAAGCCTACAGAGCCAATTTCAGGGAGCCAACAGAAGAAAGCAACTAAAAAAACAGTTACAGAAACTGATGTTGCTATCTCCCAAGCAAATGTGGATCAGGCAAACACAGTTGTAAAAAAACATGAGGATATTGTAAACACAGCTCAAAATGAGGTGAACGATGCTGAGAAAGTAGTTGAAGAAGCTACAGAAGCTGTTACTCAAGCGGAGAAACTTGTCCAGGAAGCTACTCCTAAAAATATCCAGGATGCAAAAGAAGATGTTTCTGAAAAAGAGGTTGCTGAGAAGAAGGCTCAAAAAGAACTGTCCTCTGCTGAAGAGCAACAAAAGCTAGCTGAAAAGAATGTTACTGATCAGGAAGCAAATGTCAAAGAAGCTACTAGAAAACTTGTTGACAAAACAAAAGAAGTTACAGATGCAAAACAAATTGTAGTTGAAAAACAAGCTGTTTTAGACGGCACTGGAGTTTCAGGCATTGTTGCCAATGCTGAAGCAGCTAAGCGAAACTTAGAAATGAGCGAAGAAGCTGAATCACAAGCTCGAAAAGATTTGGTGACTGCTAAAAAAGCGGATGACCAACGTGCTTCTAAACTGAAACAGGCAGAAGCAGAGGTAATGAGTACTGAAGGAACTAGGTTGTTGAAAGCGAAGGAGCTAGATCAAGCAACCACTCAAGCTACTAACGCTGAAAATCAGTATCGAGTAGCTAAATATAATCTATCTAAGGCTCAAAGCATCCTGAATAGTTTGACAACAACCTCTATCACTTATCCTGCTGGCTATGTAGAAGCTTTAAAGGCTTACTTCAATAACCCCACTGAAGAAAATTCAAATAAGTTACAAGAAATTGCCAAGAAAGGAATGACTGCTGCTGGATTTAGCTCTCCAGATGGTGGTGAGACTTATTACGGCAATCCAACTTCTCCATTTAAGCAGAGTGAAGCAGATAAAAAGACTGTGATTGCTGATGTCAATCATTTGTCTGCTGAAGTTCAAGATGAACTTGCCATTTTCAATGCACATTTGATTAATGATTTCCGTCGATTGATGGGAACAGATGATATTCCAGTCTTAGTGAATCGAGATATGCAGAAAGTGGCACAGAAAGCAACTCAACTATCTACTAATCAGTACGGCCATGACCTAGATGCTTTGAATACTGTTGCGAAAGAAGTTGGTTTGAATCAAGGCAATCAAGGTCTGCTTGCTGAAAATATAGGCTTCCAAAATGCAAATGATGTAGTCACATTAGCTGATCTGAAACAACAGGCATACAACAACGTGGTTATGATGCTGTTTTATGATAAGCACGCTGATTGGGGCCATGCTTTAAACTTTGCAGGACTAGATCGTAAGTCAGTCACGCTACAATATATCGGTGTAGCAACTCGAAAGACAGATCTTGGTTTGATTGCGATGCACTATGTTGGAACAGATTCTAAAACAATTGATTTGCTGAAAAATGGTTTCCATCAAAATGTTAAAGTTGATACTAAGAACAATCTAGCTAGTCTTCAGGAAAGAATTCAAGAAGCTAGAAATTCTGTGGCACAGGTTCAGGATACTTATGATACTGCAAAAACGAATCATAAGGATGCTCAAGCTAGAAAAGAACAAGCACAGACAGAATATACTCAAGCAGAAGTTACTGCGCAAAATGCAGTGACTAATCGTAATGATATTCAGAATATTGCTTTAAAAACTCCTGAAGCAGAAGCTAAGTTAAAGAAGGCGGAGGCAAACCTTGAAAAAGCTGGTTTAGAAAACAAACAAGCGCAAGAGGCTCTGGAACAGTTGAATGCAGACGTACAAAACAAACGTGAAGTACTTGCGTTAGTTAAAGATAAACTAGCTGAAAAACAAACTGAATGGAAATCACTGAATGAAGCTTTGACTGCTGAGAAAGAGGCATTGATTACTAAACAAGGTGAACTTACTCGAATTAAAGAACTAATCCTCAATCGCCAAGCCTTACTTTCAGCATCAACGGAAGCCCTGAAAGCATCAAAAGAGCGAGTGGAAGTTTTGAAGAATGCCCCTCAGCTATTAGAAAAGGCAAAAGTTAATCTTGAAGCTGCTCAAGAAGTTTTGAAAGAAAAGAAATCAATTCTAGAGTTAGCACTAGCAAAACTAGAAACTGCAAAAGCAGAACAAAGAAAGGTATTAGAGGCTCATAAAGAGTTGTTGTCGGCTTATCGTGATTATCTGGAAGCACAACAAGAAATTGAGCATCAAAAAGAGTTGACTATTCAAAAAGCAAGCATTGAACAAGATGGAACTCATTCTACTCCAACAGTTCAAAATGGTAAGACTGCGAAGTATGTGCACGATCAAGTTGCAAAAGTCAAAGATCCAGTCTATCAAGCACCTGCTGCAAGATATGAATTACCTAAGACGGGGGAAAAATCTTCTAGTCATTGGCTCTTGGGGATGGTAACTATTTCACTTTTAAGTTTGTTGAAAATCAAACGAGAATCTAAGGAAAATTAAATTTATTAAAGTCATCAAGGTTTCTTGGTGACTTTTTGATTGGAGGAAAAATGATAATTGTATATTTTAGAGCAAGGGATCCATCAACTATATCCGAAAGAAAATATTCCAATGAACAATTAGAAAGGTGATACTATGAAAAAAACATTTAGCTATAGAAAATATGGGAAACGTTTATGTTCTGTAGCATTAGGACTCGTTGCAGTTGGGATTGTCGGTTCGGCAATGGCTCAAGCAGATGAATCTAAAAATGATTCTTCAGCTAAATCAGCTGTGACTGAAAAAACAGAGCAGAAGGATCCAGAATCTTCTGGGGTGGACGAAAAACAGGTTAACAATAATAAATCCGACAAATTCAAGGATTTGGAAAAGACCAAAATCGAAATTGAAAAGGTCAAGAAAGATGCGCCTAAGGTTAAAAATCCTAATCCAGAACCAGTTGATCCTAAACAACCTGATTTTTCTCCAGAACTAAAAACTATTGAAAATACAGTAGTAACTGGTGAAGATAAAGCAGGATCTAATGAGCTTCAGTTTAAGACAAAAGCTCCTACAAATACTAGTACAACAAATGAAATTGCTCCTCTTACGACTGTCCATGTATATGACTACTCTAGTTCTTATGCCGGTAAAGTAAAAGATTCACTTCGTTTGAGTAAGAAGATTATCGAGGCCAATAAGAACCCTCAAAGTCGTCATATCATTCAGCTTTACCCAGATAATTACGGTCAAACTTCATATCATGCAAGTACTAAAAAGGTTATGAACGACACTAAAGGAATTTCTTCAACTCTTCTAACAAAACAAGAAGCACTTGAAATTATTGATAACTTGTTGAAAATTAACGCACCATCAGAAAAAGATCCTACTTACCAAAACTATGGTCAATACTTCCAAGGTTTGGCAAATGCTCTAGGTTCACACCGTTACCTAGATGAGTCTGTAGATGTTGTTGTTCCATTTGAAGAGATTGTTGAAAAAATTACAAAACCTTCTGATACTGTATCTGTTATCCAATACACTGACGGTTGGATGGATAAAGGTAAACCAGAAGAAATGGACAAATCTTTCGCTGAGTGGGCTAAGAAACGTGCTAAAACATTTATGTCAGTTGTCAACCGTAACCAAGTTACGGATAACGACACTAACTCCATGCGTTCAATTGAGCAAATGAAAGAATTGGGTCATCCTAATATCTACGATATGACTGGTAAAGACAAGTCAATTTTAGATGCTGAAGTGGTTAAACAGTTTATGGAAACTGCTACTGTCAAAGTACAAACCTCTAAGGGCGCAGATCAAACAGCTCAAGTTGCCATCGGTGGAGATGGAATAAAAATCACTAAGGCTTTGTTAAAAGGTGGTAAAGTCAATAAAGAATTACCGGTCAAAGATGGGAAGGTTGATTTTTCAGAAAAACTACCTGATGGTGATTACTCAATTGTTTATAGCTTTACTGGAGAAGGTACTGCAACAGGTACAGTGTCATTAGATGGAAAAGAAGTAGCTAAGAAATCTGACTCTATCAAAAACGAAGGTGGAGCTGTTACTGCTGATTTCCGAACAGCGGACGGAAAAGAAATTCCTGGGCAAAGCGATATCACAATTATCGAAGCTGGTAAGGAGATTGGTAGTGAATGGAAGGCAACTGAAGTTAAGAAGGAACTGACTGTTGATGGTGAAACCTATGTATTGACTGGAGAACCTAAAGAATCTTCTGGAAAAGTTACTAAGGATACTGTTAAACTACATTATCTGTATGAAAAGAAACCAGCAGATAAAAAGGTTTATTCTTTAACAGTCAAGGTTCTGAATGCTTTAACGAATGAGCAGATTGATCAGGATATTCTTGTAGCTAAGGGATTCTCTGGGGATGATTATGATATCAAAGCTCCGACTGTTGATGGATTTGAAGTTACCCTTAAAGAAGGAGAAGAGAAAGGGAAGTTTGCTGAAAATGACCTTTTGCTGACTTACTTGGCACATGAAAAGGGCGAGGAAGTTAAAGCTATCTTTGTAAACGAAAAGGGTGAGGAACTCAAGAATTCTGAAGTTATTTCTAAAACTGGAGAGCTTGTAGGTAAAGACTGGAAATTTGATCGTGATGTTGAAACAGAAATTACAGTTAAAGATACAACTTATGTTTTGAAGGCAGTTCCGGAAGAATTGGAAGGGAAGGTTTCTTCGGATAAACAGACACTTAAGTTTGTTTATAAAGAAAAAGAGAAACCGGTTGAACCAAAGAAAACGGAAGAAAAAGCTGTTGAACCAAAGAAGGAAGAGCCTAAAAAACTTCCTAAAACTAGTGCTGTAAAGGATGTATTGAATGGGTAATAAAAAAGGAGAATGAATGAAATTTAATAATGAGACACGAGCTTTCGGTTCAATCCGAAAAACAAGACGATGGGGAACGTGTGGAGTAATTCTTGGTCTAGCTGCCTTAGGTTTGATGACTAGTCCAGTTAGAGCAGATGAACGAACTGAAAATCCAGCCACAAATGCTCCATATGCACAGACGAATCCAACGGTGGATTCTACAAACGACCAAGGTAGTGCAGAAAAATCAACAGGTTCTGTTGAAGTCACTGTTAACCGAGAAAAAGTAGAGTCAGCGGTATCTGCTGCTAAAGAAGCGGGTTTGACGGTTAAGGCAACTGAGGTTGATGGTGGTTTAGTTACTAACTCTGATGAGTTAGCTAAGAAAACTGCTGAGATTGAATCTAGTTACAACAAGCAAGCGACTACTATTGTAGAAGAGTCTAAGAAGTACAAAGAGGAAGTAGAAACTCGTACAGAAGAAATTAAAACGATTACTACTGAGAACAAGGAAAAGAAAGATTCTTATGACAAAGCTAAAGCTCAATATGATAAAGACTTGGCAGATGCTACTGCTAAAAACGCACAGATTGATAAAGACAATCAAGAAAAGAATGAGCGTTTGAAAGCGGAGAAAGATCGTGTAGCAAAAGAAAATGAGCGTATCAAACAAGAAAATGCTTTAGCTAAAACTAATTATGAGAAAGCTTTAGCAGATAAAGCTAAGCAAGATGATGATATTGATAAGGGAAATGCAGAAGCTAAGAAAGCTTACGAAGAAGCTCTAAAAACTTGGACCAATAACCAAAATCAGTCTGAGGCAGGTTTAACGAAATACAAAGAACAATTAGCTAAGTATGAAAAGGACTCAGCAGAATATAAACGAAAATTGGCAGAGTTACAAACACAACAAGTCCAAGGACGTACAAATGGGGTTACAATCTACGGTGAGTTTGACGAGTCTAAGCGTGGTTCATTAGATTACTATTCTAAGCTCACTGCAGTATTTGATGAAGACCCTACTCTTGAGGTAGTTGATGGTGCGCTTGGAGCTAACAAAAACACTACTATTACCTTAGATAAGAACCTTAGACTAGACCCAAATAGTTCAACCCCTCTCCATAATTGGATAAATGACTCAAGATATGGAGGTGCGCTTATTACAGGTATCGAACAGGGATCTGAGTTTACGCTACATAATGTTGGTCGTACTAAGTCAGGAAAAACGATTTCTGCTAAATTGACTTCTCGCTCTACCCCAGTCCCTGAACATAGGATAGAAGGTAGTGCAGAGACTTATACACGATTGGCTGTATGGTGGTACAAAGATGGTTCTACTGGACCTGTATCTCCAGTGGGTTTCAATCCATTTAATTACTTAAACGTTGAGTGGGATATCGCTTATTTCGATGAAGCCACTAATGAACCAATTAACTTGGGTACAATTGCTATTTATTCTGATCTTGATTATGGTCAAGCGGTTAGACATACTTATGGGGACAACAATGTTGGTATTGTAGTAAATCCTTGGGGATCTAAGGTAGAGGCTAATGTAGTCAGAGGAGAGACATACTGGCAAGGTGTCAAAACAGATGGTATTCATGATAGTGATGATCCTAGCGGTCTTAACCAGTGGAGAGCAGGTGAACCTTGGCTTGTTGGTGTAGACGATTTCCGAGGTACTCCTGAAGGAACTATCCTAAGTGTAGGTAAAGGTACTACTCACCACTTAACTTACTTAGCAAATGGTAAACGGTCTTTAGCTCCTTACACGGAGGCACAGTCACGTGCATATAGAGCTTATGTTCAAGATAATGACAGAACAGCGGGTAGAAAAATCTCCTCTGATTTGGAGATTTATGCAGCAGAATACGCCTTTCAACTTTGGGGTGGTCGCTCTGTCATTAATCAACTAGAGGAGCCGAAACCGCCGCTTAAACCAAGTGAATCTACAAAACCAAGACCTTTAGAACCTGAATATAAGGAGAAGAATAAGACTCCATTGACACCTCCTACGGAGAAACCTTTATTAGCCTCACCAAAAGATGAACCAGATACACCTCACGTTCCTACTCCGAGTGAACCTCCTAAACCAGATTTGAAACCTGTGCCAAATGAGGTCGCACCAAGAGAAGTTGAAGTTACTTACACTCGCTTGAGAACTACGCCTACTGTAGAAAAATTAGTTAAGAACTCTGCAGGTACAAATGTAAATAATTCATCAGTACCTAAGCTATCCGAAGTTGTTTGGGAACTGGAAACTAAGCCTCTTGCAGCAGACAGAAAAGAAACCACAATCTATGAGTTAACGGACAACTTACCTCAAGGCTATCTACTTGATTTAGCAAAAACTGTAGATCAAAACCAAGACTTTACTGTAACCTACGATAAAGATAAGCATCAGTTGAAAGGTTTACTTAAAGCTGAAGGTTTAGCGAAAGTAAATACTGATTTAAGTAAAGCCTATAAAGCCCCAGTTCTTAAGGTTTATGGTACAGTAACAAATGATGGTGCAACCTATAAGAATAATTTCCATTTGAACTTAAACAATGAGTTTGAGTCTTATTCAAATATTGTTAAGGTAACAACCCCAGGTAAACCGAACGATCCAGACAATCCGAATAACAATTTGATCAAACCTCTCAAACACAATCATAACAAGGATGGTGTTATTATTGATGGTAAAACAGTTCTAGCTGGTTCAACGAATTACTATCATATAACCTTGGATTATGATCAGTATAAAGGGATAAAGGCAGATCCATCTGCTATTCTAAAAGGCTTTGGTGCGATTGATGATTATCCAGAAGAGGCAGTGACTATTAATCAATCAGATATTCGTTATATTGATAGCGAAGGAAAAGAAGTTTCTGGTATTTCAGTGTATCAGTACAATTCTATTGAATCTGTTGATAATGATAAGGTTAAAGCCTTTCTAGATAGTTCTGAAATTAAGCCTAAGGGAGCTTTCCAAGTATTTTTAGTGGATGATCCAGAAGCTTATTTTAACCAATATATCAAAGCAGGCAAATCTGTTACAATTATTGATCCAATGGTAACTAAGGAAGAATTGCGAAATACAGGAAAATCATTTGAGAATACGGCTTACCAAGTTGATTTCGGTAACGGATATCAAACTGATACAGTTGTAAATAATGTTCCTACTGTTAAACCAAGCAAAAAGAATCTGAACAAGGCAGGTGTAGACATCGATGGGAAACAAGTCTTGGCAGGTTCTGTCAACTACTACAAGGTAACGGCAGATTATAGCCAATACAAGGGCATTGAAGTAGATAAAGACCGTATTGCCAAAGGGTTCTATATCGTTGATGATTACCCAGAAGAAGCTGTTACGATCAATCAAGACGGTGTTCAAGTAACCGATTCTAAGGGTCAAGTAGTTAAAGGTTTGAAAAAGGCTCTTTATGAGAGTCTAGATAAGGCACCATCAGGCGTACAAGAAGCTCTGAAGTCTAGCAATTTCACTCCGAAAGGAGCGATTCAAGTATTCGAGGCGGAGAATCCAGAGGAGTTCTACAAGACCTACGTTCAAACTGGAGAAGTTCTGACGATTACTAATCCAATGACTGTTAAGAAGGAATTGGGTCAAACAGGTGGTAAGTATGAGAATACAGCCTATCAGCTTGATTTTGGTTCAGCTTATATCACGGAAACAGTTGTAAATAATGTTCCTACTGTTAAACCAACTAAGAAGAATCTGAACAAAGCAGGCGTGAACATCGATGGGAAACAGGTCTTAGCAGGATCTGTAAACTACTACAAGGTGACGGCAGATTATAGCCAATACAAGGGCATCGAAGCAGATAAAGACCGTATTGGTAAAGGGTTCTATATCGTTGATGATTACCCAGAAGAAGCTGTTACTATCAATCAAGATGGTGTTCAAGTGACGGATTCTAAAGGTCAAGTTGTGAAAGGTTTGAAAAAGGCTCTTTATGAGAGTCTAGATAAGGCACCATCAGGTGTCCAAGAAGCCTTGAAGTCTAGCAATTTCACTCCAAAAGGGGCTATTCAAGTATTTGAGGCTGAGAATCCAGAGGAGTTCTACAAGACCTACGTGCAAGCTGGAGAAGTTCTGACGATTACCAACCCAATGACTGTTAAGAAGGAATTGGGTCAAACAGGTGGTAAGTATGAGAATACGGCTTATCAGCTTGATTTTGGTTCAGTTTATATCACGGAAACAGTTGTAAATAATGTTCCTACTGTTAAACCAACTAAGAAGAATCTGAACAAAGCAGGCGTGAACATCGATGGGAAACAGGTCTTAGCAGGATCTGTAAACTACTACAAGGTGACGGCAGATTATAGCCAATACAAGGGCATCGAAGCAGATAAAGACCGTATTGGTAAAGGGTTCTATATCGTTGATGATTACCCAGAAGAAGCTGTTACTATCAATCAAGATGGTGTTCAAGTGACGGATTCTAAAGGTCAAGTTGTGAAAGGCTTGAAGATGAGTCTTTATGATAGCCTGGATAAGGCACCATCAGGTGTCCAAGAAGCCTTGAAGTCTAGCAATTTCACTCCAAAAGGGGCTATTCAAGTATTTGAGGCTGAGAATCCAGAGGAGTTCTACAAGACCTACGTGCAAGCTGGAGAAGTTCTGACGATTACCAACCCAATGACTGTTAAGAAGGAATTGGGTCAAACAGGTGGTAAGTATGAGAATACGGCTTATCAGCTTGATTTTGGTTCAGCTTATATCACGGAAACAGTTGTAAATAATGTTCCAAAGATTGAACCGAAGAAAGATGTAGTGATCGACCATCTAAGCAAAGAAAGTTTGGATGGAAAAGAGGTCAAACTGAATCAAACATTTAATTACAAATTAGTTGGTTCCCTAGTGCCAAAAGATCGCTCAGAACAGTTATTTGAGTATAAATTTAGCGACGACTATGATGAAACACATGATGATTATCAGAGTGTCTATCAAGTGTTTACTGCTGTAGATTTTGAAACAAGTGACGGCCAAAAATTCAAAGTTGGTGATGAATTAACTAAGTTCACAAGTCAGGTAGTAGACAAGGCTAAAGGTAAAGTAGATATTAGCTTTGATGAAACTTTCTTGAAGTCAATTTTAGAGACATCAGAATTTCAAGCAGAAGTATATCTACAAATGACACGCATTCAGTCAGGAACAGTAGAAAATACTTACTATCATACTGTTAACGGTGTGGAGGTTGTTTCTAATACGGTTGTGACTCATACTCCAGAAGAACCAAAACCAGAAGAACCTAAAAAGGAAGAACCAAAACCAGAGCCAAAGCCGGAACCAAAACCAGAGCCAAAAACTCCTGAAGAAAATCCGCAGAAACCAGTAACTCAACCAGAACGAAGCTTGCCTTCGACAGGGGAGAAGGATTCTGCAGATTTACTTTTAGCTGCTCTAGCAATGGGAAGTGTTGCTACAGGCTTGCTCTACAGCAAGCGTAAGAAAAAAGAGGCTTAGAATACTCTAGGAACCTTTAAAATAAGCTATTTTTATGGTATAATAACGGTAAATCGTGGAGGAGTAGAGTTATGAAATTTGGGAGTGATTTTTCCTGGTTATGGGTAGCAATTATTAGGATTTTTACAGCTCCCTTTTATATCATTCTTTGGTGTATTAATGTTGTGAAGTCTGCTGTAGGTATGTTTTTATTCTGGATTATAGGAAAGATATGCCTGACACTTGTGTTACTTGCATTGTTAGCTGGTATACACTATCTTTTTAAAGAATCCAGTGAAAAATTTTTATCAGCTATTCTTGGATGGTACTATCCTAATATTATGGGGTGGTCCACTGAACCATGGATGACTTCTGGTCAAGTGTTTGAAGCTCCCAAAGGGGCAGTTAGTTTTTTCCCATATCCACATATTGAAGCTACCATTATGATAGTACTTACTCTTCTAGTAGCTACTGTTCGGACGATTTATCGTGAAGAATTTGATGAATTGTAAAAATAGTATTGTGTTTGGCACTGTAGAAATTTCTACAGTGCCTTTTGTTATAAAAAAAGAAATTAAAAGAGGTAAAACAAAATGGAAATTATTACAAAAATTATTACGGGTCTTGGTGTAGTTGGAACAATCACAGGTCTTATCTGGATCTGGAATGGTGCGGTCGATTATATTCAAGGAAGAAAGAACAAAGATAAGCAAAGGCAAGATGATGGGTCTGATTCTATGATTAATGGTGCATTTTTAGCTGTTGCTTCTGCTGGGATTGCGGCTGCAGTTGTTGCATCACTGTCTCAACTAAAATTTTAGGAGTAGCCTATGAATTTAGATATTAGAGAGCTGACAAGCTCTCTTTCTAGTTACAGCTCTGCGACAAACCAAGCTGTAAATATAATGGCTGATGCAGTCAGACCTATTGGGTATATCCTTTTAGGTCTTTTTTTCTGGTTTGAAATGGCATCGTGGTCACAAATGGTCAAGTCGAGGGGAGGTTCGCTAACCCAAAAGATCTGGTTAGAGGCTTTAATGAAATATTTATTTGCCTTAATCATGATCTCTGCCTCATCTCAAATTTGTGATGCCATTCTGGAATTACTTAATATTATTGTAAAGGTAATTGCGCATGTAACACCAACAGTCACAACGACAATTGATTCAAACATTTCTGGCGGAAAAGGTTGGTTTGAAAAACAAATTATTGGATTTGTTGGTTTTATTGTCGGTAAAGTTTCTAACATTATTCTAGGGATTATTGTTTTCCTACGTTACTTGGATTTGTATATGCTTAAAGCCATAGCTCCATTGTTAGTAGCGTTCTTTATGATGGATTCGTTGCGATCTGTTACGATTAACTTCCTGAAATACTTTGCAGCATCTGCCCTTATTGGTGTCATCCTAATTATTGTTTCTGTTGTATATGATTCGATTGTGGCAACAGATCTTCTCAAGGTTACGACTGCAGACAATGGTACTTGGGGAACGGCCTTTGCTTCAATTGCCAAGGGGGTTATCTATATCTTTGTAATGGTTGGCTCTAGTCGAAAAGCCAAGCAACTTTTAGGAGTATAATCCATGTTTAGAGAAATTAGAATTGATAAATGTTATGTTTTATGAAAGGAAACTAATTGAAAAAAATTGGATCAGAATTTTTAAGAGAATTTGAAAATGAGGACAAGCCAATTCTATTTGGCCTAACTATTAGAATGTTTGTTTTATACCTGTGTTTAATAATAGCTGTCTCAGGGACAATTGCTATTTACTTCTTTGGTTTACCTGATTGGTACATCTATCTTTGGGATGCTCTATTTGTCGTTCCTGGAGGAATGTACGGTACGGGAATGACTAAGCGAATGCGGATTAAAGAAAAAATCAATTTCTTTTTCCGAATCCAACAACGAACCTATGAGACAGAATTTGGAAAGGTAGGAATGTATACGAAAGATGAGTTTATTCAAAAGCAAAAGAGAAAAACTAGAAAACGCAGAAAAGAAAAGAATTGAGCGCTTGCGTCGTCAGATGAAACCTACGACACAAAATACCATCAATTATACGCTGCTCCATGAAGATGGATTAATGCACATTGCACGTGAGAAGTATTCTCGTAGCTTTATGCTGGGGGATGCTTCTTACTCTACAGCTCAACAAGATGAAAAAGAGAGCATCATTGATACAACGATGGATGCTCTTAATTCACTGGATGAGGGCAGTAACTATCAACTCTTAGTCATTAACCGTAGAGTATCGGATAATTCCTTGCAGAATATCTTGTTTGAGGAAACAAACGATGGCTACGATGACTATCGTGAAGAGCTAAATGAGATGATCAAGGAGCGATTTACGACACACGCTAACAACTTTGAGGTACATAAGTATGTGACCATTTCAACGAACGCTGATGATCGAAAACAAGCTCAGTTGTTACTACAAGATATTGGAGTTTCCCTGGGAACGCAATTTCAGGAATCCGATATTACATTTAAGGAAATGAATGGTTTGGATCGTCTAAAGGTCTTTTCTGAACTATTACGAGGAAACCCGTATGTCAATTTTGATTACAGAGAAATTGCCCTATCTGGGTTATCAACGAAATCATTTATTGCTCCAAACCGAATTGAGTTTCAAGAAAAACGGATGATTATTGATGATAGTTGGGCTAAGGTACTCTATGCTCACCGATATCCTAACTGGATGTCTGATCGTCTCATTCGTGATTTAACGACACTTGGATTTGAATTGGCTATTATTATTCATGCAGAACCCTATGAGAATGTTGAAATCTTAGAGAAGATTGACGATGCAGAAACAGATGCTGAAATTGGGAAGCTACGTTCTAAACGTAAGGCTGCTCAATCTGGTATCTTTGATGATGCAGTGGTTGCTGGTCGTGACCAAGAAATCTCAGAAGCTACCAAGAAGTGGCGAGATGAGATTACTGAGTATGATCAGAAAATCTTTTCTGGTTTGATTGCAGTGTATTTTAAGGCAGATAGCCAGGAGGAACTACAACGTAATGAGCAGAAGATTAAGCGTGCTGGACGGAAGCTAGGGGTAGAATTTGAAGATCTTTATTATTACCAGGAAGAGGCTCTAAATACGATTCTACCTATTGGAGAATGCTTCGTAAATGTGAAGAAGAATTTCATGAGAAAGATGACAACAGCTAATATTGCTACGCAAGTTCCTTTTACCAACGTGGACTTGAAGTCTGAAAGCTCACTCGCTCGCTACTATGGTCAAAATCAGTTATCAAACAATATCATTACACTAGATCGAAAACGTGATTTGAACACGGGTTCAGGAGTTGTGTTAGGTTCTTCAGGATCTGGTAAATCTACAACAATAAAGGGTGGAGAAGTTATTCCAACTTTACTGAAATATCCAGAAGACCGAGTTATCATCGTGGATCCCGAAGATGAATATTCTGATATTGGCCGTGCTTTCGGTGCTCAGATGGTGGATATTTCGATTGGTTCTAAAACACATATCAATCTTTTAGATTTACCAGACTTGGATCGTTTGGACGATGAGGATGACGATCCGATTGGAGATAAAGCAAACTTGTTGATGGGATTATTTGAATCGATTCTATCTGAGGTAACAGATGCACAGATTGGGATTATCGACCGGGTAACAGGTGTGACTTATGAGCGCTATTTGACAGATTATTTTACTCCAACGCTAAAAGAGTGGCATCAGGTATTGAAGGAACAACCAGAGCCAGAAGCTCAAGATTTAGCTTTGGCGGTAGAAACCTATACAACTGGTTCTCAGGATATTTTTGCTCACAATACAAACGTGGATCTTAATCATCGCTTTGTTATCTTTAATCTGAAGAAGTTGTCGCATAAATTGAAGCCGTTTGCTTTAATGGTTATTCAGGATTATATCTGGAATCAAATTGTAGAGAATCAAGGGAAATGTACTACATGGGTTTACTTTGATGAGATGCAGATTCTATTTAAAAATAAGGCTCAAGCAGACTTCTTTACTACGTTGTATTCACGGATTCGGAAATATGGTGCGATTCCAACAGGAATCACCCAGAACGTAGAAACGCTAGCTGCTGTTGAAGAAGGTCGGAAATTGCTCTCAAATAGTGAGTTTATGATTTTACTCAAACAAAAACCCCAAGATTTGGCTATCCTAAAAGAGATTGTCAATCTGACTGATAAACAGATTCGCTACTTATCGCGGCCAAAGGCTAAAGGTACTGGCTTAATCGTAGCTGGGCCAGTTGTAGTGCCATTTGAAAATCCAATACCAAAGAATACTAAGTTATATAACTTAGTCGCAACAGACGCTTAGGAGTCTCACTATGGATCAGGAGAAAGGCAGACCAAAAACAATCGGTCATAGGTTAGATCGAAAGCTAGAAAAAGTTCGTAAGAATTACCGAACGGTTCAACAAGATAGCGCAAAACAACTTACGAAGTTACAATCTCAGACTTACTCTAAACGTCAGTTGGTAAAGAAGAGTCGAAGCCAATTTCGAGCTTCTAAGAACAAGGTCAAGAAAATACAAAAAGAGTATAAGAGAATCCAAAAAGAGTACAAGAATATCCAGAAACAAGGAAGAAATCTTGGAAAAGAAGGAAAGGTACTTCGTCCAGAGGAAATTAAAAAGCAGGTTTTCCTTAAGCAGGAATTAGATAGAAACAATAAAAAACAGACATTCCTTAAGCAGGAATTGGATAAGGCGAAACTGGAGAAAAAAACTTCTAAAAGGACTTTTAAAGTCGCTCAAGAGGCTACTGGTGGTTCACGCAAGAAGAAGTTGCTCCGTGCTACTAAACAGGCTCTAGAACGATCAACCAGTCAACAGGCTAGCTCTGTTGCGCATCAGGATGATACACTATCAGATATAGCACGAGCTAAATATCGGTATCAGGATATTCAGATTCAAGGGAAACGAATCAAAACGATTGGGAAATATAGTGGTACACTTGGCCAAGGAATGGTTAAATCGAGCTATAGCTTTGGAAATAGAGCTTACAATAAGGCTAAAGGAAGAGGCTTCACTCGAACTCCAAGAGAATTTTCTTGGGAAGGAAAACTCTCTCGTCGTATTAAGGCCTATAAGCAACGCTTAGCTACTTCTAAAACAGGGAAAGTTGCTAAGAAAGCGAGGAAGTTCTACCGTGTAGGTTCTAAACCGCTTCAAGCTATTATCAAAAATCCATTTAGCTTAAAGGCTTATCTGATTGCTTTTGGTCTGCTTTTGTTTCTGGCTATACTTGGTATCGGTAGTTCAGGAATTACTCGTCAAGATGAATTTGATATGAATAATACCTGGTTGTATCTTTCAAAATTAGATCGTGAAAAATCGAATGACAAGGTAGATTATTGGACAAAAATTGACGATCCGCTTTTGTACTTGAATTATAAGTATGATGATATTTCAGATAAGCTTCGTATAGACGGGAATAAATATTTTTCACAACAGAATCGTGGAAAACTTTACTTAGATACCTTATGGAAGAATTTGAATGGGGATAAAGACAATCTTAAAACGATGGAAGAGCTTTATACCAAAAATAACCTCTATAAGCTTGATAAGGACGAGTTAGAGGAGTATAAAGAGCTCTTAGAAATTGCTAGAGATAGTGGAAAATATATGTTGCTTCAAGAACTAGATAATCCATTTTATACAGAAGAACAACCTGAATCGCAAGCACCGCTTCAGATTATTGAACGTTTTGGATATAAAACGAAGACGGAAGTTTTTAATGGATCTGTTTTGCAGGCCTCAGGAGGTCAGTCTCTGTTAGCTGTTTTAGATGGGAAAGTTGAAGTTAAGGGGAGTGACATAGAAATTAGTGATCAGGATTCCAAGTTTCTGTATAAGAACGTAGATACGATTCGCTATAAAACAGGTGATCATGTTAAATCTGGAGATATCATCGGGAAAGTAGCACCTGAAGGAAATCAAACTGTTTATTATCAAAAGCTAGAACCTGATCGTGCAAATAAGAAAGATAGAGATGGGAATATCAAGAAGAGCTGGACTTATGTCAATGTCGGTTTTTACTTCCAGCGTGTAGAATATACCCAAGCAACATCTGTTGTCAGTAATATTGAAACATCTGGAGATAAAGGAAGACGTGCAAGAGCTTTTGCGGATGCAATCAAAAAAAATATACCAGAAGCAACAGATGAAGGAATCGCAGCCATTTTGGGAGGATTTGATATTGAGAGTTCCATCACCTTTAAACGCTATGAAACAGACTTTCTAACCAATAATCAGTTCGATAAAGTTGCTAAAGAACCAACTGCAGAAAATCTAGTTGGTAACTGGGGAGCCTTTCAAGCTATGTACCCTACCTTGCCTCTAAATGAAAGAGGTTATCTAGTCAACGGTTTGCACTATATCGGGATTGGGATTGGTCAATTTACTGGCCCTCGTGCTCTTGCATTGTGGAATTTTGCAAAATCTGTGAATGGAGATATTTGGTCTGCAGAAGTCCAAACAAAATTTCTTCTGGAGGAAGATGATCCAACTAGACGTGCAGCATTCAGAAGAATTGTAACCTCAACAGGCTCCGTAGAAGCTCTTACGGAGGACTTTTTGAACGCTTGGTTAGGAGTCCCAGGAAACAAGCTATTAGAACGGCAATCTGCAGCCCGTCAATGGTTGAATTTCTTAAAAAATAAAGGAGGAGGTTCGACAGGTGTTTCTAGCAAGCAAGTTCCATCAGAATATAAAGATAAGCTACCTTATGGTCTACCTACCGATCAAGCAATTCTAGAGGGACAAGGTTATCCAGGTAATGCCTATGCACTAGGAAATTGTACTTGGTATGTCTATAACCGTTTTGCTCAGATTGGAATAGGAATTTATCCGTATTTAGGAAATGCCAATCAATGGGTTGATAGTGGTCAAGCTCAAGGATATGAAATTTCAACGACTCCTAAACCAGGTTCTGCAGTTGTATTCATGAACGGTGTAGCTGGAGCATCACCAATCTATGGTCACCTTGGATTCTGTGAGTACGTTAATAGTGATGGTAGCTTCTTAATGTCAGAAATGAACTTTACTGGTTTATACCTAATGAATTGGCGTACCCTGACACCGCAATCAGGCATCTATTTTGTTACCCCTAGATAAGAAAGGAAAAGAATGTATAATCAAAAGTTAATCAAAATGGTAAAGGGACTCTTTATGGGATTTGTTGCCGTTTTATGTATTGTATTGGGTTATTCTATTGCTCAAGTACAACAGAATTTGAGACAGAATAGTCAAATTCAGGAAGAGGCGAAGCAAAAAACAGAAGAGAACCAACAGGAACAACTATCTCTTACTGAACAGCAAGTCGAGGACTTTCTAATTGCTTACTATACCAAAAAGGATTTAGAAGAGAATCGTCCACGTTATAAGCCTTTTATGACCGATTCTATGTATCAGGAAACCATTCAAGAAGAACAAAAGCCAGTTAACCAGACCTATAAGGGGTATGTGGTTGACCAATCTTATGAATCAGGCTCTATCTACATTGATAAAACACATAAAGTTGCGTTGGCTCAGATTCAATATTCTAGCACAACCTTAGCAGAAAAAGATAATCGAGATTCTAAGGGGCTTACTGGTATCACTAAGGCTACCATTCGATTGACCTATGTAGAACAATCAGGTAAACTATTGGTCAATAAAATTGAGCCTATCGTCTTGACTGAAGCAAAGGGGCAAAGTATAGGTACCTATTCAGATACTAGCAGTTCAAGCTCGACTCCAGTATCCTCTACATCAACCACAACACCTACATCCTCTGAACAAACAACCGCAACCAGTAGTAACCAATAAGGAGAATTGAATGAATAAAAAAATAGAACAACTTGAAGCTAAGCTTGAGAGAGTTAGGAAAGATAAGAAAAAAGCACAACAACAAAAAGAAGCAGCAGATGAAAAAATCAAGAATTACATAAATCAAGAAAAAGATTTTGAAGCGCAGCTTTTTGTGGCACTATCAGAAGAAAGTGGCTTATCCTACCAGGAAATGAAGGAACTCATTCTTCCATCACAATCAAGTAACCAAGGAGTGAACCATGTATAAAATTATCAATCAACTGACTAATCAAGAGGAAACTTTTGAGTACCGAGATGAGTTGTTATCAAGGCTAGAAATCATCAATGAGCGAATGAAGAGTAATAAAATAAATGGAATCTATCGACTTTATTCTCTCAATTCTGAAGGTGAAATCCTACAAGAAGAAAGTCTTGAAATACCTTTTGTTGGAATCATTGATCAGTTGCTGGAAAATTTTGGTACGAGTGTTGGGAAGAAAAAGAAAGGTTTTCTTCATTTTTTAGCAAAACATAAAGAAAATACCTCCTTACCAGCCGAACGAGAAACCCAATCTCAACCAGAGCCTGAACTAGAAGAACTAACGTTAAAGAAAGAAGCAGACAGAAATCGACAAAGAATTGCTGAGCTAGTTTCTCAGAAGCCTCAAGATGAGGTTGGAGAAGATAATGTTACCTATTCTTCTAGTGAATGGACTACAGATCATTTCAGTAGATTAGATGAAAATGAGGAAGAACGAGTAGAGCCTTCACAAGATGAAAATACACAAGATGCAGCTACAGAAGAAGTAGTACCAGTTGTTGCAACATTTACTCAGAAAGAGAATAAAACGATTCCTGATCAAAAGGCTGAATCTTCCTTCTCTCTTTCTAATGCGACTACAGTAAATTTGCCTTCAGAGGTTATTGATAGCTTTGAGGCTCAGACGGTTACTTATAAGCAATCTATTAAAAATAAAATCAAATCTAACGAAGATTTTATCATGGAAGCCAATGAGGAAATTGCTCAGTGTCAAAATAGGATTGATGAGTTGAAACAACAGATTCTTGCGAAAGACTCTCAAGCTACTCAATTGAAAGATCTTTATTTCAAAATTGAAGAGGTGAGCTAAAATGGAACAAGAACAAGTGGTAGCCCAATTAGGACGGGCAACTCTTGTGACAGGAGAAATCATCTTAAAAGGCCTCTTTCTGGTGGGCTCTAAAGCAGTTGAAATTTATCAAGCCAGAGGAGAGAATGTAGTCTTTACTGGTGATACAGACTGGAATAAATTTATGGCAACGGCAGATGCTAAAGAAGTCCAGCAATTACTACATAATGAAGTCAATCTCGAGGCAGTTCGAAAAGAACTGGGCCAATACGGGATTGGCTTTTCTTTTTATACTCATCCAGATGGAAAGACAACCTTGGCTTTTAATGCAAAAGATAAAGGTGTTGTCGAACAAGCTTTTAAGGATGTCCTAGAAGGCATCACAAGAGATCCTAAAGGATTCAATGAGAGAAACCTTAAAAATGGGAAAACGACTTCTTTTGAGGAGAAATTGAAACATTTCAAAGCAGTTGAACAAGAGAAAATCAATTCCCTCCAGGTAAACATTCATACGAAGGAGTTTGTTCTTCCAGAAAATATCGAACCACAGATTGGAGGGAAAATGAAGTGATTACAGAAAAGAAGAAACGGAGATTTAGACCGTATTTGTTGTTAGGCATTGGTCTATTCTACCTCTTTCATTGGCTCTTTAAACTATGGCTGTTGGCACCTGATACAGACTCAGTAACGGATGTATTTGGTCTTGGGAAGTTTAACTGGATGAGCGATCATCTGAGCGATAAATCTTGGTTTGATTTTCAATTCACACCAACTTCTTTATTGATTGGTATGAGTGGGTTTTTGATTGCTTTTCTGTTGTATTTGAGAGTAACAGATACAGGTACATACAGGTATGGGGAGGAACATGGATCAGCTCGCTTTGCAACGAAAGAAGAGTTGGTGAGATTCCGAGATGAAGATCCTGAAAAGAATATGATCTTTACTCAAAATAGCCAGATGGGACTATTTAATAACCGATTGAGCTTTGAAAATCAGATTAATAAAAATATTTTGGTGTATGGTGGTACAGGGGATTCGAAGACTCGTAGTGCTGTAAAACCAAATATTTTACAAGGAAATTCTAGTTTTGTAACCACAGATACCAAAGGGATTTTGATTCATGAAACAGGGAAGTCTCTTATAGAAAAAGGCTATAAGATGAAGATTTTTGATTTGATTAGTTTCTTGAATTCAGATGGTTTCAATGTTTTTAGATATATTCATAATGAAATGGATATAGATCGAGTGGCAGAGGCTATTACAGAGTCTCTCAACAGAAATGGTCATGAGGGAGATCCTTTTTGGCCAGCAGCCAATAAACTCCTGATGCGTTCTCTAATTGGCTATCTTTATTTTGATGGTAAGCTCGATCACTATCTGCCTAATTTAGGGCAGGTTACAGATATGATTCGAGAATTGAGAAGAAATCATCCAGAAGCGGAGAGTCCTGTTGAATTGATGTTTGAAGACCTGGAGAGAAGGAGTCAAGGGAATTATGCTAGTAGACAGTGGGATCTATTCAATAAAAACTTTGATGGCCAAACACGGGCTTCTGTTTATGCTATCTTTGCAACAACCTTCTCAGTATTTGATCATGAGCAACTAAGAAAGATTATTGAAAAGGATACACTCGAGATTGAAAAATGGAATATTGAGAAAACAGCAGTTTTTATTCATATTCCAGAAGTGGATCCAGCTTACCAGTTCTTATCTGCCCTTCTTTTTAGTACCATTTTTGATGTGCTAATAAAAACTGCAGATGCAGTTATATTAGGTGAGCATCCAACAAAGACCAAGGAAGACTTATTGCATCTACAGGTGTGGGCGGATGAGTTTGGTCAGATTGGGAAGATTCCTAATTTACCACCAATTATCTCAGTTATTCGTTCTCGAGAGATTTCTATCAAGATGATGGTACAATCTCAAAGTCAGATTGAAGTATTATATGGTAAAGAAAATACGAAGACGATTATCAATAACTGTGGTGCTATTCTTTATTTAGGTTCAAATGACTTAGACACGCTTAAGTACCTATCTGAGCGATCAGGGAAGCAAACTTTGAATGATCAGAATTATAGTGAGAGCAGAGGAAGAAATGCCAGCAGTTCTAAGCAGAACTCTAAAATTGGTCGAGAACTGTTGACACCGCATGAGGTGGCAACGATTGGAACAACAGAAGCCTTACTCTTCCTATCCAAACAAAATGTCTTTCGAGATCAAAAATTTAACCTGGATACGCATCCAAGAGCTAATCTCCTAAGCAATGGCCCAAACGATGACAATTGGTATCGATATAAGCGCTATCTGAGTGATATTGATGAGTGGAAAGACCAGGTTGGGGAAGAAAATGTTATTCATATTGAGATTAAGGAAGTTTAGGAAGTTCCTCTTAAAGTCAGTTAGGAAAGAAAGGAAATCTAATGGAATTTTATGATTCTTATTGCGTTTTAATTGCTATAAATTGGGATCAGTATGTGTGGCTGCATCAGGAAGGCGAAAAAATAACCTGGCATGAAAATTTTGCTCATGCAGGTTTTTTTCGTGATTTTGATACAGCTAAAAGGGTAGCGGAAACTCATTTATTAGAAACTTTTGGAGCCATAGGCTTCTATAAGATTGTTGGTTTTTCTACAGACGAACTTGGCTATATAGAAACTAAGAACTAGATAGCACAATGTGTCTTAGTATTTTTTCATGAGGGATAGAAGCATTTATATAACTGTTTTTGTATTTTTTAAATGGCCCAAGATAATAAATAGTGAGTTCTTTCTTCTTTTTGTCAGCCTTTTTTAAAGTTTCTAGTCTTTGTTTGACTCCTTGTTGATTAGCTAGGCTCTCATTAATTATGAATGTTGGAGGTATTATTAAGTTGTCCATTTGGCAACTTTGTTTGATTCTAATTAAAAAATAAGAATCTTTTTCTTGATCAGCTTTAACGTATCGAACCGTAGCTTTTGCAAAGTAAACTTTTGTTTCATGCTCGTTGATGAGTGAGTTATTATCTAAATTTTGAAAGTACAAGTCAAGATTTAATTTGTTTCCTGAAGAATCTAAAAAGGTATATTTTTCTCCAGATTTAAACTCTTTATAAAGTTGAACCAGACGACTTAGAGATTTTACATGACTATTGAAGGTCTTTTCCGATATGTTATTAGAAGTAGTAGATTTTTTCGACCTTATTTCAGTTGAGACTTGTTCTTCTGTTTTTAATGAATTAGTTATTTCTGTAAATGTAGCTGTAACCAAATTAATATCTACTTTAACAGTATTTTTGTCCCGTTCAAATGTATAACTTTCTTCTATCGTTGTTTCCTGCGCCCGTTTCTCATATCGATTTTGTACTACGGGACAGTTGACTGAATGTACTTGGTCAAAGTTACTGGTTCGGAAATGTGGCTCCTTTGTATAAGGAGACTTACCAAAGTTTATTAGTGTAAGTCCAAATGGACAATTTTTGTCACACTGGAAATTATGCTTGTTTTTCAATATTTTATCTAAAGATAAATTGTAAGCATCCATTGGTTCAATATTGTGTTCTAATTCAATGCTGTATGCTTCGGGGTATGTATATGACATATCTTACCTCTTTCTTCTAATATTAAATTATCTCTTTCAGAGTTTATCTACCAACTATTATAACATTAAAACATATCACTTCAAAAATGAAAGGAAAAACTGTGAATACATTACCACAAAAACAATTTAAACGAATGAAGCGTGAAGTTGAGGAGGAGACTGCACGAGGGATTGGTTATTTTGAGGGGATTTTAGAACATATCCCTTCTTACCCTCTCTCTGAAGCAGTAAAAGAGTTAGCTTTATCTGGCTGGATTACTCCTCATACAGATGTCATCGATGTCCAGAATATGATTGTTACTGAATCTATAAAATGGATGAATTATCAAGATTTCAAAGAAGTTGCCCCCTACTTATTTTCATATCCTCAAGAGCAACGAGAGAAAGATTTATTGGTTCGACCAGTGAAGATCTCCAGAGAGTACTTTGAGGAATTACAAGTCAATGCAGAAGAATTATTTCACTTGAAACAAGACTTGCTTCAGGTTAATAATCAATTAGATGCTAAGATCCAGGAATTGGAGATGGATCAGCTACCGAATGGCGATCAGGTCATTGGAGTTGATCTAGAAGCTGAGGAGGTATTGTTACTACGAACTCCAGAAAATGCTCAGGTTGAGGAATGGGAGGTTCGTAAAGATGGCTTGATTACTGATTATCGTTCCAATCTTTCAGAATCAGCTCAAATTGTAGATGTTTTGTTTGAAATGAAGAATCCAGAGATTGATATGATTCTCTACGAAGAAGTAATCAACTATTCTAAGAAAACTTGGCCAGATTCAGAACCCATTCAACTTCCAGAAAATATCAAGGAACTGTTGAATCAAGAGGGTAAGCTTGATTCCTCATATTATCAAATAGCTCAGTTTGAAACATTAAAACAAGCTTATATTTATGGGATGATTTCACCTAGTTTTCAGGAGCGTTTCCCTCATTATTCAGATTTCGTTAGGAACTATGTAGAAGATAGAGAACAATATGAGTTTTTTAACTATGGTACAGAAGCCGTTTCACTAGCTCAGGAAATTCTAGTACCACGTTTAGGAGATATTAACCAAATTTTAGGAACGAATAATCAGGAGTTAATCGTTCAAGAGGTCACTGGATATTCTCAGGGTGAAAGCTGGGAACTAGCTTATTTACGGGATACAAAGACGGAAGATAGAGAATCCGTTCGGTTTTATCTTGAAAGTGAGATTGGAGCTTGGTATAAGGGAAGTTTGACAGAGTTGGCTGTTATCCGCTTTGATGATATTGATCTAGAGAAAGGATTTAATGGCCATCAGGAAGCAGTCTATCATATCGACGAGAACTTGTTAATTCATGATAAGCTAAAACAAGCCCAACTCCATTTTCCTGATTTAAACCGTTTTGTAGTAGCCAAAGAACTTGAGAAAGAACAGACACAAGATATAGTAGCAGAAAAAGAAGGGGCAGAATTTTCATTGTAGGGAGGTAACAGATGGCATTAAGCAAAGAGGAAGCCAAAAGATTATCTATTATTTCTGTTGCAGAGCAACTAGGCATAGAGTTAAAGCGTACAGGAAGCTATAGTTATACCTGGACGGAGCACGATTCATTTGTAATCGATACAAGGAAAAATGAATTTCACTGGAATTCAAGAACTGAATTTGGGGATGTCATTCAGTTAGTTCAATCCATAAAAGGAGTTTCTTACAAAGAAGCGATGCATTTTTTGGAAACTGGAGAATTTAAACAAGTTAATTCAGAAGCTCAGACGGCTTCAAAAGAGCCTTTTAGCTATCACTTGGAAAGATATGAGCGTCAGAATTTCAGCGCTTCTAGACGCTATTTGAAGGCACAGAGAGGCCTTTCAGATGATACGATTAACTTCTTTATTAGCCAAGGCAGTATAGCGGAAGCAATCCGAAAAAAAGGAGACTATTTTGAGCCTGTGATTGTCTTTAAGTATAAAGATAACACAGGCTTTTTAGCTGGAGCGAGTCTTCAGGGAATAGTAGAGAATCGGGAATACTATCCTGAACGTGGGCGCTTAAAACAAATTATGAGAAATTCAGACGGACAACTAGGCTTTTCAATTGATATTGGGAATCCTAAACGTTTAGTATTTGCGGAAGCTCCAATCGATCTAATGAGCTACTATGAGCTTCATAAAGATAGTCTTCAGGATGTCCGCTTAGTAGCTATGGATGGAGTAAAAGAAGGAATCATTAGTAGACGGTTTATGGAATTGTATGCAGAGATAAATGATAAATCCTATCAAGTCAATCATAATACCGGGAAAGCTCTAGAAGTAGTCGCTAGGACAACGAACTATTTTAAAGACGGTCAGCATCAGGATATGATTACCTTGGCTGTAGATAATGATATGGCTGGTCATAAATTTATAACTGGTCTGCAGGAAAAGGGGATTCCAGTACAGATTGCGATTCCCCCTATCCTTCAGAGAGACCAGGAGAAGGAAGATTGGAATGACTTTCTGAAGAGGGGGAATGAAGCTCCTACGGAGCTGGCGCATGTTTACACAGCAGATGAAAAGTCCTGGCATTACCAGGGCTTTTTTGAGAAGGAAATAGCTCTTACAAAAGCGCAAGAGCTAACTGCAGATGATGTAAAAGCTTTTGTGTCAGATAGGCAATTGACAAAGGAAGAAGTCCGTCAAGAATATCAAACAATCATTAATCAAGAAAGAGGGAGAAAAGATAGTATGTCGGAATCGTACGAGAATGAAACTAAGTATGAAGCAGAGGATGTACCAAGTAGTCCTAAAAAAGATGACGGATTCGTTATTCAACCAGAAGCACAGAATATAATTGATTCTGGAGAGGTCAAACAATGGGCTAAACATCCAAATATCTACTTTGTAAAAGGGCTACGTCAAGTAGCTTTAGAACTGACAGAAGAAGGAAAATTTGAACAATCATCTCAATATCTCCCTAATACGAAGGAGGAAAGAGAGGTGGTAAACAACTTGTTGTCCAAACAAAAAAAGCAATATGATCAGAGTTCTGAATTGAACATAGACACTAGTCATTTATCTCCCAAAGATGCAGAATGGCTGAGGCAGAACTGGCATAATATTAGCTTCTCAGTAGAACCTAAAAAACAGATGGTCATTGATGGAGATAAAACGGTAATCTATGAAAAGCCTTCCGATTCTGTTGGAGATACTTATGAAGCGCAAGAAGAAATTCAGAGCACAGAAAAAGCTCTTGAGACTTCTCAAGAGCAAACAAAGAAGACTGAGAACGAATTCGGGGATTTTTCTGAGATTTATCAGAAGGCAGCACCTCTACCTGAAGCGAAACAATCGCAACCTTTGGATGGCTCGTCACCGAACCAAACTCAGTCTCAATCTTTACTCCATTTTACTATATTGGATGCGGATAAGTCAATTTATAAACAGAATTATCACCCAATTAAAGCAAATGAATTACGAAAGTTGAATCGTTATGCACCTCAATTGCAACAGACAGCTAATTGGTATTTAAATACGCTAGCAGATAGTAAGGTGTACTATTTTTTTAAAGATGAAGAAGATATTAAAGTAGTATCTGTTTCTTTTTATAAAGAGAATTTCATGCACCTTACAGGAATTGCGCCAATAAAAGATGACCAAACCCCAGAACAAACACTACTTGATTTTGTGGAGGGAAGAGGGAGATTTGATAATATTATGATTGCTAATAGGGGAGCAGCATTTGAAAAACTACAAGTGTTACCTGACTTTGAAGCAATTATTGATGCAGGTTCTTTCTATTTTGATGATTTATCTCAAATTGAAAAATTCAATCGTATTGATTTATCTCAAGCAATCATGTCTGAGGATAAAGATTTGTTGCTTGCGCTAAGAGATATTGATGGGATTGGAGTTCCTGCTTCTTTGATGAAAGTAAAAGAAACATTATCATATGAGCTAGGAGGAAAAGAAAAGATAATTCTTGGTGTTTTTCGTGACCGCGACGGTCTAATCGAACAGCTATCGATCAACGAGGATTACATCAAGAATGATGGCAAAGAATTGCAATCGATTATAGAAAATGGCTTGTTTGAGGCAATTCAACCAAATGAGATTGACAAAAATAACTACAATGTCCGCCTTCAATGGGCAGAAAAGCATGATGGTGGGCCAAGTTTACTTTTTAGTGAAACAGAGTTAGTTGATTATCAGTCTTTTGCAACAGAGCTATATAAGCAGAATAATATCTATTACGAAAAGCATCATGCAAGTGTAAGTGATCGAATGAACCAGGTAGAAGGTGCTTCTTATACTCCTTTTACAAAGGTTCAATTTACTTTATACAGCCCTGATGGTGAACTGATTCAGGATGGTATCCGTTACAATATTGGTGAGGAGATTAACCCAATCGCTCATAAAGAAAGACTTGGTACACGAGAAATGAGAGAGCATCCAGAACTGATGAAGATAGATGGGGAATTATTTAATCAATATCATCTGGAGAGATTGGTGAGTGAACTAGATATTTCTCAGTTCAGTTACGCTTTGGAAGATACTCCTTATGCAGATCAACTATTATCTCAACTCCCTTATGGAGATTTAAAAAACAGTCCCATCGGATTTACAGATAGTAGTCAGGATAGTCGTCTAGGATTTATTTCTTTTGATGGAATGGATAGTGTTGAGGTAGTCAATTTATCTGCTTGGTTTGAGAAGTTAGGAGTTAGAGATTCGCCTCAAGAACAAGTAGCTCTTGTAGAAAAATGGCAAAAAGAAGTGAATGATTTATCAGAAAAAGTTGAACAAACTATTGCCAATGTTCGAGAAGAATTTGAAAAATTACAAGTCAAAGATTCGCAAGAGACACTAGATAATCCATATGAAAAAAATTATCAGTATAACCGAAAAGATGAGAGAGATCGTGATTTGGATGGTGATGGTATTTCCAATTCTGATGAGATGCTGCAGGGAACAGATCCATACAATAGTGCTTCTAACCTTCATCAAAAACAGGAAGATCGAGAAAGAAGGACAGATGCTGAAGCGGAAACTGGAGCGATTATCACCGATGCAATTGTTGCTAAAAGTTCAGAACAAACCATTTCCCAGTTAGTCGCAAATAAAGATACAAAAGCTTTAGCTGAACACTTGAAAGAAGGAATGAAGAACTATTTGGATTCAGAACAGTTTAAATCATTCTTGGATACGATGAGTAAGTTTCACAACTACTCACTCAACAATATTCATTTGCTGAAGATGCAAAATCCTAATGTTTCCCAAGTTGCAAGTTTTAATAAATGGAAAACGGATTTTGAAAGAACGGTTAAAAAGGGTTCTAAGGCTCTAAAAATTTGGGTTCCGTATCAAGTGAAAACTAAAATCTCTGCTAATCAAAAAGAGTTGAGTTTTTCTCCATCTGAGAATGAGATGGAAGAGAAGGAAGTCACAGTTACTCGATTTAAGTTAGGGAATGTCTTTGATGTTTCTCAAACAGAAGGAAAAGAATTACCAAAAGCAATTAATGAATTGACTGGTTCTGTCAAAGATTATGAAGATTTATATCGAGCAGCTAAAGCAGTTTCTATGGATAATCAGGTTTCTATCAGTTTTGAAGAAATTAAAAGAGAGGGCGCAAATGGTTATTACTCTCCAAATGAAAATCGAATAGTCATTTCAAAAGGATTGAAGGGGCAAGAACATATTCTAAAAACAATTTTTCATGAAATGGCTCACTCAGATTTACACAGAGGAACTAATGCACAATATGGGGACGACCAATATCGTAAGCAAGAATTACAAGCTGAAAGTGTAGCCTATGTCGTAGCTAATCATTTTGGTTTTGATACTAGTAGTTACAGTTTTGGATATTTAGCTATCTGGGCGAAGGATAAAAATGGCTTTGAAGATATGGTAGAACAACTGCAGATTGTTCAGAAAGAAGCAAAAAGTTTGATTGATCGGATGGATGCAAAGTTAGAACTGGTAAAAAATAAAAGCGTAAAGAAAGATAAATTTGCAGATAAACTTCAACAAGCAAAAGAAAAATCTGAGCAGTTAGGTAGTCAAAAGGCGGAGGCTGTAAAGCAGGTGGAAGAAAAAAAGTCCCTGAGCAGCCCTCGATAATGGAGGCATTAGTCCGTAGGAAGAAAAGCAAAAAAGGAGAAACGGAAGATGATTGAACATCTAAAACAAGAAACTTTTGATCTTTTAATGGAGATATTTTTTGAGGATGAGGCTACAGATTCGCCAAAAGTGAATGAAGTCAATCAGCACATTTCACGTAAAGAGTGTCTTTACATTCTTCGTAGAGATATGCGAATTAAAACAAACTATGAGCTAGAAGAAGTAGAAATGTATCCCATTGTACTTAAAGAAATTGAAGGGATGAGTGATGAACGATTTGAACAACTAAAAGACGAAATTCTTAAAATGGAGATGGTTGATACAATGGAGCTTCTACTGGAAGACTTAAAAGTTTAGTCAAACTTTTTCCTCGTGATAGGATAACATTCCTGCTTGCAGGGATTAGGGGATTGGGGATTTCCCCAAAGATTTAAAAAGTCAAGAATAGTCAGGGATGGCACCCTGACTAACTTTGACCTTTTTAAAAACAGCATTTGGGTACCCAAGTGCTAATCTTGCCAGAAGAAAAGGGGGCTAAGCCCCTCAAGCAAAATTGCCAGAATAGAGGTGAAGATTTTTTGAAAAATAAAGAAAAAAGAAAACGAATGATTCAGAAAAAAATTCGTTTAACGGAAGAAGAGGCACGGTTCATTTCAACAAAGGTTGCAGAATCCGGAATGACAAATTTTAATGCCTTTGCCCGAATTATGTTGATTATGGGTGAGGTCAAAATCTTAAATTTTGAAGAATTGAGAGAACTACGTAAGGAAATAAATCGGATAGGGGTCAATATAAATCAGGTCGCAAAAAAGGTAAACGAAGATGAACAGGCTAGTCTAAATGAATTGAGTCAGATTCTTGAATTGCAGAAACATTTGAAATATACAGTCAGCCAATTTATCCAAAAACAGGAAAATCAAACAAAGGAACAAGAGCGATGGTTGTAACAAAGGTTCTTCAGATAAAGGGTGTAGCTTCTTTAGGACGGTCTACAAAATATATTGAGGATGAAGCAAAGACGGTCGAGCTGACTGATACAAAAAGTTTAAATAATGCTTTACGCTATATCGAGAATCCATCTAAAACAAGTTTTTTAGAACAAGATGAACAGCTGGAATTTCCAGCAGTGGTCAAAGATGGCCGAGTAGTCAAACAACTTGTATCTACTTATGGAATTACAGATGCTAGCACAGCGACAGAAGAATTTCTTTTGACCAAAAAGAATGCGGCTCAACGAGCAGGGACAAAAGAGCTATCGGATATTCAAAATCCGAATCGAGTGTTGGCTCATCATATCATCCAATCATTTTCTCCTGAAGATGATTTGACTCCACAAGAAATTCATGAGATTGGTCGAAAAACGATTTTAGAATTAACTGGTGGACAACATGAATTTGTCATAGCGACTCACATGGATAAGGGACACATTCATAATCACATTATTTTCAATTCAACTAACTCTGTTACCTTAAACAAATTTCGTTGGCAGAAAAATACTGCTAGAAGTCTATTTAATATTTCCAATAAGTACGCTGACCTAGCTGGAGCTAAAATTCTCAAAGAGAGATTATGGACTAATCGAAAGACGTATCATGCTTACCGAAAGAAAAATTCATTTCGTTATGAAATTAAATCACGCATAGATTTTCTTTTGAAACACTCAACCTCTTTAGAGGATTTTAAAATCAAGGCACGAGCTTTAAATCTAATAGTTGATACTTCAGGGAAGGAAATAAAATATCGTTTAACTGACCAGGATCAAACCAGAAATGTTAGGGATCGAACTTTGTCAAAAAAAGGAAATTATTCTTTAGAGAAAGTTTCTGAGAGAGTGGTTGCTAACGAGGTGACCTTATCTGTCGATGAAATAAAATCCGAATATGAAAAAATGGTAGCAGAACGAGAAGATGATTTTGAAATGAGAATCACAGTTGAAGAATGGCAGGTGATGGAAGAAACAAAAAATGGAATCTATCTTGAAATGGAATTTGGGATTAGAAATAAGGGAACCATTCTTATTCCAGCTCATCAGATTGAAAAAGCAGAAGATGGCTCTTATGAAATTTTTATCAGAAAGAATGACTTCTACTATTTTGTTAATCCTGAACACGCTGATAAGAATCGGTACATGAAGGGAGAAACAGTCGCTTCCCAGTTGTCGTATGATAATGGAGAAATGATTGTCCGAAAAAATCCTAAAATCTCCAGTTTGGATCAGCTTGTTCGTGAATACAATTATCTATCTGCTCATGGAGTGACAGAAGGACAGCAATTTGATGAATTGTTAAATCGTTTTGAAGAGGAGCTAGAAGAAGTAGATAGCTTACTTGCTAAACTGGATCAACGATTGGGGGATCTTAATAAAATTCAGTCTGCATTTCTTGCATTGGAATCAAGCGATCCTCAGGAATCAACGTTAGCTATTTCCATTCTGAAAGATCTGAGAGTAGATCCTAGCACTCGAAAATCTGAAATCGATAAACTTGTTAAGGAGGTGACTTTTGAGCGCCAAGCTTTATATCAACGAGTAGAAACAATTACAAAAGATTATAAGTTACATCAAGACATTGAGAAAAATGTGGAACAGCGAAAGGAAAGAGAAACTTTTTTGTAAAATAATTATAAATATAATTATAAACATATTGACAAATATAATTATAATGGTATAATAGAAATATAGAAAAAGGGATGGAGAAATAGAATGAAGATTATCACATTTGCCGCTATCAAAGGCGGTGTTGGAAAAACAACTTTAACATTTAATTATGGGGAATGACTGGCTAAGAAAGGGCATAAAGTTCTCTTTATAGACTTAGACCATCAGTGTAATTTGACTCAGTGTTATAATATCTATGAGAGCAAGAATACAATTGCTAATGCTTTTAAAGGTGGCGATGTGTATATTAAGCAAGTCAAGGAAAATATTAGTCTAATTCCAGGTTCAGTTCAGCTTGACACGGTGGAAAGAGATCTGGAGAACAGTGATAAGAAAAATATGTTACTTTATCTTTGGCTAGAGGATAACTACGAAAAGAAGAAGTTGGATCAGTTTGACTATATCTTGATTGATTGTAGGCCAGATTTTGCGACAGCTACTAAAAATGCTGTTGCGGTCAGTCACGCAATCATTAGTCCTTTGACTCCTTCAGAGTTTGGTTATAATGCCAAATTCAATCTATCAACTCGGTTAGAAGCATTCAGAAAAGATGTAATTGACTATCGCACAAGAGAATCATACATTACTGCTGAGTTATATTTCTTAGCAAATATGATTCGACCAAACTATGGATCATCAAGAGAATTACTGGAGGCCCTTGGACTTGAAGCCAAAGAAAAGGGAACAGACAACCTTCTAGGGCTTGTACCAGCAAAAGAGCTATTCAATCATTCTACAATTGATAAGGTCTCTATTGCAGATATGAAGGAGAATCCTGAGCTTTATCAAAAACACAAAAAGTTTTTTACTGAGCTGGAGCAGACTTTTTCAAAAATTTATGATACAATATAATTATATTTATAAACACAAATACAATTATAAATATAATTAGAAGGAGATTGTCATGGCATTCACACCAAAAGAAAAAGAGATTTCGCAGATTATCGAAGCAACCCATCAACCTGAGCAGATTTCAGATGTAGCCAGCTTTGAAAGTTTTGAACGTAAGAAACAATTTCAGTTTACTTTGAAACCAAGCAATCGGAAAAAATTAGATGAGATTGCTAAAGCAGCTGGTGCAAAGTCTGCATCAGATTACCTTGATAAACTGATTGAAAACCTATCACTATAAATATAAATATAATTGTAATTATAATTTCAATCAAAAAACCTTTCCTTATAGGGAAGGTTTTTATCTTTGCTGACAAAAAATATTTGAACTCCTGAACTAAAATCTCTATACTTTTTTATTATGATTTTAGTTGGGAGTGTTTTTATTTTGGATACAAAAATTATTGATGAAAGAGAATTTGTAGAGAAATTTAAAGATAAAAATTTACAAGAATTTCATAAATTTGTAAGCGACTATGACAACTATATCGCACCCACAATGAGAGCTAGAGGGTACAAATTTGTAAACTATGCTGAGAGAACCGTTACTTTTACGTTTGGCCAGGTAACTTTTTCAAGAAGGCGCTGGTATAAGAATGGGAAATGTAGAATTCCAGTAGATGAGAAGTTAGGTCTAGAGAAACGTATTGCCTATTCCAAAGAATTGCTATATCAGATCACTAAACTAGCTACAATGTTACCATATCGGAAAGTAGTGGAAGTCATTGAACTAATGTACCAGGTTTATATCACTAAAGACACGGTGTTAAAAGCAATAAAGCTAGCAAGTCAGTTGTTAAATGAGAAAGAAGATTATCGATTCTATAGCGATGAAGTACCTGTCAAAAAAATTGAGACTCCTGTTATTTATCTTGAAGGAGATGGTGTCTGGATAAAGGTCAGTGGACGTGAAAAGGAACAACAGAATAAAGAGTTATCTCATTTTGTCATCCATACCGGAACGGAGGTGTACGGAAAGAGGAAAATTTTAAAAAATAAGGTCGAAATTGTGTCACCCAATAATCGAACAGCAAGAAAAAGAGTAGTAGATTATATTTATAATCATTTTAAAATTACGTCAGATACTCTACTTGTGACAAATTCAGATATGGGTCACGGATATACTCCACATTTATTTAAGGAAATATCACACGATCTAGGGATAAAGCATCATCAACATTTTTGGGATCGATACCATATAAACAAAGAAATAAAAAAGTTGGTCAAACCGTATTCTGTAGAGCTACTAGAGCAATTTATGAAAGCCATAGATAGCCATTGCAAGAAGACACTGAACACAGCTATTGATACACTAGAATCACTCGTCCTACTTAATCAGAACGAAAAGAAGATTGATACTTTTAAGGTTTTTAAGAATAGAATCCTTGGAAATTTTAAATATACGCAACCTCCTGAACAGAGGAATCTAGATACAGCAAGTTTAGGAATTATGGAAAGTCAGCATCGTAAAATCAGTTATCGGATGAAAAATAGAGGAATGTATTGGTCATTAAATCATGCAGATGCTATGTCCCATCTTATTTTGTTGTCTTACAATCAAGAACTCCGAGATTTATTTTTTGGTGATTGGAGAAATGAATATGAAAAATACCACTCAGAAGGAATGAGTAGTGCAAAAGTACGCAAAAAGATCGATCAAGCTCCAAGAAGTTTAGGGACGATTGTAAATTCTTCTTGGAAGGGCCGAAAACAGAGAGATAAACAACGATTTGCAGGCAAAAAAATCAATAAATAAAATGTCATAAACTCAGTAAACTCTTGACTTATAGTAATAAAAATTGTATAATAATTTTATCAATAAAAAAAGAGGCACGCAGCAACGTACCTCTCATAAAGATAAACAATTGGGTCTTGTTTATCAGTAAGATTAATACTATCAGAAATTTTAGTAGATGTCAAGGCTGAGCAAGTAAAATTGTTTAGCCTTGTTTTTACATTTCCGTTTTTGATGTATTTTTTTACTACCTCAAAAAAATAGACACAAACTTCTGCTATAAATTTCTTTACTTTTTTGTGGAAATTTGGTAAACTGTATCTTGTGTGTAATGGACGCACAAAAATACAGTTTATCCGCTGAGGAAGGTTCCTCAAGATTGACAAAGATAGGAGAAAAAAATGAATCCATTAATCCAAAGCTTGACTGAAGGTCAACTTCGTACAGATATCCCATCATTCCGTCCTGGTGACACTGTTCGTGTACACGCGAAAGTTGTCGAAGGTAACCGTGAACGTATCCAGATTTTTGAAGGTGTTGTTATCGCACGTAAAGGTGCTGGTATCTCAGAAAACTACACAGTTCGTAAAATCTCTAACGGTGTAGGTGTTGAGCGTATCTTCCCAATCCACACTCCACGTGTTGAAAAGATCGAAGTTGTTCGTTACGGTAAAGTACGTCGTGCGAAATTGTACTACTTGCGTGCTCTTCAAGGTAAAGCAGCTCGTATCAAAGAAATCCGTCGTTAATTCGACTAAAAAACTCTGCTTTTTCAGCAGAGTTTTTATCTAGCTCCCTTAGTTCAATGGATATAACAACTCCCTCCTAAGGAGTAGTTGCAGGTTCGATTCCTGCAGGGGGCATATAAACTATTGATTTTAATAGGTGTTTGAGGTGTTTCGCCCCAAATTCGCCCCTAATTACAAGAATTATATAAAGTGTTGACATAGGTTTGATAAGCAACCCCTAGAATTACTTTGACAAATTATCATGAATTATAAAATTTGGAGTACTAATGGTCGATAAAGATTTTTCTTTTGATAAGATAGAATCTATCTTAAACGGAACTAGCAATTTTTATATTTCTTCAAAAGAAGAATTGAATAAATGCTTAGATCATGTTGTTCAGTTGATTTCGGATTCATATGTTTTATATATAAATAATTCATATACCTCCTCCTCTTTTTTAGCTATTAGTGTGCTAGAAGAGGTTGGAAAAATTCAAATGGGAATATTTATTAAAGGTTCAGATTCCTATGTGAGAAAAGATAAATTAAGAGATCATAAGTCTAAACAAATTGTTGGAGCGAGCTACACTATTTGTATGGGCGAAAGGATTAAAAATGCAATTTCTAATGAAAATTTGGAAAAAATTTTTAAATTTATTTATTCTGGAGAATTGAAAGATTTAAGAGAACAAGTAATTTATTGTGATAGAAAAAATAACAATATCGTGACACCAAAAGATTTAATTACTCAAGAACTTGCAAGAAATCTACTTTTATTTGCGATAGAATCATTTGATGATAATCTGGTTGGATGGACAGATTACTCAATCGAGTTATCAAAGGAAACTGATTTATTTTTTGAAATTATTGCTAATTCTAAGATGAAATAGACAAAAAACCGCTCAGCTGAGTGGTTTTCGTTTATTCATCCCCTTTTACAGTACCCATGTACGGATGGCATGGGCAACGCCAGATTCATCATTAGATTTAGTGATGTATTTGGCGATTTTTTTGATTTCTGGATTTCCATTTTCCATGACAACGGGATTCCCAACGACTTCCAGCATGGCGCGGTCATTTTCTTCGTCACCGATAGCCATGGTTTCATCTTTGGTTAATCCGAGTTTTTCAGCTAGGTGAGTGATGGCTGAACCTTTGTCTACATTCTTTTTAAGGAGTTCGAGGTAGAAAGGAGCAGATTTGTTGATGGAGTAGCGCTCATAAAATTCTGCTGGAATTTTTTCAATCGCAGCATCGAGAATCTCAGGTTCATCGATGAACATACATTTGACAATTTCCTTGTCAGCCATTTCTTCAGGAGTGCGGTAAAAGATAGGCATGCTGACGAGGGTTGATTCGTGCACTGTGTATTTTCCGATATTGCGATTGGCAGTATAGATACCGTCCTTGGTAATAGCGTGCATGTGGACACCGAGCTTGCGACTGAGGAATTCCATATCCAGATAATCCTCATAGGTTAAGGATTCGCTGATAATTTCATGGCCTGTAGCAGTTTCTTGGACAAGGGCACCATTGAAGGTCACGACATAGTCACCCTCGTCCCTCAACTGCAAGTCGTCCAGAAGTTTGGCAACACCTGCGATAGGACGGCCAGTTGCAATGACGACTTTGACACCAGCTTCTTTGGCATCTTGGATGGCAGAAAAGACCTCAGGAGTGATTTCCTTTTGGCTGTTGACAAGGGTTCCGTCAATATCGACGGCAATTAGTTTAATACTCATAAATTTCCTCTTCTAGTTTTTATTTGGGGTAAAATGATCGTTCTCAATCAAGTGTAAAAATTGCTGGGTAATACTTGCGAAGATACTGTTTTGGTCTAACATTTCTTTCGGAAAATAGAAACGATTATCTCCGTGGCGACTTCCAGCAAGGGATTGGACGATAGGAGACAGGCTAGAGAGTTCTGCCAGTTCACCATTCTTTTGTAAAATTTCAATTTGTGTCCGTGGATTTTCAGATTCGGGACGATAGATATCATAAGGGAGGTCAAAGTTCTTATGAATGGCAGTATAGTAGTCTGGATCGAAGCCAATGTCCTCAACCAATTTTCTCATGCTAGCGAGTTGGTCTTGGTCCTCTTGTGAAAAGGTAATGGATTTAAAGACCTTGCGGTTGACAAAGCGTTGCGACAGGTCTGCAAGTATTTTGTCAGGACTGGTCATCCAGAGCTGGAAGTAGGTATTCATCACACCATCATCCAGAGCCAGATAGTCAGATAAATTCACATTTTTTTCAAAGAAAGGTAGGAGGTGTGGGCAAGTTCGTGCAAAGAAGTCTTTGTCCTCAGGATAGAGTTCCTTGGCGCGCTTGAGAAGATTCTGTAGGAGAACTTCCATGGCCCGTGTTGCTGGGTGGAAATAAACCTGCATGTACATCTGGTAACGACTGAGGACGTAGTCTTCGATGGCGTGCATGCCATTTCGCTGAAAGGCAATCCCATTTTCGATAGGACGAATGACCCGGAGGATGCGAGTCAGGTCAAATTCCCCATAAGATGCCCCTGTAAAATAGGAGTCGCGCAAGAGATAGTCCATACGGTCTGCATCAATCTGACTAGAAATGAGCTGCACGACCTGCTTATTAGGATAGGTGTGGTCGATGATACTGGCAACCTTTTCTGGAAAATCTGGCGCCACTTGTAGCAGGACTTGGTGAATTTCCGTCTCAGGACTTTGGATGATTTCCTGAGTAATGGCCTCATGATCGGTATCAAAAAGATGTTCAAAAGTATGGGAGTAGGCACCATGCCCAAGGTCATGGAGGAGAGCAGCGGTCATGGTGAGGAGTGATTCAGCAGGATTCCATTCTTCAGGATATTTTTCTTCAAAAATCTCCGTGATACGTCGTGCAATTTCATAGACTCCTAGACAGTGAGAGAAGCGACTATGTTCTCCACCGTGGAAGGTATAACTGGAAGTCCCAAGCTGTTTGATACGACGCAGACGTTGAAATTCTTTTGTATTAATCAAGTCATAGATGATTTGATTATTGACATGGATGTAGTTGTGAACTGGGTCACGGAATACTTTTTCGTTCATATGACCATTATAGCAAAATCCTGCTCTTTTTGGTAAAATAGTAGGACAAGAGAGAAGAAAGAGGACTTGATGTGAAGATTCGGATGCGAAATACGATTCAATTTGATGAACAGTTGGAAGTGATTGACCAACTCTATGATGTTGAAGTGCACGAAAAGGGAGATTATAGCTACCTGCTTTTTTATAATGAGGAAAAGGAAAAAGTAGTGATTAAATTTCATGGTCAAGAACTTGTGATGAGCCGATTTTCCAATCCCAAGACCATTATGCGCTTTCTAAAGGATAGCGATAGTTTAGCCTATATTCCTACACCTATGGGCATGCAGGAGTTTATCATCCAAACGAATCGTTATCAAGTGGATGGACAAAAGATCTATTTAGACTATCAATTACAAAATCAAGAGGGACAACTCTTTGCCAGCTATCACTTGGAAATTACTTGGGGTTAGTCTCTTGTCTTTTTCAAATTTACCTGACTATCTTCTTAGAGTGACTTCCTAGTGTGGTAGATTAGGCTATTTTTTGGTATAATAAAAGTTATGGAAATCGAAAAAACCAATCGTATGAATGCGCTCTTTGAATTTTATGCAGCGCTTTTGACAGACAAGCAAATGAACTACATAGAGCTCTACTACGCTGATGATTACAGCCTTGCCGAGATAGCTGAGGAGTTTGGAGTTAGTCGTCAGGCTGTCTATGACAATATCAAGCGAACAGAAAAGATTCTGGAAGATTATGAGATGAAATTGCACATGTACTCGGACTACATTGTCCGCAGTCAGATTTTTGATCAGATTTTGGAGCGCTATCCCAAGGATGACTTTCTGCAGGAGCAGATAGAAATTTTAACAAGCATTGATAATAGAGAATAAGAGGAAGAAAAATGGCATTTGAAAGTTTAACAGAACGTTTACAGAACGTCTTTAAAAATCTACGTAAAAAAGGAAAAATCTCTGAATCTGATGTCCAAGAGGCAACCAAAGAAATTCGCTTGGCCTTGCTTGAGGCCGACGTTGCCTTGCCTGTTGTAAAGGACTTTATCAAGAAAGTTCGTGAGCGTGCAGTCGGACATGAGGTCATTGATACCCTTAATCCAGCGCAACAGATTATTAAAATCGTTGATGAGGAACTGACAGCTGTTTTAGGTTCTGACACAGCGGAGATTATCAAGTCACCTAAGATTCCTACAATCATCATGATGGTTGGTTTGCAGGGCGCTGGTAAAACAACTTTTGCTGGTAAATTGGCCAACAAACTCAAGAAGGAAGAAAATGCTCGTCCATTGATGATTGCAGCGGATATCTATCGTCCAGCTGCCATTGATCAGCTTAAGACCTTGGGGCAACAAATTGATGTGCCTGTTTTTGCACTTGGGACAGAGGTTCCAGCTGTTGAGATTGTACGTCAAGGTTTGGAACAAGCCCAAGCCAATCACAACGACTATGTCTTGATTGATACGGCAGGTCGTTTGCAGATTGATGAGCTTTTGATGAATGAGCTTCGTGACGTGAAAGCCTTGGCTCAGCCAAATGAAATCCTGCTTGTCGTTGATGCCATGATTGGTCAAGAAGCGGCTAATGTTGCGCGTGAGTTCAATGCTCAGTTAGAAGTCACTGGGGTGATCCTTACTAAGATTGATGGGGATACTCGTGGTGGTGCGGCTCTATCTGTTCGTCATATTACTGGTAAACCAATCAAGTTCACTGGTACAGGTGAAAAGATTACGGACATTGAAACCTTCCACCCAGACCGTATGTCTAGCCGTATCCTTGGTATGGGGGATATGCTCACTCTGATTGAGAAAGCTTCTCAGGAATACGATGAGCAAAAAGCCCTTGAAATGGCTGAGAAGATGCGTGAAAACACCTTTGATTTCAATGATTTCATCGATCAGTTGGATCAGGTGCAAAACATGGGACCAATGGAAGACTTGCTCAAGATGATTCCAGGTATGGCCAACAATCCAGCCCTTCAAAATATGAAGGTGGATGAGCGTCAGATTGCGCGCAAACGTGCCATTGTGTCTTCTATGACGCCTGAAGAGCGTGAAAATCCAGATTTGTTAAATCCAAGCCGTCGCCGTCGTATCGCTGCAGGTTCTGGAAATACCTTTGTCGAAGTTAATAAATTCATCAAAGACTTTAACCAAGCTAAACAGCTTATGCAGGGTGTTATGTCTGGCGATATGAACAAGATGATGAAGCAAATGGGAATCAATCCAAACAACCTTCCAAAAAATATGCCAAATATGGGAGGAATGGATATGTCTGCCCTTGAAGGAATGATGGGACAAGGTGGTATGCCTGACTTGTCAGCTCTTGGTGGAGCAGGAATGCCAGATATGAGCCAGATGTTTGGTGGCGGACTCAAAGGTAAAATCGGTGAATTTGCCATGAAACAGTCTATGAAACGCATGGCTAACAAAATGAAAAAAGCAAAGAAGAAACGCAAGTAAGACAAAGGAAGGCCGCAGGGCTTTCCTTTTTTGGAAAGAAGAAAAAGGTCTATTTTGAATCTGCAAAGAATGATATAATAGTAGAAATAGTCTAACAGGGAGGAATTATGGAAATTGATAATAGATCAATTTGTCTTGGAGATGAGTTAAAGAAAGAATTGAAATCAGAAAGCCGAGTCAAGATTGCAGCAGCAACCTTTTCTATGTTTGCTTATCAGCAGTTGAAAGAGGAATTGGAGAATATTGAAGAGTTGAAATTTATTTTCACAAATCCGACTTTTGTAACAGATGAAACAAAAACAGATTTCCGTGAATATACGATACCCAAAAAAGAACGGGAACAATCGATCTTTGGTGGCAAGTATGAACTGAAATTGATGAATGAGCTGACCCAAAAAGCGATTGCTCGTGAATGTGCTGATTGGATCCGAAGAAAAGCGCAATTTAAGTCTATTAATATTGAAACAGATGAAATGCCAAATGGTATTCGAATTGAAAATGCGGATGATGTAGTGGCAGTAGATCGTTTGAAAAACTTTGATCGCAAAGAATTAGGATATGAGGTCTCTCTATTTAAAACGAGTAGAAACCTCTATCATGCACCACTTAGTTTAAATTATTTAGATGAATTTGATAATCTTTGGGAAGAAGAGGATTATTTTCGTGATGTTACTGAAGAGTTTTTGGAGAATTTAAACCTAGCTCACAAAGAACATTCACCTGAGTTCATTTACTATGTGATGCTATATAATTTATTCAATGAATTTTTAGAAGATATCAATGAAGACTTTTTACCAAATGAAGGGGTTGGTTATAAAGAAAGTAAGATTTGGGGGCTGTTATATGATTTCCAAAAGGATGCAGTGAAATCGATCATTTCTAAATTAGAAAAATTTAATGGATGTATTCTAGCGGATTCGGTTGGTCTAGGGAAGACTTATACAGCTTTAGCGGTCATGACTTATTATGCTTATCGAGGCAAACGTATTTTAGTACTTTGTCCTAAAAAGTTAGAAAATAACTGGAATATGTATCGTCATGATTATGTAAATAATCCAATTTATGATAGACATTTGCTTTATGATGTCCTTTATCATACAGACCTCAGTAGAGATAAAGGGCACTCTAATGGAATTGATTTGGCCTTAAATAATTGGCATACTTATGATTTGGTTGTCATTGATGAGTCCCATAATTTTAGAAATGGAGGCTCTAGCGAAAATGACTTATCCGAGGGGAGAGAAAATCGATACAGCCGTTTAATGAATCGCATCATAAAGTCCGGTGTCCCTACAAAGGTACTCATGCTATCAGCCACACCTGTTAATAATCGTTTTAATGATTTGAAAAATCAAATTGCTCTAGCCTATGAAGGTGATACGGATCAAATTGATAGTAAATTAGAAACCAAATCATCTATAAATGATATTTTCAGAAACGCTCAATCTGCTTATAATAAGTGGGCTGACCTACCTGCAGAAGAGAGAACAACAGATAAACTATTATCTACATTAGATTTTGATTTCTTTAAAGTACTAGATAGTGTAACAATAGCTAGAAGTAGAAAACATATTCGCGAATTTTATGATAGAGAAGCTATTGGGGAGTTTCCACAGCGCTTAAAACCTCTTAATTTTGAACCTGATTTAACAGTTTCAAATCTTGGGATTACCTATAAAAAATTATATCACTTGCTTGATAAACTACAGTTGACTATCTATCAACCTTCAATACATATCTACCCATCAAAGAGAGCTAAATACGATAAAAGTAAAGAAGGAAAAATGGGGAATTTAACTCAGTTTGGTCGTGAGTCTGGTATCAAAAAACTGATGATGATTAACCTGCTCAAACGTTTAGAAAGTTCTGTTGCAGCTTTTCGATATACTTTAATAGACGTTGTAAAAGATTATGTAGAAAAGACATTAAAGGCTATCGAGGAATATGAATTGACAGGCTTGGATTATCTATCTGTTGATCCGAACTTTGATGAAGATGATTTTGATTTGGAAGATAGTAATTTCGAGTTTTCTATCGGTAAGAAAAATCGGATTTCTCTACAAGATATGGATTATCGTAGTTGGAAGGTCGAGTTAGAACAAGATTTTGCAGTATTGACAGAGCTAGAAAATATAATCAGTAAAATAACACCACAAGAAGACCAAAAACTTCAGACTCTTTTTACCTTGATAGATGAGAAACTAAAAAATCCAATCAATGCTGGCAATAAAAAATTGATCATTTTCTCCGCATTTGCGACAACAACGAACTACCTTTATAAACATATTAGTCAGTATGTCTTGGATAAGTATGGTCTCTACACTGCTCAGATTTCAGGTACAAAAGGTTTTGCAACAACTCTGGAAACTAAAAATAAAGATCTCAATTCGTTACTAACTTATTTCTCTCCTAAATCAAAATCTCGTGATGTTCTGTTTCCTGGTGATGAGAGTGAGATTGATCTTTTAATCGCAACAGATGTGATTTCCGAAGGTCAAAACTTGCAAGATGCAGATATGATGGTTAATTACGATATCCATTGGAATCCTGTCCGTATTGTTCAACGATTTGGTCGTGTGGATCGAATTGGTAGTCGAAATAAATACATTCAATTGGTTAACTTTTGGCCGAACCTTGAGTTAGATGAGTATATAGATCTCAAGTCTAGGGTTGAATCTAGAATGAAGATTTCTGTCTTGACTTCAACAGCAGATGATAACGTTTTATCTAGTGAAGAAATAGAGGATAATAATTACCGAAGAAAACAATTAGAACGTCTTAGAGATGAAGTGGTCGATCTAGAGGAGATGAATGATGGTATTTCCATTATGGATTTAGGATTAGAAGATTATCGTATGGACCTTCTCAAGTATTTGGAAGAACATCCTGAGTTAGAAAGAGTTCCAAAAGGATTGCAAGCTATTTTACCTGCCTCCAATAAAGAATCAGAAGGTGTCATTTTCGTCCTAAAAAACAAAGAACAGTTAAAAGGAAAAAATAATCAGAATCAGCTTCACCCATATTATATCCTCTACATCAATAAAAATGGAGAATTACTGTTATCTCCATCTGAAAGCAAGAAAATATTAGAACACCTCAGTAGCATTTGTCGGGGTCAAAGTAAGCCATTAAGTCAAGTAGTAGACAAGTTTAATCGTCAAACAAAAGACGGTAAAGAAATGGTTGTTTATTCCGAATTGCTTCAAGAGGCAATTGATCAATTAATGGAACATGATCAGATTTCAACGATGGATGCCCTATTTAACTTTGGATCTGTTGATTTGATGAATACGAGCATTGAGGGAATGGATGATTTTGAGCTAATTTGTTTCTTCATATTGATGAAAGGAGATTCTGATGATTAAATTTCCATCCTATACAGCCTTATCAAAACCTCACCTTCTATATCGTCCTCATAAAAAGGGAAATAGTGATTTTTTTGATAATCTTAATGTTTCTGTAAAAGAAAAGAAAGAATTAAGAGAACAGATTAGAGCAATTCAAATTACTCATCAGATTGATACAAGTACCACTAATATTCCTGCTGGGAAAAAAGTGAAGCAAATCATGGTTTTAGAGATAGAACTCGAACAAATGGATGTTTCGTTCACTTTATTAGAACAGCTAGATATAAGATTAGGGATTTACACAGCTTTTGTATTAAAATATCCACAAGATCAAGAAGAACTTCTTATTCATTATAAAGAGCCTTTAAGTCAAGAAAAGGATGGCAAGCACTTTAAGATTGTTCGTCGCTTTCAGACGCGTGATGATGTAAGCATTGAATTTGAGGGAAATGATTTAGATGATGTCTATGAGAGTCTTGTAAAAGAAACTGGTAAGAAAGAGCTACAAGTTTTAGAAACAAGTAATCTTAGGAACTCTATTGATCTCAGTGACCAATTAGATAAATTAGAGAAAAAGGCTCAACAGTTAAAGAAAAAGATGTACTCTGAAAAATCAATGAGAAAACAAATAGAAATAAAAAGAGAATATCAGGCTACATTGAAAGAAATAGAAGCTTTAAAGAAGCAAAATTGACTGTAGGTTCTGGATAAGGAAAATCAGGATTTAGGATTACCAGATCATATATTAGGGCAATCATCAGATAAAGATTTTTATGTGATGATGATTTAAAATAATAAATATAAAGAAAAATCAGAAATTGAGATTAGGGAACTCTTTTGATTTCAACCTCTATTTTTGATAGAATGAAGCTGTAATTTATTAAAAATTAAGCAATACAAAAATAGGATAAGCCAACTTAATTTTTTTATAAAATTAAAATTACAAAAGCTTGACAAAGCTAAGAAAGGATACTACCATGAGCACAGCACAGCACAGCACACAGGTGAAAACTCTGGACTTGAGAAATTAAATCTCACTTCAAAAGATGTTTTTACAGATAATATTTCAAAAATTGGTCAACTTTTTCCTGAAGTTCTGACGGAAAAAAGGGATGAATACGGCAGATTACGTCCTGCGATTGACTTTGAGAAGCTAAAACAGTTTTTATCAGAGGAAATTGTGGATGGTCGAGAATCCTATGAGTTTACTTGGGTTGGAAAGCGTGAAGCTATCGCAGAAGCTGGGCGACTAACTACCAAAACCTTAAGACCAGATCTTGATGAAAGTGTTGACTTTGAAAACAGTGAAAATATCTTTATTACTGGGGATAATTTAGAAGTCTTGAAAATCTTACAAGAATCCTATCTAGGAAAAATCGATATGATTTATATCGATCCACCCTATAATACTGGAAAAGACTTTGTATACTCTGATAAGTTCCAAAAAACAGATGAAGAGTTGAAGGAAGAGATGGAACTTTTGGATGAAGAAGGACGCCAGGTCGTTGGGCTTACCAAAAATGAAAAAACTTCGGCTCGTTACCACTCAGACTGGCTCAATATGATGTATCCACGTCTCCGTCTAGCACGTAATCTCCTCAAGGATTCAGGTGTTATTTTTATCTCTATTGATGATAATGAACAAGCTAATCTGAAAGCTATCTGTGATGAGATATTTGGTGAAGAAAGTTATATTGGTGAAGCTATTTGGAAACGAAAGGTTTTTGATAATAATGATCACCTGCCTTCTCTTCATGAGTACGTAACAATATATTCTAAGGGTGAAAATGATAAATTTGATTTTAATCTTTTACCGAGAAGTGAGAAACAATTAGCACAATATAATCTTGATGATGGGGATGGAAAAGGGAAGTATAAATTAGAAAAACTAACAGCACCAACAGCTGGAGGTAGGTATTCAGTAGCAACAGACTTCATTATTGTTAATCCTAAAACGGGACAAGAGTATAGATCTAATACGGGGAATTGGCGATTTGGTAAAGAAACTATTAAAGAAATGATCAATCGTGAAGAAATTAATTTTGATAGTAGTCTTCCTAGATACAAATTATATCTAAATAAAGTTAAGGAAGGCGTCGCGCCAAATTCCTTCTGGGATGAACTGGAAAAGAATTTACACGCTGCAAAACAAATTCAGGAGTTATTTGGTATAAAAATGTTCGATACTCCGAAGCCGACTGGATTGATTAAACATATTTTAACAATATCAACAAAAAAAGATTCTGTTATCCTCGATTTCTTCGGTGGTTCTGGTACTACAGCTGATGCAGTCATGCAACTGAATGCTGAAGATGGTGGAAATCGTAAGTTTATCCTGTGTACGTTGGATGAGGAAGTAGCTGATAAGTCT